>JBGPOS010000061.1:0-24998 GCA_041488155.1 Tepidiformaceae bacterium
ATGATCTTGCGTGCTATTGGAATCAGGCGGCTGGCGGGCAGGGCAAATGCAATGCCTTCGACGGCCTGTGAGCCACGGCCCTGGCGGAGGATGGCGGTCGGCATTCCGACGAACTGCCCCCGGAGGTTGAGCAGCGCCCCGCCGCTGTTGCCGCTGTTGATGGCCGCGTCCGTCTGGATGAGATCGTCCTGGCGGACACCGTCAAACGTGCGCCGCCGGTTCAGGCCGCTCACCACGCCCACGCTGACGGAGCCATCGAACTCAGCCAGTGGATTTCCGATCGCGACCAGGGTCTCGCCGAGGCTGAGGGCCGTTGAGTCGCCGATCTCCACGGGGGTGAGCTTGCCGGGTCCTATCTGGATGACGGCGACGTCGGTGAAAGGGAAGTCAGTGCCAACGAGGATCGCGGACCGTTCCGTGCCATCGGCGAGAGTCACCTTCAGGTTGTCGGTGCTGAGGACGACGTGGGCGTTGGTCAGGATGTGTCCTTCATTGTCGAGGACGACCCCGCTGCCAACGTCCTGCTCGACAGTGGTAGCGGTGCGGCGCGAACTGGAAATCCTGACGACGCTCGCGCGCCCTCGAGCCGCAGCGTCGGACACAGCGCTCGTCTGCTGGACCGACACGCTGATCGGTAGACCGGATTGTGTCGAAACTGTCGCTGAACCGCCGCTGTCGCGGTCCATGACGGCTACAACCGCGACGGCGGACATCGCGCCTCCAGCTAGCCCAGCCACCAGGCCGATGAGAAAGATCGGCCAACGACTCTTCGGGGGCCCGGAAGGGGAAGGAACTTCGGAGAGCACGGCGGGCAACGGGACCGCTTCGCCCGGGCGTGGCGCCCACTCCAGGCCCTCGGTGGCGCGGCGCTGGGGCTCGAATGAGGCCGGGCCCGGGGTTAGATCGTCCGGCACATTGTCATCCTGATTGCGAGCGACCTTGTTTGGGGTATACTGAGCACGACTGAGGGGTTCCGGACCCCCGGTCGTTTTTTTGGCTTTTCGACCCCCAAAGAGTACGCCATGACGGACAAGCAAGTACCGCTGACACGTGAAGGAAAAGCAAAGCTCGCGGACGAGCTTGAAGAACTTCGCGGGCAGCGCCGGGTGATAGCCGAGCGCATACACAACGCGCAGGAGCTGGGTACCAGCCAGAATGACGCGGAATACGAGGACGCCAAACAAGAGCAGGGCATGGTGGAGGGCCGAATCCTCGAAGTAGAGGACATTTTGCGGCGCGCCACGATCATCGATGAGAGCGGCGCTCATCGTTCTGGGAGGGTCACGCTCGGGGCGCGCGTCCAGGTCGAGCAGGACGGGAAGTCGCGTAACTACCAGATAGTCGGCGCCCCGGAGGCCGACCCGGCGAACGGCAAGATCTCGAACGAGTCCCCCGTTGGCGCGGCGCTCCTGGGCCGCACCGTTGGCGAGAGCATCGACGTCAACGTGCCAAGGGGCCTTATCAAGGTCAAGGTGTTGAAGATCGACTAGGCCGACCGCATTTGCCGGTGAGACACGCGGCCGCCCCCGGGCGGCTTTATCATTTGCCCCTGGAGGGCGCTTCGTGGACGAACTCATGGCACAGCGCATGGCGAAGCTGGATCAGCTTCGTGCGCTGGGCGTCGACCCCTATCCTCCTCGGGCGAGTCGCACGCACACCGCGGCGGAGGTGATCGCGCTCGTCGAAGCCTGGGACGCGACGGACGGTGATCCGCCGGGCGGAGAGGTCGACGTGGCCGGCCGCGTCGTGGCTCGCCGCGACATGGGCAAGGCGACGTTCATCGATCTCCTGGATGGAAGCGGCCGGCTCCAGGTTTTGCTGCGCCAAAATCAGGTGGGCGATGCGGCCTACGACGCGCTGAAGCTGGTGGACCTCGGTGACTTCATCGGCGTGCACGGACAGCCAATGCGCACGCGCACCGGCCAACCGACTGTCGGCGCGACCGGTTGGACGATGCTGGCCAAGGCCCTGCACGCACCTCCCGAGAAGTTTCATGGGCTCGCGGATGTGGAAGCGCGACATCGGCGGCGCTACCTCGACCTGATGGCGAACGAAGAGACCCGGCGTACGTTCACCATCAGGAGCAAGGTAGTCTCAGCCATCCGGCGTTTTCTCGATGATCGAGGGTTCATGGAGGTGGAGACGCCCGTGCTGCAGGAGGCTGCGGGCGGCGCGTCGGCACGGCCCTTCAAGACGTACTACAACGCCTTAGAGGAAGAACGCTTTCTGCGGATCAGCCTCGAACTTCACCTCAAGCGACTGCTTGTGGGTGGCTTCGAGCGTGTCTACGAGGTCGGTCGCATCTTCCGCAATGAGGGGCTCGGCGCCAAGTACAACCCTGAGTTCACGATGCTCGAGATGTACCAGGCCTACGCGGATTACAACGACATCGCCCGCACGGTCGAGGAGATGGTTAGTGCGGTGTGCACGGAAGCGCTTGGCCGGAGCAGTTTCACCTTTCGTGAGCACGAAATCGACCTGCAGCCGCCCTGGCGGCGCGTGACCATGCACGATGCGCTCCGGGAGTACGGCGGCCTGGACCTGGACGCTTTCCCCGGGGCCGACGCACTGCGTGCCGAGCTCGAGAGGCGGCAGCTTGAACTGCCGCCGAACCTCGGCTGGGGCAAGCTCGTGGACGAGGCGATGACCCACTACGTCGAGCCCAACCTTATCCAACCGACTTTTCTCCTTGACTACCCTGTCGAACTCTCCCCGCTGGCGAAACGAAAGCCGGGCAATCCGAAGCTCGTCGAGCGGTTCGAGGTGTTCATCGGCGGCTTCGAGGCGGGGAATGCCTACACGGAGTTGAACGACCCGGTGGACCAGCGCCTGCGCCTGGAAGAACAGCTCCGCTTGCGCGGCGCAGGGGACGAAGAGGTCGAGCTCGCGGACGAGGACTTCCTCTTCGCAATCGAACATGGAATGCCACCGACGGGTGGCTTCGGCATGGGGATCGACCGTTTGCTTATGGTGCTCACCGAGAAATCGACCATCCGGGAGGTCATCCTTTTCCCACAGCTCAAGAGCGCGAAGGAATGAGGAAGGAGCCGATTGAGCGGCATTTCACGGCCACTGCGTTCGTTGTTGGCCGAGGGAGGGCCTTGCTGCTGTGGCACTCGAAGTTGCGGATGTGGCTGCCCCCGGGCGGGCACTGCGAGCCGAACGAAGACCCCATCGAGACTGCCTTGCGCGAAGCGCGTGAGGAAACGGGGCTCGAGGTGGCAGTCATCCCTCCGCCCGATCTGATCTCGGTGGTCCGGCCGCGGATCCTTCCGCCACCGGCGGTGATGGGCGTGTTCGACATCGATGTGCCGGGAGAGCCGTTCCACCAGCACATCGATTTTGTTTACTTCACGCGGCCTGCTGCACCGGTCGACTTCGAGTCGCCGATGCCCCAAGGAATCCATCGCTGGGTCGGCGCGGCAGAGCTCGCAGCCGCGTTTTCCCTCCCCGCGCCCGATGGTACCCTCGTGGCCATCGCCGAAGACGTCCGATTGTTGGGCATCCGCGCCATCGCGGCGCTGGAGAGAGAACATGCTTAGCCTGCAGTTCATCCGGGAAAACGTGGAACGCGTGAAGCGCGACGTGCTGCTGCGCAACACCACTGCGCCCATCGATCGGATCCTGCAACTCGACGAAGAGCGCCGGCAGCTCCTCCAGGAAGTGGAGAAGCTCCGGGCTGAACGGAACCTCGCGAACAAGGAGATAGCGGCCGCGAAAGAGGCGGCCGACCGCGAGGAGCGGATCGCCCTGATGCGGAGCGTCGGCGACAGGATCAGCGCCTTCGACGTACGCCTGAAGACGGTCGAAGTCGAGCTCAAAGAGCACCTCTACGAAGTGCCCAACATCGTGGACCCGACGGTGCCGCATGGAGCTGACGAAGACTTGAACGTCAAGAGTGAACCGTTCGGCGACGCGCCGGTCTTCGAATTCCAGCCGCGGCCGCACTGGGAAATCGGCGAGCGGTTGGCGGGCATCGACTTCGACCGCGGCGTTCGAATGTCGGGAAGCCGGTTCTTCGTCCTGCGCGGTGGAGTTGCCCACCTCCATCGGGCGCTGATCCAGTGGATGCTGGACCTTCATGCCCGGGAGGGGGGGTTCGAAGAGTGTTATCTCCCTTACATGATGACCGAAGAGTCGTTCTACGCTTCGGGGCACCTGCCGAAGTTCCGCGAGAACCTCTACCGCGACGCCGAAGAAGACTACCTCTTTATCCCAACGGCGGAAGCGCCGTTTGCCAATCTCTACCGCGGCGAGATCTTGCCTGCGGGGTCATTGCCCAAGCGCCTGGTGGCACACACACCCTGCTTCCGGCGGGAGAAGATGAGCGCCGGCCGCGACACGCGGGGGCTCAAGCGAGTGCACCAGTTCGAAAAAGTCGAGATGTTCGTTTACTGCGAACCTGAGCAGAGCGAGAACGAGCTACAGCTCCTCCTTGGGCGTGCCAGGACCATCCCCGAACGATTGGGAATCCGCTACCGCACCGTCGAGCAATGCAGCGGCGACCTGGACTTCAAGTCGACTAAGAGCTACGACGTCGAGATGTGGGCGCCGGGGGTCGACGATTGGCTCGAGGTCAGCTCCGTGTCGAACTGCCTCGACTTTCAGGCGCGCCGGGCGAACATCCGCTACCGATCTTCGCCCGATGGGCCTACGCGCCACCCGCACATGCTCAACGGTTCGGCCCTGGGGATCCCACGGACCCTCATCTCCGTGCTCGAGAACTACCAGCAGGTCGATGGCAGCGTGACCGTGCCAGAAGTCCTGAGGCCGTACATGGGCTTCGACCGGCTCACGCCCCCGGCGTAGCCCCGCCCGGGCCTAGTGAGTACCGTTCGCGCTGACGGGCGCAACCGCAGCCTGGCTGCCACGTTCGAGGATTTCGTCGATGAGCCCATAGTCCTTCGCGCCAGCCGGGTCGAGCCAGAAATCGCGATCCGTATCGTGCTCGATGCGCTCCATCGACTGGCCGGTGGTTTCGGCGATGATGTTGCGCAGGACGTTTTGGAGTCGGATGGTCTCGCGCGCCTGGATCTCAATGTCGCGAGCCTGGCCCTGCGCGCCCCCCATTACCTGGTGGAGGTGGATGGTTGCGTGGGGCAGGGCGAAGCGCTTGCCTTTGGCGCCGGACGTGAGAAGGACCGTGCCCATGCTGGCGGCGAGGCCAATGCACACAGTCGAAACTTTCGGTCGAATCAGCCGCATCGTGTCGTAGATCGCCAGGCCAGCGGTGACGCTCCCGCCGGGGCAGTTGATGTACATCATGATGTCCTTTTCATCGTCCTCACGGGCGAGGTAGAGGAGCTGGGCGATGACGATGTTCGCGATCATGGCGTCGATCGGCGTACCGAGGAACACGATCCGCTCCTTTAGGAGGAGGGAATAGATGTCATAGGCGCGTTCCCGGCGGCCATCGGATTCGATGACGAAGGGCATGATGTCGGCTGGACGTTCGATAGTCATTGGATGAGTGTCCTCCGTCTCTTCGAGTACCTCTCCAGTGTGCAGGCGCGCCGGTCGAATGCGCAAAGGCGGGACGATCGATCGTCCCGTATCGCGTTCTCTGGGGGTGCCGCATGATTGAATGTATGCAGACCCGTCGCGCCGACGTGCGCAACCTCGCGATCATCGCCCATGTCGACCACGGCAAGACCACGCTTGTTGACGCCCTTCTCAAGCAATCTCACGTGTTCCGGGAGAATGAGCAGGTTGGGACGTTGATCCTGGATTCGAACCCCCTCGAGCGCGAGAAGGGGATCACGATCATGGCCAAGAACGCCGCGATCGAGTTCCGCGGCGTCCGCATCAACATCATCGACACACCGGGCCACGCCGATTTCGGCGGCGAAGTGGAGCGGGTGTTAAACATGGCCGACGGCTGCCTGCTTCTGATCGATGCGGTGGAAGGGCCCATGCCGCAAACGCGGTTCGTGCTCCGGAAGGCGCTGGAGCTCGGCCTCCACGCGATCGTCGTGGTGAACAAGATCGACCGGCCGAACGCCCGGATCACAGATGTGGTGCGAGAGACGCAGGACCTCTTCCTCGATCTTGCCACCGAGGATCACCAGCTGGAATTTCCGATCCTCTACGCGAACGCACGCGACGGCTACGCCTCTCCTGGCCCGGAGGCCATCTCGGGCAACATGGAGCCTCTCTTCGAAGCCATCATCGAGCACACCCCCGCGCCGCTCGGCGACCCGGAGGCCCCGTTCCGGATGCTGGTCACGACGCTTACCTACGACAGCTACCGCGGCCGGACTGCTGTTGGAAGGATCACCGACGGTGCGGTGCACCCGGGCGACGTGATCCTGCGCTTCAACCACGTCGGGCTGACCACACAGCACCGGGTGGCCCAGCTGTTCGGCTTCCAGGGGCTTGGCCGAAAGGAGCTCGAAGAGGCCCGGGCCGGGGACATCGTCGCGATCACCGGGATCGCCGACGTGCTGATCGGTGAGACACTCGCCCACCCGGACGTGACCGAGCCGCTGCCCGTGATCGCGATCGAAGAACCCGCGATGAAGATGACGTTCCGGGTGAACGACTCTCCCTTCGCTGGCCGCGAGGGGCAGTTCGTGACCAGCCGGCAGCTCCGGGAGCGCCTCTTCCGCGAAGTCGAAACAAACGTCGCGCTGCGGGTCGAAGATGGCGAAACCGCTGACGCGTTCGTCGTCAGCGGGCGCGGCGAGCTGCACCTGGCAATCCTGGTGGAGACGATGCGCCGGGAAGGTTACGAATTCGCGGTGAACCGGCCGGAAGTCATCCTCCACGATGGGCCGCGGGGGCTGGAAGAGCCGTACGAGAAGCTCTACGTCGAAGCGCCAGAGTCATCCACCGGGTTCCTGATCGAGACGCTTTCCGGGCGTAAGGCGCAGATGACCGGCATGCACAGCGACCACGGCGGCAACGTGCGGATCGACTTCGAAGTGCCGACGCGCGGTCTCATTGGGTTTCGCGACACGTTCATCAGCGGCACGGGCGGCGAAGGGATCATGAACACCGAGTACCTTGGGTACCGCGCCTTCGCCGGGGAGATCCAACGGGCGCGGAATGGAGCGCTCGTGGCCTCGGAGACGGGCACCACTCTCAGTTTCGGCATCGCGAACGCCCAGGAGCGGGGGATGCTGTTCATCGAGCCGGGTGTCGAAGTCTATTGCGGAATGGTGGTGGGGCTGCACAGCCGCGACAACGACCTCGACGTGAACGTCTGCAAGGCCAAGCAGCTTACGAACATCCGCAGTTCGACGAGCGACATCGCCGTCCGGCTCACTCCTCCGTCGCCACCGAGCCTCGAACGGTCTTTGTCGCTGATCGGCAACGACGAGATGGTAGAGGTGACCCCCAAGTCGCTTCGGATTCGCAAGATGGAACTCGACCCCACGCTTCGTAATCGCGCCACGAAGCGGGCGAAATTCGCCCTCGCGGAAGCTTGACGACCCCCAGAGTGCGGGCGGCGGCGATCTGTGGCTAAATAGCCCGCCATGGACATCGAAGACTTAGACACCCCTTGCTTGCTGCTCGACCTCGATGTCGTCGAATCGAACATCGCCCGCATGGCCGCGTTCCTCGAAGGGAAGCAGGCGAAGATCCGCCCGCACTTCAAGACCCCGAAGACGCCCGAGGTCGCGCGGCGGCAGCTGGCCGCGGGTGCGGTGGGGATAACCGTGGCCAAGCTCGGCGAGGCCGAGGTGCTTGTCGACGCCGGCCTCGGCCCGATCCTGATGGCCAACCAGGTAGTCGGCCGGATCAAGATCGATCGGCTGATGGCGATGCTGGCCCGGGGGGCCGACATCACGGTAGCTGTCGAGACCGAATTCAACGTCCGTGAGCTTGCGGAGGGAGCGGCCCGGTCGGGGCAGACGCCGGCCGCGATCATTGAGGTCGATAGCGGCATGCACCGCTGTGGGACTGCGGAGACGGCGGAAACGGTGGCGCTCGCGCGCATGCTCGAGGAATCGGGCATTACCTACCGGGGGATGATGGGCTACGAAGGTCACGCGGTCCTGCTCCCCGACGCCGCCGAGCGGACGGACAAAGGATCCGCAGCGCTTGGCACCGTCGTTCGACACGCGGAAGCCCTCGCGGAAGCCGGCTATCCGCCGGAGATTGTGTCGGTCGGGGGGACCGGGACCTACGAGCTGGCAGCGAACTGGCAAGGGATCACGGAGATCCAGGCCGGTTCGTACGTGTTCATGGACGGTCGATACCAGACCGTGATGCCGGGGAAGTTCGATTGCGCGCTGACGCTGCTGACGACCGTCATCTCCGTGCACGAAGGGTACGCGGTTTGCGACGCCGGGCTGAAGTCGATGACGAACGAATTCGGCGCGCCCCTGTCTCGCGACGGCAGGCTCAAGGCGGCCCGGCTTTCAGAGGAGCACGCCCACCTAACGGGCGAGGGTCTCCCGGATCTGCGGCAGGGCGCGAAGATCGAACTCATCCCGAGTCACGGCGACACGACGCTCAACCTGCACGACGTCTACTACATAACGCAGCAGGGACGCGTCGTTGACGAGTGGCCGATCCTGGGTGCGAGACGATTTCGATGACCCGTAGCGCCGCGGTTCGCTGACGGCAAGGAGGACTAAATCCGATGCACGAATGTCCCTGGTGTGGCTATCAGAATCTGAACGTCTACGCTTACTGCCTGCGCTGCGGCCGGGGGTGGGCCGGGCCCGAACAGCGAGAGAAGAAGACTACCCCCGGGATCAGGCAACGTCTGTGGCCGTTCGGTCCCAAGGCGGCCTGACCAGTCCCTTGAGGCGGGGGCGACCGAATCCCCTCTTTAGCTGAGCGCCGGGTCCTCGCGGCGGTGGATGCTGAGGCCGAGCTCCATTTGCTCGATCACCGTCTCCGCGAGGGCAGCGATGTGGTCGGTCGGCATGGCCGCGAGCCAGGCCTGCGAGGCAACGCGTTCGACCTCGTTGGCGCCGTAGGTCCGCTCCGCTTCCGCGACCTCTTCGGTGACGGCTGCCTGGTGGAGGATCGCTCGCTCTCTGATGATTGCCCGGATCTTGCGCTGGATAGCGCGCAGGGCATCGTCGTGGCTAAGCGGGGCGAAACGGCGCGTTGCGAGCTTGCCCGCATGCGCGGCCACGGGGTCGTCCGCCGGGAGAGCGAGGAAATCCTCTGCCCGGAGCCAGCGCTCGAAGACTTCGCGGTCGACGGCGTTGTTGAAGAGCGTCACGGGGAGGGTGCGCATCTCAGGGCGTACGTGGGGGTATCGGATCAAGAGGGCAAGCAGCGTCTCTTCGGGCGAGGCGTCTGCGCTCGAAGCGGCAGCCGGGCCGGCCGGGCGTGGACGGCCGTAGGCGTACGAAGGGCGTATGCGTTCGAGGATTGCAGCCTCGGTAACATCGAGGTGGCGGGCCACGCGCTGCACGTAAATGCCCCGCTCGACGGGATCCCGCACGGCAAGCAGGACGGGCTTGAGGCGGTCCACGATCCGGCGTGCGTCAGCCGGCGAGCGAGGGTGTTCGGGGCCCATGAGCCGCCGCAACAGGAATTCTGCGAACGGGATCGCGCCGTCGATGGCACGCGCCCAGCCATCCGGGTCGGCACGGGCGACGTCGTCGGGGTCTTTGCCGGCCGGAAGCGGCGCCACGTTTAGCTCCAGCTCGTTCCCCGAGACGATAGCGTCGGCGGTGCGGGCGGACCGAGCCATGTTCTCAGGAGAGTCAAGGCCGATGAAGAGCTCTCCTGCGCGCTCTGCGGCGGCGAGCCCGGCGGCGTCCGGGTCCATGGCGAGCACGACCCGCCGGGCGTAGCGACGAAGGATGGCAGCATGCTGCTCAGTGAGCGAGGTACCCATCGTGGCGACGACGTTGCGGAAGCCGGCCTGCCAGGGACCGATGACGTCCATATAGCCCTCGACCACTACCACGGTCCCGGATTCCTTGATCGCAGGCGCGGCAAGGTTGAGTGCGAAGAGGGTGCGACCCTTGTCGAACAGTTCGGATTGGGGCGAATTGAGGTACTTGGGTTCCTCGGCGTGGAGGCCGCGACCGCCCATCCCGATGAATTGGCCGCGCTCATCTGCGATTGGGATGACAACGCGTCCACGGAAGCGGTCGTAAGGCTGGCCGCCGCTCTCGTTCTCGACCAGCAACCCTGCCGCGACCGCCTCGCGCTCGTCGTAGCCCCGCCCGGCCAGGTAGTCGCGAAGGAGGCGCCATTCATCGGGCGCCCAACCGAGGCGGAAGTCTTCGATCGTCTCCTGCCTGAGTCCGCGCTGGGCAACCAGGTAGTCGAGCGCGGGCGACCCACCGGGCTCGCGCAGGCAGCGCTGATAGAAGTCGACCGCTGCCGAGGTTACGGCGGCGAGGCGTTCGACCCGGCTGCGCCGCTGTGCGGACTCTGCCGACAGCTGGACGCCAGCTTCAGCGGCGAGCTGGCGGAGAGCAGAGCGGAAGTCGAGGTTCTCGCGCTTCTGGACGAAGGAGAAGATGTCGCCGCCTTCGCCACAGCTTCCGAAGCAGCGCCAACTACCGCGGTCGGGGAACACGTAGAAGGAGGGGGTCTTCTCGGTGTGGAAGGGACAGAGCCCGCGGAAGTTGCGACCCGCCTTTTGCAGCGCTGTGTGGCGGCCGATGTACTCGACGGGGTCGAGGCGGGACTTGATCTCTTCGACGGCGTCCATACAAGCCGATCCTACCTGTTTTCGAGCTGGAGAGGCCGGCAAGCGGCGCAATCTGAACGGAGCTGCCCAGGGTCAGGTGATAGTGAAGGAGAACGGGGGACTGGCTGCCTGCGTGCCGAAGAACAGCTGGACGGTGGCCTGGCCAGTGCCAAGCTTCGCCAGCGAGATCGTCGCTGACTGGCCCTTGGCAAGGGCAAGTGTCTGCTTCTGTTCGAGCGCCCCGCTGCCTACTGTTATGCGGATGGTGACTTCGGTCGCCTTGAGCTCTCCGCCGGTATTGCGAATGGTCACTTTTATAGACTGGCCATCGACCGCCGCGTCCGTGATCGCGAGGTTCGGGGACTCGGCGGGAGGGGTTAGGACGAAGGTGGCGTTGTTGTTGTCGTGGTTCGCCTCTTTGATGGCGTTATCCGGATCAACACGGACCTGGACGGTGGCTTGGTTGGTGACCGCAGGGTTCAGGCTGAAGTCGACCGTTGTGCTTCCGTTCGCGGGAATGGCGACGCTGAAGACCTGCTTTGCTGGATCTGCCGGGACGCCGCTAACAGCCACCACAAGGGGGCCGCTGTAGCCGGCACTTGCCAGGTTCGCGATCGTCACGCGAAGACGCGTCCCGCCGTCGATGAGGACGGCGTTCGTCGGGGCGAGGTCGGGCGCGTTCGGATTGGCTGTTGACGAGGGGCTCGGCGAAGGAGACGGCACCGCCGTGTTCGTGGCGGTCGGCCCCGGAGTGGGCGTAGGCTCGCGGACTTGGACGAGGGCCAGGGAATCTTGCTCCTGGATGGCGTTGCGCTTCACCCATCGGGGTTCGCCGGCGCCGATGTCGACGAGCAACCACTCGTTGTCACGGGTCTTCCCGACGATGTTGACCTCTTCGCCGGTGTTGAGACGGCGAACTTCTTCTGCATCGTCCCTCGGCGAAGTGCGAGCGACGGTTGGTGCGACGACCTTCCCCTTGATGCTCGTTGGGCGCTCGCCGATGGCCTCCACCCCCACCACTTTGATCTTCGCCGAGTCCTTCGTGGCGCGCGAAGAGGTAGTGACTCGCACGAAGATCGTGAATTCACTCTTGCGGGGGAGTTGGAGGCGAAGGGTGGCCTGGTACTGCTTGTTGGCAGGCACGTCGGTGATGGCCACTTCATCCACGGCCTGGTCGTTAACGAAGAGCTGGATGCGAGTGATCGTCTCGTTCGATGTAGCGGAGACGAGGACGTCCTTGGGTTTGCCTACTTCGATCCGTTCGTCCTTGGCTGGCGCGTCGATGCGGACAGCGATATCGGCCGCGGCGGTGGGCGTGCTGCCGTCGCTTCCCTTGAAGAACGAGAAAAGAAGGAAGATGAGGAGGCCGGCGACGAGGACGGCGAGGCCAACGAACACATAGAACATCGGCTGACGGGCGGGGGTGTCGGAGTAGTAGCCACCGTCGTCGTAATATTCGTCTTCGTCGTAGCCCTGCTCGTCTTCATACTCGCCCTCCTCCCATTCGTCCTCTTCGGCGGGCGGGAGCCAGGCCGGGGGCCGGGGCGGAGCGCCGATCGAGCCAGAATCGTGCGGCTGGCCGGGAGGTGCGGGTGGCGGGGGAGGGTAGTTCGCGCCGATGACCGGCTCGTCGGGCGGGTATGACCCGTAGCGTTCACTCATGAGGCTTAATAACGAACCTGACTCGATTATCTGTTCGGGTATGGGTACCGGCAACCTCGAGGAAAGGCTGGCTGTCAGACGAGCTCAGGCAAGGGTCCAGACGGAGGCGTCCGGACAGCCGAGCTCTCGCGCGACTCGAATGGCATATCGGTCAGTCATGCCGCTGACGTAGTCAGCAGCGCGGCGCTCCACAGGATCGTCCGCGAGGGAAAAGTCGGCGGAGATCCCGTCAGGGTTCGCGACGAAGTGCGCGAACAGGAATTGAACGACGCGCTTGCCCCGCTCGGCGTCCTGCCGCGTGGCATCGTAGAAGTAGACACGTTCGAACATGAATTCGCGCAGTTCGTTCGCGGCCGCATGGATCCGGGGGCTGAAGCGGATCGTGGGAGCCCCGGATTCCGCCAGGATCTCGCCGGTGGCGGCCCAGCTCGCCTCGACGATGTCGCAGATAAGCGTGTTCAGACGCTCACTGTGGGTGTGCCCGAGTTCGCGGCGAGCGCTGGCCGGAAGGTCCTCTTCGCTGACGATGCCGGCGCGAACCGCGTCGAGGATGTCGTGATTGACGTAAGCGATGGCATCCGCCGTCTTGACCACCTGGCCTTCGAGCGTGCGAGGTACGCCCCACCCCTCAGCGAAGATGTCCTCGCGGGCTTTGCTCGACTTCTCGACCGCGTCGAGCACTTCGAGGGTCAGGTTGAGGCCCCGGCCGCCGTTTTCGAGCCGGTCGAGCACCCGCACGGACTGGTAGTTGTGGCGGAATCCATCGGGGAGGCACTCGGCGAGGGCTGCTTCTCCGGCGTGGCCGAAGGGCCCGTGGCCGATGTCGTGGCCGAGCGCCGCGGCTTCAGCGAGATCCTCGTTGAGGTTCAGCGCGCGGGCGATGGTGCGGGCGACCTGGGCTACTTCGAGGGTGTGCGTAAGGCGTGTGACGTAGTGGTCGAGTGCCGGCGCGATGAAGACTTGCGTCTTGTGCTTCAACCTCCGGAAGGCCTTGGTGTGGAGGATCCTGTCCCGATCGCGCTGGTAGGCGGTACGAAGGGGAGACGGTTCTTCGGGGAGCCAGCGTCCGGCGCTAGTGGAGGTCCGGGCGGCGAAGGGGCTGAGGCGTTCCTCAGCCGCCTCGAGACGGCGGCGCACCACGTGGAGGTCCATCAAGGGCGATTGTAGAGGGCGCGGCCGTCAGGGGATGCCGGCTCGGTGGGGTTCTGTCGGAGTGAATTAAAGGTGAAGGCCGAGCGCTTCGTCTTCGAGCAGCGGGCCGCGAATGATGACGGCCGGCTGAAGCCCGCCGAGCAGGTCGCGCAGCGAAAGGGTGCGTGGGAAGCGAGGCGCCCCGCCGGGAATCGTGTTCATCCTTGCCTGGCTGAGGCCGAACACCACGGTGCCGACGCCGCTCCAGCCGATGGCGCCAGCACACATGAGGCACGGCTCGGTGCTTGAGTAGAGGGTCGATTGGGCGAGCAGGTCCAGGGGAAGGCTGATGGCTGCCTGACGCGCGACGCTCGTTTCAGCATGGCCAACGAGGTCGGTCGTGCGGGTGTTCATCGCTTCGATGAGCGGCGTCCCCGCGGGGCCAACCAGGACCGCCCCGAACGGCTGGTCTCCGGCTAAGACTGACCGCCGGGCGAGATCGAAAGCGTAACGAAGCCAGTACCTGTCCCGTTCGGCCACGTCGTCCATCGCCATGGCAACGCCTCGCCGGCTAGTGCTTCGGGGCGCGGCCGAGCTTCGCCTCGGCGTTCGCGATGATCTCGCGGGTGCGGTCGATCATGTCCGGGCTAACGCTGACGCTCGTGATGCCCCACTCGACCAGGCGCTCGGTGACCTCCGGGTAGACGCTCGGTGCCTGGCCGCAGATCGAGGCGGTGATGCCCCGCCGCCGGGCGACTGTCACGGCGGTCTGGATGGCGGACATAACGGCGTCGTTGCGTTCGTCGAAGGTGTCGGCGAGCTTCTCGCTGTCGCGATCGATGCCCAGCACCAGCTGTGTCAGGTCGTTCGAACCGATGGATATGCCGTCGATGCCGACGTCGATGAACTTGTCGAGGATGATCACGTTCGAGGGCACCTCGACCATCATCCAGAGCTTGAAATCTTCGCCGCGGACGAGCCCTTGCTCGGCGAGTAGTTGCTTGACCCCCTTGAGTTCGGCGGGGGTCCGGACGAAGGGCACCATGACGTAGAGGTTCGTGTACTGCTTGCGGACCTGCTTGATGGCGTCGGTTTCCAGCCGGAAAATGTCGGGTTCTCGGATGTAGCGGCTGGCCCCGCGGTAGCCGATCATCGGGTTCTCTTCGTTTTGTTCGTACTGTGCCCCGCCGCGGAGGTTGGCGTACTCGTTGGTCTTGAAGTCGGTTAGGCGGTAGACGACAGGCCGGGGAGCGAAGGCTTTACAGAATTCGCTGATCCCCTCGGCAAGCTGTGCCGTGTATTCGGCGCCGCGGCCTTCGTCGATGAAGGTCCGCGGGTGGGTACCGATCTGGGCGACGATGAACTCAGCGCGGAGAAGGCCAACGCCGTCGACGTGCCGGCCGGCGACGCGTTCGGCGAGCTCGGGTTCGGCGAGGTTGACGTAGAGGCGGGTCGTCGTCTTGAGTGAAGCTGCGCGCGAGTAGCGCTCCTTCTGGCGCAGGTTCCAGGCGAGCCGGGCCTCCGCTCGGCCATCGTAGATGTGTCCCTGGGCGCCGTCGACGGTGACTTCGCGGTCGTCGGCGAGGCGATGGATCGCGTCGGGGGCGCCGACAACGCAGGGGATGCCCAGCTCGCGGCTGACGATGGCTGCGTGGCAGGTGCGCCCACCGCGTTCGGTGACGATGGCCGCAGCCCGCTTCATCGCTGGCACGAAGTCCGGGGTCGTCATCGCGGCCACGAGGACGTCGCCCTCACGGACGATGTCGATGTTGTTGGGGTCGAGCACGACGCGGACGGTGCCGAAGCCCACCCCGGGGCTCGCCGGCTGGCCGCTGAGGAGAATTTCGGCGATTTCGGCTTCGCCCTCGTCGTCGTCCTGCTCGCGCATGGTGGTCACAGGGCGCGACTGTGTGAGATAGAACTGGCCGCCCTGGTAGGCCCATTCGATGTCCTGGTGGGAGCCGTAGTGTTCTTCGACACCGCGACCGATGCGGGCGAGCTGTCGGATCTCGTCGTCGGTGAGCTTGGGCTTGTCGACGAGGGCTTCCGGTACCGGAAGCCAGGCGTTCGCCCCTTCGTGAGCGCCGTCGTGGTCCTCGGTGCGAGCAATCATGCGGCGCTGGGCCACGGTCTCTTTGCTCAGGATTTGGAGCGATTCCTTGTGGACCAGATACAAATCGGGCGAAATTTCGCCCGATACGATTCCTTCTCCGAGGCCGTATACCGCTTCTATCGTGATCTTGCTGGCATCCGACGTGACCGGCTCAACGGTGAACATCACGCCGGATTTTTCGGACTGGACCATGCGCTGAATCGGCACGGCAAGCCCCACCTTGAGGTGGTCGTACCCTGCCTCTTCGCGGTAGAAGATGGCGCGGCCTTCGAAGAGCGACGCCCAGCAGGCCTGGACGGCGAGCACGACGTTGTCGCCGCCGACGACGTTGAGGAAGGTGCTCTGCTGACCGGCGAAGCTCGCTTCGGGAAGATCCTCCGCCGTCGCAGAGCTGCGGACGGCGACCGGCCCCTCGCCGAGCTCGCGGTAGGCTTCCTTGATTTCGTCAGCGATGTGTGCGGGCATTGCCGCAGCGAGAATGCGCTTGCGAATGCGAGCGGCGCATTCGCTTAGTGCCCGGGAATCGTGCACTTCGAGGTTGAAGAGCTCTTTTTTGATGATCGGTTCGAGGGCGTTCTGGCGGAGGAAGTGGAAGTAGGTGTCGGCGGTGACCACGAATCCGGGAGGTACCGGGATACCAGCGCGTGTGAGCTCGCCAAGATTGGCCCCTTTGCCACCGACCAGGCCAAGGTCGTCGCGCCCTACTTCGGAGAACCAGACTACCGACCGGGTCATGCTAATCACGCGCTTTACACCTCCAGCAACGTCGCATAAGGGCCGCCGATAGCTCGATGGGCTGATTATAGCGCAGCGCCGTTCGCGCCCATACGGCAAGGGTTGCCTTCACCGGGATCGGCGCCGGGAACGGGTCATTCGACTGTCACCGTCTTGGCCAAGTTGCGGGGCTGGTCGACGTCGCAACCGCGGCGGACGGCAACGTAGTAAGCCAGGAGTTGCATCGGAAGCGAAGCGATCAACGGTTCGAAGAGCGCGGAAACCTCCGGGACGGCAAGAGAATGGTCGGCGAGGCCAATGATTTCGTCGTCGCCTTCGGTGACGACCGCCAACACTTCGCCGCCACGGGCCTGGACCTGCTCGATGTTCGAGATGATTTTCGAGCGGAGGGCGTGCTTCGTCGCCACAGCAACGGTGGGGAACGAACGGTCGATCAGGGCGATGGGGCCGTGCTTCATCTCGCCGGCGGCGTAGCCCTCGGCGTGGACGTAGCTGATTTCCTTCATCTTGAGGGCCCCTTCCATCGCTGCCGGGTAGGCGAGGCCCCGGCCAAGGAAGAGGAGATGCTGGGCATCGTAGAAGTGGTTGGCGAGCGACTCGAAGGGCGCCCGATTGGCGAGCGTCCGGGCCGCGGCGTCCGGGACTTGCGCCAGTTCTCGAATGCGACCGGCAAGCTGCTCGGCAGAGAGGGTGCCCCGTGCCTCTCCCAGCTTCAGAGCGAGCACGTAAAGGGCGGCAATCGCCGAGACGAAGCACTTGGTGCTCGCCACCCCGCGCTCTAACCCGGCGCGCGTGTAGACGGTGCCACCAGCGACGCGGGTGGTTTGCGCGCCTTCGGTGTTACAGACGGTGACCTGCAGAGCCGCTGCCTCGGTAGCGATCGCCATCGCCTCGAGGACGTCGACCGTTTCGCCCGATTGGCTCACCGAGACGACGAGGGTGTCCGGGCCGATGATGGGCTGGCGGTAGCGAAACTCGCTGGCGTTGTCGACTTCTGCCGGGAGGCGAGCGAGCTCTTCGAAGTAGCGTCGCCCGATCATGGCGGCATGGAGGCTGGTGCCCATGCCGATCAGGACGACCCTTCGGATGTCGCGGAGGCGCGCGGCGTCTATCGCCAGGTCGTCGAGGTGGAGCTCCGCCGGTTCGAAGGTGACCAGGCTTCGAATGGTGTCGGAAAGGGCCTCCGGCTGCTCCATAATCTCCTTGAGCATGAAGTGCTGGTAGTCACCTTTGAGCGCGGTTACCGGGTCGATGGGGATCGTCCGTTGCGGGACGGCGACCGCAGTGCCCGAGGAGTCGATGAAGGCCGCGCCGCGCGCATCGATCCGCGCCAACTGGCCATCGGCCAGGAAGGCCACCCGCTGGGTGTGAGGGAGGATAGCCGCGAGGTCACTGGCGAGCATCATCTCGTCGTCTCCGTAGCCGATAACGACGCCGCCGGCGTTGCCCACGCGAGCGGCGACGATGGCGCCCGGCTCGAGCGGACTCATGGCCACGATCGCCTGCGAGCCGTCCAGCCGCAGGGCCGTGCGGCGCAGGCTTTCGAGGAGTGCTGCGCCTGACTTCAGCTCGTCTTCGAGGAGATGGGCGATCGTCTCGGTGTCGGTGTCGCTGGCGAAGGTGTGGCCGAGGGCCTTGAGACTGGCCCGCAGCGCAGCGTAGTTCTCGACGATGCCGTTATGGATGACCACGACTTCGCCGTCGCAGCTCGGATGGGGGTGAGCGTTGACATCGCTGGGCTTGCCGTGCGTGGCCCATCGGGTGTGGCCGATCCCGGTGGTACCCCGGGGGAACGGTCCCTCCGCGAGAGCAGCTTCGAGGTTGGCGATCTTCCCCTGGCGCTTCGTGATATGGAGAGATTCTTCGCCTTCGCTGGCGAGCAGCGCGATACCGGCGGAGTCGTAGCCGCGGTATTCGAGGTCGTGGAGTGCCCGGAGGAGAATTGGGGCGGCGGGATTGCAGCCGGCGTAGCCGACGATTCCACACATGGAAGAGCTCCTTAAGCGGGCCCCCTGAGGGGCGGGCGGAGCACGCGAGGATCACCGGCGATCGGGCGCCACGGGGTGGCGCAGTCCAATACGGTCGAGGCCCTGGAGAGTGTGGAAAGAGGGGATGCCGTTCCCCTGGCACGTGGTGCACGATTTGTCAGCCGGTTGCCCGAGCTGGTTTGTGTGCGACCTGACGACTGTGCCGGCCGGGGGGCCACCCGCCGAGTGGTTCGATACTGCCCCCGCCTCGTCATCCGCCATTGGCGGACCTGGCGCTTGTTGCGGTCACTCTCCTGCGTGCTGGCGGTTGTCGTGGTTTGCGGCCACCTCCTGATGGTGTTGCCAATGAGTCTCTGTCACCGCCCGGCGCAGGTCAATCGCGAACTTGTAATAAGTTAGCTCTCGTCCCGGGGAATGCCGGCGAAGCCGAGAAACTCATCTTCCCATTCAAGCACTGCCCGAATAAGAGGGGCTTCGAGGGGATAGGGGTTGCCCGTGACGCCCCGGAGGCGGAACTCGTCTTCGAGGACGCTCGCGATGTCGGGCACCTGGCGCGCCTGGACGCCTAACTCCCGTTCCGTCTCGAGGATGAGTTCGACGAGTTCGCCGGAGAGATAGAAGCCTTCCTCCTGGAGCTGCTCCCAAACCCATTCGGCGCATTCAGTGAAGAGGGCGCCCTGGAGCCTGCCGCCTGGCGGTGGGGTCACCGGCCACCGGCCGGGGGCGACGTCGGTCCGTTCGCGAGCATGGGCGTACAGACTAACGACGGGCGGCGTGACGGACTAGCGGCCGGGACCGGGGGCGCCGACTTCGGCCCGGAGCCGCTTGAGGCGATCGACGTTCTCCCGGTCGGGCCCGTCGCCTTCAATTCCCGGCACTTCGAGCAAGAAGGGCAGGTGGGCGAAGGCCGGGTGTCTGAGCATCGTGCGGAACCCGTCGAGGCCGATGTGGCCGTCGCCGATGTTTTCGTGGCGGTCCCGGACGCCACCGAGTGGCATCTTGCTGTCGTTCGCGTGCACAGCCACCAGCCGGCTGAGACCTATCTCACGGTCGAACTCGGCCATAGCGGCATCGCAGCCGGCGGCGCTGGCGAGGTCGTAGCCCATGGCGAAGGCGTGGCAGGTGTCGAGGCAGACTGCCACACGCGGATCGCTGTCCAATCCGCGGACGAGCGCCCCGAGCTCGGCGAACGTCGAGCCAATGCCTGCTCCCTGGCCGGCGTTGTTTTCCATGATGAGCAGCGCGTCGTTCGGGGCGACTTCAAGGGCGTCCCGCATCAGGCGGCAGACCTGGGGAGCCACCGCGTCGAAACCGGCGCCTTTGTGGCTGCCCACGTGGAAGATGACGCCGCCGACTCCGAGGTCACCAGCCCACTGAAGATAGTGCTTCAAGGATCCCACGGAGCGGCCGAGCAAGGCCGGATCGTCACTTCCCAGGTTGATCAGGTAGACCCCGTGGAAGAAGAGCGGCACTCCGGCGACCTGGCGACCGGCGCGGAACGCGGCCGCCTGCTCGGCTGAGATCGAAGGAGGCCTCCACTGTTGCGGCGCCGAGATGAAGAGCTGGATGGCTTCTGCGCCAAGGGTTTCGGCTTTGGCGAAGACGTTTTGCGGTCCGCCCGCGCTGGAGATGTGTGCACCGACCCGCATCGAACCCTCGTTCATCCGGTTGGGGAGACCCGAGTATAGCTGCGCACCCGGGTGAGAGCGTCAGCTCGCCGGACCTGGATGCAGGGCGACGCCGACAACGAACGGGAGACCGCCGCGCCGGAAAGCCTCGATGGACTGGACTTCGAAGCCGGCGGCCTCGATGGCCGCGACGGTCCTGCGGTTGGGGTGGCAGCCCGCCGCCACCCGGCGCCATACCGGCGTAAGCCAGTCGAAAAGGTGCGAGGCGAGGCGACCCTCGGGCCGGACGTGCTCCCAGAAGCGGAATTCGCCTCCTGCTCGAAGGACGCGGCGAACCTCGGCAAGGGCTCTCGGGACGTCGCTGACAGAGCAAAGGGTCAGGGTGCAGATGATTGTGTCGAAGCTGTCGTCCGGGAACGGGAGGTCCTCGGCAGCGGCGACGCGCAGGTCAACCGGGATGCCCCGCTCGGCGGCGTAGGCGCGGGCTCGCTTCACCATCGCCTCGTCCGGTTCGATGCCAACGTACTCCGTGCCTTCGGGAAGATACGCCCAGTTGGTCCCGACCCCGACGCCTAACTCGAGGACGCGACCACGAGCGCCCCCGGCCACCTTTGCTCGAACGGCTTTGTAGCGGGCCGACTCGTGACGGGTCGAACGATCCCAGAACCAGGCGAAGAGGCGGTGGTTGGTGCGGTCGCTCATGGGAAGGAACCATACAGCCTCCGCGGGTCTGACACGGCTCCTTCCAAGGGGCGAAACGGAGCGGTGGGCCGGAGCGAATTGGCAGCCGGGCCGATCGGCTCTTAGCACCCTCCCCGAATGGGCGTTGTCATCGGAAGTGGGTTCGCATTAGGATAGGGGGGTACCCTATCGAATCAGGCTCCGATGACACCAGAAACTCAGAAGCAGGCCCTGCGGCGCCTCAAGATCGTCGCCGGCCAGGTGGCTGCCCTCGAGAAGCAAATCGAGGACGACCGGTACTGCATGGACGTGCTCGACCTCTCGCTTTCTATCCAGAAGGCGCTGCGTAGTCTCGACGGCCTCGTGATCGAGGGGCACCTGCGGACCCACGTGGTGGAGCAGATGACTGGAGGCGAGACGGAGCGCGCGGTCGGCGAGCTGCTCCGCCTCTACAAAGTCCAGGGCCCGGCCGAGCCTTAGCCGCATGCAACGAATTTCGCGAAAGAGGTGAAGATAATGAGCAGTCAGATGATCGAACTGAAGATCGGCGGCATGACCTGCAATCACTGCGTCCACGCGGTGACGACTGCGGTCCAGGACGTGGCAGGCGTTGAAGTCGCGAAAGTGAGCCTCGAGCTGAACTCGGCGGTGGTCGAAGGCGAGCAGCTCGACCTGAAGAAGATCATCGAGGCGATCGAGGAAGAAGGCTACACGGTCACGGTGGCCTGACCGGCGGCGCACTCCGTGCAAGAGGACTTCGATGGCAAGCAGTAGCGTAGAGGCAGTCTCACTCGACATAACAGGCATGACCTGCGCGTCTTGCGTGCGCCGCGTAGAACGCGCCCTCAGCAAGGTGCCAGGGGTCGAGACGGCAAGCGTCAATTTCGCAGCGGAGACGGCCCGCGTGACACTAGCTGAAGCGGTCGGGGTCGACCAACTGGTGGCCGCAGTGGAAAAAGCCGGCTACGACGCGCGGCCTTCGACAGAGCGCCGCGACCGGGAGGCGGACCGCGCATCGCAGGCCCGAACGACGTTGGCGTTACTCGTCTTCGGGGCCATCCTCGGGGTGCCAGCGGTGATCCTGGCCATGGCGATGGACATCGCCGACCTGCCGCTCAATGACGACCCTCGGCTGACGGGATGGATCCTGCTGGCGCTGGCCACGCCCGTGCAGTTGGGCCTGGGCTGGCGCTTCTACCGGGGCAGCTACACGAGCCTTCGCCACTTCAATCCCAACATGGACGTCCTCGTCGCGCTTGGGACGAGCGTCGCATATGTCTACAGCGCGTGGGTCGTGTTCGCGGCCAACGACGAGGACATGTTCTTCGACGTCAGTGCCGCGGTGCTGATCTTCATCACGATGGGCAAGTACTTCGAGGAGAAGTCGAAGGGTGCCGCCTCGGCGGCGATCGCAGAGTTGCTCGGACTTGCCGCAAAGACTGCCTCGCTCGTACGCAACGGCCTCGAGGTCGAGGTGGCGATCGAAGACGTGCAGGTAGGCGACGTCTTCGTCGTGCGGCCGGGCGAGCGGATTCCGCTGGACGGGGTGGTCCGCGAAGGCGCCACGACGGTCGACGAGTCGATGATCACCGGCGAATCCATCCCGGTCGAACGGAAATCCGGCGACCAAGTGATCGGGGGCACCGTCAATCAGAACGGCGTGATGCACGTGGAGGCGACGGCGGTCGGTGAGCACACCGCCCTCCAACGGCTCGCCCGGATGGTGGAGGAGGCGCAGGGTTCGAAGGCGCCGATTCAGAAGCTCGTCGACCAGGTTGCGGCGATTTTCGTACCGGTCGTGATTGTGATCGCCGCCGGGGTGTTCGCTGGTTGGGGTCTCCTCGGGGGGTCGTGGACGCCTGCCATGGTCTACGCGGTGGCAGTGCTCGTAGTCGCCTGCCCCTGCGCGCTTGGGCTCGCGACTCCGACCGCGATCATGGTCGGCACGGGTATGGGCGCAGAGCGAGGGGTGTTGATCAAGAACGCGGAGATCCTGGAGCGGATTAAGAAGCTGGACGTGATCGTTCTGGACAAGACCGGGACGCTCACCGAGGGTCGCCCGCAGGTCACGGACATCGTGCCGGCGTCCGGGATGACGCCGGACGAGCTGCTCGCGCTAATAGCTTCGGCCGAGTCGAGTAGCGAGCACCCGCTCAGCAAGGCGATCGTTGATGCGGCCGTTGAAGCCGGCCTTACCCTCTCGCCAGCCACCGAATTTGAAGCGCTGATCGCAAGGGGCGTAACCGCGATGGTCGCTGGGCGGCTGGTGTTGGCCGGGAATCGCCAGATGTTCGAGGAGCGCGACCAGCCCGTCGACGGGGCTTCCCTTCGCGACGTTGAGCGCCTCGAAGCCGCGGGCCGGACCGTCATCATCGCCTCGGTCGACGGGACGGTTGCGGGAGTTCTGGGCATCGCCGACGAGGTCAAGCAGAACGCCCCGAGAGCAGTCGAGGCCCTCCACAGGCTCAGTCTGCGAGTAATCATGATGACGGGAGACAACGAACGGTCTGCTGCCGCTGTCGCCCTGGCAGCTGGCATCAGTGAATACCGTGCCGGGGCGCGGCCAGAAGACAAGCTCGAACTGGTGAGGAGCTTGCAGGCCGCGGGACTTTCGGTCGCGATGGTCGGCGACGGGATCAATGACTCACCCGCGCTGGCCCAGGCCGACGTCGGCATCGCCATGAGCACGGGGGCGGACGTCGCGATCGAGGCGGGCGACATAACGTTGCTGCACGGCGACGTCTCGAAGATCGCTGAGGCGATCATGCTCAGCCGATCGACCCTGGCGGCCATCCGCCAGAACCTGGTGTGGGCGTTCGGGTACAACCTCCTGGCCATCCCGGTAGCCGCGGCCGGGTTACTGAACCCGATTATCGCTGGAGGAGCGATGGCGTTCAGCTCGGTGAGCGTGATGGCGAACAGCCTGCGGCTGCGGACCAAGGGCCGCCACATCGCGGAGACAAGCGGGAACCGTTGGGCGGGCCAGCGAGAGTCGTTCCTCTCGGCGAACCGGGGCCCGCTGTTCGCGATGGTCTCGTCTGCAGCGGTGCTGTTGGTACCGCTGGTGGTGTTCACCGGGATCGACCGGGGCTGGTTCTCGGCCATTTAGTTTCAACCAGGGCTGACGCTGTCCGTCTTGGCGCGCGCCCAAGGGGGCCTGCTACACTCCCGGCATGAAGCGTGCGGGTACGCGGTCAGTCCGGGCCGGGACGGTGGTCATCGGCGGCGGCAATCCGTTCGTCGTGCAATCGATGTGCGCTACGAAGACGCAGGACATCGAAGCGACGACTGCACAGACGGAGATGCTGCACAACGCAGGCGCCGGGCTCGTCCGAATCGCGGTCGACAGCGCGAAGGACGTCGCCTGCCTGGCCGAGGTGCGGGCGCGGGTACCCGAGGCCAACCTCGTCGTTGACCTGCAGGAAAACTACCGGCTGGTGACGCTGGTGGCGCCGCACGTGAACAAAGTCCGGTACAACCCAGGCCACCTCTACCATCATGAAAAGAACCGGCCGGTCCGCGACAAAGTGGCGTTCATCGCCCAGACCGCCGAGAAGAACGACTGCGCCCTTCGCGTGGGCGTGAATTGCGGGTCGGTTGACCCTGCGATGCAGGCGAAGTTCGCGGGAGGGGACGAGCCGGGCCTTGGCGGCGTAAGGGCGATGGTCGAAAGCGCGCTCGAGCACTGCGCGATGCTGGACGACATAGGGTTCAGCCGCTACGTGGTTTCGCTGAAAGACAGCGACCCTCGGAAGGTGATCGAAGGGAACAAGCGGTTCGCGAAAGCGCGGCCGGACGTGCCCCTCCACCTTGGCGTGACGGAAGCGGGACTCTTGCCGGACGGGGTAATCAAAACCCGGATCGCCTTCGAACAGCTCCTCTCGCGGGGCATTGGCGACACGCTGCGGGTTTCGTTGACACTGCCGTTCGCCGACAAGTGGAAGGAAGTCGAAGCGGGTCAGCAGATCATCGCCGACATCGAGGCGGGGAAGTTCCGCTCCGTCCCGCAGTTCATCGACCACGGGCTGAATATCATCAGCTGCCCTAGCTGCAGCCGGGTCGAGAACGAAGCCTTCGTCGACCTCGCGTTCAAGGTGAAGGAGATCTCGGCCTACGCGAAACCGTACGACATCACGATCGCGGTGATGGGCTGCCGGGTGAACGGCCCGGGCGAAACCGACGACGCCGACATCGGCCTCTGGTGCGCCCCCACCTTCGTCAACCTGAAGCGCGGCGAAGAAGAACTCGGCGCCTTTCCCTACGACACCGTTCTCGACCGGCTCAAGGTCGAGCTCGACGCGCTGATCGAGACGAAGAAGCTCGCCAAGGTCTAAGCCGAGACCGGCGAGTCAGTCCGTGTCAGCCACTCTAGGTCTGGAGGCACCATGGAAGAGCCTGGCCACGTCCGGTACATCTCCCGCTATCCCGTGAAGTCGATGCGCGGG
>JBGPOS010000062.1:0-24165 GCA_041488155.1 Tepidiformaceae bacterium
CCACTACCTCCACTCCGAGATTGAAACGATGGAGCGGGTCGAGATCCTCCGCGACCTGCGCCTCGGCGTCTACGACGTCGTCGTTGGTATCAACCTTCTCCGCGAAGGCCTCGACCTTCCCGAAGTCTCCCTGGTCTGCATCCTGGATGCCGATAAGGAAGGCTATCTTCGATCGAACCGCTCGCTCATCCAGACGATCGGCCGCGCCGCCCGCCACATCGAGGGCCGCGTCATCATGTACGCCGACAATGTCACGCTGAGCATGCGCAACGCGATCGACGAGACCTACCGCCGGCGCGACATCCAGGCCGCCTACAACCTCGAGCACGGCATCGAAGCAGCCGGCATCAGCAAGGCCATTCGCGACATCACCGACCACGTCCGCATGGCCGCTGAAGAGCCCACAGCCTACGACGGCGCGAAGGGCCTCCCAAAGGACGAGCTCCTCCGCATGGTCAAAGAGCTGGAGGGGCAGATGAAGGCTGCAGCCAAAGCCCTCGAGTTCGAAAAGGCCGCAGGGCTGCGCGATCAAGTCGTCGAGCTCCGCCGCGAGCTCGTTGGCGGAGACAGCGAGGAACTTTCAGCGTTCGCCGCCGTCGCGGGCCGCGGTGGTCCCCTTCGCTACGGCCGCAGCCAGGCGGGCGGCCGCGACCGCCGCCGCCGCTACCAGAAGTAACAGGCCCGGTAACCGCGGCCGCCCCGGGCCGCTGGACCCACTCCCACGATCGAACTCGGGCCCTGGCACCCTCGCCCATTCGCCCTCTCGCCCACTCGCCCCGTCGCACACGCGCCGTAACTACTATGGTGTATACTCCACCCCGGGAGCCGCATCACCGGAGGAGCACCGTGGGCGGCCTTGTTCGATTGGGATGACGAAAACGTTGGCCACATCGCCCGCCATGGAGTCCGGCCAGACGAAGCCGAGGAAGTCCTTCGTGACCCCGCGAGAAGGACGTTTCCACGGCCTGGCTCTGCCGGGGAGCGGCGGTTCGTGACTGTGGGAATGACTGGCGCCGGGAAGTTCCTCGCTGTCGTGCACACATGGCGTCTGGGCCGGGTTCGGGTTGTTACAGTGCGATTCCCCAGCAGCAAAGAAGCTCGAGGTTACCGGCGTGCACGGAGGTGAGCTGAGATGGTGCGCGTGACGACCAGGAGATACATCGAAGTTCACGGCCCGGACGAAGTGCCCCATTTCGCGACCGAAACGGAAGAGGCCGAATTTTGGGACACCCACTCGCTCGGTGAGGAGCTCCTCGCCCTCGGTCCGGTCGACGATTCATTCCTCCCGCCCCCTCGCACCAACCCCGTCGCCATCCGCTTCGACCCCGACGTCATCGCCCGGCTCAAGGCCCTCGCCCGCAAGAAGCACAAGGGCTACCAGACTCTCCTCAAGCAGTTCGTCACCGAACGGCTCTACGAAGAGGAGAAGCGCGAAGGCATCATCGGTTCCTGACCCGGCCCTTACGGCACCACCACGTCGAACCGCAATGCCACGCCCCCTCCGACCAGCCCGCCCGTCGAGAAGGCCTGGCCGTTGACGATTAGCGACATCGCCGCCCCTACCTTGTTCGCGCAGTCCCCGCCGCCCCCGGCATAGAGCATCCGGTAGCCGGCCTTCCCGTCCTCCACAGTGACTGTCGCTGTCGGCCCCGGCACGCCATCGAACGCCAGCGCCAGCACCGTGCCCGCCGGGGCCGCTGCCCCTCCGATCGTTACGAGCCCGAACACCGCGTTCGGCGGTGCGCTGCTCCCTCCGTCGGACGGGCAATACTTCCCGCTCGGTGCTGGTGTGGCTGTGGGCACGGGCGTCGGCTGCGGTGTCGGCGGGTTCGATGTTCCTCCTCCGCCGCCTCCCTGCGGCTGCGGCGCCACCGGTGTGATGCTGGGAGAAGTCGCCTCCGGCGACGGGCTCGCGCTCGGGGACGAGGATGGTGAGTTCGTTGCCGTGGCCTGGCTCCCGATCTGCGTCGCTGCCAGGGTCCGCCCGCTATCAGGGTCCGCCCGCTGGCTGCCGCCGCCGCCCCCACCGAGGACGAGCGCCATTCCGCCCCCGAGCAGGGCCAACCCGAGTATCCCGATGGCTGCCCAGCCGATCGCCTGCCGCTGCGGCGAGTCGAAGAAAGCGCGAATGCGTTCGAGCACGGTCATGGCGTCGTCTGCCCAACTCTAAGTGAGCCGCACCTTCCGTCAATGAACGGTGATCACCCCGGGACAATCCTGCGTAAAGACAAACGAAGCGGCCAAGGTGCACCGGCCGCACACCCACTTTCGGAACCAAGGAGACACCATGCGACTGCGCAAGCTGTCCATCGCCCTCGGCCTCGGCGCCCTGGGCGCTGCCGCGCTCG
Organism: Tepidiformaceae bacterium; assembly: GCA_041488155.1. Taxonomy (GTDB): domain Bacteria; phylum Chloroflexota; class Dehalococcoidia; order Tepidiformales; family Tepidiformaceae; genus JBGPOS01. The sequence continues at coordinate 2,349 of JBGPOS010000062.1, forward strand.
GCGCCCTGCCGGCGTTTGGCGCCGACCATCGCGACGCGCCCCTCACGAAGGCCGCCGCCCAGAGCGACCTCAACGACGTCTACGTCTTCAAGAACCAGGCCGGCAGTGGGGCCGTCCTCGTCATGACCATCAACCCCCTCACCAGCCCCGCCGACACCGCGAAGCTCTCGCTCGACCCCGCAACCGTCTACGAGTTCAAGGTCGATACCAACGGTGACGCCATCGCCGACATCTCCTGGAAGATCACCGCTAGCGGAGCTGGCCCCGTCCAGGACATCACCCTCCGCAGGGCCACCGGCGCTGACGCAGTCACCGACGACATCTCCGGTACCGTCGTCGCCACCGGCAAGAGCAGCTCTGGCTCCGGCATCACCGTCATCCCCGTCTCGGGCGGCGGCAGCCTCTTCGTCGGCCCCCGCGACGACCCATTCTTCTTCGACCTTGCCGCCTTCCAGGCCGGCCTCAAGTTCACCAACCCTGGTGTCGACACCTTCAAGGGCACGAACATCACGGCGCTGGTCCTTGACCTGCCTTCGCCCCCGGCCTCCGCGTTCGGCGTCTGGGCGACCACCGCCAAGACGGACAGCCTCGGCAAGTGGGTCCAGCTCGACCGCATGGGCCGCCCGGCCATCAACACCGTCTTCATCCCGGCGGACAAGAAGGACGCCTTCAACAACAACACCCCGGACCGCGATGTCGCCATCTACAAGGACACCGTCATCGCCGCCCTCAAGTCGCTCGGCGCCGGACCGGACCTCGCAGGCGTCCTGCTCCCCGATATCCTCACCGTCGACTTCTCGAAGCCCATCGGCTACCTCAATGGCCGCGGACTCGCCGACGATGTGATCGACATCTCCCTCCAGGCCATCACTGGTAGCCCCACCATCGGCGATGGCGTCCCGAAGAACGACAACGCCTTCTCGGCTTCGTTCCCCTATCTCGCCGCTCCCAACGGCTCTGCACCGGGTGCCCCGAACACGGGTTCGAGCACCGTCACCACCGCCGACAGCAGCGACCTCCTGCGCTGGACGCTGCCCGCCGGCCTGATCGCCGCCGGCATGCTCCTCGGCGCTGCCGGCTTCGTCGCTCGCCGCCGCCCGGCGGTCGAGGTTTAGTCACCTCCATGGAACGCGCGCCAGGACGAACTTTCGACGCCGGGTGGCAGGATCTTCTCGGCCGCCGGGTCGTCCTGCAGTACCTGCCGATGGCGGCCTTCGCCCTGGCCGCGTTCCTCATCTTCCGCAACCTGGCCGGCGGCGATGCGCCCACCTCGCCGCTCGCCACGGTTGACTCCGGCCACAGCCAGCGCCTCGCGGCGAACATCACTTTCTTCGAAGGCCGGGTCGCCGAAACCCACGACAGCCTGAGCTACAACCGTCTCACCGGTCTCTACCTCCAGCGAGTTCGCGAGACGGGCGATGTCTCAGACGTCCGGCGAGCGGAGCTCAGCGCGACGAAGTCGCTCGAAGCCGCGCCCGGCGACTACGCGGGCCTGACGAACCTCGCCCTCGTCCGCATCGCCCAACACGATTTCGAATCGGCCGCCACGCTCGCCCGCGAGGCCAGCTCCCTCATCCCCACGCGCACCGACGCCAACGCCATCCTTGGGGACGCACAGATAGCCCTTGGCCAATACGACGCGGCCACCGCCAACTACCGGCTCTTCCTCGAAAAGAATCCCGGCTCCTCGGCCTTCAGCCGCCAGGCCAGCCTCGCCGAACTGCAGGGCAACCTGCCCCTTGCCGAGCAGTTCTGGGAGGCAGCGATCGACGCCGACCGCAACGACGTCCCCGAAAACTCCGCCTGGGCCCGCGTCCAGCTCGCGAACCTCTACTTCGTCACCGGCCGCCTCAATGAAGCCCGGACCGCGTCCGAAGCCGCTCTCAAGGTCTTCCCCGGCTACCCCGCCGCCCTCGCCGCCGCGGCGAGAGTCGCTGCCGCCACGGGCGACGACGCTGAAGCGATTCGCCTCTTCTCCGAAGCCACCGCCCGAATCCCCGTCCCGGACTACGTCGCCGCCCTCGGCGACCTGTACCAGCGCGCGGGGCGCTCCGTTGATGCCCAGCGGCAGTACGCCCTCGTCGGCGCCATCGAACAGCTCTTCGTGGCGAACGGGGTCCGTTCCGACCTCACCCTCATCCTCTTCGCCCTGGACCATGGCGCCGATCTCTCGGCCACCCTCGAGCGAACGCGCCAGGCGTACGCTGAGCGGCCCTCGATCGCCGCCGCCGACGTGCACGCCTGGGCCCTCTATCGCGCCGGCGCGTTCGATGAAGCGCGCACCCGGTCTAACGAAGCCCTTCATCTCGGCACCAGGGACCCCTCCTTCCTCTTCCACGCTGGCATGATCGCCAACGCCCAGGGTGACACCGCCGCGGCACGCGACTACCTCGGACGTGCTCTCGCCCTCAACCCCCGATTCTCGATCCTCCACGCCGAAGAAGCCGCGCGCACGTTGGCCGCCCTCAGAGGAGGCCGGTGATGCTGCGCCTGCTCACCCCCCACTGTCGCTACGCTCGCCTCACGGTCGCTCTCGCCTGCGCCTTGCTCGTTGCGTTGCCCCTCCTCCCTCGCGGCTCGGCCCTGGCCCACCCTCTCGGCAACTTCACGATCAACCGCTACGCCCGAATCGAGCTCTACAGCGACGCAGTCCACCTCGACTACGTCGTCGACATGGCCGAGATCCCGACCTTCCAACTCATCCAGGACATCGATCGCGACGGCGACGGCCTGGCTTCGCAATCTGAGCTCGACGCCTACGCCGCCCGCGAGCGAGACACGCTCGCCGACGGATTCAGCCTCTCGCTCGCAGGCAAGAAGCTCGACCTTCTCCCCGCCGAGACTTCGATCCAGCTCCTCCCGGGAGCCGGCGGCCTGCAGGTTACGCGTCTCGTGATTGTGTACACGGCGCCTGTAGTCGCCGCCCGGAATCACGCCGCAGTCACCTTCACCGACTCGAACTTCGCAGACCGCGCTGGCTGGAAAGAGGTCGTGGTCCGCGCCTCGGAAGGGGCGCAACTGACCGTCGAACCGCGACTGACCGTCGACACCAGCGATGCGCTTCTGCACTACCCCGCGGAGACCCTCAAATCAGCGCCCGACGTCCGCGAAGTCGCCTTCACCTGGACTCCCGGCACCGGATCGCCGGCCCCGGCCACCGCCACGATCCAGGCCGCAGGTGACGGCCGCTCCGCCGGCGGCCTCTCATCACTGCTCCACCACGACCGCTCGCTCGGCATCATCTTCCTGAGCCTGCTCGCCGCCTTCGGCTTCGGAGCCCTCCACGCCCTTGGCCCCGGCCACGGCAAGACGGTCGTCGCCGCCTACCTCGTCGGTAGCCGCGGCACGGCCCGCCACGCTCTGGCCCTTGGCTTCACGGTCACCGCCACCCACACCTCGACCGTCTACCTGATCGGATTCATTACGCTGTCCGCGTCGGCCTTCATCGTCCCTGAAACGCTCTACCTCTACCTGGGCGTCGCCTCTGGGGCGATGGTGGTGCTCATGGGCGCCTCGCTCTTCGCCGGCCGCCTCTGGCGCGCATGGCGCCGGCCCGCCGAAGCCTCCCACCGCCACGGCTGGTTTGGCCGGTCCCACTCACACGCCGCTGAAGCTCCACACGACCACAACGTCCTCAAGGAGGATAGCGAGGCCCAGCCCGTAGCTCGCGCCACCTGGCGCAGCCTGATCACCCTCGGCGTGGCCGGCGGCCTGCTCCCCTGCCCTTCTGCGATAGTCGTCATGCTCGCGGCTATCTCCCTCGGGCAGGTGCTTTTCGGCATGCTGCTCATCGTTGCCTTCAGCCTCGGCCTCGCGGGCGTCCTGACTGCCATTGGCCTTGCTCTCGTCGTGGGCAAGCGCATCTCGCATCGCTGGCAGGGCGTTGGCCGCCTCGACCGCCGGTTCTTCGCCCGCGCGGTCTCAGCGCTTCCCGTCCTCAGTGCCCTCGGCATCACCATCGCCGGTATCGCCATCACCTACCAGGCCCTCAGCCAGCCCGGACTCTAAGTCCGGAGCGGCCGCTTCCTCGAGCGATGCCAGCTCAGCCGCCGCCAGGGCGCGCCGCGCACGCTGCTCCTCCGGCAGGTCCTCTTCGAAGTTGTCCTTCCACTCCGGGTCCGGAGTCTGGCAGGCCGCCTTTGGCACGAACTTCGACCGCTCTACCAGTTCCATCTTGTGGATGTAGCGGGGGCAGTTCGGGAAGATCTGTCGCGCTTCCACCTCCACGATAAACTGCGCTTCCGGGAACTCCGCCATCAGCGGGTGGTCGTAATGGATGCTGGCCACTCCGTTCAGGCGCATCCGCCACTGGTGCTCCCAGTCAATGAACAGCATGCCCACCTTGCTGTGCAGGAGGATGTTTCCTGTGCTCATGAACATCCCGTTCCCGTCGTAGTTCGGGAAGGCCACCGTCCGTTCGCCGATCACCCGCACGAATCCCGGTTCGCCCCCTTTGTAGGAACAGTCGAGGTTGCCCTCGTCGTCGCCCGTCGCGAGGAAGAACATGTCCCGGCCTTCGATGAACGCCCTGTCACGCTCCGTGATCACGTCGTGCAGCGTCAGTCCGCCGATCCGGTCGGCTAGCCGCACGCTGTCGAAACGCTCCTGCAGCTGCCGTTCGCCGGGATGGAAGAGGTCGCCGGGGGTCTCTTCGCTGGTCAAGCTCTGCCTCCTGCCGTCGTGCTTCACGCGCCGTCCGGAACCTGTGTACGCTTGCGTCGCATCTTACATCGCCTCCAGGAGGCCTTCAGTGCCAAGCCGCCGCGCGTCCATCGCCCTTACCGCCGAGGAGCAGGAGAGGTTCCTCGCCGAGAGCTTCACCCTCCAGGTCGCCTCAATCGGCCCTCACGGCTACCCCCACCTCGTCGCGATGTGGTACGTCGTTGTCGATGGCCTCGTCCAGTTCACCACCTTCGCGAAAAGCCAGAAGGTCCTCAACCTTCGCCGCAACCCGAAGATCTCGGCCATGCTCGAATCCGGCCGCGCCTACAACGAGCTCAAGGGCATGGTGATCGAAGGCGAAGCCGAAATCGTCCAGGATCCTCACGTGACCGCGAAGGTGATGGCCGTCATCGGCAGCAAGTACAACGGCATCCCGATTCCGACGAACACCCCCGAAGCAGCCCTCAACGTCGCCTCCAAGCGGGTCGTCATCCGCATCCACCCCAAAGAGACCTACAGCTGGGACCACTCCAAGCTCGGCGGGCGTTACTGAGCGACCCGCCCCCCCGGCTCAGCGCCCGAGGTCGTCGCCGGGTCGTTCGACCTGCTCCTTGAGCCGCGGCAGGCTCTCCTCCCAGCGAGGGGCGAAGGTCAGCCCTGGGCTTGACGAACGACGAACGCATGTTCTATTCTCGTGCGTCACTTCCCAAGAGGTGCTTCTGTGCAGACTTCGCTCGCCCATCTCCAGATCAACGTCGACCAGGCCAGCCTGCCCTTCTACAAGGCGCTCCTGACCTTCCTCGGCTGGCAGCCGATCATGGAAATGCCCGGGATGATCGGTCTCGGCACTCCCGTTGGCCCCAGCCTCTGGTTCATCGCTGGGGCCAAGTCCGTCGCCAACGACTACGACGGCCCCGGCGTCAACCACATCGCGATCGGGGCGGAATCCATCGCCGATGTCGACGCCGCAGCCTCGTACCTGCGCGACCACAGCATGCCCGCGCTCTTCGGCACACCCTGCCACCGCCCCGAGTTCGCTTCGGACGCCGATCACACCTACTACCAGGTCATGTTTGAATCGCCGGACCGTGTGCTGTTCGAAGTCGTCTATACGGGCCTCAACTAGGACCGCCGCGCCTGGGCAGCCGTGCCCTCATCCCCGGCCCCTTCTCCCATGCGCGGGAGAAGAGGTTCTGTGTTCCCCTCTCCCCGCCAGGGAGAGGGGTTGGGGGTGAGGGGAGCTCGCCCTAGGTTCGCTCGGCCAGCCGCGCGTGTGCCCAGTGGGTGATCGCGACCGCCAGCGCGTCCGCCGCGTCCGCCGGCGTTGGCGTCGAGTCTAGCCCCAGCTGCAGCTTCACCATCAGCGCCACCTGCGCCTTCTCCCCCCGGCCGTAGCCCGCGACCGTCTGTTTCACCGTCGTTGGCGCGTATTCGTGCACCCCCACGCCAGCGTCAGCCAGCCCGAGGATGGCCGCCGCCCGCGCCTCCCCCAGCGCCATCGCGCTGCGAGCGTTGTTCCCCACAAACGAAGTCTCGATTGCGCCCGCAGCCACGCCCCACTGCCCGGCCACCCCGCGCACCCCATCCCGGATCGCCACCAGCCGCCCCGCGAGGCCGTCCGCCACCTTCGTCCGCACGACCCCATGAGCGACGTGCACGCACCGGTCGCTCTCCACGTCGATCACGCCGTACCCGGTGACGTTCAACCCGGGGTCAATCCCGATGATCCGCATAGGGCAACTCTAACCGCTCCTTCCGCCAGCTCCCACGCGCCGCCGTCAGCTTCCGGCCTACCGCTCGTAGCTTGCTATCGCTTCGTCGCTGAAGTCCGCGTTCGAATACACCCGCTGCACGTCCTCCAGGTCCTCAAGCGCCTCGATGAGCCTCAGTGCCTGGTGCGCTGTCCTGTCGTCCAGCGCGATCGTCACCTTGGGAACCATCGCAAAGTCCGCGTTCTCGACTTCGATGCCCGAAGACTCAAGGGCCTTGCGCACCGGCTCGAGACTCCCCGGATCCGTCTGCACTTCGACGGCATCCCCCTCGACGCTAACGTCGTCGGCCCCGGCGTCGATCGCCTGCAACGCCAGGTCGTCGGGATCCTTCCCGTTCAACGGCAGCGTGATCACGCCCTTGGCTTCGAACTGCCAGCCGACTGAGCCTGTTTCGCCGAGGTTCCCGCCAGCCCTGCTGAAGCGGTGCCGAATCTCTGCCACGGTGCGATTCCGATTGTCCGTCAACGCCGCGACCAGGATCGCCGTGCCTCCGGGGCCGTACCCCTCGTACGTGATCTCGTCGAGCTGCTCCGTCTCCCCCTGCCCCGACCCCTTCGCGATCGCCCGCTCGATGTTGTCGTTCGGCATGTTGCCGGCCTTCGCCCGCTGCACGGCGAGCCGCAGCTTGAAGTTCATCGAAGGGTCACCACCCTGCCGCGCCGCGATGATGATCTCCCGCGAAAGCTTCGTGAAAATCGCCCCGCGCTTCGCGTCGGCGGCGCCCTTTTGCCGCTTGATCGTCGACCACTTCGAATGTCCGGACATCGCGGGCCGTCCTGCTCAGTCGTTTCTCAGAGGTACGAGTGTAGGATGACCGGCAAGTAGCCGGTAGGGCCGCCCCCGCCGCGACCATGCCCGGAGGAGACCCCGTGGAAGCCTATCGTGCCATCGTCACAAAGCGCGACACGCGCCAGTTTGCGTCCACGCCCATCCCGGAGGGCGTGCTCGCCCGCATCCTCCAGGCCGGGCGCATGGCGGGCAGCTCCAAGAACAGCCAACCCTTCCGCTTCGTCGTCCTCCGTGACCCCAAGCGCAAAGAAGAGCTTGCGGCCTGTGGCCAGTTCGCCGCTCACGTCCCCCATTGCGCCGTCGCCATCGCCGTCGTCCTCGACCCCGGCGGAGGCAGCTTCGACGCTGGTCGCGCCGCCCAGAACATGATGGTTGCCGCCTGGGCCGAAGGCATCACCAGCTGCCCGACCTCCATGCACGACGCCGCCTGCGCCCGCACCACCCTCGGGCTGCCGGAGGGCCACACGGTCGCCATCGTCCTCGCCATGGGCTATCCAGCGGCGGGACACTCCCTCCACGCGGGCCGCGGCCGCCTGCCGATGGACGACCTCGTCCACCACGAGCACTGGTAGCCGCATCCACAGCGCATCTGCCTTCGATCGAAGGTGCCCCGTCGCTCACTCTCCGTCGGCAGGTCAGCGGTTGCCTTAGACTGCGGCGTATGGCTTCCAACGATTCGCCCGCAGCCGCCCGCCCGACTGGCATCGTCACCTTTCTCTTCACCGACATCGAGGGTTCGACCGGGCGCTGGGAAGCGCAGTCGGCGGAGATGGGCGCGGCGCTTGCGCGGCATGATGCCGCGTTGCAGGCGGCGGTCGGGGGGCACGGAGGCTGGCTCTTCAAACACACCGGCGACGGTGTCCTCGCCGCCTTCTCCTCGCCCACCGAAGCAGTCCAGGCGGCAATCGAAGCCCAGCGAGCGCTCGAGCTCCCGGTGCGAATGGGCATCGCCACGGGCGAGGCCGAACTGCGCGGCGACGACTACTTCGGCCCGACTTTGAACCGCGCCGCCCGTGTGATGGCGGCCGGACACGGCGGGCAGGTCCTCCTCGCCCAGTCAACGGCATCGATGCTGACCGAGGTCGATCTTCTCGACCTTGGCGAAAGGAGACTACGCGACCTCTCCGGGGCCCAGCACGTGTTTCAGGTGCGGGCCGAGGGGCTGCGTGAGCAGTTCCCGCCGTTGCGCACGGTAGATACGGTGCCCGGCAACCTGCCCGCCCAGCTGACCAGCTTCGTGGGCCGCGAAGCCGAAGTGACCGAATTGTTGGAGCTTGTTCGCGCCCACCGCCTCGTGACCCTGACGGGTGTCGGTGGGGTGGGCAAGACGCGTCTCGCCGTGCAGGTCGCTGCCGAGCTCGTGCCTGACTTCCCGGATGGCGTCCGGCTGGTGGAGCTGGCGCCCGTCGGCGACCCCGCGGCCATCCCGGACGCAGTCGCTACTGCCCTGGGCATCACCCCGCAGGCGGGCCTCACGGTGACCGCCAGCATCGCCCAGGCGCTCTCCGGCCGGCGTCTTCTTGTGGTTCTGGACAACTGCGAGCACGTGCTGGACGCCGCCGCCGCCCTCGTGGAGACGATCCTGACCCGAACGTCGACGGCGAACGTCATCGCCACCTCGCGGGAGGGGCTGCGCCTGGGGGCCGAGCACCTGTGGCCCGTACCGTCATTGGACCTGAGCGGCGGCGTTACCTCGTCGGCCGTGGAGCTGTTCGTCGAACGTGCCCGCGCGGTCACCCCGGCGTTCGCCCTGAAGGACGAGGCCGACGTCACCGCCGTGACGGAGGTCTGCCGGCGGCTGGACGGCATCCCGCTGGCGATCGAGCTGGCAGCGGCACGCATGGTCTCGATGAGCGTCCAGGATGTGCGGGACCGCCTCGGCGACCGCTTCCGGCTGCTGGCGGGCGGGCGCCGGGGGCTGGAGCGGCACCAGACGCTGCGCCACGCCGTGCAGTGGTCGTACGAGCTGTTGAACGACGACGAGCGCACAGTGTTGAACCGCTGCTCGGTCTTCGCCGGCGGCTTCGACCTGGCCGCGGTCACGCATCTCTGCGACGGCTTCGACGAGTACGCCTTGTTGGACCTGCTGGACTCGCTGGTGCGCAAGTCCTTGGTGACGGTCGAGCGTGCAGGCGGACACGCGCGCTATGGGATGCTGGAGACGATCCGCCAGTTCGCCGAGGACCAACTGGCCGCCGCCGGGGCCATCGCCGAGGTTCGCGACCGTCATGCCCGTCATTTCGCCAAGCAGGCCATCGCCTACTGGGAGATCTGGGACGGGCCCGGCTACGGCGTCGCGGTCGATTGGGTGGATTCGGAACTGGCCAATTTGCGCGCCGGGTTCCGATGGGCCACCGACGAGGGTGACCTGGCGACTGCCACCGCCATCGCCGCCCACGCCATGCATATTGGCTGGATGTTGAATCTGTTCGAGCCAATCGGATGGGCCGAAGAACTCCTTCCCTCAGCCACGGCGGCAGATCTCGCCCAACTTCCTCGCCTCTACATCGCTGCCTCTGGCTGCATGCTTACCGGACGTCCCGAGGTGGCGCTCGGGTACGCCGAGGCCGCAGTAGCCCTGGAAACCGATCCTCGCTACGAGAGCTTCGAAGCCGGCTGGAGCAGCTATTGGGAGGCCACCGCCCATCTCGTGGCCGGTCGGATCGACCGCTTCCTAGAGATCAGCGCCGCCCTGGCCGCCCAGTCAGGGCTCGCTCACTTCCTCGGCCTGATCGGACTGGCCATCGGGCTACCGGTGGAGGGGCGTGGCGCGGAGGCCAGGGCCATCGCTGAGGAGATGCTGGCCACCGCCCGCGCTCACGGCAGCCCCTCCTGGATCGCCTGGGCGCTCTACGGGTATGGGCGGGCTTTCGTCGAGACCGATCCCCTCCGCGCCCTGGACGCGTTCCGCCAGGGGCTCGCCTACACCCGGGGCCACCGACTCCCGTTCACGGAAGAAGCCATCGCCCAAGATGCCGCCGGGCTAGAAGCGGTCCACGGGGATCTCGCCGAGGGCCTGGAGTTGTTTGACACCACCATCAACAGGTTGCACCAGGCCGGCAACGTCGCGGACGTGGCAGGCACGCTCGCCACCCTGGCCGGTCTCTTCGACGGGTTCGAACGACCCGAGATCGCCGCCACCATCTACGGCGCCAGCAACCGGCTCGGGAACGCAGTCTGGGTCATCAACCTCACCCGTGTCGTCGAGCATCTGCGCACGGTGCTCGGGGCGTCACGGTTCGAAGAGTGCGTCGCCGCCGGGGCCGCCATGGACCTCGGCGACGCCGTCCGCTACGCCCGTGACCAGATCCAGCTCGCCCGGGCCGAACTTGTGGGCGCCACATGAGCGCACCACGCCCTAGGGGCCCGGCCCCGAGTGTCGATCAAACGTCCCGGATTCCCTCCACGATCAGTCCCACCGCCGCCACCACCAGGAGCGCGCCAAGCGCCCGGCTCACTGCCCCCATCGCGCCCGGCCAACGCCCTGCCCTGACCACCACGAACACGAACCCGAGCAGCAGCGGCGCCGCCAGGGCACCGAGCGTCTTGCCGCTCCCCTCATCGACGCCGTAGCTGATCGCCGCCGCGAGCGCAGCCGGCCCGGCGAGCAGCGGCAGCCCCAACGGGAACACCCCGGCCAGCCATCCCCCCCCCGCTCCTTCGACCGCGGCCTCGCCCCGCCAAACCACCGCCGTCCCCGACGTCACCATCACGATCCCCGCCGCGATCCGAAACGTCTCCGGCGCGACGTCGAGCAAGTCCAGCAGCGCGTCCCCAGCGAGAGCCGCCGGGAGGAACAGCGCGAAGGCAGTCGCCAGTCCCACAACGGCCACCGCCAGGCGAGTGCGGTCATCGCCCCGTTCGCCCCAGCCCCGCATCGCCAGCGCCACCGCCGGAGCGTTGATCGCCGCCACAAACACCACCAGGATCCGCCAGAATTCGGTCATGGCCGCTTGCCCCCACGCTGTTCGATGATCGCGACGCTTCGCAGCAGGCCCGAGAGTGCGTGCTGCTGGTCGTCCATTCGCGTCGCCCCATTGGTGAACCAGGCACCCTCAACGATCCCCGGTTGCTTGAACTCCCGCGCTTGCGCCGCGCCAACCTGCCGGTCCGCCAGCATCCCCGCGCCGCACACCGCCCGCTCGCCGATCGCATCGCGCAGGTCCCTCATGCGCGGGTCGGCATCCGCCAGCCGCCAGAGCGAATCGAGCCCTTCCACCCACGTGCCCATCCCGGCCGCCCGAGCCCGTCGCCCATGGATGAGCTTCGAGAACCAGCCCGTCCCCCGCTGCGACTCCACGCGCATAAGGAATCCGAAGCGCGCCGCCAGGTCCCGCGCATAGCGCACGTTGTCCTCGTTCAGGGGCCAACTCGCCATCTCCGCCAGTCCGTGCGCTGCCCACTGGTCGGCCCATGGCGGGTACTTGATGGCTTCGGCCTCGTCGCGGTGCAGCGAAAGGTAGTCCGCCGTCAGCCGGGCGTGCCCGTCCCAGCCTTCCCCGGGAAACAGCCGGTGCATGAGGGTTAGCGCCCAGAAAGCTTCCCCGGTCGCGTAGCGCGACACCTCGACCGGATCCGGCAACCCGGTCGATTGCCGCCACGCGCTCAGGAAGCTGCCGTCCCTTCGCTGCATCACGAGCAGGAATCGCGCGGTCTCATGCATCAGGCCGTCGAACCCCGGATCTTCCGTTGCCAGCCGCCGCTGAGCGAGGCCTGCCAGCATCAGCGCGCTCGCCCCGAGTTCGACGTTCACGCCGTACGCGTCCTCGAGCGCCGCCCAGCCGTCCCGCTCCAGCAGGTGCGCCCGCATCCACGCCAGACCCTGGTCCGCCGTCGGCAGCACGCTCGCCTCCCCTGCGGCTGCCAGCTGGTAGAGCCCCATCGTCACTCCTGCGTGCCGGACAGCGTTGTACTCCGGCGACTCGCGATCGTCGTCTCTGTCGTATTCGTAGAGATAAGACCCGTCCGCTCGTTGCGCCCGCTCGATCCAGCCCGCCGATTGCCGCGCCGCCTCCAGCGCCTGCGTTGCGGTGATCGACGGACAATGCTCCGCCGGGATTACAGCAACCCGCAAGATCACGACCCCAACCGCCCACAGAGAAAGCGTTCCAAGCAGTCCGCGCCTCACGGCTGCGAAGGATACGCGAACCTCGCTAACGGCTGAACCGCCCAGCGAGCTTAGCGGCCCACACGGATCGGCTCGGGCGACTTGCTGCGCTTTCCGGCGCTCGAAAGCTTAGTAAAGCTTCTCGCGCAGGTCCTTTTCCCTGGCTTCGGCCATCTGCTCCGGGGTTACGGCCAGCTTCTTCTGGTCGATGATCGCGGCTGATAGCGACGGCACGTCCTCGGGGTTGGGCCAGCGCTCGGGCTCCCAGAGGTCGGCGCGCACCACGCACTTCGGGCAGTGCATGAACGCTTCGTCGACATCCACGACCACCGCCAGCTGGGGCGCCTTGCCGTTGACCGCCATCCGCTCGCGCAGGGCAGCGTCCCGGACGATGGTCGCCCTCCCCTGCACCCGAAGAGTCTCGGGGACACCCGGCACCATGAAGAAGAGCGCGACGTTTGGGTTCTTGATGATGTTCGAAAACGTGTCCCCTCGCCGGTTCCCCGGGCGGTCTGGGATCGCCAGGGTGTGCTCATCGAGCACAACGACGAATCCCGACGGGTCACCTTTCGGCGAAACATCCTGGTTCCCCTGGCCATCGGAAGACCCAACCAATACAAAAGGCGATTGCGCGATGAAGCCGGCAAAGTGCTTGTCGATGTGGTCGATCGCTTTGCCAGCAGCCAGCGCCGAGGGATGGCCCAACACCTCTCGAAGCTCAGTGTCGGTCCGAATGACGTTCCCGAACCTGTCGTCTGCCATCGTGTGCTCCTGAGGCGGTAGCACTGAAGGTTAGCAAAGTTCGCCCGCGAAGGACACGCGAACCGCGCTAACGGCTGAGCCGCACGATGTCGGCGCCGAGCTGCGCTCGGAACGTAACGTCGGCCAGCCGGATGACCCGGGCGGCATCGCCCGCGAAGAAGTGGTCGACCCGCGCGTCGCCGTCGATGAATCGGCGCCGGTAGACCCAGGTGTCGTGGAGCTGCGACTGCCACCACATCTCGACACCCATTTCGATCTCCTCGGGGTCGAGGGTAACGTGGCGGCGGTATCCCGCGAGGAAGGCTTCGAGCGATTTCGGGGCGAGCAGCTCCGCGAAGAACAGGGCCCGCAACACTTCGAAAATCCGCGGGAGCCAGCCCATCATCTCCCAATCGACCACGGCGGCCACCGAGCCGTCGCCGTCGAAGAGGACGTTGCCGTCGTGGTAGTCGCCGTGGCAGGGCTGCACCGGGAGTGCGTCGAAGTCACTGCGCGGGCGCGCGACGCCCGATTCGAGGAGAGTGAGCTGCGCGCGCAGCCCTTCCTGGACGCGAAGCTGCCACTCGCCCGGCGACGCGTAGTAGCGGATCAGGTCGTCGACGCGGCTGAGGGTGTCGATCTCTTCCTGGGTCTCCCAGGTCGAACCAGTACCCCCCGACCGAAGGTCCGGATCGTAGTAACCCATGAGCGTGGCGTGGAGGTGGCCCAGGGTGTCGCCGAGTGCGGCGGCGCCCGCGACGTCGATGGCTCCGCGGTGGAGCTGACGAGCGTCGAGCCACGGGAACGCGGCAATCAGCAGCCCGCCCACCAGGTGCACAGTCGTCCCATCTGGCGAGGCGAGGGGAAGGTTAACCGGGACTCCGTGCTCCCACGCCCAGCGGATGGCGCTGTGCTCACGCTGGAGGCGCTCGCGTGTGCGGTTGGGTTTGTGGAAGCGGATGAAGAGGTCTCCCCCGGACGAAGAGACGCGGATGTTTTCGTTGAGCACCGAGTTCGGGACGGGCGCAGGCTCGCCCGTTCGCGTCCAGCCGTAGCGCCCCAGCAGCTCATCGATGCCCGCCAGGTGAGCGGCGGTCACTGGGGCGGCCGGGAGCCTCGATTCGAGCGTCACTCCGCTACCACTTGCCGAAGTGCGGCCACTCGCCGCCCAGGTACTCGGCGATGCGCCGCCGGTCGCCGCTCCCGCAGTCGGGCGGCAGAGACTCGGTAGGGAAGAAGCGGCATTCCTCGATCTCCCAGCTTCGCGCGCCTTCGATCGAAGACGGGCTCGAGACGAAGACGGCGATGTGGTCGCTCTTCGCTTCCGTAAAGCTGGAGTAGACGCCCAGCAGGCGCAACTCGCCGAGCTGTGCCCCGACCTCCTCGTGCAGCTCCCGGCGCGCTGCTTCTTCAAACGTTTCGCCCTTCTTCACGCCGCCTCCCGGCAGAAACCAGAGGTCCTGGTAGGTGTGGCGGACGAGGGCGACTTCGCCGTCGCGCACCAGGAGGACCTTGACGCCAACCGTCGTGGGGCGGGCCACGCGCCAGTAGATGCGGGCGGCGCGATGCAGGAGACGGGGAAAGAAGGCCATCTCAGGCCGCTCCTCCAACCAACGGCGAGCCGGGGCAGCGGGAGAGCAGCGCGCATTCCGTGCACTTCGGACGGGACTTCAGGCAGAGATGCTTGGCGTGCATCACGATGAGGGCGTGGTAGCGGGCCCAGAAGTCGCGGTCAACCGGGAGTTGTCCCGCGAAGAAGCGCTGCCAGTCGTCGTAGGCGGTCGAGGCTGGCCCGAGTCCCAGCCGCGAGAAGATCCGCTGGGTGTAAGCGTCGACGACGAACGCGGGCTTGCAGGCGGCGTACACGATGATAGCGTCGGCCGTCTCGGCGCCGATGCCCCAGGTGGCGAGCAGCTCGTCGCGGAGCGGCCCCGGCTCAAGCGCGAGGAGTTGGTCGAGGTCGCCGTGCCGGGCGACTAGTGCAAGGAACGCCTGCAGCTTCTTCGTCTTCTGGCGGTACTGGCCGCTGGGGCGGACAAGCGGTTCGAGCGCTTCCGTTGGCAACGAGGCCATGACGACCGGGGATAGCGCTCCGGCCGAACGCAAGAGGTCCAGCGCGTGTTCGACGTTGGTCCAGGAGGTGTTCTGCACGAGGATGGCGCCGACGATCGCTTCGAACGGGTCGACGTCGGGCCACCAGTGCCAGCCGCGCGAGGCGTGCATCTCGTCGAGCGAGTCGTAGATAGCGACGAGGTCGGCGGTGAGGCTCCCGCGAGCGTTCACGCTTCCGAACCGAGGACGCCGAAGTCGGCCCGGGCGAGGATCGAGCGCCGCCGCTCGGAGGCGATCGTCCGGCCGGTCACTGCCAGGACGATGACCGTGCCTCCAGCCACCGCCCACCAGCCGGGCACCTCGCCCAGGGCGACAAGCACCCAGATCGGGTTCAGGACCGGTTCAAGCATCCCGATGAGCGAGGCTTCGAGGGCCTGGACGTGCGCGATCCCGAAGCCGAAGAAGACGTAGGCAAGCCCGATCTGGATGACCCCAAGGAAGACGAGCGCTGCGATGTCACCCGGGCCCGGCGTGAACGGGCCAGGGTCGAATCGGATAAGGTTGACCGCCAGCAGGCTGACGACGAGGAGCGCGTTGCCCAGGACCATCGCCTCTGGACGCGTTGCCGGGGTGCAGGAGGGCAGGCGGAGGAGCGTAAGGAAGGCCGCGAAGGCAACCCCGGAGCCGATCGCGCAAAGGTTGCCGGCCGCGTCACGCGCTTCGAGACGCCCGACGAAGAACAGCGCCATCCCCCCGAAGGCGGCAAAGACGGTGATCAGGTCCGTCCGTGTGGGCCGTTCGTCCAGGACGAGTGGGCCGATGGCGAGCACGTAGAGCGGCGCCGTGTACTGCAGAAAGATCGCGTTGGCGGCCGTGGTGAGCTTCGTGGCGCTGACGAAGAGCAGAAGCATCAGCGCGTAGCTGACAGCCACGCCCCAGCGTAGCCACCCCGCGCGCCACGGGAGTACCGGTCTGCTTCGGGCGAGCACCGCGATGGTCGCGCCGGCCAGCACCGATCGCCACATCGTGATACCCAGCGCATCGAGCGAGACCCACTTGATGAACAGGCCGCCCGTGCTCCAGAGGACCGCGGCGCCGGTGACCGCGAGCAGGCCTTGGCGATGTTCTGGGAGGGCGGCGAAGGCTGTGCGAAGGGCGCGAGGAGTGGCCGGTGCCATTCAGGTGAGCGTAACGCGCCCGAAGCGGAGACGCAGGCTAGCTGGCTTCGCTACGGTCGGGAAAGCGCCGCTCGAGCATGAAGACTCCGATCGAAACGGCGAGGCCGACTCCCGCCCCGATCACCACTCCGAGGATGATCTTGTCGAAATCGAACCGCACGAAGAGGTAGATGATGAAGCTGACGACGAAGCCCACGAGGAAATAGAGGGCCTGGCGGCGAAGAAAACTCCACATATCCGCGGAGTATGGCCGCGAACGCGCGGACCTGTAAAGGTCAGACGCCTCACCCCTCGGCTCGCTTAAAGCGGCGTTCGAGGGCCGCAGCTTCGTCGATTATGTGGCGGTAGCGGCTGTACACCTGCTGCTCAGCAGCCCGCGCCGCCTCGATGTCACGAGGAGAGAGGCGGCCAGCCGCGACGAGCGCTTCGAACTCGTCGCGGTCCTCTTCGATGATCCCGTCGTCCGGAGTAACCCACCAGTCGAGGGCGAGGTCGCGGTAGGAAACCAGCTCCGGGCTCAGCCGGACGCCAGCCACAGCGTCGAACCGATGCGCGACAACCTCGCCCGCGGGTGACCGCATGCGGTACAGGTTATACGGCCGGTAGAGCCAAAAGTAGCCGTGGGAGACGGTGCCCGGCGGCACGGGAATGGGTGTCTTGAAGGTTGAGGGGCCGCTTGCCAGCACGAATTCGATCACCGTGAGCCAGGCGCTGAAGTGGACGAGCGTGCAGGCGTATTCGGCTACCCGTCCGTCGGCCTTCTGCTTGCGCTCGATGATCGGCGTGCCCCTCGCAACGGGGGCTTTCGGAGCATTATGCTGACGTGCCACAGGACCTCATTCGTGAGACAGGAGTGCTCGCCGCCCGATGACCTTCGAAACGATCATCTACGAAAAGAAAGGCGCTGTCGCCGTCCTCACGATCAACCGCGAGAAGCAGCTCAACGCTATCAACTCGCAGGCGTCGCACGAGATGCAGACCGCCTGGGAGGACTTCCGCGACGACCCGGAGCTGCGAGTCGCCGTCCTCACCGGCGTGGGCGAGAAGTCGTTCTCGACGGGGATGGACCTTGTCGCAACCGCCCAGGGCGAGAACCAGTTCGCGGGACGACCCTCCCCGTTCGGCGGCTTCACCAAGCGCATGCCCATCTACAAGCCGATCATCGCGGCGATCAACGGGTTCTGCCTGGCCGGCGGCATGGAGCTCGCGCTGACCTGCGACATCCGCATCTGTTCGCCCGATGCGCGCTTCGGGCTCCCCGAGGTGCGGTGGGCGATCATGCCGGGGGCGGGCGGCACCCAGCGGATGCCCCGGGCGATCCCGTTGGCCTGGGCGAACTACCTCATCCTTACGGCCGAGCACATCGACGCTGAGACGGCGCTCAGCATCGGGCTCGTCTCCCACATCGTGCCGAAGGAACAGCTGATGGACCGCGCAATGCAAATCGCCGGCGTCATCTGCGAGCGCGGACCGCTGGCTGTGAGGGCCGCGAAGGAGGCCATCCTCCGCGGCCAGGACATGCCCCTCGACCACGGCCTCGCCTACGAAGATCTCGTCCTCCAGCGCTTGATGGCGACCGAAGACGCCCGCGAGGGCCCGCGCGCATTCGCCGAAAAGCGGAAGCCTGAATACAAGGGACGTTGACAGGCGTACAGCGGATGTGACCGCGAGAACCGGCCTCATTGCACTCTTCGTCACTATCCTCCTTGGGCCTCTGGCAGCATGCGGCGGGGGCGGCTCCCCCGGTCCGCTGCCGGGGGTCCAGGAAGCGCGGGCAGAGCGGGACGTGGCCGATGGCGCGGCAACGCTCCGCTCGACCATCACCGTGCGCTTCGATCGCGACTTCAAGGTCGACGACGGGAGAGTCCCGTTCGCCTCTCGCTTCGAACTCAGTATCCCCGACCCGCTCGGGGGCTCGAAAGCCAGCCGCGTACTGGTCGATCGCGCCGATCGGTCCGAGCAGAACCCCCGCCTCGTGACCTTGAGGGTGAACCGGCTTGTGCCCGCGGGAGCTGAGCTTCGCATCGCCCGCGCGGCCTTCCAGGACAGCGCGGAGGGGACGATCACCGCCGAGGTAGTCAGCGACCTCACCCCGGCAATGATGATCCTGGCGTCGACGGCCTTGACGTTCACGAGCGCAGACTTCATCGCTTCTGGGGCGCCCACCGACGTCCGGCCCGAGGACCGGGACGTGGCCGTCCAGCGGGCGGCCCTGAGTGCGCACCTGGATAAGCGAGGGGCTGACGCCTCCCAAAAGCGGGACATCTTGGCCCGCTTCGACAGGATCCCTGAGGCCACAGTGCCTTCGCCCAAGGCCCGCGCAGCGTTGGCCGCACTGACCGCGACCTTCGCCGAGCCAGCCATCGACTACCTGCTGACCGCCGACAACTGCACCGGGAAGCCCGCATCGCTCATCGCCTTCCAGCCCCCGCCCGACTCGCCGAAGCTGCTCGCCCGGTCGACCCGTGCTCGAGACGGGCGGCGCGTGATCTCGTTGAACCCCGCTATCGAAGGCGAGCGGATGGAGCTCCTGATGCCCCTCCTCGCGCACGAGGCGATCCACTGCGACACCGCCGATGGCCGCTTCGAAGAGGTAGCGGCGACCGCTCTCGACACATTCTTCTATCTCAACCTGCTGTCGCTTCAGCCGGAGCTGGCGAAGACGGGGACCCTGCTGGCGCGGGAGCTGAACCTGGACGCGCTCGCGCTTATCAACAGCGGCCGGCGATTCCCAGAGTCCGCCGGCGTGCTGAAGAGCGCCGGGGTCGGCGCGGCGCTGCCGAACACGAACAGCACCGCTCCTTCGTTCGCCGACTTCATCGTGGCCGCCTACCCTTCGATAGACCTGAACGAGTCTCCGGAAGAGCCGCTGGCCCGGATCTACACCGACCGACTCGCAAAGGGCGTCGGCATGGCCTCGGGGCCGTCCTTCAATCTGCGGTACCTGGACGAGCTGCTCGGGAGAGCGACGGACCCGCGCGTGCTCGCAGCGGTAATCGCAATCCTGGAGCTGGCTCCGGCTGGCTAGACGTCCCGGCGTTTGCCCGAGGCCAGGGTCTGTTCGACGAGCGCCAGGAGCTGGTCGGCCGCGAACGGTTTCTGCACGAACGACGTTTTGGGCGTGCGTGCAGCGAATTCGGCCGGGCCTTCAGCGCTGTAACCAGATATCAGGATCACCGGCATGTCCGGCCAGCGTGCGCCGATGCTCCGGCGAAGCTCAATGCCCGACTCGCCCGGCATGACGATGTCGCTGATGACCAGGTCCGGCCGTTGCAGGTCGATGGCGCCGCGCGCCTCTCTGCTGTTGGCGGCCTGGAGCACGACGTACCCCTGCGTACGCAGCAAGCGGGTCAGCATGCCACGAACGGGATCGTCGTCGTCGACGACGAGGATGACGTCAGGCATGTGCAAAGTCCGCGCTGGACAGGGTCGAGCAGTTTGGCCGAGCGGCTCGACTCGAACCGCGGAGCGATGACATTGCCGGTTCCCCCAGGCACAGCCATGACGGCGCAGCATGAGCGACGCCGGCGCGGCCTTCGAAGCCTCACCCCAGGTTTCTTTTGCTCGACGGGGGGTGCCACACTATTATCGGCAGTGGCTGGGGAGGCTTGAGCCGTGCGCTTCGTCATAACCGTGGTTTCCGCGGCCCTCCTGCTCTGCGTCCTGTATCTGATCGCCGGCTGGTTCGTCGACGGCTACTTCGGCGGCGACATCGTCCCTGACCGCGCCGTCCCCGACGCCTGGGCAGCCCCCAACAGCTGGAACCAGTGGCGCGACATCGTCATCGTCTTCATTGGGCTGTTCTGGCTCGTCGCCGGAGTCCTGCTGGTCGTGCTCTTAGCGGCGCTCATCTTCTTGGCGCTCACCGCCCGCCGCCTCCTCCGGGAGAACGTCGCCCCGGCCGTAGATTCCTTCAAAGAAACGCTCGACAACGTCCGCGGCACGACAGAGGTCGTAGGCGAGCAGGTGGTGTCGCCCATCATCCGCGTGTATTCGGTTGTGAAGGGCGTGCGCACCGGCATCAGCGCCGTTACGAATCTGCCGGACCGGATCCGCGGGCGCCGCAAGAAGAAGGGCAAGAAGTGACTTCGGAAGAAGCGCCCCGCTGGCGGCTACCGGACGATTGGCAGCCCGCGGCCCCAGATCCCGAGCCGAACCTGCCACCGCCGGAAGAGGAAGAAGACCGCTCGATCGTTGGCTGGGTGCGGGCCATCGGTCTTGGCATCCGCGACACCTGGCAGGACATGGTCGACGAGGGCCGTAAGGGTGCGCGAGAGGCCTACGACGAAGGCTGGCGCAACTTCGAGACCAAGACGAAGCATCGCCGCAGAAGCAAGACCGAGGACACGCCCTAAGGACTCAGCAGTCCCGGCCATGTACGATCGTGCCTGGCCCGCGGAGAGGTGCTGGAGTGGCCGATCAGGCACGCCTGGAAAGCGTGTAGGGGTGCAAGTCCCTCGTGGGTTCGAATCCCACCCTCTCCGCCAGATTGAATCCGAGAGCGCGCCCGCCTTCGCTTTCTAACCCGCCCCGGAGACTGCGGTTGAAAACGGCGGGCGAGGTCTTCCAACCAAAGAGCAAGGAAGGAGGGGCCGGGCCGTCACAGCGCGAATATGGCGCTTGCCAAACTGTTGTGGGCGAGTCATGCTCCTTGGCACTCCAATTCGCTTGGTAGCCCAATGCATCGGGTTCTCCCAGTCTGCCGAGCGGTTGTAGTAGAGACGGAGCCCGGCGAGTGAGCATCCTACGACGCATCTTCGGGTCCTCCCCGGCACCCTCGACGAACTGTGCAAACGGGGACTTCGCGGTCGAGGTGGTTGGAGAGTCCAACTATCAACAAGCGTTGACGACCGAAGCCGCGCAGGCTCAGCGGGGCCAGTTCCCGGTAGAGCTCATTCCGGAACCGTCGAACAGGCACGACTCCAACGCAGTTCGGGTGTGCAGCAGGCGCGACCAGACGCTTGGCTACTTGTCGGCCGATATGGCCGAGATCGCCCAGGCCGCCATCAAACGCTTCAAGACGGCTGAGCGCTCGTTGCCTTCATGCACGGCGAAGCTCGTAGGGGGCGAGCCCGGTCGGGAAACGTTAGGGATTTGGCTCGACCTCGACCTCTACCGCCTCGGAATTGGGCCGCCGCCCGCCCCGAGGACGAACGCACCGCCGGGATTTCGTACGGGCCTAAGTGAGGCTACCGCGACGGACGAAGAAGACGACTCCTACGACTTAAGCTGGATGGGCGAACTCACCGGTGACCTATCGGCGGATGTCGCCACCCTTCGACGACTTCTCCGCACCGACGCGGACCCTATCGCCAGGCATTACCTCTTCAGCGAGCTGGAACGGCGTCTGTACCGCGCAAGAGAAGCATTCGGTTCCGCCCTCGACGAGTTCGATCGAGCCTGCGTCGAGCACGATGCCGAAATGGATGGAATTCGCGACGCACTTGTCGCCAAGTTCGGAAAAGTGCCCATGCTCGAGACGTACAAGCAGGCCGCGATTCGCCATCAAAAGGCAG
>JBGPOS010000063.1:0-23352 GCA_041488155.1 Tepidiformaceae bacterium
CCAATAGCGCCATGTGGTCTTCAAGATTGGCGCCATGGCGGTGCGTTCGAGGCGTCCCCGCCGGCTCGTCACCTCTTCCACGTGCGGGCTCCCTCCACTCGCTCCATCCAGGGCCACCTGGTCGCGAGCCGCCCCTTCGTCGTCACCTCTCGTCCTACCGACTCGCCGCTACCTGGGATGTACCAAACGCGCGGCTTCGTCCCGAGATCCTCTCGCTGGCGGTAGGCGTGGTTCTCGGAGAGGAACCTCGAAACGACGACAACGTCCCGGCCATTCGTCGCGATGTCCTCCTCGAGGTCCCCGTAGTAGAGGGCACGGTTCGGACATGCCTGGACGCAGTAGGGCAACGTCCCGGAACGCATCATGTCGGCGCAGAAGTCGCACTTCATGACCGTCCCCTTCTTGGCAGGGACCTGGTGTTCGAGGTCGTAGTGCGCGAGAAGCGACTCCGGAGGCGCGGGCGCTGTGCCCCAGTTGAAGAACCGGCGATCGTAAGGGCACGCGGCCATGCAAATGCGACAGCCGATGCAACGGTCCTGGTCGATCAGGATCGTGCCTTCGGGCGCTGCGAACGTGGCCCCAACGGGGCAGACGTTGTTGCAGGGAGCATTCTGGCAGTGCTGGCAGGGCGTGGGGATGAACTGCGTGCCGCCGCCCGGCAGCTCTTTCTCGAAGACCTGGATCCACTCCATGGGCTCGGGAGCGAAGTGGCCCTCGATACACGCCTCGGTGCACTGCGGCGGCTTGGCCACGCCCTGGCAGCCATCGCAATGGCGCAGGTCAATGACCATCATCCACTGTCGGATGCGACCGCTCGGTCCGCGCGCGGCGTCCGCCATAGCGCGCGTCGATCCTCGGCCCCCGACGGCCCGGAGCAGCGGTGGCAATCCCCGCAGCGGGACGAAGCCGATGGCTCCCAGTCCGAGCAAGCGGATCAGGCTGCGACGGGTGGTTCCGCGCTGGCGCGTGGATTGAGTTGTCGGGTGACTCTGCGTGGGTTGCGGCACGAACGGGCCGTCCTTTGCGCCTGCTGGCCCGAAGCCCGGGCCTCGGGCAAAGTCTGGCTCGGCCAGCAGCCCCGAGAAACGATCGATGCCGCACTCTTTGGAGGGCCGTGACTGCGCGAATTACCTAGGCATCGCGCCCCAACTACTGCGGTCTCGCGCGATGACACGCCCTTCGCGAGCGTGATAATCCGAGGACGGCTCTATGATGCCCAGAGGTTCGGGTGAGGTTGTGGAGAGAATTCGCGTCATCATCGCCGACGACCATGCTGTCGTGCGCGAAGGCACGCGGCACATACTCGAGGAGGACGAGGGAATCGAAGTCGTCGGCGAAGCAACCAATGGGGCCGAGGCGGTAGCCCTTACAGAAGCGCTTAGCCCCGACGTGGCCATCCTCGACATCTCGATGCCCGTCATGGGCGGCATCGAAGCCACGGAGCGGATCAAAGCCGCGCGGCCGGCCACAGCGATCCTCATTCTCACGTCATACGACGACGACGCCTACGTATTCGCGCTCCTCGCCGCCGGCGCCGCCGGGTACCTGCTGAAGGATGTGCCCGCGCAGGAAGTGGTACGAGCGGTGCATTGCGTGAACGCCGGCGAACCAGTCCTTCACCCCGCCATCGCCAGGAAGCTGCTGGCCCGATTCGCGGTCGAGTCGCATCCGTCGCGCCCCACGGAGCCCAAGGCGGCCGCCCACGAGCGCATCACCGAGCGCGAGGGAGAGGTGCTCCGGCTGGCCGCCTGCGGCCTGAGCAACAGCGAAATCGCCACACGCCTCTATTTGAGTGTCCGGACAGTCCAGTCTCACCTGACCCAGATCTTCAACAAGTTTGGAGTCGGTTCGCGCACGGAAGCGGTTATCGTCGGTCTCAGACGCGGAATCCTTCGACTGGAAGACCTTGATGAACGTTGACTTCGCGGCCTCAGCAGCGCCGAGTCCGGCTGGATCCAGTGTGGCGCCAGTCTGGCGCCGAGTTGTGGGACGCTTTCTGGCCAGGTTTCGGGACCGCCGGTTTTGGTCTGTGCAACTCCTCGTGCTACTCGCGACGGGGCCACACTACGCCATAGAGATGGCCGGATTGGGCAACCCCTTCGCAACACTGCACGGCCTCGCCATCGCGCTCTACGTGATTCCGCTCCTGTACGCCGCCCTTTCGTTTGGGTGGGAGGGCGCCATCCTGACGACGCTGTGGATCGCCGTTCTCACTTCTCCCAGCACCTGGATCTGGGAGCGATCCAACTTCCACTGGTTCAACGAGGTCGGCCAACTGCTCATCACGCTGCCCGTCGGGTTGCTCGTGGCCTGGCGAGTCAATCTCGAAACCAAGCAGCGGCGCCAGGCGGAAGAGACGACCGAGCGCCTCGCCCTGCTCAACGACGTCGGCAAGATGGTCGCCGAGACGTTGGAGGTCGAGCAGCAGCTCCCCAGCGTCGTCCGGCGACTCCTCGAGGGCCTTCCCCTTGATTACGTTTGGCTGCACCTGGAACCCGATGCGGATGGCAACGGAGAGGTCATGATGACGGAGCCGCCTGACGCTCGATCGGCGGCAGTGGCGCACCGGGATCGCGTGACCGCAAGGCGTCCAGCAACCGACGCCCAGTCACCGCCCGCAGGCCAGCAGCTAGTCACCGTGCCGCTCGTCGGCGGCGAGATCGGCTCGCTCGGTTTCCTCGGCGCCCGCGTGCGCGAAAATGCGCTCACTGAAGAACAGATGGAAACGCTGTCAACTGCCGCCGGGCAGCTGCGCGTGGCGATCGAAAACGCCAGGCTCTCCCGGCAGCGGCAGAGGAGCATGCAGTCCTACATTCGTCAGGTCACCGAGGCTCAGGAGGAAGAACGTCTCCGCATCGCTCGCGAGCTCCACGACGAGACGGCGCAGGAGCTGGTACACCTCGTGCGCAAGCTCGAGCAACTGCGCGGGCAGGTGGGCTCGAGCCTCGAAGAGCCTATTGACGAGCTGATAGACGCGGCCCGCGGAACCATAAGGTCGGTGCGCCGCTTTAGCCAGGATCTCCGGCCATCCGTGCTGGACCACCTGGGTCTTGTCGCCGCGCTGGATGGAGTCGTCGCGGAAACGAGCCAATCTTTGCCATACGGCGCGAAACTGAAGGTGAGCGGGCAACCTCGCCGCGTTGATGGCCCGGTGGAGCTCGCGCTATTCCGAATCGGACAGGAAGCGCTCAGGAATGTCGAGAAACACGCGGGCGCGCGTTCGGCCGAGGTGGACCTGGACTTTCGCAAAGCCCATATTCGGCTGGCAGTGAAGGATGACGGTCACGGGTTCGCGTGCCCCAAGAACGTGTCAGACCTGGCTTCAAACGGAAAGCTCGGCGTCTTAGGAATGAAAGAACGCGCGCAACTGGTCGGAGGGAGTTTCGAGCTTCGTTCCAGCCCGGGTAAGGGCTCGCAGGTGATCGTCAGGGTCGCGACGGCTGAAGGAATCTCGCCCCTTTGACGCGCCAGCGAGGGGAGCAGCTTGACCGACGCCTTCGCCTGGAACGCCGGGGACTCTGTGGCAATATGCCACTTTTGCGCTTGTTCGCCCGACGCCGCCCGGTCCGGCCGGTACTGCATAGACCAATGATCAGGTAGCGTGAGAGCCACACACCACTGTTCGGCCCCTGCAGCCCCTCAGCTGCGTCAGCCCTTCACGCACGCCCTGGGCACGAGGAACGCCACCCGCCTGGCTAGCCCCGCCCGCTCGGTCGCCTCGGCCACCTCATCAACGTCTTTGTAAGCGCCGGGCGCTTCCTCGGCGACCCCACGCATCGAGCGCGTCCGGATGAGAATGCCGTGCGCCGCGAGCTCGTCCACGAGCTTGCGTCCCTGCCACCGTTTGAGCGCCTGGTGCCGGCTCATCGCCCGGCCGGCGCCGTGGGAGGCGGAGGACCACGCTCTCTTTTCGCTCTCGGCAGTGCCAGCGAGGACGTAGGAGCCCGTGCCCATGCTCCCGCCGATAATCACCGGCTGGCCCACCTCGCGGTAAGCCTCCGCGAGAGCCGGGTGCCCCGGTCCCAAGGCGCGCGTCGCGCCCTTTCTATGCACATAGAGCGGCCGATCCTCGCCGTCGACGAGGTGCTGCTCAGCCTTGCAGGTGTTGTGCGACACGTCGTAGAGCGTCTCGAGCACGGCGCCGGCCAGCCTGCGCTCGAACACCTGCCGGGTCAGGTGTGTGAGGATCTGCCGGTTCGCAAGGGCGCAGTTAATCCCCGCACGCATCGCCCCGAGGTAGTGTTGGCCCTCGGGTGAAGCGATCGGGGCGCACGCCAGCTCTCGATCCGGCAGGTCGATGCCCAGCCGGGCTGCGGCCTTCGCCATCGAGAGCAGGTACTCGGTGCCGATCTGGTGCCCGAGCCCCCGCGAGCCGCAGTGGATGCAGACGATCACCTGTCCGCGGCTGAGTCCGAAAGCCCGGGCGGCAGCCGCGTCGTAGATGCGCTCCACCACCTGCACCTCCAGGTAGTGGTTGCCCGAGCCGAGCGTGCCCATTTCGCCCCGCTGGCGCTTCTTCGCCAGGTCAGAAACCTGCCACGGTTCGGCCCCCGGCATCCGCCCCCGCTCCTCGACAAACTCCAGGTCACCGATGTGCCCAAAGCCACGGTGCACGGCCCACTCGGCCCCACCGCTGAGCACCTCGTCGATCTCAGCCGGCGTGAGGTGGATTTCGCCCTCTTCGCCGACGCCCGCCGGGATGTCGCGGTAGAGGCCATCGGCGAGATCGTGCATGTGCGGTGCGATCTGCTCGAGGGTCAGGTTGGTGCGCGGGCAGCGGATGCCGCAGGAGATGTCGAACCCCACTCCGCCTGCGGAGATGATCCCTCCTCGTTCCGCATCGAAGGCAGCCACTCCGCCGATCGGGAACCCGTAGCCCCAGTGCGCGTCGGGCATCGTCATCGATGCGCCGACCAGCCCTGGCAGCCGGGCGACGTTGCTGACCTGCTCCAGCACCTTGTCGTCCATGCTCGCCAGCAGGCCCTTAGTCCCGTACATGACGACGGGCGCCCGTTGCTCCCCCGCCGAGAGCGGGACGGTCCAGCTGTAGTCGTCGATCCGCTTGAGGCGTGAAAGGTCCATTGCTACACATCCACCACGCAGCGGGCTTCCCAGCCGCCGCCCAGGTGCTCGATCGCGAGCATCGTCAGCGTCGCACCCTTCACCTCGACCCCGCGCTCGAGGCCCGGCCGCCAGGGTTCGCCCCAGCACTCGCCACGCCAGGTCGAGCCCGTCCTGCCTAGCCTGAAGCTGCCGGGCACCAAGCCTTCACTGCGCGATTCGGCGAGGAGCCGGTTGAGCCAGGTGACGAGGGCGAACTCCACGTCGCTCTCCTCGAAAGTGAACTCGAGGCGTTTTAGGGGCCGCACGCTCGCGATGTCGACGACGATCCCGAACAGCGCGGCGGCCGCCTGTTCCATGGCTGCCTCGGCCGTCGCCCCGCGACCGATGATTCCGATGTCGGCGTCATGGTCGAAGTACCCGACCGAGCGGGCAGCTAAAGACCGTCCGGTGGGCTCGGCCGACGTCATGCCTGCGTTTTCACGCTTGCGCGAGCCTCGCATGATTTCACCGCTCCGCTCTGTCCCAAGGACCACTATGGCCGCCGCCATCGATGCCGGCGACGGCCGGCGGGGCCGATGTCGTGCGTCCTTCGACCCTCACGCCTACCGTCCGGGCAGTCAGGTTTCGAAGCTCGTGATGATGGCTTCCATCGTGTCGACGAATCGGGCTAGCTCCCCGCCGAGCGTGACGGGGTTCCTCGGCGGTCGTGCTTCGCGCGATTTCGTGTGGCCGACGAGGCGCGTGATCGTGACCCTGGCGTCAATGGTTGCACGGAGCTGCTGAGCGAGCCGCAGCGTCTCAGTGAACGGGACGAGGTGGTCGCGACGGCCGTGGAGTAGGAACACCCTCGCCCGCAGGCCCTCGAGCCGGCCAGCCGGGTCGAGGTCGGGGTGGGCGGCGATCGCAGCGTCGGCGAGCCTTGCGGCAAGCTCGCGGCCCGCCGTGGCATCCGGGACGAGGTCCTTTGAGGGAGGAGCGAGCAGATCCCACGCGCGCAGCCCATCGGCCGGGAGAGTGGCGCGAAGCGCCCGGATGAGCGGGTCGTAGACAGGCTCGCCCGCGAGCGCACCGTTGGAGCCGGCCGTGTCCGCGAGCTGGTGGAGCGCCCGGGCGGCGGTCACGCGAGCCTCAGGGGATCCGTACCCGTCGCCGTCGAGGAGTGGGAGCAGGTTGGCGCCCATGATCCAGCGGCCGTACGGGTCGGGCCGGTAGCTTTCGATCGTCCCATCGAGCACGTGGCGGCCGGTCACCATCGCCTCCATGAGACTGTGCATGTTGCCGTACGCGCCCATGCCGACGACCGTGCGGAACCGGTCTCTAAGGTCCCCGCTCGCCACCTCCAGGGCCCACGTCGCCGAGACGCTGAATCCCATCAGGCCAAGCTTCCGCCGGTCGACCCGGGGCCAGCCGTCTAGCTTCGCGAGGGCCGACCGGACTGCGGGCTCGGTATCCCCAGGCTGGACCAGCAGCGAGCGCCAGGAAGGGGCCTCAGGGACCAGGACGAGCTGGCCCGCCGCGGCCAGCGAACGCGCCATGCGCCGCAGGGCCTGGTGGTGGCGGCCGGGAACGGTGACGCCGTGGAGGAGAATCCACGCTGGACTCGGAGCACGCCGTCCTGATGGCAGATACACCGTAGCAGCGCGGAGGCCCGCCTTGTCTCCGATCAGGAGCTCACGCTCCCGCTTCGCGTCGGGGGCGCCGCGCATGAATGCTGCGAGGAAGCAGGCAATGCGGCGATTCATCCCGTAGCCCCCTGCTCGCTCGTGAGTCCCGAACAGACCCTCCGGCAGGCGCCCGACCTGGCTGGTGCTGCCACCTGAATCGCGGGGACGGGCGCTCGGGACGCCAGCCGACTTCGATAGTGCTCGCGCGATCAGGGAGGCGGCAGGGCCGAGCGTGCCACGGGAGACAGTCCGTTGGTCGATCTTGCGCCCGCCGCCGGGCATCCGAGCGTGCATGATTCGGTCGTCCGAAGGGCTCCCCTTTGTCTATGCCTCCACCGGACCGGCGAACGAGGATCCAACGGTCCTGTCGCCGCATGCGTGCCGCATGAGAACTTCGCTGCGCCCGCATCGGGCTTCCGCTCGTCCGGCGGTCCAGGGAAGGCAGGCATGGCGTCCATCGAGCTCGACAACGTGACGAAGCGCTTCGGCACGGCGATGGCGGTCGACTCTGTCAGTCTAGATATCCCGGACCGCCAATTCATCGTGCTTCTTGGACCCTCAGGTTGCGGCAAATCTACCGTGCTGCGTCTCATCGCCGGGCTGGAAGAGCCTGACACCGGCCAGATCGTCATTGGCAGCCGCAACGTCACAGGCGTCCCGCCCAAGGAGCGGGACGTGGCGATGGTCTTTCAGAACTACGCGCTGTACCCCCACATGTCGGTCTTCGACAACATCGCCTTCGGCATCCGCCGGCGCGGCGTGCGTGGCGCCGAGCTCAAGGCAGCAGTTACTCAGACCGCCGCCAGCCTCGGCATTGAGCTGCTGCTGGGCCGCCGGCCTGCGCAGCTCTCCGGGGGACAGCGCCAGCGCGTTGCGCTTGCACGCGCCATCGTCCGTCGCCCGGTCGCGTTTCTGATGGACGAGCCGCTTTCCAACCTCGACGCCAAGCTGCGAGTGCAGACGCGCCGCGAGCTGACCCGCCTCCACGACGAGCTCCAGACCACGACCGTCTTCGTCACGCACGACCAGGTGGAAGCGATGACCCTGGGAGAGCGCGTTGCCATCATCGCAAGCGGGCGGCTGCTCCAGTTGGGCCGGCCCCAGGACGTGTACGACCGGCCGGAAAACCAGTTCGTCGCGCAGTTCATCGGCAGCCCGCCGATGAACATCCTGCCGCTCGCCGTCGGCCCCGAGGGCGTCACTATCAAGGAGACGGATGTCCGGATTCCTCCCGCCGCGGTCCCGCGAGCACTGCCCGCCGATTCGGTAGTGGGAGTGCGCCCTGAGGCGATCGTTGTGGGGTCGCCCACGCGCCCGGAAGTGCTCGCCTTCGCCGCCACGGTTGAAGCGGTCGAGCACCTGGGAGCGCAGACCAATGTCGAGTGCTCCCTTGGGGGGCACGTCCTGACCGTCGTGGCAGGCGGCGACTGTCGCGCGGCGCCTCGAGAGACGCTCACGGCTTGGTGCGAGCCGCAGGCCCTGCACTTCTTCGACGGGACCACCGGGGAGCGACTGCTATGAAAGCCTTCCCTACGAACGCACGGCGGCTCCGGCGCGCCGCCGGTGAATGGAGTCTTGCCTGGCTGCTAATCTCGCCCGCCGCGGCGCTGTTCGCTGCCTTCGCCTTCTACCCGCTGGGCAAGGCGATGTACCTCAGTCTCTACGAGACCAGCCCCTTCGGCGGCAAGGACATCTACGTCGGCCTCGACCAGTGGCAGCGCGTCATGCAGGACGACGCGTTCCGCAAGAGCCTCTGGGTGACCGGCAAGTTCGTGCTTCTCACGGTTCCGGCCGGGATGGTGCTCGGCCTCGCGCTCGCCCTGCTCTCGAACCAGCGGCTCATGGGGATCACTATCTTCCGCACGATCTTCAGCTCAACGATCGCCAGTTCGGTGGCGATCGCCGCCGTTACCTGGGCGCTCGTGCTGAACCCCCAGAACGGCATCCTCAACTACGTCCTCAAAGAGCTGGGTTTTCGGCCGATTTCCTGGCTCACAGACCCACAGTGGGCCCTCTTTGCGGTCGCCCTGACGACGGTCTGGATCAGCATCGGGTTCACAACCATCGTCATCCTGGCGGCGCTGCAGGGCTTGCCACGCGAGCTGTACGAAAGCGCCCAGGTGGACGGAGCGGGACGGATACGCACCTTTGCGAGCATCACGTTGCCCCTCCTGTCGCCCGCGCTCTTCTTCGTGGGCGTGGTCTCCACCATCTCCGCCCTCCAGACGTTCGGCCAGATTGACGTGCTCACGCGGGGCGGGCCCCTGGGGGAGACCCGCGTAGCCGTCTACGCAATCTACGAAGACGCCTTCCGCCACCAGGACGTAGGCACGGCTTGCGTCGAATCGATCGTGCTCTTCGCGGTCATCGCCTCGCTTACTATCCTGCAGTTCCGCGCCGTCGGCCGGCGGGTGTTCTACCAGTGAAGATGAAGCGTGGTCTCCGTGTGTCGGGCCTCTACGCCCTGCTACTCCTGGGGTCGATCATCGTGCTCGGACCGATCTACCTTGCGTTGCTCAATGCTCTCCTGCCTCGGGGCGCCACAGCCGACTACCCTCCGCACCTCCTCCCGGCCGGGCTCGAGTTCGGCAGTTTCCGCGACGCTTGGACCGACGTGCCGATGGGGCGGTATCTCCTCAACAGCCTGGCCGTCTCCTCGGCGATCGCCGCACTCTCGGTCACGACGTCAGTCCTGGCCGCCTATGCCTTCGCCTTCATGCGTTTCCCCGGTCGAAGCGTCGTCTTCGCGCTCTTCCTCGGCTCGCTCATGGTGCCCTGGGAGGTTTCGGTCGTCCCGAACTTTCAAACTATCCGCACCCTGGGCTGGCTCGATTCGTACCAGGGGCTCGTCGTCCCCTTCGCCGCTTCGGCCCTGGGCATCTTCCTTCTGCGCCAGCACTTCTTCACCATCCCGCGCGAGTTGCGGGACGCCGCGGCGATGGATGGCTACGGTCATCTGCGGTTCCTCTGGCGGATCGTGGTGCCGCTCTCCCGGCCCTCCCTCGGCGCGCTCGGCGTGTTCTCCTTCCTCTCCGCGTGGAACCAGTACCTCTGGCCACTCCTCGTCACCAACAGCGACGACCACCGGACGGTCCAGATCGGGCTCGCACTCGTCAGCAGCGAGCGGATCGACCGTGTTGACATTGTCATGGCGGCAACGGTCATCGCGCTGCTTCCGATGTTGCTCCTGCTGCTGCTCTTCCAACGCCAGCTGGTCAGAGGGCTGACAGCCGGGGCCGTCAAGGGCTAAGCATGAAGGGAGGACGCGCACCATGCGCACGAGAATGCTCCTGGCTCACCTGTTCGCCGGGTTCGTGGTCGTCGCCGCGATCGGATGCGGCGGAGGAGGGACGGGGCCGCAAGCCACCTCGACCGGGGCCCCGGCCACGGCGACCCAACGGCCAGCGCGAAAGCCCTTCGATCTGACCAGCCCCGTTACGATC
Organism: Tepidiformaceae bacterium; assembly: GCA_041488155.1. Lineage (GTDB taxonomy): Bacteria > Chloroflexota > Dehalococcoidia > Tepidiformales > Tepidiformaceae > JBGPOS01. The sequence continues at coordinate 10,172 of JBGPOS010000063.1, forward strand.
GACTTCTGGCATTCGATGGGCGGCGCAAACGCCACCGCCCTGGAAGCCCTCGTCAAGGACTTCCAGGCCCGCGAGCCGAACATCCACGTCAACCTCGTGTACCAGGGCGGCTACACGGACTCCTTCAACAAGCTTGTCGCTGTGGGCATGAATTCGAAGGATGCGCCAGCGGTGATCCAACTCGAAGACGTGCTGACGCAAACAATGACCGACAGCAAGAAGACGGTCCCGATGCAGGACTTCGTCGACCGCGACCGGTTCGATTTGGGCAAGTTTGTACCGCAGGCCCGCGACTACTACACGGTCGACGGGCTTCTGCGGTCGATGCCGTTCAACGTATCGAGCCCGATCCTCTACTACAACGCGAATGCGTTTCGCGCAGCCGGCCTCGACCCTGCGAACCCTCCGACCGACTTCGACCAACTGGCCAGGGCCTGCGAGAAACTCATGGTGCGCAAAGGTGACCAGGTGACCCGCCACTGCATCGCCACCGACATCACCTCCTGGTACTTCGAACAGTTCCTTGCGAAGCAGGGCGCTCTCTACGTCAACCACGCAAACGGACGCGACGGCCGTGCCGACGCGGTGGCGTTCAATAGCCCCGAAGGCCTGAAGGTCATGCGCTGGTGGCAGGAAGGGGTGAAGAGCGGCCTGATCCTGAACGTCGGACGCAATCCAGCGGGGCCGGATGCCCTCCTCGCCCTCGTTAACCCCGACGGCGGGGCGGCCATCGCCTTGCAGAGCTCGGCCAACCTCCGCTCTGTGGTCGACTTCCTCGAGGCGAACAAGGGTCTCAACATCGATCCCGCTACGGCCCCGTTGCCATCGCCGACCCCCGGCGGCAAGGGGATCGTGCTCGGCGGAGCGTCACTCTGGATCCCGGCGACCGGCGACACGCCCAGGGAAGAGGCCGCCTGGAAGCTCGTGAGCTTCCTCAGCAGCGCTGAGGTCCAGGCGAAGTGGCATGCGACCAGCGGCTACCTCCCGGTGCGCTTCGACAGTCTGGACCTCCAACCGGTCCAGGACCTCTACAAGAAGTACCCGCAGTTCCGTCTGCTCGTCGACGAGATCCGCCAGTCGCCCAACACCCGCGCCACGCAAGGGGCGCTGATGGGCCCATCGCAGCAGGTGCGCGACGCTCTCGTCTCAGCGATCGAAGAGATGTTGCTCCGCGGCACCTCCCCCGAGCAGGCGCTCAAGCAGGCCGAATCGCAGGCCAACGAGGCGATCAAGCGCTACAACCGGGCGGTGGAGTAGATCGCCGGACGACGCGTTTTCGTTGAGTCGCGGCCTCGCGGCGAACACTAGCGACGACCGGCCCACCGGGGATGGCCCAGGTGCTGTGGGTCGAAGGCCACCGAACTCCCTAGTCTGGTCGGTAGTGGCACAAGACTATCGCCCGGGGATGGCGGCGAGAAGCCGAGCCTTGCCCCATGCAGTTCAGGCTTGGTTCTTTGCCCGCGACTTTGGGATCCTCGTAGCCGTCATTCTCGGCTACTTCTTCCTGCGCGGGCAGGCGCCGGCCAGGATCAACGCCTCCGTCGATGTCACGGTGGTCCTCATCGACATCGAGAAGGCCCTCCGTGTCTTCTGGGAGCCGGAGATCCAGGAACTCTCGACGCACTTCTACTGGACGCAGGAACTCGCCAACTACGTCTACGCCTACATGCACTTCCCGGTGCTGGCGGCCGTCGGCGCCTGGCTCTGGGCCCGTGATCGCCGCCAGTTCCGGATCGTGCGAGACACGATGTACGTCTCGATGGTGATCGGGCTGGTCTTCTACTACGCCGTACCGGCAGCGCCGCCCCGGTTGATGGCCCTCAACGGCCACGATTACGGGTTTGTTGACACCGTGTTCGGCGGGAATACGACCGTGCAGTACATGCAGCCCTCGCTCTTCGTGAACCAGTACGCGGCCATCCCGAGCTTCCACTTCGGCTGGATGGCCCTCGCTTCGGTCGCGCTCTGGGCAAGCGAGCCCCACCCCCTGGCCCGCGTGGGCGCCGTCTTCCTCACCCTGATCATGACCTGGGCCAGCGTGGCCACCGCCAACCACCTGTTCATCGACGTAGCCCTGGGAGGGCTGGTGGTGCTGGGCTCATGGTTGGTGGCAGTGTGGGTCCGGCGCCGCATGCTGGCCGCGCCGCAGTGACCGGCGGCTCGCTCGCGATTCTTTCACTTCGAATTCGCCGTCAGATACGTGACGCAGCCATCCAGCGATTCCAGCTTCGAATAATCCGCTTCCGGGATGTCGAGACCTGTCTGCTCGCAGACGCCGATGACGAAGTTCAGGAAGTCCATCGAGTCGATGTCCAGCTGATCGCGAAACTCTACGTCGGGCTCGAGGTCGGCCAGGTGCGCCTCGGGCGCTATCTGGCCGAGAACGCGCAGCACCGTTGCCCGGGCATCGTCGCGGTTCACAGGTGCTCTGGCTCCTGCAGCAGCCTTTCGATGGCAGCGAGGAAGCGTCCGCCGCGATGGCCGTCGCTCGCCCGGTGGTCCCCTGCGAGCGAGGCGGAGATGATGGGCCGGGCTCCGACCATCCCGCCCGAGGCCCAGGGCCGCTCGGTGATTCGCCCGAAGCCTACGAGGGCCACCTGCGGCGGGTAAATCACTCCGTACACGTAGTCGACACCCTGCTCGCCGAGGTTCGTTACGGTGATGGTGCCCGATGACATCTCGGAGGCGCGGAGCCGGCCCGCCCGCGCCCGCTGCACAAGATCGCGGAGCTCGCGCATCACAACGTCGACGGGCTTGGTGGCAGCATCGAGGATCGCGGGCGCGACGAGACCACCGGGGCGAAGGGAGATGGCGACGCCAAGGTTCACTTCGGCACTCGGCCGGAACTCGTCTTCAGTCCAATAGCCATTGACTTCCGGGACGTCGTGGACCGCCAGCGCTGATGCTTTGAGGAGCAACGCTGAGTACAGCATCCGCTCGGCGACCGGCCGGGAGGAGTTCTGCGTAGCAAGCCAGTCCAGCGCGCGTTTCATGTCAATGTCGACGCCCAGAAAGTAGTGGGGGATCTCCCGGTTCGAGCGCGCCATGAGGGCGGCGATCGGGCCGCGTTGCGGGCCCTTGGCCCGGGCCGGGGCGGGCATCGGGACGGCTTCAGCCACCGGCGCCGGGGTGGGCGGGAGTTCCCGGATCGCCTTTTTGATGTCGGCTCCTGTGATGGAGCCGGCAGGGCCGGTGCCGGCCAGCAGCGAAAGGTCGATCGCGTGTTCGCGCGCCAGGCGCTGGGCCCTGGGGGAGACGAGCAGCCGCCGTCGCGGCGGCGGCGCGGCGGCCGGTGCGGGCGCTCGTTGCCGGGCAGCATGCTCGACATCGGCGCGCGTGACGCATCCATCGACCCCCGTCCCACGGATGGAGGCGAGGTCGATCGCCAGCTCCCGAGCGACCAGCCGGGCTGTGGGGGTCGCCCTCGATGGAGCCTCCATCTTCGTGGGCACGGGCGGCGGCGTGATCTCTGCAACCCGCGCGACTTCCGCCACAGGCCGGGTGGGCGGGGCCATGACCGGTGTGGCCCCCGCCTCCGCCTCCACCAGCGCCAGCGGCGTCCCTACCGGCACCCGTTCGCCTTCGTTCACGAGAAGCCGCGAAATGATGCCCGTGTGGAAGATCTCGACCTCCATATCAGCCTTGTCGGTCTCGACTTCCACCACAATGTCGCCACGGGCTACCCGCTCGCCGGGCTTCACCAGCCAGCGCGTCACCGTGCCTTCAGTCATGTCGGCGCCGAGCGAGGGCATGAGGAATTCAGCCACCGGCGCCCACCACGGTAAGAACCGCAGCGACGATGCGCGGCACCTGCGGGAGTGCGGCGTCCTCCAGGTGCCGGGCGTAGGGAAGGGGCACCTCTTCGGTGCAGACTCGGGCCACAGGCGCATCGAGGTCGTAGAGCGCGCCTTCCATAATGCGGGCCATGATCTCCGCCGAGATGCTGCCGCTTCGCCAGCCCTCGTCCACGATCACCGCGCGGTGTGTCTCCCGCACCGAGGCCAGGACCGACTCGGTATCGAGAGGCCGCAGGGTGCGAAGGTCGAGTACCCGGGCGTCGACCCCCTTGCCCTTGAGTTCGGTCGCCGCCTGCAATGTCTTCGGGATGGATCCTCCATAGGAGATAAGGGTCACATCCGACCCCTCGCGGAGCACGGCAGCACGGGCGATTTCGACGGCGCCGGCATCGGGCGCCAGCTCACCTTCCATGTTGTAGAGCAAAGCGTTTTCGAAGATGAGCACCGGGTCCGGGTCCTCGAGGGCAGTCCAAAGCATGCCTCGGGCGTCTGCGATCGTGCCCGGCGTTAGCACTTTGATCCCTGGGATATGGGCGTACCAGCCTTCGAGGCTGTGCGAGTGTTGCGCGGCCAGCTGGCGCCCGCCGCCGGTCGCCATGCGGATCACGAGAGGAACGTTGAATTGGCCGCCGGACATGTGGAGGAGGGTCGCCGCGTTGTTCAGGATCTGGTCGAGTGCCAGCAGACTGAAGTTCACAGTCATGATTTCGACGATCGGCCGCATCCCGTTCATTGCGGCGCCGATCCCGGCCCCCACAAACGCCGATTCCGAAAGCGGCGTGTCACGAATGCGCTCGGGGCCGAACTCGTCAAGGAGCCCCTTGCTGACAGCGAAACAGCCGCCATATAGGCCGACGTCCTCGCCCATGAGGAACACCCTGGGGTCGCGCTGCAGCGCTTCGCGGATGGCTTCGCGCATCGCTTCCCGATAGGAGATTGTTCGAGCGGCGGCGGGCGCGGTCATCGAGAGCCCTCCGAGTAGACAAAACGGGTGAGGTCTTCCACCGGTTCGAGCGGGGCTGCTTCTGCGAAGGCGATCGCATCGTCGATCTCGGCCGCGATCGCCGTTTCCATCTGTTCAAGCTGCCCCGCCGCGAGGTACCCGCCCGACTGCAGGCGATCGACGAGCGCAGCGATGGGGTCGCGCTTCTTCCACTCCTCGACCTCCTGTTTCTGGCGGTAGAGTTCCGGGTCGTACATGGAGTGCGCCCGGAAGCGGTACGTACGCAGCTCGAGAAAGTAGGGGCCACCACCGCCGCGGACGCCTGCCACAGCCCGGCGGGCCGCGTCCTCGACTGCGCGGACATCCATCCCGTCGACGGTCCAGGCAGGCACGTCGTAGCTCGCGGCCTTCACGGCGACGTTGGTTTCGGACTCTGAGCGCGCGAGGGCCGTCCCCATGGCATAGAGGTTGTTCTCGCAACAGAAGAGGACCGGGAGCTTCCAGAGGGCCGCCAGGTTCATCGACTCGTGAAATTCGCCTTCAGCCACCGCCCCCTCGCCGAAGAAACAGGCGGTCACCCGCTCGCGACCCTGCATGCGGTCGGCGAGTGCCAACCCGACGGCGATCGGCAGCCCGCCTCCCACGATGGCATTGCCGCCGTAGAAGCGGGTCGCTGCGTCGAAGATGTGCATCGACCCGCCCCGGCCCCGGCTGCATCCGCTCTGCTTGCCGAACATCTCGGCCATCAGGGCGCGGGCGCTGATCCCGCGGGCAAGCGCATGGCCGTGCTCGCGATAGGTAGCGACGACGGCGTCGCCGGGCTCCAGCGCCTCCATGACGCCGACCGCGACCGCCTCTTCGCCAATGTAGAGATGAAGGAACCCTCGGATCCGGCTCGCGCTGTACAGCTCGATGCACTTCTCTTCGAACCGACGGATACGGAGCATCTGCCGCAAGAGGTGAACCTCGTGCTCCTCGACGGCCGATGCGGCGGGTGTGTCGCTGACGGTCACGGCTCCCCCTCCAGCATCGAAAGGTCGCCTTCGGGCAAACCGAGTTCGCGAGCCTTCAGCAGGCGGCGCATGATCTTACCGCTTCGCGTACGCGGCAAGACGTCCACGAACGCTATCTCCTTCGGCGCCACCGCCGGCCCCAGCCGCAGGCGCGCAGCCCCCAGGATCTCCAGGCGGAGCGCCTCGCTGGCTTCGAAACCGGCCTTGAGCGCGACGAACGCCTTCACCGTCTCGCCGGCAATCGGGTCGGGCTTGCCGATGACCCCGACCTCTGCCACCGCAGGGTGCTCCATGACCGCGCTCTCGACCTCGAATGGCCCTATGAGATGCCCCGCCGACTTGATGACGTCGTCCGTCCGGCCCACGAACCAGAAGTAGCCGTCAGCGTCGACCTTCGCCAGGTCGCCCGTGAGGTACCAGCCTTCGGCGAAACACTTCTGGTAGCGCTCGTCTTCGTGGAGATAGCCCCGGAACATAGAGGGCCACCCTGCACGGAGTGCCAACTCTCCTTCTTCGCCCGGCGGCACAACCCGCACATGCTCGCCTTCCCGGCGCACAACGGCGGCTTCGATGCCAGGCAAGGGCCGGCCCATCGAGCCAGGCCGGATCTCCATCGCCGCGTAATTGGCGATCATGATCCCGCCCGTCTCGGTCTGCCACCAGTTGTCGTGGATCGGGAGCCCGAACGCCTCCTGGCCCCAGACCACGCCCTCGGGGTTGAGCGGTTCGCCAACGCTCCCCACGAAGCGCAAGGCCGCGAAGTCGAAGGACTGCGCGAGGCTCGCCCCGGCCCTCATCAGCATGCGAATCGCTGTCGGGGCGGTGTACCAGACGGAGACCCGCTCGTCCTGGAGCACGCCGTACCAGCGAGCGGCGTCGAACTCTCGTTCGTCCACAATTGTCGTGAGACCGTGGGTAAGCGGCGAGACAATCCCGTACGAGGTGCCCGTCACCCAACCCGGATCCGCGGTGCACCAGAAGACGTCGCCGTCGTGAAAGTCGAGCGCGTATGTGCCGGTGATGTAGTGGGCCAGCACGGCTTCGTGAACGTGGACGGCGCCCTTCGGCCGGCCAGTGGTGCCGCTCGTAAAGTGGAGGAAGGCGGTGTCGCCGGGCGCGGTCGGGCCGATTGTGAACTCGGGGCTCGCGTCTGCCATCAGGCGCCCAAGGTCCAAGGTGCCTTCGGGGGGCGGACCTGTGCCGTCTTCCCTCACGAGGAGGACATGCTTTAAATCGGGAAGCTGGGCCCGAATCTGCGCGACCCGCCGCTCGTAGAGGGCCTTCGTGGTCACCAGCACTTTGCCCTGCCCGATGGCAAGGCGGTGCTCGATGGGTTCGGGGCCGAACGAAGAGAACAGCGGGCAGAAGACGCTCCGGTTCTTGAGCGTCCCCAGGGCGGCGACATAGAGGTCGGGGATCCGGCCCGCGAGGACGAACACGCTCTCGCCCTGGCCCACACCAAGGCCGGCGAGGACGTTGGCGAACCGGTTCGTCTCAGTACACAGCTCGGCGTAGGTGATATCTCGACGTTCGCCTCGGCGCCCGAGCCAGCGGATCGCGACCTTCCCGGCACGCGGGCCGGCGGCATGGCGATCGACCGCCTCGTGGGCGATGTTGAGCCCCATACCTTCGGGAAGCCCATCGAGCTGCGCGCGCACGCCGGCCCATGTGAAACGCCGGCAGGTGGCGTCGTAATCGCGAAGGTTTGGCTCGACCTTCCAGCCGCCAGCAGGTTTCGCGATCGGGGCCCAGGCCAGTGCGCTCTGCATCGCTCCTCAGAGTGAAGACACAGGGGTGCGGCGAGGAAGGGCCGAGCGATCCTCCTGCGACGGCCCCTCGCCCGTGAAGGCCGCTAGTCGGTGAGGTCGAGCGGGAACCGGTTGGACTTGATGTGCTTGCGGAGTTCGTCGCTCAAGAGCTGAACGGCCTCGCGGTCGAGCTCGCCCAGCCGCTCGAATACCTGGTGGCACCCCTGGCACTTCGTTTCGGTTGTGTACACCTGGTGGTGCCAGCCTGCGTCGAGCCGCACCGAAAGGGTGTGGATCAGGTCGTGGTTAGTGTCATCGACGACGGCGTCCTGTTCGCTCTTCATCAGGGTACTGCTGGCCATGATCTCCCTCCTTCATCTGCGCCGGGACGGCGAGAATCATCCCGGCGCGAGACCTGCGTCGACAGGGTCAACCGGTCCCGTTACCCAGGGCGGATGGACTGTCTCCGGGGAACTGCGCGGGGCCGGCTTCAGACCAGTAGCTCCCGCACGTGGGCCGGGAGCGACATGATCACATCCTCGTACTCGCCCGGCGAGATATGGTCCCGCAGGACCTTCGCCACGGAGGCTAGAGCATCGCGGGCGTCCATTGGCCGGACCCCAGAATCGTGCACGAACCGGTCGATGAACGCCTGTGCGTCTCGCTCGTTCTGGCGGTTATGTGAGGGGTCCCAGCCTTCGTAATAAGCACCCCTCAGGAGCATCGGCAGCTGTGCCGCGAGCTGCGCCGACTCGTCCACCTGGAGGTGGTCGCGGAGGGTCTGGAGGAAGGCGCGAATGATCTTGAAGCCCTGGTGCCGATTTCCGTGGAAGCCAGCGGCAACCTCGTTCACCCACACGTACGTCTGCTGGACTGTCTCATCGATGCCCTGGAGGCCTGCAGTTGCCACTTTCCTGCTCCTGCCACGCACGCAGATTCGCGCGTTCACAAGCCGTCTTCCAACCTGCGTTGGGTCGCAGGCTACCGCTGCAGAGCCGTCTCCCCAACGGCCACCAGGCGCGTCCTTACGGACGGACCCGGATGACCGCTTGTCCGACGATCTCGAGCACAAGAGCCAAACCGTGGAGGGGACCCTGGCGCACTCTTCGAAGAACTGAGTCGTCTCCTCCAGGCAGGCTGCCGATTTTCGATCTCGTGCTCTCCTCAGGCTCAGGGTTCCGAGTCTTTCGAAGACGCCCGCCCGCCCGTCACCACGGGCGTGCACATGGCGGCGAGTAGCCGAGCCAGCGCCCGAAGCTGCTCGTCGTCCCGTTCCGGGTCGCCGGTGAGCCGATCCGACCGCAGCCACCGTCGAGCGACCTCGTCGCCGAGCGAGTTCACCGCCCGGACGATGGACTCTCCACCCTTCACGTAGAGGCTCCCGCTCGGGTCTGCAAAGTCGTTTTGCACATCGACGACGAGCAGCACCGTCCGAGCGTCGTAATCTCGCCCCGCCGAGGCCTCCGCGCGCAAGGTAGCACTATCGCTCGCTGAGATGGGATCCCGCACCGCGGGCAGTGGCTTCGCGGTCTCCCCACCTCGTGACAGGGTGTGGCGAGGATACAAACTGGCTGCGGCCAGCTCAGCCCATCCTTGAGGCAGCAGCCGGCCGATTTCGCGAACGGGGAAGCTGCCTTTCACGTCCAATCGTGAGTAATCCTCCAGGGGATGTCCGGGAGGGTCGCTGGCGGAAGCCAGGTACTCAGGAGGCGACGCAGGTTCCCCGTCAAGTCAGTTGCTTGACCAGGGCAATGTCTCCCTCCGGCTCATATCCCGCCGCCGTGCTGAGCGCCAATCCGGCGGTGTTCTGCTCGCCAACAAGGACGTAGATCCGGCGCGCTCCGAGCACCTCCAGATGGCTCCCGGCGTACGACATCAACGCCTTCGCCAGACCCTCACCTTGGCGTGAAGGCAAAACCGCCACGTGGTAGATGTAGGCGCGCCAGCCGTCAAATGCCGCCAGGGCGGTGCCGATGACCGACTCGCCCTCTACGGCGACGAATAGGGTCGCGCACGAACCGCCAATCACCGCCCTCCACTCGGCGTCCTCCGTACCGCCCAGTCCGGTCGTCTGCCAAAGGCTAGAGACGGCACCGTGGTCCTGCTGCGACGCTCGTCGGATATGCCACTCCACAGCCATCGGGACCCCTCCTTCGTGGTCGACTGAACGACTTGTGCTCTGCCTCTGCCTCGGTCCTTCTCCAGGGCGCGAGTCTTCAGGCCCGTCCTGCGGGCTCGGGAGTCTAGACCTGGCCTGGACCGGGTTCAAGAGGGCTATCCTGAGTCGTGCGCGATCATGGTCGAGCTCGAATGGCTGCGCAGGACGTCGCAGCCACTGGAAGCGGTATGACGCGGCATGTCCTCATGTGCGAACCGGCGCACTACAACATCGCATATGAAATCAACCCCTGGATGCACCGGGCGAACGCCGTCAATGGCCCCCTGGCCCTGGAGCAGTGGCGGGCGCTCCATACGCTTCTCGCTCAGCTCGGGGTGCGCGTCGAGCTCGTCCAACAGGGCGACGCGCTGCCAGACATGACCTTCACGGCGAATGCCGGAGTGGTCCTTGGCAGGCGGTTCGTCCCGGCTAACTTCCGCTTTCCGGAGCGGCAACCCGAAGCTGCATTGTTCACCCGCTGGTTCGACGAGGCTGGCTATCAGACGGTCCCGATCCACATGCCACATTACTGGGAGGGCGAGGGAGACGTGCTTGACACGGGCGATACCGTCTTGGCCGGCTACCGCTTCCGGACGGAGTTTCGTGCGCTCGACCATCTCGACGAGATCTTCGGGAGGCCCACCGTTCGGCTGGAGCTGGCGGACCCCCGCTTCTACCACCTCGACACCTGTCTCTGTCCGTTGGGCGGCGGCCGAGCGCTCTACTACCCCGCCGCCTTCGGCGACGAGGCCCAGGACGCGTTGAAGGCGGTGTTCGAAGATCTCATCGCCGTCCCCGAGGAGGAGGCTCTCCGGTTCGCATGCAACGCGGTCGTCGCCGGCGAGGACACGGTTGTCCTCAACACAGGATGCCCGGAGACCGAGCGGCAGATCCTGCGGCTCGGTCTCACCTGCGTTGCCACGCCGACGGACGAATTCATCAAGGCCGGGGGAAGCGTGAAGTGCCTTGTCCTCACGCTCGATAGCTTCGCGCGGCACTAACATAGAGAGCTGCTATGCAGGCACGAACACCCGGCGCAACTCCCTCGGTCACCGCGCGGGCAGCGTGCAAGTTTGGTAACAGGCGCCGACCCACGACGTGGAGGTGTGACATCGGTCTTCGCCCTCGAGCCAGTCCAAATCCAATGTCTGATCTCAGGAACTCGAATCCATCGGTCTGACGGGAGGCGAACGCCCCAAACGGAACAGAATCTCGCCGGCCTACCGCCCTGTGAACCTCGGCTCGCGCTTCTCCTGGAATGCCCGAACGGCTTCGCCATGATCGGCCTTCGTCATAGAGACCTCTTCCAGCGACAGTGAGAGTGGCAGCACGAGGTTGGACACCAGCTTGATGAACTTGTTCACCGCCATCTTCGACGACTGCACAGCGTAGGGGGCGCCGCTGGCAAGCCGGTTCGCGATAGCTTTCGCTTCGTTGAGCGCTTCGCCTTCATCGACAACCTTGTTGACAAGGCCCATGGCCATCGCCTCGTCGGCTGAGAGGAGATCGCCACTCATGAGCATGTACTTCGCTTTGTTCACTCCCACAAGGAGGGGCCAAATAACGGCCCCGCCATCGCCAGCGGTGATCCCCATCTTGACATGTGGGTCTCCGATGCGGGCGTTCCGCGAGACAACTACGACATCGCAGAGGAGCGCGACCGTCGCGCCAAGACCCGCCGCGGGACCGTTGACCGCGCTGACGATCGGTTTTTCGCAATCCAGGAGGTTGTCTACGATGCGACGGGCCTCCTGAATGATGGAGAGCCCGCTCTTCGGGCGCATGTCGGCGCCCGCACCAAAGTCACCCCCTGCGCAGAAGGCGCGCCCGGCGCCGGTGAGGACGGCAGCACGGACCTCGGGATCGTTCTGCACGTCGAGGAAGATCGTCATCAGCTCAGAGTGCATAGCGCCGTTTACGGCATTGAGCTTTTCGGGCCGATTCAGCGTCAGCACGGCGACGCCAGCTTGCTTTTCGATGCGAATGGTCTCGTAGCTGTCCTGAAGCAACACTCGGATCCTCCCTTTGGGAATGCCACGGCCATGATATCCGCACGGCTAGCTGAGGGTGCGGCTGGCTTGGCAGAACGCGAGGCTCGCCATTGTGGTCTCGTAGTTAGGACAAACCTGGTTTGGAGGCAGGAGCAGGGCCGTTGGATGACCAGCGGCTTCGCGCTGGTCTTCACGGCCATCTCCTCCGGCTCTAACTCCGGACTCCCAAAGGCGCCTCTTCGCGACGGGACGGTGTGGTCGCCACGGACGGAACGACAAACCTGACGGTGCGCGTTGTGGTTGGGGAGCGAGAATCTAGTGTTGTAGGCCCGGAGAGATTCGAACTCTCGACCAATGGATTAAAAGGCTCGTGAGGCAAGAAACGGCCTCCACTTGCCCCCCTTGAATCTCGCCGGTCAACCGGGTGCTTCCAACCCCCAGCCAGTCCAGTCATCACCTCATAGCCGCAGCTGACCACTGGATTGTACAGAAGTTGCCTGCCAGTGCACTCGACGCTTTCGCTAGGCGCCGTGGTCAGTTCGCGGCGATTGACGCCCTGTTAGCAGCGCGTACTGTTGTGGCTGATGCTGCCGGTGGGCTGCCCATGGCAGGTCCCTGCGATCAGTCAGATCGGACGTGGAAGTGCGGATCGGCGTTTTGGAGATACTGGAGGCCCGCGCGGCGCCATCAGTCACGATGCGCCTGTACACCGCTGCACTCACCCGGCAGTACGTCAGCATCACGCCCCAGGCAGTGAGCGTCTGGTGCCGCCAGCTAGGCCACGATACGTTCTATGCGACGTACTACGGACAGGCCGACCCGAAATCGCTTCTTCCCGACGACCTGGATGTGCTGTTCCTTTCCAGCTACACGCGCGCCAGCCCGTTGGCTTACGCGCTCGCGAAGCTGTACCGGAAGGAGGGGACGGTCACCGTTATTGGTGGTCCGCACGCCGCGGCATTCCCCCAGGACTGCCTGCGCTTCTTCGACGTGGTGGTCCTCCAGTGCGATCGGACGCTAATCGAGCGGATCCTGCGCGATCGGCCGCGCGGCGAGATAGTCACGAGCGGCCGCCGGCTACTCGAGCTGCCCTCCGTCGAAGAGCGCCTGCCGGAGCTGGAAGCGACGGTACTGTGGAGGGGGCACACCTATCCCGCGACGACTATCCCCATGCTCACAAGCGTCGGGTGCCCCTACTCCTGCGACTTCTGCATCGACTGGAATCGCCCCCACTCGCTTCTCCCGCTCGATCGGCTGGAAGCGGACTTGCGGTTCATCTCGAAGCGCTTCCCCCGCGCCAAGATCGGGTTCCACGACCCGAACTTCGCCGTGAAGTTCGACCAGGTGATGGACGTGCTCGAACAGCGTCCGCCCGGGTCGCGCAACCCCTACCTAATGGAGTGCTCGCTGTCGCTGCTCCGTGAATCACGCTTGGCCCGCCTGCGCGACACGAACTGTTGGTACGTCGCGCCCGGCGTCGAATCGTGGACCAACTACTCGCAGAAATCGGGAGTCTCGGTCAGGGCCGGCG
>JBGPOS010000064.1:0-22761 GCA_041488155.1 Tepidiformaceae bacterium
AAAACACCCCGGGGAGGCGGTCCGATGTCCTTCCTCAGCCAGTTGCAGGGCCGGCCGGTGTTCGACTCCGCCGGGGTGCGGGTCGGCACCCTGCGCGATCTACTCATCACCACCGATGTGCCCTATCCGCCCGTCAGCGTCCTCGTGATGGGCGACCACGGCGGCCTTCACGCTATTCCCTGGGCGGCGGTGGCTTCGCTGACCCCGAAGGGCGCTTCGATTGGCCAGGCCTACGACGCGGGCAAGTACCCCGCCCCGACGGACGACCTCGTCTGGCTCGTCCGCGATGTCATGGACAAGCAGATCGTGGACACAAGCGGAGCGAAGCTGGTGCGAGTCAACGACGTCGCCCTGACCCAGGTGAACGAAGAGTTGCGCGTCGCCGGAGTCGACAATTCGACCGGCGGGCTCTTTCGACGGGTCGGGTTGGAGTGGGTGGCGGGCCACCTCGGGCGCTCACCAAAGTTGATCGACTGGGAGGCCGTAGACATCAGCCCGGCGCTCGGCGAGGTGCGGCTGCGCGTGCCCTACGACCGCCTCCAACGCATGCACCCGGCCGACATCGCGACCGTGGTGAGCCAGATGTCTCCGGGAGAGGCGGCGGACGTCTTCGAGGCTATGGACGACGAGACCGCCGCGAAGGCGATGGCCGAATTGCCGGAGGAGCACAAGGCCGCCGTGTTGACGGCGATGGAGCCCGAAGAGGCCGCCGACGTGCTCGAGGAGATGGAACCGGACGAAGCGGCCGACGTCCTCGGCGATGTCACCGAAGAGCGCGCCGAAGAGCTGATGCGGTTGATGGAGCCGGCCGCCGCCGGCGAGGTGCGGTCGCTGCTCGCCTATCCGGAAGACAGCGCCGGTGGCCTCATGAACACCCGCGTCGTCGCCGTGCGCGAAGACGAGACCGTGGAACAGGCCGTGGCCTCCCTCCGCCTGGCAGAGCCGGAAGACGAGGTCTACTGCCTCTATGTGGTGGACGACGCGGGCCGCCTTTCCGGTCTTGTAACGCTGACGATGCTCCTCATGGCGCCGGGCGGTCAGCAAGTCGCGGACCTCATGCGGACGGCCATCGAGTCGGTGCGCTCGGACGAGCCGGACGAAGAAGTCGCCCGCACGCTGGTCCACTACGACCTGCTTTCGGTGCCGGTCGTGGACGAGGAACGGCGGCTGCTCGGGGTCGTATCGATCGGCGACGTTATCGACCTCTTCGCCCCACGAGCCTGGCGGAATCGTCCCCGGCGCGTGCACGGGTGACCCAGGAGGATCGGGCGGGAGCGCAGACGGCGCTCAGGCCACCGTTGCGCCCGCGTTCTCTCTACCGGCGCCTGACGATCCCGCTGGCCCTGATGGGGCCCGGCCTGCTGACCGGGATCGTCGACAACGACTCCACCGGCATTGCAGGTTACTCGGTCGCCGGGTCGCACTACGGGTATTCGCTGCTCTGGGCGCTGCTCCTCTCAGCCGTGGCCCTGGCCACGATCCAGCAGACGGTCGCCCGTATGGGAGCCGTCACCGGCAAAGGGCTCGCGGACCTCATCCGGGAGCGCTTTGGCGTCAGCGTCGCCCTGCTGGCTATGTTCACGCTGCTGGTGGTGAACTCTTCGACCACGGTGGCGGAGTTCGCTGGAGTGGCCGGTGCTTCCGAGATCTTCGGCGTCTCGCGCTACGTCGGCGTACCGGTCGCCGCGGCTTTGATGTTCGTCCTCGTCGCCTACGGTTCGTACCGGAGAGTCGAGGTACTTCTCCTCGCGGTGTCCGTCATCTCGGGCTCGTACATCATTACCGGGTTCATGGCGGGGCCAGACTGGGGAGCCGTGGCCCGCGGCTACGCCGTGCCGACGATCCACCTGAGCCTGCCCTACATGACGATCCTCATCGGGCTGATCGGCACGACGATTACGCCATGGGAGATGTTCTACAACCAGTCCGCCGTTGTAGATAAAGGCCTCAACGACCGCCACGCCCGGATCGTGGCGGTCGACGCCTACGCCGGCTCGATCATCATGAGCGTCATCGCCTCGTTCATCATCATCACCACAGCGGCCACCCTCTGGGCGAACGGCCAGCCGGCCGAGACCGTGGACGACGTTTCGAAAGCACTGAGCCCACTGGCTGGCGACTTCGCCTCGGAACTGTTTGCAATCGGGCTGCTCAACGCGTCCCTGATGGCGATGGCGGTGCTGCCGCTGAGCACCGCCTACGCCGTCTGCGAGGCCTTCGGCTGGGAGCGAAGCGTCAACCATGGTCCGCGCGAGGCCCCGTTGTTCTTCGCGCTATTCGGCGGAATCCTCGCTCTCGGCGCGCTTGCGGTGCTTGTGCCCGGCGTGCCGCTGCTGTTCCTGCTCGTGCTGCCGAACGTGGTCGGTGGGATGTTGTTGCCCGTCATCCTCGTCCTGGCCCTGAAGCTGGCGAACGACCGGCGGCTGATGGGGCGCTGGGTGAATTCGCGGCGCCAGAACGCCATCGCAGCGGCCACGACGGTCGTCCTCATCGGGCTTTCTGTTACCTATGCCGCCCTGGCGATCCTCAGCCTGGCGGGGGTGATCGACGCCTGATCCCTCACCCCCTGCCCCTCTCCCTGGCGGGGAGAGGGGAGCCGGAGCACGCCCTACCCCTTCGCCCGCGCACGGGAGAAGGGGTAGGGGATGAGGGTCTTGCCGTTGTTGCGCGACGCACCGTTTTCCCTCACCCCAGCCTCTGTCCCTGGCGAGGAGAGGGAACCGGTGCACCGCTAACCCCTATCTCCCGCGCACGGGAGAAGGAGGCAGGGGGATGAGGGCGCGCACGGGAGAAGGGCAGGGGACGAGGGCGTTCTTAGACCACCGACCCACGAATTCCCGCCGCTCGCCCGTCGGAGCGGGGAGGGAGTTGCGCTAGGCTGACGTGAATGAAGTTCGTGTCCATCGAGGAAGCCGCCGCCTGCGTGAAGCGGGGGGACCGGGTCTACCTCCAGGGCGCGGCCGCGACGCCGCACACGCTGATCGAAGCCATGGTCGCGCGCAGCGCCGAACTCGAGGGCGTCCAGACTGTCTCGTTGCACACCGAGGGCGCCGCACCCTACGCGGCCCCCGAAATGGCCGGTCGTTTCCGCCACAACGCCCTCTTCATCGGGCCGAACGTGCGGCTCGCGGTGCAAGAAGGCCGGGCGGACTACACACCGGTGTTCCTGTCGGAGGTCCCTCTGCTTTTCGAGCCGGGCGGGGCCCTGCCGCTCGACCTGGCGTTCTTGCACGTGACGCCGCCCGACAACGATGGGATCTGTTCGCTCGGCGTCTCAGTGGACTGCGCGCTGTCCGCGGCGGCGAACGCGAAGCTCGTGGTGGCGCAGGTGAACCCGCGGATGCCACGCACGGGTGGACACATCTTGCACGAATCTCAGATAGACCTCGCCGTGGCGGTCGACGTGGAACTCCTGGCCGGCCCGACCTACGAGACAACGCCCGAGGCCACCGCCATCGGCCGGCAGGTCGCCGGCCTGGTGGAGGACGGCGCGACGCTGCAGATTGGGATCGGAGCGATCCCCGATGCGGTGCTCGGGCAGCTTACCGGGCATCGAAACCTGGGGATTCATACCGAAATGTTCTCGGATGGCGTGTTGCCGCTGATGGAATCCGGGGTCATCAACGGCGCCGAGAAACTACTGCATCCGGGCGTGGCGGTGGTGGCCTTCGTCCTCGGGAGCAAGCGGCTCTACGACTTCGTGGACCGCAACCGGAGCGTCGAGCTGCACCCCGCGGACTACACGAACAACGTCGACGTGATCGCCGCGAACCACCGGATGGTGGCCATCAACTCGGCCCTGAGCGTGGACCTCACAGGGCAGGTGGTAGCCGACTCCATCGGGCCGCGCTTCTACAGCGGGATCGGGGGACAGGTGGACTTCATCCGGGGGGCGGCGCGCTCGCCGGGCGGCGTGCCGGTCATCGCCCTGCCTTCGACCGCCCGCGAGGGGACGGTGAGCCGCATCTGCCCGGAGTTGCAAGAGGGGTCGGGGGTCGTCACGACGCGCGGCGACGTGCACTGGGTGGTGACGGAGTACGGGGCACGTAACCTCTACGGCCGGACGATCCGCGAACGGGCGCGGATGCTGATCGACATCGCCCACCCGGAGTTCCGGGCGGGGCTCTACGAGGCGGCCGGAAAGCTCGGCTACCTGGGCTCGGGGCCCTGGGCCTCAGGCTGAGGCTCTTCCTCCGGCGCGGCGTCCTCTGCGGGCGGTGGCGCCGCGCCTTGCAGCGCGGCGATCAAGTCCGCCGCTTCCTGGGAGGTGATCCGCCCCTGTTCCAGCAGCTGGAGGACCCGCAGCTCCTCGGCTTCGCGACGGCGGACCGGCGCCCGGCCGGGGCGCTGGGGCCTCGCAGCCACGGGAGGTTGAGTCGGGGCTTGGCCAGCCTCGCGGGCTCGCACCACGACTTCACCGACGCCCGTGTCTACACGGGCCTGGATCGGCGCGTCGTCGCCCGCGTCGGGGTAGTCGATCCGCGTCCGGCCGATCCCGCTCGACGCCCGGACGTGGACCCGCTCGCCCGGAGGCAGCCGGAGTTCGGCCCGGCCGACGCCAGTGTTGGCCCGGTAGTCGCCTGGCGGCGCCTCGCAGATGTCCATGAAGAGGTCGCCGGTGCCGATGTCGCAGTTGGCGTTTCCGGCGTGGTCGTGGAGTGCGATGCGGCCGGCGCCCATGTTTGCCCTCAGTGCGCCTCGCGTCGAGTAGCAGGCGATCGTGCCTGCGCCGGCATCGAGGTCGAACGATTGGCAGGCCAATTCCCGGAGCTGGATGTCGCCGTAGCCCACTTTCGCGCGAAGGGTGGCTAAGCCCGGCACCACGCGCACGACGGTCGTGGCGCCCTGCCGGCGGCGGAAAAGCCAGCCCTGGGCCATGTGGACCTCAACGATGAGGCGGTCCCCGTCGCGGCGCACTTCGAGGCGCGGGGGCGACTTCGAACCCGAGGTGACGGCCCCGGGGGTTTCGTCGCCGGTGCAGGGCCGGATGTTGAGCTTGCCCGCAGTCTGGTCGATGACAAGGGAGGTCACGCCATCGAGGGAGAACCCGCGCTCCGAACGCATCCCGTCCGGGGGATCACCCTGGTCCGGCGGAGACCCGGGGCGGGTGCTCCACTGGTGGCGGCTCCTCCCGTGGTCGGCGAAGCGCTCTTCGCGCGCCCGGCTGCGGGCCTCGTCGCGGAGGCGGCGGGCGAGGTTGCGGGCTTCGTCGCGGAGGCGGCCTGCTTCTTCGCGCGCCCGGCGTGCTTCTTCCTGGGCCTTGTGCAGGTCACCACGCCAATCAGTCATCGCGCGCTCCGAGGGCGCGGAGCTGTTCCGCTGCGTCGGCCGCCGAAACGCGGCCCGATGCCAGGTCGTCGAGGACACGCTGGCGGCGTTCAGCTTCGCGCGGGTCCTCGCCTGCCTCGAAGCCGAGGGAGACGAGGACGTCGTTGAGGCGACCCACTACCGTTGGGTAAGAGATGCCGAGTTCCTCTTCGACGTCTTTTATCTTGCCGCGCGAGCGCAAGAAGACCTCGACGAAGCCGAGCTGCTCGCGGTTGAGGCGGGCGAGCGGCCCGGCATCGAATCGCCCGTCGACACCGACGCCGCACGCCGGGCATTCCAGCCGGCGGATCTCCATCGCGCTATCGCAACTCGGGCAGGCGCCTACGAACCGGGCCATGACGACTCCTATCGCACTGAGAGGGTGCGCTGGCTGGATGCCGGGGTCTCCGGTGCTCCGTAAGCCCAGCCTTCGATCCCTGAAGCGCCGCGGCGGATGGCCTTCGCAAGCCGGCCGACGATCGACACGACAGGCGAGGGGCCGCCGAAGCGGAAGGGCTGGGCTGCCTGCAGGCGCTCGGCGATGATTTGGTCTATGTACTGTTCCGGATATCGGGTCTGGATGTCCACTGTTCTCCTCCGTCGCCCGGCTTTCCAGGTCCGGGCCTGTTCTCTGTGGGTATAATCAGGTACATGCGAGAAGAAGTCAATAGTTTTCTCAAGAAAATTTATGCTGCACTCAATCTTTGCCATGTGGAACCCTTCTCCCGTCAACTCCCTCCACTTCCCGTTCCCCTTCTCCCGTCCGCACCCTCATCCCCTGCCCTTCTCCCGTGCGCGGTAGAAGGGGTTGAATCGAAGCGGCTCCCCTCTCCCGGCCGGGGGAGGGGACGGGGGTGAGGGAGTCGGCCGCTCACCCGACCGCAACGCCACGGGCCCGATCAGATCGTCAGCAGGCGGACGATCGAGCCGGCGGCCGCGCCTGCGGGGAAAAGCTCCACCCGGACCCCCGCGGGGGACCAGGCGGCCGCGAGGCTGCCTGCGAGGCCGCTCAGGCCAGCTCGGGCCGACTGGTAGGCGGCGTCGCCGTCCGCCTGGGCCCCGGCGAGCAGGATCACCCCGCGCCCGGCGCGCTCCATCACCCTGCCGAACGCCTGGGCCGCGAGGAACGGGGCGGTGAGGTTGAGGCTCAGCGTGACCTCCCATTCGTCGGGGGAGAGCTCGTCGATGGGGGCGTTCGAAGGTGCGTCGTGCGCGGCGATGAGCGCATCGCAACGTCCCAGGCGGTCGCAGACTTCGTCGGCGAAGGCGGCGACGGCGGCCGGGTCGGTGGCGTCCATCACGCGGGCGAACTGGCGGCGGCCGATGGTCCAGGCCTCGTTGGCGATCGAGTTGACGGCGAACTCCTGTTCGCGCGTTCGCTCTTGCGTAGCAAGGGCGATGTCGGCCCCGGCTTCGGCACAGGCGATGACCAGGGCACGGTCCCCTTCGCTCCCCCGGCCGATGAGTGCGACGACCAGCCCCTCCAACGGCAGTGCGGCGGTCACCGAAGGAAGGCCACGAGGAGAGGCACGGTCATGCCCATCAGGGCGAGAAGCGCGATCCCGATGGAGATCGTGTGCCAGTCGCGCTTGCGCAGGCGGCCGCTGTAGTAGCGGTCCTCCCAGGAGCCGTCCATCAGGTCGCGGTCTCGCTCGTCGGGCCCGAGGTCAGGCCCGGCGGGAACGTCATCGTCGAACACGGACTCGATGTTAGCGGACGAACCCCTCATCGTCCTCGCGTTCGAAGAGGTCCCACTCGAACCGCCGGGGGAAGGAGAAATCGGAAAAGCCGAGCGATGCCGCGGAGAGCAGGAAGGCCGGCACGCAAAGCCAGTACCAGCCCGCGGCAGCGAGCATCACACCGCCAGCCAGTGCCCACCACACGATCGCCGCCAGCCCCCGGCGGTGAAGGCTGCGGGTGTTGGCAACCGCGCCCGCCGTGAGGAACGCGAACACGCTTATCCACGAACCGGCACTGTCATCGTTCACGAGCAGGACGGTGCCAACCATCAGCCAGGTGAAGGCGATGCCGGCGCCGACCCCGAGCGCGTCGCGGCGCATCACGCTGTAGACAACTGCGCCGGTGCTGAGGAACGCCATGATCGAAACCCAGGCGTAGTCCTGGCGCGTGCCGACAGCAAGCGCCGTGCCCAGCCAGATGCCCGTGATGGCGATGAGGCGCGACAGCCCGAGTCGGCGCCCCGCACCCGTGCCGACTGCCCCGGTGGCCAGGAACGCGAAGATGAGGCTCCACCAGCTCTTGGGCTCAATCACCACCGCCGGGATCATTGCCGCCCAGATGGCGACGATCGAAAGGAGCGAGCTGGCCTTGATCGTCATACCAGGCGCCCGTTCTCGTCGCGGATCTCAGGCCCTTCGACGCGCGCCCGGCCGTCCCCGAACTTCGCGTCCCGCCAGTGCAGCGCGGCCTTAAGCCCCTGTTCGCGGGAGATCCTTCCGAACTCCCGGACGGAAGGGGCAAGGTGCGCCCGGGCATCGTTCTCGATGGCAAGCCGCTGCATCGTCCGGGCTCCCATCAGCTCGAGCGCGAGATTCACGATCCGTTTGTTCGCGCTGAGCAGATCGGTGTCGATCATCACCATCCGGTCCACGAGACCTTCGACTTCGGCCTCCAGGAGGTTCGCCGGCACGGCCTTGAGCACGAGCCCGATTTTCGCCGCTTCGGCGCCCGTCACCGTGTCGCCCGTCAGGAAGAAGCGCTTCGCCCATTGCGGCCCCACGAGGTAGACCCACATGTTGTTCGGCAGTGCCCCCATCGCCCGCGCCGGCGGAAACCCGATCGTCGCGTCTTCGGCGGCGATGACGATGTCGCACAGGAGCGCGACGTCGGTCCCGCCGGCCAGGCAGTAGCCGTGCACCTGCGCGATTACCGGCTTGTGCATGTCGAAGATGGCCATCCGCAGTCGCTGCGCCCGCTCCATGCGCCAGGCGTCGTCGTCGAACGTTGCCCCTCCGCGGTACACCGTGCCCGCGCCTTCCGCGGAACCTGGCGGGCGCGCGGGAAGCGGCGTGATGTCGTACCCGGCGCTGAACGCCCGGCCGTTGCCCCGGATGATCACCGCGTGGACCGCTGTATCCCCGTCCGCCTCCCAGAGCGCCGTGTTGAGCTCCTGCTGAAGCTCTCCCGAGAGTGCGTTGAGCTTCTCGGGACGGTTCAGGGTGATGCGTGCTCGTCCGCGATCGACTTCGTAAAGGATGGTCCGGTATACGTCGGCCATGTCAGGACTCCTTCTGCGAGTGCGCCATTGTAGCGGAGAAACGCCGCGCTTCGGACTGCGGCTGCCAGCTCCCGAAGAGTGTGATACTCTTACGTTGAGTTGTTTGTGACCGAAATTGTTCGGCCTGTCGCTGGATCTGCATCGCTTCGCTTCTCCCGCCATCGACCGTCTCCCGCTCCGACGCTCACACTGCCCATCCGTCAGATAGGGGCCGAACGGCCCGCGGCGGCCGGCTGATACCGTCCTTTGAAAGGAATCCGATCCCTGTTGTTGTTTAGACGAAAGCAATCCGAGCGAGCCGAGGCGCCCGTAGCGGCGGCGACGGCTCCAAATCCAGCCCGAAGGCTGGTGACCACACAAGGCTCAGCCCCCATGCGAGAACCGGCGCGAGAATCAAGCGCTCCCGGCCACCAGGGCGAGCCACACACCGCCCCGCACCATCGTCGCCGAGGCGGACGTGCCCGCCGGCCCGCCGACCTGTCGACGGCCGCGGCACCCGCACCGCCACGAAGGGAGTCACGGCCCGCGCCCCTGGTCCCCGTCTCCGAAGCCTTCCGGGCGCTTGGCATCGACGAAGCCGGGCTCGCGGCAATCGCCGCCCTTGGCTTCGACCAGCCGACACCCATCCAGGACGAGACGCTCCCCACGCTGCTCGCCGGCGAAGACCTTGTAGGCCTCGCGCAGACGGGCAGCGGTAAGACGCTCGCCTTCGGGCTGCCGCTGGCCCGCACCATCGACCCGCAACTCGACGCCGTGCAGGCGCTTGTGCTGGTGCCCACGCGCGAGCTTGCCAAGCAGGTCCGCGACGTGATGGAGCACCTCGGGCGCTTCTACGGCTTCAAGACCCTCGGCCTCATCGGCGGGGGACGGGTGGCATCCGACCTGGTCGCCCTGGACCGCGGCGTCCACGTCGTGGTCGGCACCCCGGGGCGCGTCATCGACCACATCAAGCGCGGAACACTGACCCTCGGCGCGATCCGGTTCGCAGTCCTCGACGAAGCCGACCAGATGCTCGACATCGGGTTCGCGCACGACATCGACTACATCCTTCGTGTCACCCCAAAGCACCGCCAGACGGCGCTCTTCAGCGCGACGATGCCCGAGACGATCGGCCGCCTGGTGTACCGCTACATGCGGAGCGCGCAGCGGGTGGCCATCACGCCCGAGCAAAAGACCGTCGAGACGGTCACCCAGTACTACTGCGAAGTTTCGGAGCGCGAGAAGTTCTTCGCCCTTCGCCACCTCTACGAAACGATGGGCCTCGGCCGATCGTTGGTCTTCCGCCGGACGAAGCACGGCGTCGACCGCTTGACCGAACAGCTGCAGGCCTGCGGCGTGCCCGCCCGGGCGATCCATGGCGATCTGCGCCAGGGCCAGCGCGACCGGGTGATGACCGACTTCCGCGAGGGCCGGCTCGAGTTCCTGATCGCCACCAACGTGGCGGCCCGGGGCCTCGACATCCCGGACATCGCTCACGTCATCAATTTCGACGTGCCGCAGAACCCGGACGAGTACATCCACCGCATCGGCCGCACGGCCCGCGCCGGGAAGCCCGGCACAGCCGTGACGTTCGTCGGCGAGTGGGAGCTCGGAGAGTGGGATTCCATCGCCCGCACCGTTGGAAAAGACTCTGTCGAGCACCTGCAGTTGCCGACCCGCTGGGACTAGCTAGCAGGGGACAGGTTACAGGGGACAGGGGACAGAGCGCGGCGCCCGTTACGGCGCCCCGGCGAGGCTCCGGCTAACATGGCGGCGTGTACTCTCGTTTGATCGAACGGTTCGCAGAGCGGTGTGTAGCCCATGTGGCGCGGGGCGAGAAGCTCAGCGACGCTGACATGAGAGCGTTCCGCGCCTACCTCGAAGCGCGCGAATCCTCGGGCCGGCGTCTCCTCGGCCCCATGACCGGCCCCGACCCCTCATTCGACACGGTCACCGGCCGCTGCGGCCACCCGCCGGTGTAACCGCGAGCGTCGCCCGCTAACTGCCACCGGCGCAACCGAATCGCGTCCGGCGTCGTTAGAGGAGTAGAGGCCATCTACATTGAGCGATCTCCATGGCGCTTCCCAGCTACCAGATTCCCTGACCCCTGCCGAGCGGCGGGTACTCGACTACGTGCGGCTGGGCACCTTCGACGCGGAGATCGCGGTGCGCGAGGGAGTTTCCGTCGGCGAAGTCCGCGAGCGGGTCGCAAGGATCCTCGCCAAGCTCGGACTGAACGATCGAGCAGAACTGGCGGAATGGCAGGCTCCAGGAGCAGACCCCGAGCTGCCGGGCTCGACCGCCCACCCGCCGAAGCTCAGGCGAACGTGGCTCGTTGCCGCTCCATTGGCAGCCGTTGGCATCCTTGCCGGCGTCACGCTGATCGTGCTCAACGTCGGAGCTCGTGATCACGCCGCCGCCCCGGCTCCCGGGATTGAGGTGACGGCGACGCGCCCGCTGCCGACCTCGACCCCGGACCCGACAGCAACGCCTGTACTTGTGGACGGGATGTTCGCGATGCCTATGAAGGTGGGTGACGAAACCGAGATAGCGCCGGGTTCTGCACTCATCATCGCGACGGGGTGCTGGGGATGTGATGGGCCTACGGCGTCGCTCCAGCGCGTCTTCCGGCGGGCCGACGGCAGCTACCGGATCGACGAGCTCTTCCGTGCGCCTCAGCGCGCGGCGGGGGCGCAGGGGTTCGTGGATTACATCCATTCGTACGCCATCGCTGCGGACGGCAGCGAGATGGTGGTGAGCGTCTGTACGAGGGCGTACTGCGACTGGCTCGACTACGCGACTCCTGATTCTGAGGTGACGTTGTTCCGGTCGACAGACGGAGGTGCGAAGTGGCGGGAATATGGAAGGCTACCCGGCACCGACCACCTGAGGGGGTTCGTGCCGGAGGGGGTGCTCGTTGGGCGAAGCCCGGTCACCCAGGCGGTCAAGGGGTATGAGTTCTACGCGTATCCGTCGATGATCGCCTATTCGCCGCCGAAGCAGCTCGACTGGATCAGCCCGGCCATCGGGCCGAACGGACAACTCGCGTGGGTAGCGCAGGGCGTGGTGCTGAACTCGAGCGGTTTGTCGGCGCTCTCATACTCGCTCGCGCCTCAGTCGATTCCTAACGTGTTCTGGCTTGATCAGCACCGTTTTCTGGTGAGTGTCTACGCGACGGTATCGACCCTGACGGTGGTCGATGACGGCACGACGCAACGAGTGTTCGATTTGAGCCAGACCGATTTTCAGTTCCGAGTAGCGTCCGGAAAGGACATCGTGCTTGGCAACGCGCGTTCAACGGGCCAGCAGACCCCCATTCCCGCCCAAATACAACTGACCGATGGGGTCGTGAGATTGCTAAAGGGCCCGTGGGGCCAGCCACCGTTTGTGGGCCGGAACTATGTGGTGGCGTACACACCAGATACTGCGCTGGTGGTGAATACACCGGGCGAGTGCCTGAATGTCCGCAGTGGCCCGTCCGATGACGCTCCAGCGCTCACGTGCGTGGCACACCGGGCACTGGTCACCGACGTGAGTCACGGTACCGAGGGGAGAGACGGGTGGTTGCTGGTGCGGACTTTGACGGGCGTTGAGGGGTGGGCTGCGGCCCGGTTCCTCGACCGCTAGCTGCCAACTACCTCATTCCGGAGGACTCCCGCCCCAGTGACCTCGATTTCCACCACGTCGCCGGGTTTGAGCCCCTGGGGCGAGCCCGGCGTGCCGCTGTAAATGATGTCGCCGGGCGCCAGCGTCATGACCGCGGCGACCAGGCGGACGATCTCCGGGATGTCGAGGATCAGCTCTTTGGAGTTGCCGTGCTGAGCTTCGATGCCGTTGACCCGCGTGTGAAGCTCGATGTCACGATAGTCGAGGCCGGTGACGATGGAGGGCCCGAAGACGCCGAACGTGTCGCTGCCCTTTGCCCGCCACCACTGGCCGTCCTGCTGCTGCCAGGCGCGCGCCGAGACATCGTTCCCGCAGGTGTACCCGAAAATCGCGGCGAGCGACTCGTCTCGGCTCGGACGGGAGACCTTCTTGCCGATGACGATGACGATCTCGCCTTCGGGGTCGACGCGGCCAGCATCGGACGGCAGCACGATGGCGTCGCCCGGTCCAGCGATGCTCGAAAGGGGCTTGAAGAACAGCGTCGGCGGATTGGGAGCGGGCCGGCCGTTGAGGTGGCTCGCGTAGTTCAGCCCAACGCAAACGATGGAACGCGGCTCGCTGGGAGGGAGCAGCCGGACAGCCGAGGCTGCGACCGTTTCGCCTGTGCGGTCGGTGCGTTCCCAGAAAGGCTCGCGGATGACGGCAATGCGGTCCCCCTCGAGCAGCCCGGCGCCGGTGCTGCCATCGGGGCGCTGGAAACGGACGTAGCTGGCCATGGAATCCTCTTCGAAGCGGTGTGCCGAGGAGTCTACTGGACGAACGGCGTCCAGGTGCGGTGGAATGGCTCACCGCAAAGCGCGAGAGGTGACAGGTGCCCGGGAAAATGACCGACGACGAGATGAACGCCTTCCTCGATAGCCGCCCCGGCTGGATCGTCTTGACCACGATCGGGAGGACCGGCTATCCGCACAGCGTCCCCATCGGCTACTTCCGCCTCGGCGACGAGGTTTACATCGGGTGCCGCGCCGGGACGCAGAAGCTGAAGAACATCGAGCGCAACCCGAAGGTCAGCCTCCTCCTCGAAGCAGGGGGCACGATGGCGGACATCAAGGGGTTGATGATCCAGGGCGAAGCAACGGTGCAGGCAACGCCTGACGAACTGCTGCGCCTCGGTCGCGAGGCAGCGCGCCAGCGAGGCGTCCCGGAAGACCAGTGGCCGAAGGAACCCCGCCCGGGCGCAGCCTACATCCGCGTGCGGCCGACGAAGGTCATCTCCTGGGACTACGCCAAACCGGGGTAGCTTCGTCCCGGCACGTAGTCAGGCGAGGGCCAGCAGCCGATCGATCGCCCCTGCGAGGTCCTCGACGCTCGATACCTCTGCGTCCGGCAGGTCGTCGAGCGAGCGAGGCAGCTGGCCGGCGTGCCGGCCGGTGCGGAAGAGCACGGTCCGCATCCCCAGCAGCTTCGTCGGGACGATGTCGTTGTCGATGCGGTCACCGACCATGAGGCACTCAGCCGGGGCAACGCCGAGGTCGTCGCAGGCGCGGAGGAAGAGGCGAACGTCGGGCTTCCGGTATCCGTGGTGGCCGCTGACCTCGCGGTGGCTGAACAGCCGCCCGATGCCGAAGCGGTCAAGTTCGGCGACCGCGGCCTGCGGTTGGTTGGCGGCAAGCCCAAGGAGGAGTCCCCGGCCGTGCAGACTCCGGAGGAGGGCACCCACGCCCGGCCGAAGCTCGATGCCGCCGCGGGCGCGCTGACGCTCCGGGGCGCGAGCCGCCAGCGCCTCGTAGGCGCGCTCGGCGACGGCGCGGTCGCCTGAAGCCAGCGTCCAGAGGATCGCCTTGTAGGCGCTCGGGGCGAAGGATGCGACCGCCGCGACGCTGGCGCGCGCGAGGTCCCACGTCGACGCCTTGATGCCTTCTGCCGCGAGGGCTTCGAGGATGTGCTGGTCGATCAGCCGCTCGTGATTGACCTCAGTGTCTAAAGGGCCGCCGACGTCGAAGAGGACAGCGCGGATTGGGGCGGCGGAGGGCGATGGGGAGGCGGAGTGGGACGGCGACGAGGCGGTGGGGCGGGGTCGCGTCACGGGTGCGAGTGTACGCCCGCCTGGACGACCGCCGGTAGGGTCACCGCGACATCGCTGGTAGAGTTGGGAGATGCCCACTTCGCTCTCTGAAGGGATCCGCCGCGCGTTCGCGGAGCGATATGGCTGCCCGCCCAGCGTGGTCGTCCGGGCCCCGGGGCGGGTCAACCTGATCGGCGAACACACGGACTACTCGAACCTGCCGGTGCTGCCAATGGCTATCGGGCAGTCGCTCTACATCGCGGCGGCCGCGACCGGCGACGGGGTCATCGAAGCAGCCTCGCAACAGTTCGAGCTGGCCGCGCGGTTCGAGCGAGGCCTGCCGCCTGCCCGGCTGGAAGCGCCGTGGCAGCGGTACCTCGCGGGGGCGGCGCAAATGACGGAAGTCGCGAAGGGCCGCGGCGCACGTCTGATCATCGGCGGCGATCTGCCAGCGGCTGGAGGACTCTCGTCATCCTCGGCGCTGACGGTTGGAGTAATGGCGGCGCTCGACGTCGCCTGGGGCGAGGAGCTTGAGGGTGACGCGGTCGTGCGACGGGCGATCGTCGCGGAGCGGAACGTGGGGGTTGAGAGCGGCGGGATGGACCAGGAGGTCATCGTGTTCGGCCAGGCCGGAGCTGCCCTGCGGATCGATTTCGATCCGCCGTCGAGACGAGTGGTGCCGATCCCGCCGGGGCTCGCCTTTGTCGTCGCCGCTTCGGGGGAGGACGCCCCGAAAGGCGGCGCCGCGCGCGACGCCTACAACGAGAGGGTGGTGGGGGCCAGGCTGGCAGCAGCGATGCTGGCGGACCAGGTGGGCATCGACATCCGCATGCCGCCAGTGCTCGGAGACGTGGCCGGGGTCGACGTCGTCGACATCCTGGTCGATGACCTGCCGGAGAAGGTCTCGGCGCAGGAGGTGGCGCACGGGGTCGAGGTCGAGCTGGAGCACCTGGTGCGGCTGACCGCGGGGCGGTTCGACCACATGGCGAAGGTGCCGGTGCGGCGCGTGGCACGCCACATCCTGGGCGAAGCGCGGCGGGTCGACGAGGCTGAGGCGGCGCTGCTGGCGGGCGACCTGGAGGCGTTCGGAAAGCTGCTCGATGCGTCGCACAACAGCCTGCGCCAGGACTTCCGCTGCAGTACGCCAGCGCTCGACCGGGTGTGCGCGGCGATGCGCAAGGCGGGCGCATACGGCGCGCGGCTAACTGGAGCTGGTTTCGGCGGCTACGCGCTGGCTGCCGTGGGGCCTGAGCGTGCTACGGCGGTCATCGAAGCTGCGATCGCGGCTACCGGGGGACCGGCCTTCGAAGTGCAGGCGGCATCGGGTCTCGAACTGCTGTGACGACCAAGGCGGTGCTGCTCGCGGCAGGACGTGGGACTCGCCTGGGGGCCATCACGGCTAACTACCCCAAGGCGCTGATAGAAGTCGGCGGCCGGCCAGTGATCGCGCAGATCCTGGGCGGATTGCGGCGGGCCGGCATCGAGGAAATCACGATCGTCACCGGACACCACGCGGGCCTCGTTGAGGCGGAGCTGGGGAACGGGGGCCACGAGGGGTTGCGCCTCCGCTACGTGCAGCAGGAGCACCTCGAGGGGACCGCGCGAGCGCTGGTCCTGGCGCGGGAGTGGCTTGGCGGCGAGCAGTTCTTCTTCGGGTTCGGCGACATCCTTGTGCAGCCGGAGAACTACCGGCGAGTGCTCACGGCGAGTCGCATCGCGGATGCTGTCATTGCAATCAACGAAGTTGACGACCCGTGGGCGGGAGCAGCGGTGTACGTCGACGATGCGTGGCGAGTGACGCGAATCGTCGAGAAGCCGGAACGGGGGAGTTCGACGACGCCCTGGAACAACGCGGGGTTCGGCGTGCTGGGACCTGCCATTTGGGAACAGACCGATCGGCTGAGGCCATCGGCGCGGGGCGAATACGAACTGCCCGAGGCGATCGCGGGCCTGGTCGCAGCCGGGGCAGTCGTGCGGGCGGTTGCGGTCGAGGGTCCGTGGTTCGATATCGGGACGCCGGAGGAACTGGAAGCGGCGCGCGCGGCGTTCGGACGGAAGGAACGCGCGCCATGACGCCGCTGCTGCCGTGGAACCTGGAGTTCGCGCTGGAGGCGCCCGGCCTGCAGGTCGAGTCCAGCTACGATCCTGGCACGGGGCGGCTCCAGGTCACGCTGACCAACCCAACAGACGGACCAGTGAGCCCGCAGAAGGTGCGGCTGACGGCCGCTCCGCGAGCGCCCGCGGCCGGCGGCTGGGCGTGGCTGCAGGGCCGGTTTGGCCAGACCGATGCGCTGGTGAGGGTATTCGGGGCGCCGCCCGAAGAAGGTTACGCGGGCAGTTTCAGGAAGGCCGGCCAGAACGGGATGACGTACGTCAGCAGGGAGGTCATGGTGTTGAACCTCCCTTCGAAGTTGACGCCGGCGCTGCTGGTGGGGTCGCTCCGCATGGACCGCTTCTCCCTCGACATCGAGGCGACTGTTGACGCCGAAGAGAGCGTCCTGACGGGCCTGCGGCTGGTGGCCGACGTGGAGGGTGCGGTAATCGAGCCGGGCGAATCGCTGGAGTTGCCGCCGGTCTTCCTCCTGGAAGGGCGCGACCCGCAGGCGATGATCGAGCAGTACGCGGACGATGTCACCGCCGAGATGGGCGCGCGGGTTCCGAGCCGGCCGCCGGCGGGCTGGTGCAGCTGGTACTACTTCTACGACCGGGTCAGCGAGGCGGACGTGGTGGCGAACCTCGAGGAGATGGTGCGCACCCGGTACCCCGGGGAGTACGTGCAGATCGACGACGGGTTCCAGTCGTTCACTGGCGACTGGCTCACGCCAAACGAGAAGTTTCCTTCCGGGATGGCTGCACTGGCGGCGCGCATCCGTGAGGCCGGTTACCGGCCGGGACTATGGTTGGCCCCTTTCGTGATGCACGAGGATTCGGCGGTGCTGAGGGAGCAACCGGAGATCGCGTTGCGGTCGGTCGACGGCGCCGTCGTGCTTGTGAACACCTGGCTGGGGCGCTGCGCGGTTCTGGATTGCACCCATCCCGCTTCGGAGAAGTGGCTGACCGAGATCACACGAACCG
Organism: Tepidiformaceae bacterium; assembly: GCA_041488155.1. GTDB lineage: Bacteria > Chloroflexota > Dehalococcoidia > Tepidiformales > Tepidiformaceae > JBGPOS01. The sequence goes on from JBGPOS010000064.1 coordinate 17,271, forward strand.
TGGTGGAGGAGTGGGGCTACGAGTACCTGAAGCTCGACGCCCTCACCTTCGCCGGAAGACCAGCTCGTGAGGTCCGGTACTTCGAACGCGGCACGACGGCGCTGGCGAACGTGAGGCGCGGCCTCGAGATCATCCGGAAAGCGGCTGGCGAGCAGACCTTCATCCTCGGCTGCACGTGCGAATTCGGGGCGGCGATCGGGCTTGTCGACGCGATGCGGGTCGGCGCCGACGTGAAGGAGCTCTGGGCGGACGGGCCTGAGCCGTCGGTGAAGCAGGCCATGCGGCTGACCTTACAGCGGAACTGGATGCACGGCCGGTGGTGGGCGAACGACCCGGATTGCCTCATCGTCCGCGATACAGATACGGCGTTGAATGAGGCGGAGGTGCGGTTCCTGGCGACTGCGATCGCCTTGAGCGGGGGGTTGGTTTTCGCGGGCGACGATCTCCCGAAGCTCAGCGAAGCGCGGCGCGAAATGGCCCTCTCACTGTTCCCGCCGGTGGGATTGGCTGCTCGGCCGTCCGAGCCTGGCGACGGACCCGTGCCCCGGTCCTGGCGGACGGAGCTGGGTGAGGGGCGATGGCTTGTGGGGATTCTCAACTGGGACGACAGCCCGAGCTGGGTGGTGACGGGAGAGCACTTGCGGCCCGGAGAAATTGCCTTCGACCTCTGGAACGGGCGCCTGCTGGGCAGGGGTGATCTGCTGCTTCGGCCTCACGAAGGCACCCTCTGGCAGGTGGCCGGCCCCGGGCCAACACCGCGCACCGTGGGAGACACAGGACACCTGAACTACGCCGGGCTCTACCAGCGCCCGGTGAGCGGGCGATTACAGCTGCGAAACGATCTCGACCGGCGAAGGACGATTGCCGTGGAGGCGCGGGGCCGAGTGACCGAATGCAGCCTGGGTCCGGGCGAAATGCGCTGGTTCGATTAGAGGCGATGGAGAGGATCTGCCCCCGCTGCGGCACGCGATTCGAGTCGGGGCTGATATGCCCCGCCTGCTACGACTTGCCTCCCGCGCCAGAACCGCCGCCACAACCGCCCGACAGGCCCGCGAGCGCTCTCAGAGCACCTCGGCCACGTGCCGCGCAAGGAAGAACCCGGCGGCAGCCGTAACCGCCGCCACGATCCCTCGGGCAGCCCAGCTAACAGCACGTGAGCCGAGATACTGCGCAAGCGCGGGCTTGACCCGCCAGAGCGTGCCCGCTCCTACGCCCAAGAGGGCAATGACCTCGAGCGGCGGCAGGAGGAGGGGGGCGTACGCGGGCCCGAGCACGAACCAGGCCCGTCCCGTGCGCCACCAGGGGGAGACGATCAGCCGCTCCACCACGAGGCTAACCGCCAGGCCGTGGAGGGCCGGGAGCAAGACGAACATCGCGACCGCCAAGGGGACGGGTTCGAGCAGTGTGAAGTCCAGTCCGTCTGGTTTGACGATGAAGACGCCCCCGATGATGCCAGAGGTGATCGTCGCCATCGCAGGACGCCAACGAAGGGGGAACCAACCGCGCACCGCGAAGTAGGCGAAGCTGGCCACCGTCCCCAGCAGGGCGCAGAGGAACACCAGCGAGAAGGTGTCCCCGGTAAAGCGCCCGATCGTGAAGCCATCGTCCGTCTCGAGGCCCCGGACGCTATCGTCGGAAGTCAGGCGGAGGATGAACATGGCCAGGCGGCCAAGGCCGCCCCCGACGAGCGCCCCCGCCAAGAGGCCTACGAACAACGTGATCCCGAGATCGGTGGCGGAGGAGCGCAGCGCGTCCCTCCAAGCAGGAGGCGAGCCAACCGGGGCGATTGCCATATGGTCGTCGACTTTACCTCGAATTAACGTCGGGCGCACAGCAAGCTGGCGACGGCCCTCCGCTTGCTCGACAGCCACTCACCGCGCTCCGCCGCGGACTTCACCGGCCGATTTGCACCGTGCCGGCGGCCCCGTCGACGGTGAGCAGAGCGCCGTTCTTGATGAGGGTGGTGGCGCCGCGGACAGCGACCACCGCAGGGATCCCGTACTCGCGCGCGACGGTAGCCGCATGGGAGAGCATGCCGCCGGTCTCAACGACCACGGCCGCAGCCGGGATGAAGAGCGGTGTCCAGGCAGCGTCGGTGAACGGCGCGACGAGCACCTCGCCGGGCTCGAGCTCCGTCTCCTCAGCCGCCGCAGCCGAACGGATAACACGCGCCCGCCCGGTGGCGATCCCGGTGCTGACGCCGTTGCCCGTGAGCAGGTCACCGGAGGGCCCGGGAGCGGAGATCTCGGCGACCGTGGGAGGCGCCTCGAAGACTTCGGGAGGGACGAGCGTCTCCATTCGAGCGTGTTCCTTGCGCCGGGACTTCACAGCGGAGGAGTAGTCGCGCTCGCCTTTCTCCGCGAGAATCGCGGAAACCTCGGGCATGGTGAGGTAGAAGAAGTCGGCGCTGCTGGCGATCCCTCTGGAACGGGCGCAGCGGTCGGCCATTTCGAGGAGGACGGGGCGGAGGAGGCGGTTCGCGCGGACCCAACAGGCTTTCGAACGCTCGCGGGTGCGGGCATAGAGTTGGGCCTGGGCGGCCAAGTGGATGAACTCCTTGCGGGCGGCGGGTGAGAGCTGGCGCGAGATTCGCGCCTCCAGCTTCGTTCGTGTGCGCTCGCCCTGGCGGGCGCGGAGGAACGGGTCGTTGTCGTCGGACGCGGTGGAATTGGTTTTGATGACGCTGATGACGAAGGTCTGATCCTCGTCCCAGGTCGGCACACTGGGGTCGGCTTCGCCCTGGCCACGGAACCCGTATTCCTTAACGAACGCTTTGAAGCGCCGGGCGAAAGCGGCCCAGTCTTCGTCAGGGGGATTGCTGAGGGCAGCGAGTGCGCGGGCTGCGGACATGCCACGAAGCTGGCGGGCGAGGGCCGGGCGAGAGGCCACGAACCGGCCGATCTTCCACAGTTCGAACCCGGGGCGGGCGCTCTCGATGTCCCCCAGGCCGGTAGTTAGGCCGACGACCATGCTCTCTTCGAAACGGTCGCCGAGCTGGGCGGCCAGCAGCTTGCCTGTCTCGGCCGCCATTTCGCCGGCCGTACTGCTGATGATGACGTGCGAAGCAAGGCGATGGCTGTTGAGAGCGAGGAGCTTAACGAATTGGCGCCAGAGGTCTTTGTCGGATAGCGCAGTGAGGTCGCTGTGCTGCTGGGCGCGGCGAAGCGCGGAGATGCGCGCGTTGGCCCGATCGATGCCGGCGACGGTCTGCGGCCAGACCGAACGCATTGCACGTTGCCGCGTCTTCTCGGCGCGCGCTCGGTCGGCTGTGTCCCCGGCCTGGAGGTTGTCCTTATCGGAGCTGAAGTACATCTCGAGGGCCCCGGAGCCGTCGCCAGTCTGAAAAGTCGCCAGGAAGGCGCCGAACCAGGCCAGGCCAAGCGCGCCGCGGCCGGCGAAGATGCCCAGCCAGTTGGCCTGGGAGGGGGCGGCGGTTGGCAGGAGGTCCTGGATGCGGTAACGCCGGACCATCTCGGCGGCGCTGTCATGGTCGATCTGCTTCCACATCGTGGCGATAAAGGGGGTGGGGACCCCGGGGATGACTTCTTCGACGTTGCCTGTGGTCCAGAGGTTCAGGGCGGGGTGGAGGTCGCTGTCCCAGGTGCAGACTTTGGCTGAGGGCGGGCTCGAAGGGGCAGAGGCCATGGCCGTTCGCCTTTCTGGCGCCGCTCGCGGCGCAGAGGGTGGTGGGTCGGAAGCATAAGCGAGCCAGCCGTTGGTGTTAAGGACCGCGGGCCGGCAGCCAGCCGAAACGCTCGAGATCGATACAGCCTGCGAGGCCGAAGATCACGCCTTCTTCGACGAGGAGCTGGCGCTGCAGCGCGGGCCCGGGCCCAGCACGCAAGCTGATCGCCCCGGTCACGTTGACCACGCGCCACCAGGGGACCGGAGACTCCCAGGGCAGAGCATGCAGCGCATAGCCCGTGGCGCGAGCCGCGCGGGGCGACCCCGCGAGGGCGGCGACCTGGCCGAAGGTGACCACGTGGGCGAAGGGCACCTGGCTCACGACAGCATAGACGCGGTCGTAGAAGGAGGCAGGGGGAGCGGCTGCCTGGCGAGGCATTGGAACCGTATGATGCGGCTCCACGGTGAGCGATCAACTGTCGCCAGAGGCACTATCCGGGATCCGTGTGATCAACGCGGGACAGATCCTGGCAGCCCCGTTCTGCGCGACTATCCTGGGCGAATTCGGCGCCGACGTCATCAAGGTGGAGCAGCCGGGCAGCGGCGACACCAACCGGGGCAACGTCTCGTTCGCGCAGGACAACCGGGGCCAGCGTGCGGTGACGATTAGCCTGAGCAAGCCAGAGGGGCAGGCGCTGTTCCGAAGGCTGTGTGACACCGCCGACATCCTCATCGAGAACTTCCGGCCGGGCACGCTGGAGCGATACAACCTGGCGCCGGATTCGCTGCGCGAGTCGAATCCGAGGCTGATCGCTGTGAGAGTGAGCGGCTATGGCCAGACCGGGCCTTACCGGGAGCGGGCGGGGTTCGACCGCGTCGCGCTAGCCTTCGCGGGGATAACCTACGTGACCGGGAGCCCAGATGGTCCCCCGGTACGGCCGGGTTACTTCGTGGCCGACTACGGTGCGGGGATCTTCGCAGCCTTCGGGGCGCTGGCGGCGCTGCAGGCGCGCGAACGGACGGGGCGAGGCCAGGATGTCGACGTGGCCCTGTACGAAGCGGTATGGCGAATGAGCGGTACGCACGCCGCTGGATACGCCGCCACCGGGGTCAACCGGGAGCGTTCGGGCAATTACTTCCCGGGGGTGGTCCCCGCCGAACAGTGGCGGACGGCCGATGGACATTTCCTGGTGATCAACGGGACGACGCAGCGCATCTTCGAACGGCTGTGCGAGGCGATGGGCCAGCCCGATCTTCGAACCGACCCGCGATTCACGCCGCGCCCGAACTTGCTCAAGAACCACGCAGACATCGAAGCGATCGTGGGCGAATGGTGCGCGCAGCACACGCTCGAAGAACTGCAGGCGACGCTGGACGAGTACGGCGTGCCGGCCAGCAAGGTGTTCGCGACGAGTGACATTGTCGCCGACCCGCATTACCAGGCCCGGGGCCAGGTGATCACCGTCGAAAGCGCGGACCACGGGCCGCTGTTGCAGCCGGGGATCGTGCCGCGACTCACCGAAACGCCCGGATCAGTCCACGGAAGGGCGCCCCTCCTTGGCGAGCACAACGACGAAGTCTTCGGCGGGCTGCTCGGGATCGATGCGGAGACGATGGCCGGGTACAGGGCGCGCGGAGTGATCTAGCGATCGGGTATGAAAAGGCCGCCCCCAGCTCGCTGAGGGTCGAGCTGCCGGCGGCCTTGTGCCGGGCGCGGAAGAGGCCGCGCGCCCGGCGAGGCTGAGTACGTCAGGCGGCGGCGCGATGCTCTTCGTTGGTGATGAAGTCGCCGTCGGCGAGCCAGTTCTTGAATTCTTTCGTGGTGCCGCAGACCTTGCAGACGCCCAGGCTCGTGGGGCCGTTGGGC
>JBGPOS010000065.1:0-22067 GCA_041488155.1 Tepidiformaceae bacterium
ACCATGTTCCTCACCGCTGTGCGGCGGAAGTCGTGCATCAGCTTCACCGGACAGCCCGCCCGCTTGCACGCCGTCGCCCACGCACTGCGAATATCGCGGCGCGGACGCCCGATCTCGTCGCCGTCGAGATGTGGGAACAAGTGCGGAATGATCCTGCCGAGCTGCCGCTCCAAGGCACGCACGCGGTCCACTTGACCACCCAGGAGCGACTTCAGCTCGGGCGTGAGGTAGACGATGCGGCCTCTACATGATCATCGAGCGCTTTCGTCGCCCTGCGGCGGTCCGTCTGCTCGTCTCTGAGGGCTTCGACTCAGAGGGCCTAGTGTGAGCGACTGAGGCCCTCGACGAGGGCGCTCGTGAGCGCTCGCGCGATACTGCCATCGGCATCTAGCTCTGGATCGAAGATGGTGATCTCCATTCCCACCCCAAGCCCGAGGCGAGAAGAACTCTCAGCAAGTCGCTCAATTCAGCGTAGCTCATTCCGCCTGGTTGCCGAGTATCGACCGCCGCCATGATCTTGTCATCCAAGACGTCGACGTCGAGATGGATCCAGAAACCCGCGATGTCGTTGGCCGCGAGGTGGGCAAGGGCTTTCGTGGCAGCCTCGGCAAGGCCCAGCTCGCGCACCGCATCCAGGGTGTAGAGCGTGATTCCGCTGTCGACGATATCCCGCCAGGCCGTATGGGGATCCGTCACGTCGCGATGGCCGAAGGCCACGACATCGCGGTCCTGCACGAGAGGTTTCAGGCCATCGATATCCGTGCGCGCGTCCGGCCCTCGACCGGAGACGAGAGCCAGGTCCATGCCGGCCGCCCACCGGTTGGCGAAGTACTGGGGTAACGAAAGTCCACCTGTCCCTCGATGAAGAACAGGCCGTGACGCGCTCGTTGTCTCAGGGCAAGCATGTTGCCGATGAGAATGCTGCAATCGCCACCCAACACCAGCGGGAATTGGTCGCGTTCGATGACCTTCTTGACTCGTCGGGCGAGGGCGATGGAGAACTCCCGGATGGCGTGGGTGTTGCGGATCCGCATTTCCGGGTCGATCTCCGGTGAATACGGGGGCGGTGCAACTCGGCCAGCTTCGATCGCGTCGAGCTTTGTGACAAGGCCAGCCATTCGCAAGGCTTCAGGAAGCCCGGTCACGCCCGAGGCGCGACCGGGGGCTGGCGGCATCAGTCCCAGATTCGAAGGAGCGTCGATCACCGCGATTCGGTGCTTGAGTGTTGGCATCAAGGGGTCCATTTCAACGGCAGCGACGGTGGGCCCGGGCTGAGCGCAGGTAATGCCGTGATCACCGGCTGAGACCGTTCCGCTGCTGAGGGAAGCTGTGCGCCAAGAACAGCGTCGCGAGGCGTCGGAAGCTCCACGCCCCGCACCTCGCCCGCTTCGCCCTGCCCCGTGACACGCAAGCCTGCCGCTTCCAGCGGCCCGCGAAAGGCGCGGTTCAGCTCGCAGTTGCAGAAACATTCCTCTTCGTTCGTCTCCTCGCGGTAGATGAAACAGGCGAGCGGCCCCGGCGCACCCCACTGGTTCCATCGCCGCGCGTCCGCCGTGGACGCCCAAACTGCCGATGCTATAATAGCCGACATCACGTGCTGGTGGAGCGCGACATCCCGTGAGATCGGCTCCGATCACGTTTGGTTTTCGAGGAGGCCGCCCGCCATGAGCCTTGTCCGCCTGATCTGGGCGAACACTGGTGGGTCCAACATCCATCTCCTTCCCGGACTGCATCCGGAGACCGCCGCCCGGCCTGGCTTCGTGCGCCTTCGCTTCGACGGGGAGCAGATCACGGCCATCCTGTCCGAGCCGGCCCAGATCCCGACCCGTGTCTACGGCTGGGGCACCCCGAACTTCCCGAAGATCGCCGAGCTGATCACCGAGCTTTCATCGGACTCGCCCTGCCTGCCTCGCTGGACGAGCTCTCGGACGACCTGGCCTCGGCACTCCAGGCCGAGGCGACCGGTCCGCCGGAGAAGACGACGAAGGTCGGGATGACGCGCGTGCTCCGCGACGTCCCGCTTCACGGCGGCACGATCGAGTCCATCGGTTTGCTCGTCGCCGAGCTGCCCGGCGAGGGGGGGCGGCCCCGCCTGGCAGCCCGGGTCGAGCGAGCCCGGCCGGGGGCTAGGTCTTCACCCTGCAGACGGGGAGCGATCTGGCCACCCGGCTCGGGCTGCTCGTGCGAGCATATCGTCCTCGGAAGCCGTGCAGGCGTTGACGAAGATCAAACAGCAGCAGCCGGCCAACGCCGGGGCCGTGAAGATTTCGCGCAAATCGGAATTGTCCATCGGCTACGAGGTGCGCCGAGTAAATCATGGGCTCATCGAGATTCCCATGTAACGCTCTTGGACCATTGATCCACTGCCGGACGGCCTTGAGGGGTGATTCGGGAAGGCCGAAGGAGCTACCCGCGAGAAACACGCAAGGACCGCGGACAGGATCTTGGAGGCCGGATCATGGTGTTTGATGAGCAGTTCTACGTCAGGGCTAGATCCGAGGCAGAGCAGCTGCTCTTTGGAATTCCAGGAGTCTACGGCGTTGCGCTGGGTCCAAAAATCGTCGCCGGCAAGCTGACCCGCAAACCGGCGATCCAGGTGTTCGTCCAGCAGAAACGTTCCCTTCCCGAGTTGCTCCCCTCCGAAATTATTCCACGTGAAATTCACGGGGTCAGTACAGACGTCATCCAGGGGACATCACCCCTTGTGCGAACCGCAGGCACCGAGACATTTCCGGAGGTAGAGCAGCACTGCCGAACCGGCAAAATCACGAAGGTGAGTGAGCCGAGCATTAAGCCGGTGGAGATCACGTCCGCGGCTCATGGGCTGGCGGACGGCAACCACGTGTGCATCTTCGGTGTGCCTCTCGATGAGACGGCTGCATTTCCCGTCCAGGTGAAGAACGAGAATGTTTTCGCCCTGCCGGGAACTGTGGGACGGGCTCCCCTCGCGGTCGAAGCCGATGCGTTCTGGACCGAGCCCTGCGCCTGGGAGGACAATTTGTGTTGCTGCCCGGCCAGCAGCCTCACCGGGGCAAGCAACACCAACCCGGTGGTCATCACGTCCCCGTCCCACGGGTTGCAACAGGGAGACCGGATCAAGATCGTGCGGATCAGCGGGATGACCCAGATCAGAGGCGGGGAGTTCGTCGTCGGCAAGACGCTCGACAAGGACCGCTTCCAGCTCAGCGGTACCGACGGGAGCTCCTTCACCGAAGCCACCCACGAAAGTGGCGCGTGGGCGAAACTCTGCGTCGATCGAACGGGGTTGATCCAACGGGTCAGGCTCGGCACTCCCATCCAGATTACTTCCCAAGGCCACGGCCTCAAGCGGGGCGACCGCGTGCACATCATCCACACCGGAAGTATTCAGGAGATTCAGAGCGGCCATAAGGCCGATCCCTTCACGGTCGACACGATCACTCCAGACACGTTCACATTGAAAGGCGTCGCCAGAGCGGGTGCTGCCGAAGACACCTCGGTGGGCGTGTGGGTCAGAATCTTCCCAGACAGCCGTAGATACAGCCGGATCCGCGGCGGCATTCGCATTGCGATGCAGGACTCTGAAGCGATCAAGGTTCAATCCGACGCTGACAGCGCGCGGCCTAGCGGCGCACTCGTTCAGCGGATCAGGCTCAGTGAAACAGTCACTGTGAGAGAGGTGTTGACCTACGGCACCTTGGGCTGCTTGGCCATCGACAATGAGACAGGCGCCAAGGTTCTCCTGTCCAATTACCACGTGCTCTATTCCATCGACGAGGATAATGTTCACCATCCCGTCTACTCCTCCTGCAAATCCAAGAAGATCGCCAAGCGCATGCGCCATGCAGATCCAGGGGCTCCGGGCCGTCCCGGCACGGTTGATGCCGCCATCGCCAAGCTCGACGGCGGCGTCAAAGCCGACCCGGTGATCGTTGACATCGGCCCGGTGAAGGGGACCGCGCCGATTACCCTGAGAGAGATCGTGTTCGATGAGGCGAATCCCAATAGTGACCCGCGAGGCTATCGAGTCCGGAAACGAGGGGTCACCACCCTGGTGACCGAGGGAATCGTTACCGGTATTCACGGCACCTTTGAGCCGACCGAGGAGAATACAGAAAGGGTTTTCCTGAGGGATCAGATCGTGATCCGGCCCATGGCGGGTCCTGGGCGAGGCGCGTTCTCACTCAAGGGCGATTCGGGTTCGGCGGTCGTCAACGACAAGAACCTGGTCGTCGGCTTGCTGGTGGGGAATGATTCGCGTACCGGACTTGGTTTTGCAAGCCCGATTGGGCCAATCGAGACACAGCTGAACATCAAGATCTGGGCGGCCGAACCGGCCACTCCGGTTGCGGGGACTGATGGCGGCACGCTTGCCCTTGCCGAGGAGAGCGACGCCCTGGTCGTTACACCGAGCGTGCCCGACCTGCTCGGCCAGGTCGCCGAACAGCTCCTCCAGACACCATTCGGGGCAACACTCACTTCTCTGGTCGAGCAGCATCACCAGGAAGTCGAAATGCTGATCCATCGCAACCGGCGGGTCGCGGTGGCCTGGCATCGCAACGACGGGCCTGCCCTGTTGCGAGAGCTCGACCAGTTCGCCGAAGTCGGGAACGTTCCGCTGCCCACGGTGATCAACGGACGGCTCTTGCGCCACTGCCTGGAAAACATCTTCGCGGCTCTGCAGAGATTCGGCAGCCCGCAACTGATCACCGATATCCAGCGCTATGCTCCTGACATCTTTCAGCTGATTGGCCTTTCGTATTCAGATGTGCTCTTGACCTTGGCGGCGAGAAGTCGGGCCTAAAGGGCCAGAGGCAGGTCCGCCAATGTCAGATCAGCCGGGAAGTCTCGAATGGATCGTCAAGGAGATCGGCCTCCTCCTGAGGCCTCTGGGGTATGTCCTGACCCCCGAAGAGATCAGGAACCTCCTGTTCGTCGACCTCGGCGCTGATTTATCTGCCGGGGCCTTGGATCTCCCGGGATTCAGGGGGGCATTGGGTCAGGTCGCGACGATGGCGAGCCAGCTCCCTGCGACGATTTCAGATCTCACCGCCGCGCTCGATGAAGATCAGATTGTGGTCGCGGTACAGGAAGCGGGCCACCTGGGTGAGCAAATCCGGACAACTATCGCAGCCCTCGACCATATCGTTGAAGAACTGCAGAAGTTGTCCCATTCACTTCCCGGCTTGACGGAGGAACAGATCGGCCGATTTGCGCGCGGCCTGCCGGCCCGCCTGCTCGAGTTGCTGGCGATCAAATATCTCGGCGACTATATCGTCAAGAAGGAGCTCCTCCTCCTCCTGGGCATCATCGAGCAGCAGCCGATCCCTGTAGACCCGAACAACCCGGACCAGGGCTTCTTCTTGCGCGAGGAGCTGCACCCCAGACGTTTCCTGAATCTGCTGAAATCGCCGACGGGCCATGCGCGCGCCGTGTACGGCTGGGGCGACGCGTCATTCAAAGGCCAGCTCTTCCTCGATCGGCTCAGGGATTTCCTCTCCGTCTCGGGTATCCCGGCTGAAGTCATCCCCGCCAGAGCCTCCACGCCCGCCGCTCTCGAGATCCTGTTTTTCAGCTTGCGTCAAAGCGCTGGAGCCACGCCGCCGGGCCTGGATCTGGAGCTCAAGGTACCGATCGCCACAGGATTCGCGCTGACCTACCCCCTGTCTCCTGCCTTCACGCTCGAATTCTCCTCCGACGGCCAGTTCGACCCTGGCCTCCGGGTGCTGGTCCGCCCACCGGCCGACATCGCGCTGCTCCCTCCCGGAGGAACGCTGCAAGGGCGGCTTCAGGCCGACATTGTGGGTAAGAATGCCGATCGGGCTCAGCCGTTTGTCATCCTGGGCCAGACCGGGGGAAGCCGCCTGGAGGCGACGTCGATCGAGCTCAATTTCGGCCTCTCGGCGAGCCTGCCAAGTGGAGCACCTTCTCCACGAGGCGACCTTCTCGTCGGGGCGGACATCAAAGGTGGAAGGCTTCTCCTGGATCTCTCCACGGCGGATGGGTTCCTTGCCAGCTTTCTCCCGGGCGACAGCATCGAGGCCGAGCTCGAGCTCGGCGCGACATGGACGCCGGCCGAGGGGCTTCGGTTTCGCGGCAGCGCCGGACTCGAGATCGTCCTGCCCGTCAACCGCTCGCTGGGGCCGGTGAAATTTCAGGGCCTTTACATCAGCGCGCGTCTGGATACGGATGCCGGCCGCATTCCGGTGGAAATTTCCGGAGCATTCAGCGGCGGACTTGGCCCCCTGACGGTCACGGTCGACCGGCTGGGATTCGAAGCGCAGATCAGCTTTCCGGAGGGGGTGGGCAACCTCGGGCCCATCGACTTCGGCATCGGGTTCAAGCCCCCGAACGGATTAGGCCTCGCCATCGATGCTTCGGTCGTCGGCGGCGGGGGCTTCCTGCGCTTCGATCCGCAGAAGGAAGAATACAGCGGCGTGCTGGAGCTGCAGATCGAGGAGACGATCGCGGTCAAGGCGATCGGGCTGTTGATCACGCGGCTGCCGGATGGCGGCAAGGGGTACTCGCTGCTGATCATCATCACCGCCGAGGACTTTCAGCCCATCCCGCTCGGGCTGGGATTCAACCTCACCGGCATTGGTGGGCTGCTGGCGGTCAACCGCACGTTCGACGAAGACGCGCTGCGCGCCGGCCTGCGTAATCACACGCTCGACAGCGTGCTCTTCCCCCGGGACCCCATCCGCAACGCCGCCCAGATCCTCAGCAACGTGAACCGCGTGTTCCCACCGGCGAGCGGCCATTACCTGTTCGGGCCGATGGCCCAGATCACCTGGGGAACACCGACGCTGATCACGGCCAACCTCGCCCTCGTGCTGGAGCTCGGCGCCCGCTTGCGCCTGCTGATCCTGGCCCAGCTCCGCGCCGTCCTGCCCACACCGGACGACGAGCTGATGCGTCTGCAGATGGACGCTGTCGGCGTGATTGACTTCGATCAGGGCACGGCGGCGCTCGACGCCACGCTCCACGATTCGCGCCTGCTCCGTAAGTTCGCGCTGACGGGCGACATGGCCATGCGTCTTCGATGGGACAGCTCGCCCAGCTTCGCGCTCGGCGTCGGCGGCCTGCATCCCGCCTTCAGCCCGCCGCCAGGCTTTCCGAAGCTGGACCGCATCGCCATCAACCTCGCCGCGGGGGACAGCCCACGCTTGCGCTGTGAGGCATACTTCGCGCTGACCGCCAACACCGTGCAGTTCGGCGCGCGCGCCGAGCTGTACGCTTCCGCGTCAGGCTTCAGCATCCAGGGCGAGACTGGCTTCGACGTGCTGATCCAGCTCTCGCCCTTCTCGTTCCTCGCCGATTTCTACGCGCAGCTCCAGCTCAAGCGCGGCTCGACCAACCTGTTCAAGGTGCGTGTCGAGGGCGCGCTGGCCGGCCCGCGCCCGCTGCACATCAAGGCCAAGGCGACGTTCGAAATTCTCTGGTGGGATGTCACCATCCGCGTCGACACGACGCTGGTCGAAGGCGAGAAGCCGCCACTTCCCGCGCCGGTGGACGTGTTTCCGCTGCTGAGAGACGCCCTGAGCAGCCCCGGCAACTGGCTGAGCCAGCTGCCGCCCCGACAGCGCCAGGTGGTCACCTTGCGGGCGGTGACGCCAGGCACGTCCGCGCCAGTCCAGACGCTGCTCCACCCGCTCGGCACGCTCGCGATCAAGCAGACCGTCGTGCCCCTGGACCTCGACATCTCCCGCTTCGGCGCGGCGACGCCGACCGGCGCGCGCCGTTTCTCCATCACCAGCGTCAGCCTGGGCGGGCAGAACCAGGCGGCGCAACCGTTGCGCGACTTCTTCGCTCCGGCGCAGTTCATCGAGATGAGCGACGGCGAAAAGCTCTCCCGGCCGTCGTTCGAGTCGATGACCGGCGGCGTGGCCATCGGCTCGAGCGAGGTCGCCATCAGCGCCAACGCCGCCGACTGGCTCGAGGTCCCCGCCATCGAGTTCGAGACACTGATCGTCGACAAGGCGACGGGTGGGACCCGTCCGAGCCCACCGCCGGAGCAGCAGGGCCGGTATCGATTGACCCCGATCCTCCTCGGCCAGCAGGCCCGATTCGGCGCCGCCGGCAGCAGCGAGCTCAGGCGCACCGGCAAGGAGCGCTATCGCTCGACCGCGGACAAGTATCTGGTCGCCCGCGAAGGCTGGACCATCGTCACGACGGACGACCTCGCGGTGCAGACGGCCAGCGTCTCGTACTCGGAAGCCGTGCAGGCGTTGACGCGGATCAAACAGCAGCAACCGACCAGGGCGGACGTCCTGAAGATCCTTCGCAAATCGGAGCTGTCCATTGCCTGACCGGTCGGTCGAGCCAGGCATGAAATCGTGTATCCTCCCGCCGGATCTGGCAAGACGAACGGCGGGCACACACGAGGTGGGCCTGCCAGACGGGTCGAGGGCGACGGGCGACGTCGGATGAACGAATGATGGGTGCGTTCCGGATCAGGTAACGATGGCCGTCCCAGGTTCCGCCAATTACGTCTTCCTTCCCTGGGTGCGCCAGGGCGCCGCCTCCGGCATCCAGGCGCCGGACACCCTGGGCCCGGACCAAGCCGGCGTCGTGTCGGTGACCGTCAGCCTACGCGTCAACAATGCCGACGCCGCGAGCCGCCAGGTGCGCCTGTATGGCCCCGGCGACGTCACGGGCATCGACCCGCAGCAGATCGTTCGCACCGAGCCGCGCGATCGCGCCGCGGACTTCGAGCCGAACTACTTCCCCGCCGTCGAGTTCGACCGCCCCGACTTCCCCTGGCTCTTTACCCCGGCGCAGGCCGATGCCACCGCCCGGTTGCGTCCGTGGCTGTGTCTCGTGGTCGTCCAGAAGCAGGACGGTGTGGCCTTGCAGCTCAACAAGACGCCCTCTGGCCTGCCGGTGCTCGAGATCGCGCCACCCGCGCGCCCCAGTCGCGAGCTGCCGGACCTCTCGGAGTCATGGGCCTGGGCTCATTCGCAGGTCACCGGCAGTGCCCGGAACGCGGACTCCCTCAAGTCCGCCCTGGCTGGCGACCCCGTGCTGACGGTCTCGCGCCTGCTCTGTCCGCGCCGCCTCGACCCGTCCACCGGGTACCTTGCCTGCCTGGTGCCTGCCTTCGAGCTGGGGAGCAAGGCGGCCCTCGGCCAGACCATCGCGCCCGGCGACGAGCAGAAGCTGCAGCCAGCCTGGGCCTCGGGCGCGCAATCCCCCGCAGAAGTGTCCCTGCCCGTTTACTATCACTGGGAATTTCGCACTGGCGCCGGGGGCGATTTCGAGGCGCTGGTGCGCGCGCTCGAGCCGCGGAAGATGCCCGCCGAGGCCGGCAAGCGCCTGGTGGACATCAGCCAGCCGGGCTTCCAGATCACGCCGCCGCTGCCGTCAGGGACGATCCTCGAGCTGGAGGGCGCGCTGTGCGCTCTCGAGAGCGAGGCGGCGCTGTGGGCGCGGCAGACGCGCGAGCCCTTCCAGGCTGCGCTGAGGGCGATCCTCAACGCGCCCTGGCAGGCGACACTGGAACCCGGACACGAGCCGTTGCTCGCGCCGCCGATCTATGGCTGCTGGCAGGCCGCGCAGCACACCGTGGATATCATCCCGGATCCGCCGGCGCCGCCGCCCTCCCCGCCCTGGTTGCACGAGCTGAATCTCGACCCGCGCCACCGCGCGATCGCCGCGCTGGGCACGCTCACGGTGCAGGTCCAGCAGGAGCAGCTGGTCGCCGCGGCGTGGGAGCAGCTCGGCGAGATCCAGCGCATCAACCAGCTGCGACGCCAGGCCCAGCTCGCCCGCGCCGTCAACGGGACGTACGTCGCCAAGCACTTCGCGCGGTTCGACGACGAGACACTGTTGAAGGTGGTCGCCTCGGCGCAGTCGCGTCTCGTCGTCGCGGCCACCGAGCCGAACAACGTGCACACCCGCATGATGCTGTCCTCGC
The DNA here is from genome assembly GCA_041488155.1 of Tepidiformaceae bacterium. Lineage (GTDB taxonomy): Bacteria > Chloroflexota > Dehalococcoidia > Tepidiformales > Tepidiformaceae > JBGPOS01. The sequence continues at coordinate 9,896 of JBGPOS010000065.1, forward strand.
GCATCGCGCGCTCCGCCATCCCCGACCGTGCCGTCTCCGCGCCGCTGCGCCGCCTCGCGAGCCCGCGGGGCGCCATCAGCGCGCGCTTCCAGCGGGCGGGCGCGCCGCCCATTGCCATCGTGTCCCGCCTCAACACCTCCACGCCGATCGTCGCGCCCCAGAAGCCGGACGCCGGCTGGGTGACTCTCAACCAGGTCTCCGATCGGACCACGCCCTTCGGGGCGGCCCTCAAGAACTTCTCGCGCTTCGAGCAGGTCAACCCGGCGCTTGACGCGGCGCCGCCTCTCGGCAACTTCACCGTGGTCCCTGAGGGCGCGACGCGCAGCCTGCTGGACTTCACGCCGGGACAGCCGAACAATGCCGATGCCGTCGCCTTCCTCAACGCCGTCAGGGCGCACCAGACATACCTGGTGCAGCAGGCCTTCCTCCAGATCCTGACCTTCCCAGCACCCACGATGAACCTGGCCAGCACTCGCGCCGCGCTGCTCCAGAGCGTCAACCCCGAGCAGACCGTCAGCGCGCGCGTGCAGGCCTCGCTCAATACGGCCTCCGCCATCGCGCCCGGCGGCGACCCGCTCGAGCCAATTCTCGACGGGCCGGTCTTCCCGCAACCCATGTACGAAGCCGTGCGCGATCTCTCGCAGGACTTCCTCTTTCCCGGCCTGGAGCACGTGCCGCCGGACACCGTGACCCTGCTCCGGACCAACGCGCGCTTCGTCGAGTCGTTCCTGGTCGGCCTGAACGCGGAGATGGGGAGCGAGCTGCTCTGGCGCAATTACCCCGCCGATCAGCGCGGCACGTACTTCCGCCAGTTCTGGGATGCCGCGCAGCCCGACGTCAAGCGGATCAAGGAATGGGGCGACCGGCCGCTCGGACAGAACGCCGTCGCGGGGGATCAGCTCGTGCTGCTCGTGCGCGGCGAACTCCTGCGCCGCTACCCGAACTCGGTGATCTACGCCGTGGCGGCCGTGCCCAGCGGCGGGCAGCTGGACCTGTCGAAGAACCCGAACGACGAGCGCCACCCGCTCTTCCGTGGCACGCTCAAACCCGACGTCACCTTCCTCGGCTTCAACCTCAAGCGCGAGGATGCCATCGCGGATCCCGGCTGGTTCTTCGTCATCCAGCAGCAGCCCACCGAGCCTTGCTTCGGGCTCGATGTCGCGAACTTCGACCAGCCCCTGCCCGTCCTCACGTCGTGGAACAACCTGAGCTGGCGGCACTTCGCCAGCACGCCGGCAGAGTTGCAGGCGCTGTCGCATCTGTCGGTGAAGACGGCGCTGCCGGTGGTCGACAACGTGACGTGGGGCCGGAACGGCGCGCACCAGGCCTACATCACCCTGCAGCGGCCTGTACGCATCGCCATCCACGCGCGGGACATGATCCCGCAGTGAGCGCCTGAGCGTGTCCATCCCCAATCCCGAGATCCCCGCCATCCCCCAGACACAAGACGTGTCGGCGCGACTCTCGTTCGGGCCGGCCCGGCCCGCCGTGCTCTTCCCCGTGCGTCTGGAGACCCGCTTCTTCCCGCAAGCCGATGGCAGCGTGGAGCTGCGGGTGCGCGTGTACCCCGACGCGATCCACATCGAGACGCACGAACCCGAGCTGACCGCCGAGGAGCTCGCCTGGGGACAACACTTCTGGGAGCAGACCTGGCGCTCGGCGAGCGACGAGGACCGCGCCAGGGTCGCCTGGCAGCAGCTGGCCGACCGCTTCGATCCGCCTCGCGCCGCGTGGATCGCCCGCGCGCTGGAGCCGCAGAATCCCGCCGACCGCCCCGCCAGCCCCATCCCCGCCGATCAGCCGCTGCCAAAGCCGCCCGTCTTCCCCGCGCCGGCGATGAAACCCGAGTCGTGGACGCGCGCGCCGGTGACGCGTGTGCTCCCGAACCAGTGGACGGTGCTGGGCTACAAGAATGGGCAGCTGGTGGTGCATGCCACCGGCACGCCGATTTCCGACGCGCTGCCGGCCGGCCCCGACCCGTCGCCCTCCGCCCACGTCGATCCACAGGCGGTCGATCAGGGCATGCAATGGATGGTGAGTTACGACGCGGCGGAGAAAGCCGGCATGGCCGTCCGCGCCCGGCTGGCCAAGGAGACGGCCGCCGCCGGCCTCGACTTTCTGCTCGTCCTCGGCCTCCGCGACACCCTCGACACGGCGACCGACTCGGCGCCACGGCTGGCGCAGCTCTTCGACGCCCATCACTACACCGGCGGGTTGAGCTTCGTGCCGCCGGGCACGCCCTCGAACAACACGCAGGACGCCCCGTCCGGGTTCACCTCGAACGATCCTGGCCACGCCGAGAGTTACCGGGCCGATCGCCGCGCTCCGGCGATCAAGGCCGGTGACGGGTCCAATGCCGATGCCCTGGCCACCGCGTTCGGCCTTCCGAGCGTCGGGCCGGTCTTCGCGCGGATCGAGCATGCGGCGGACAAGGATCTGCTCGACGCGCGGCACATGAACACGGCGTTGTGGCAAACCACATGGGGCTACTTCCTGTCCCAGATGCTCGGTGTGGGCGGAGCCAACGAGAATCCCCTCACCGAGGACGACATCGCGTGGCTGCGCAGCCACTTCGTCGACCACGTGCGCGCCGACGGTCCGCTGCCGTCCGTGCGCATCGGCAAGCAGCCTTATGGCGTGTTGCCCGTCACCTCACTCGGCGCCTGGAAACCCGCCGCCGCGGAGGTCGCCCAGTCCGGCCGCGATCTCGCGCTCCGTGATTTTCTGGTCCGCCTGCGCGACCTCTGGCGACGCAACGTCCCGGACGTGCCGCGCCTGGGCCGCAGCGATGACACCGCCCAGGATAAGGGCCTCGACCGAGACCTCGCCGAGGTCATGAGTATGGACGGCCTGTCGTCCAGCTACTCCATTCGCAACCTGATGGGCCGGCATTACCTGGAGCACCTCAGCATCTACCTCACCGGCGGCTTCTTCGAGGAGGTCTGGGACGTCACCCCGGAAACACCCCAGGAGCGGCTCGCGCTCGCCAGGGCGCGCGCCCTCAAGCGGCGCTCGCTCGCAGACTGGTGGACGACGCAGGGCACGCTGGCGGCTGCGGGCCTGCAGTCGCTGGGCGTGACGACGCGGCCCCGCGTGTCGCGCGGCGTCTACGCGCCGCCTGTCGGGAACCTGCGCGGTGCCCTGGTGCAGCTCGAGCGTGCCGCATCGCTGGCGCCGAACTACATCGCATCGCTCCTCGCCGCACGCAATCTCAACGCGATCCGCAACGAGACGGTCCTGCAACCGCCCCCGCGCGCGCTGCTCTATCTGCTCCTGCGCCACTCGATGCTGCTCGAGTACGCCATCGCCGCGTCGCGCCTGCTCGCCGCCCGCGGCCTCGTGCAGCCCGCCCAGCGCCGCGAGCCGGAGCTGGTCGACTTCCCGCTGGGTCAGCTGTCGATGACGGTCTGGCGCCAGCTGGCCACCAAGATCAGCGTGCCGCAGGTGGCCGAGCCGATGGAGATCGGCACCTACCTGCTCGGCTTCACGCCGAACGGGGAGCCCGACGTCGCCCGTGAGCCGAGCCTGCAGCCGCTGAGCGACTTCCGCACCAGCCTGGCCTTTCTGGGTGCGCTCGCGGTGCCGAGGCTGGAACAGCTCATGACGGGCGCCCTCGACCTCTGCTCGCACCGGCTCGATGCGTGGATCACGTCGCTGGCGACGAAGCGCCTGGCCCGGATGCGCAAGACCACTCCCACCGGTGTCCTGCTGGGCGGGTACGGCTGGGTGATAAACCTCAAGCTGGCCCCTGCCCAGGTGGTGGTCCCACCCCCGCCCGGCGAGGAGGCGCCGATCGTCCAGTCGCCCGTGAATCCTGGCTTCGTCCACACGCCGTCGCTGTCGCAGGCCGCGACGGTGGCGGTGCTGCGAAGCGGCCACCTGGCACACGCCAGCAACCCGGCGCAGAGCGACCTGCTGGCTATCGACCTGTCATCTGAGCGCCTCCGGCTGGCATCGCGGCTGCTCGACGGCGTGCGGCAGGGACAGCCGCTCGGTGCGCTGCTGGGCTATCGCTTCGAGCGCCGCCTGCAAGAAGCCCGCAAGCCGCAGTTCATCGCCACCTTCCGCGAGCTCGCGCCCCTGGTGGCGCGCAAGCAGGAGCCGAACGATCAACCGGCCAACAAACCGCTCGAGGCCATCGCGGCCAACAACGTCGTCGATGGCCTCGCCCTGCTCCGGCGCTGGCAGACGGGCAAGCGCACGACGCCGCCGCAGTGGAACCAGGCCACCATCCCCTTCGGCGGATCGGTCGGTCAGCAGAAGGTCAAACTCCCCCCCTTCGACCCCGCGAACTCCGATGCCAAGGTGGTCCTGGCGGAGCTGGCCGCCCTCGAGGATGCCGTCGACGCCGTGGGCGATGCGCTGCTGGCCGAGAGCGTGCACCAGGTCGTGCGCGGCAATCCGCTTCGCGCGGCCAGCACGGTCGAATCCATCGCGGGCGGCGAGGCGCCGCCGCCCGAGCTCGAGGTCGCGCGCACGCCGCGCACGGGAATCGCGCTGACGCACCGTCTGATCGCGCTGTTCAGCGGAGACCCGGCGCTCCCGGCCGGGTGGACGGCGCCCGTGAACCCGCAGCGCGCCAACGCCGAGCCGCGGCTGAATGCCTGGGTGGCGAGGCTCCTCGGGAACCCCGCCAACGTGCGCTGCACGGTCGAGCGGCTGGATCCGGCCACGCGCGCCGTCGCCGCCACGACAGAACTCCGGCTGAACGCGCTTCGCCTGGCCCCGCTCGACTTCGTGTACGCCGTCGCCGGCGGCCCCGGCGGGTGGCAGGCCGAGATCGAGCAGCGCATCCTGTACGAGATCATGCGACGGCCGGACGGCTTCCCGCCCGGTTCGCTGCTGCGCATCGATCCGGCTCGCCGGCCGGCCTTCGCGCCTACCGAGCTGAGCTACGCAGAGTTCGACGAGGTGCTGCGCGCGGTGCGCCGGCTGGTGGCCGGCACGCGTGCCGTGGATGACGGCGATCTGAACCCACCGCAGCGGGGCGACACCTCCACCTTGGACGTGACCGAGCTGGAGAAGCGCGCGTTGGCGGCCGTGCCATTGTTGACCCGCCTACCCAACGACTTCCAGGCGCAGCTCACGAAGCCCGAGACGGCGGACCTGGAAGCCCTGAGGACGTTGATGCTGCGCGCGGCGACCTTCGGCGTGGCCGGCGCCGTGCCGCTCTCGGCCGCGGGGTCCGCCTCGGCGGATCGGCAGACGCTGCTCGCCCAGGCGACCTCGATCCAGGCCGAGCTCGCGGGACGCGTCGCGCAGCTCCGTGCGCTGGACGCCGGCTTCACCGCCGCCACAGCAACACCCGACGCGCGGCGCGACCACGCGCAGGCACAGCTGCGCATCGTCTTCGGCAAGGCCTTCGTCGTGCTTCCGCGGTTCTCAGCCTCGAATGCCACGGAGCTGGCGACCGCGCTGGCCGATACGGTCAAGGTGCAGGATGGCGACCCGTTCGCCGCACTCACCTGGTTCCGGCGTATGGCGCGCGTGCGCGACGGCGCCGCGCGCCTCAACCAGGCGCTCACCTATGCCGAGGCCCTGGGCAGCGGCGAGCGGCCGGCCCTCAGCATCGCGCAGCTTCCATACAAGGTCGGCGACCTCTGGGTGGGCCTGCCGCTCAAGAACGGGCAGCCACTGCCGGGCGGCAAGCTCTCGCTGGCCGTGCAGTCCAGCACGCCGATCGATCCGAGCAAACCGCTGACGGGACTCTTCGTCGACGAGTGGGTGGAGGTCGTGCCCAGCCCGACCGAGATCACCGGCGTGGCGTTCCAGTACGACCAGCCCAACGCCGCCCCGCCCCAGACCATCCTGGTCGCCGTGCCGCCAGAGCTCGAATCGCCGTGGACGGTGTGGTCGCTCCAGCAGGTGCTGCTGGAGACGCTCGACCTGGCCCGCATCCGCGCCGTCGACTCCGACGCGCTCCGCGAGATCGGGCATTACCTGCCCGCGATGTACTTCGCGATCAACACGGCCGGCCACACCGTCTCGACGGACTTCACGACGGTCCGGTAATCAGGAGAGGTCCGCATGCCGTCCATCACCAGCTGGATCCGACTGGAGCCGCGCAGCCGGAATGCCGAGATGCGAGACAGCTTGCAGGCGCGTATCTACGATCCGCTTTGGCTCCTCGCGCGGCAGTGGCAGCTGGGCGAGTTCCAGGGCGAGGACAACGGCTCGCCGATCATGGCCCGCTGGCGCGCCGAGGCCGCGCCGCTCACGCGTTTCTACGCCGGGGCCATCCCGCCCAACACCCCCGTCAATGCGCCGCACTACGACGGTGCGCGCACGCCGCTCGAGACCGTCGTGGAGCGCGAGAGGATCCGCCTGCCCGCCGAGCAGATCGCGGATCCGAAGAAGCTCCGGCTGGCGGTGGAAGCCGGCCAGCACTTCCTGCGTCTGCTCGAGGCGCAACCGCTCTCGCAGCCGTACCGGACCGTGTTCATCACTCGCTTCGCGTTCTCCGCGCTTACCGCCGAGCAGCGGGCCGCGCTCGACCCGGCCAGCCTGGCCTTTCTCGACGTCACCGGCTCGCGCGTCCCCGATGGCCGCCGCCTGTACGCGACGCTCGCCCCGCCGCCCGGGGGGAGAGTCACCCTGCCGGCCGACCTGCCGATCGCCACCGCCGACGTGGCCGAGGTCGAGAAGGCGGCGCAGAGCTGGATCGACTGGTACGAGGCCTTCTTCAGCGAGCCCGGCGCGGAGGGCGCGTCGTGGTCCGCGGAGCGCATGGAGTATGCCTTCTCGCTGGCCGGCCGCCTGGGCGACGGCGAGCGGATCCTCACCGCGCCGGAGTACGCCGAGGGGCGCCTCGATTGGTACGCCTTCGATGGCAATGCCGAGGTGTCCCTCGGCGCCCTTGGCGATCGCCCCCCGACCGACGTCGCGCGCACGGCCATCCCCGCCCCGGTCAGCTTCCGCGGCATGCCGGCGTTGCGCTTCTGGGAGTTCGAAGACGCCCAGGTCGACTTCGGATCGGTCGATGCCGGGCCCACGGACCTGGCCCGCATGCTGCTGGTCGAGTTCGCCCTGGCCTACGGCAACGACTGGTTCGTCATCCCAGTCGAGCTGGGCGTGGGCGCCCTGTATCGCACCCGCTCGCTCGTCATCACCGACACCTTCGGGGTCCGCTCGCTCATCGCGTGTTCCGCCGATCTGGGCGCGCCCTACTCGACGTGGCGCATGTTCCAGCATTCCTACACGCACGGCAGCGGCCTCACCAAGCCGCAGGCGAACCTCTTCTTCCTGGCGCCGTCGGTCCTGAACACCCTGGAGAGTCCGCCCGTCGAGGAGGTACTCCTGGTGCGCGACGAGATGGCGAACCTGGCCTGGGCCATCGAGCGGCTGATCGAGAGCCCTGCCGAGGCTCCCCTCAACCGGTACGAGGATGACCTGGAACGTGAGCGTCGCCTCGGTCCGCCAGCGCCCGCCCCGCCGCCGTCGCAGTCGGCGCCCGCGTTACGTTACCGGCTGGCGTCGCAAGTCCCCGCGTACTGGGTGCCCCTGCTCCCCGTGCAGACGGGCTCCGGCCTGCGTCTCAAGCGCGGCGCGGTGCTCAGCACCGAAGGCGCGCCGCAGCCCGTCCACGCGCTGGGCAGCATCCTTGAATCCGGCCACGAGCTGTCGCTGTTCGAGGAGGAAGTGCCGCGCGAAGGCGCCTATGTCACGCGCAGCTACCAGTGGGCGCGCTGGATCGACGGCTCCTCACACCTGTGGGTCGGCCGCCGCAAAGGCGTCGGCCGTGGCGAGAGCTCCGGCAACCTGCGCTTCGACACACTCGATGCGTGATCATCGCCACTCGGCGCTGTCGTGGTCGAAAACAGATCCGCGACGCCAGGGTGCGCATCGGAGTGCTCCAGGGAGGTCGAGCCAGTGACGGGAAAACGCTCGGTCCATGGGGTCGACCATATCGTCCTGCTTGGCCTCGAAAGTGCTCATAATCGCCACGGTCCCTTCAGCACGGATTATCCCGCTATGGCTGCCGTCGGCCCTTCCACCGGGCTTCCGCCGCCTTCTTCGCGATCGCGCTCCGCTGCTCGGCGGTGAGCCGCTTCGCGCGCGTCTGGCCACCGAGACGGCCCAGTTCCTTTGAGTCTGGCGGCCGAAGGAATCACCGCGCGCAACGGACGGCCCTTCGCGCCCTCGACACTCTCGCGGCTTGTTCCAAACCGAGCGGTTACGAACGGCTAGAGGCGCCGCCAGGCACGAATGACGCACCTACCAGCCCGTCTATGCGCCAGGCGCGTTACTTGCTGTGACCTCACTGCCTACGAGCCTACCGAACTCGATTAGGACACTACCCGAGCCGTGGAACGGCTGACAAAAGTGGACCTTGCTCGCCGGCCACTACGAACGCCGATCCGAATGCGGGCAGCAGTGAAGGTCAGGACTCCCTACCGCGGCGGGGCCATGTTGGTCACCACCGCATTCGAGAAATGCAACTCGAAGATGCCGGGGCGTTTATCGCATCGCCCAGACGTCGTGTCAACGCGGGACAGGCGCGGTTTCTCCAAGCGTTCGAGAACGCCGACACGCTGCGCTGTGACCCAACCCGCCGCCCGTTCGAACGGCCGGCGGCGTCGAAGAGCCCGCCCCTGACCGTGGGCCCGTCAGGGCGTCTCGGGCGCGCGAAGCACCGGGAACTCGCGCCCGAGCTCTTCGATGAGGCGTGGCAGGGCCGGGCTCTGCGCGATCTCGCCCTCGATGGCCCGCGCCGTCTCTCCCTCCCCAGAGACGGAGCGGACAACCGCCCACGGGTTGCCACTGTCCCCGCTGCCCTTGATACAGTGCGCGGATAACGGGGTAGTCAACAACACAAGGTGGCGTGGGTCCCGGAGCCACCTGGGTGGACGTGTTCCGACCTCGCGCGAGGGCCGTTCCTGAACAGACTTCGGTGAAGGCGCGCGGCGAGGGGATCGTTGGGTGACATCGCGGCAAGTTACTCGACGGGCAGCAGCTCCGCCCGGCGCGCCTCGAGCCAGCGCTCTTTCGCGAGGGTCTGGCATTTCGGGCAGTGGCGATTGCGGCAGGAGTTGTAACTGATCTGCACGGCCCCGCAGGTGTCGCACGTCTCCCGATGCCCGCCGAGGGCGGCGGTGCGGCAGGTCTCGATGTCCCCGCGTCCACCTTGTCTTCCGTGATCAGCTTCTCGTAGAGGCGCATCGCGGTTTTCCCATCGGAGCCGTCATCGTGGATGACGAACTGAATCGGGCGACCGAGGACGCCACCCTTTTCGTTCATGTGCTTCTGGCAGAGCAGGTAGGCCTCCCGGACGTAGCCGCCTTGGATGGCGCGGGTTGGCGTCCTTGGCTTGACGGCGCTCAGCAAGCATCATGAAGAGCCCATATACGCCGAAGAACACGCCAAAGCCCAGCGCAAGAAGACTTGACTCCGAGAGAAGACCCAACTCAAAATAAGTGGACACACAAGACAGGTAGACAACGGAGGAGCGCGATGGGTGAGCGGTATCGAGGGGGGTGGGCGGTGGTGCTCGGCAGTCTGCTCGGGCTGCTGGCGGTGATCGGGGTGAGCGCCCCAGCCGCAGCCGGAGATGTGACCGCATGTGGCAACTTCACCACCTCCACGGACACGCGATTTGACCTCAGAAACAACATCACCTTCGCAGGCGGAGGCACCTGTCTCACGTTCCCCGCGAATGCCGCCGTCTACCTGCACGGCTTCATCGTCAGCGGCCCCGGCTACGACTTCGCCCCCGCAGCCACCGGTATCGCGCTGGGTAACAACAGCTTCCTGTGGGGGCCGGGGATCGTGAAGCAGTTCGCGGCCTGCGTCGCTGGGGGAGACGACGTGGCGGTCGAAACGGTCCTCCTCAACCAGTGTGGCTTTGGGCTCGAACTCGGCGACAGCTACAAGGTCAAGGAGGTCCGGATCCACGACTGCACCCCCTCGTCTTTCACTGGTGTAGCCATGGTCCTCGGCCAGGGGGGGTTTATCGAATCGAGCATCGTCCGGGCGTGTGACTTCGGGGTCATCACCTTCGAAAACAACAAGATCTGGAACCTCGTGATCACGCGCCACGCCTTTACGGGATTGCAGGTAGCCAGTGGGAACGCCGTCTCCCGCACCGTGATCTCGCACCCCAGATCGTCCGCAACAGTCGGGTTGGATTACAGGCGTTGTGTGTCAAGCCCGTCGGCCACGATCGTCGGCCTGGGCTGCCAGGACGGGAGCAACTCAGTCTCGGGCCACGCTGCTGGCGCGAACATCCTGGTGACGGTGACGTCGGGGGGGTCCCTAGTGGTCACCCAACCGACAGAAACCGTCGGGCTCGGCGCGACCAACTGTGGTGGCGCTCCGATTCCCCGGACCCCTACAGGGCTTATCGCTGGTTCCTGCTAGCTCCTGAGGGGGCGCCCGTGTCGGGGCCGGCCGCCGGATGCTGACGCAGCTGCTCGGGAGCTTCGCCGAGTTCGAGCGGGCGATGATCCGCGAGCGCACCCGCTCGGGCCGCTCCACTACTTCCGGGGCGTGAGCTACGTCCGGGACGGCGAGTCGAGCGTCACGCCGCGGCCCGAGCAGGTGACGCGGATCCTCGCCGAGTACGCGTTTTGAAAGTGCGCTTCCGCTCAGCCGGCGAGCGAGCAATTTTCGCCGAATTCGCGCGGGTCTCCGGCTTGCCCATCCGGGTGGACTCGACGAGCCCGCGCTGGCTACGAAGCGGCCTCGCCGGCGCTGGCCACGCTCCTGCGCGACGACTTCGCCCACGTTTACGAGCGCGACCTGCCGGCCGGGGTGCGATCGGGTTTCCCCTCATGGCTGTTTTCTCTTCAAGAGGAACCCTTGAACGGCGAGATATCCGGCGATGAGAAAGCCAACCGCACTGACCCAGACCGGTACGGTCCACTCTCCTATCGCTACGTTCCAACCGAAGATGAGCCGCAACGCGTGGAGAAAGGCGACCAATGCGAAGATCGAGCTAGTCACGAGAACAAAGGCGCCTTGTTTCATCGACCGAGTCTCCTCTGTTTCCGGCCGTACAACGCCACACGAGAAAACCACGACGCCGCTAACCCGCCGCCCTCGGGACACTTTGCGCGCCACCCCGAGCGTTTGGAACGCGAAAGCGGTCCCGCCATGGCCCATCACACGGTGTCGGTGATCGTGGCGTGCCGTGGCGCCTCCCAATGAGAAGACATCCCATGAGCCGGACGATCGGAGTCACCCTTGCGCTCGCCTTCGTCGTGTCGACGAGCCCCGTCCGGTCCCCCGGGCGCGAGGCCCTCCGGTAGGGCGGTGGCGCCGACAAGGTTTCTGACCGGGACCAGGGGATCCGACTACTCCTTGAGCTTCAGCAGGCGGTCGAGGTCCGCCAGTCGCTGCTGCAGGACCGCGATCGTCTGCGCGTGCTCCATCAATTGCCGGTGCTGCTTCTGGACTTCGTTCAGCAGCAGGGCGGGCAGGACATGGTAGAGGACCCCTTCGGGCTGGCCCTGCTTGTCATAGGCCACGAGGTCGGGGAGCACCTCGGCCACCTCTTCGGCGATCAGGCCATACTGGCGGGCGCCGGTGGGCTCCACGTCAGGCCGGTACTGGAACGTCACCGGCCGGAGCCGCAGGAGCGCCTCGGAACGGTGGCCCAGGTCCTGGATGTCGGTCTTGACCCGACGCGAGGAGATTGCCCCGGTGCCAAGCTGGCCGTCGGCGTTGACCAGGACCGCGGTGCCTGAGACCGTGGCCGAGCGGATCCCGGCGATGAAGGTCCTGTTCTGAAAGGGCTCTAGCGCGGGCTGGGTGCCGATCCGGATCGTGTTTGACTCTCCCGCGATGCCACTGTGCCCGATGTAGATGTTGCTGCTCTCGCTCCCCGAAAGATTCCCTCCAGCACCAGCACCGAGAGCGATGTTAGCGCTGCCCGTGAGGATGGCTCCGAGCGCAGCGCCTCCGACGGCCGTGTTGCCGCTGCCGATCGTCTTTTGGTTAAGGGCGAGCGCGCCGACGGCCGTGTTGAAGGCGCCGCCCGTGTTGGCGAAGAGCGCAGTGTCTCCGACGGCCGTGTTGGCGCCGCCGGCCGTGTTGGAGAAGAGCGCACTGCTTCCGACGGCCGTGTTGCCGTTGCCGTTCTGGTTGGCGCCGAGCGCAGCGAATCCGGTGGCTGTGTTCTCGCTGCCATTTATGTTGGCCTCGAGCGCGCCGACGCCGGTGGCCGTGTTTAAGT
>JBGPOS010000066.1:0-21394 GCA_041488155.1 Tepidiformaceae bacterium
GCCGGAACACCCCCGAGGGGTTGTGTCACGTTCAGCGCCGTCGCGAGGACAGGCGGCATCGCAACCACCTGCAAGACAACCCATGCCCCAATGGCGAGACCGGGAAGAAGAAGCGGCGCCTGCGGGAGAAGGGGGCGGGCCAGGTCGAACCCCCAGGTCTTGATGCCGTAGGGGGAGTCCTCGTCGAGGATCAGCCACCGGTCCGATGTGTGAAACGAGAAGCGCTGCGGTCCGAGCTGCTGCCGCAGACGAACAACGAGCCACGTACGCAGCCCCACCAAACCGAGCAACAGAGGGGCCGAGTACCAGAGCGGGATATAGGCCCAGGGCTGGATCGAGCCGATCGCGGCCACAGAACCCACGATCAGCAGGAAGGTCAGCCACTCCAAGGCCAGGCAAACGGCTCGTAACGAACGCGCCGCGGTCATGATGCGTCGATCCGAGATTACGCCCGGCCGCTCGACCGGCGGCGGGAACGCCGTCACCTCTGCTCCGACGGGCCGCTCCCCTTCTTCAGTCATGCTCTTACGTCTTCCCGACCGCCCGTCGTCTTGCCAGGGGGCGCGAAGGATCTGGCGGCTGCCTTCTCGAGGACGTCCGCGATGCGTCCGCAGTTTCTTTCGCGGTCGAAGTGCTCGTGGGCGTAGGCGAGCGCGGCGGCGCCCCGCCTCGCGCGCTCCGCTGGATCCTTGGCGCTCTCGACGGCCGCGAGCAAGCCATCGACATCGCCCTCGCCAACGACCCTCCCGCCCCCCGACTCCTCGATCCACGCGGCCACTTCGTTCTCGCGTCCTCCCACGAAAATCACGGTCCGGCCCACAGCGAAACTGCCCTGAAGCTTACTCGGCACGATGAGCCCCTGCCAGGCTTGGTCGAGACTCACCAGGTGAACGTCGGCAGCCGCGAGGCTGGCGACAAGGCGGTCGGCCGGTACGTAGGGCAGCATCTGTATCCGGGCTTGCGGAAGCTCCAAAGCGGCACGCTCCACCTCGGCGCGTCGCGGGCCGTCTCCCACGAACGCCCAGAGTGGGCCGCCGGCGCCCAGCCGGCGCGCTCCTTCCACGAACTCGCCGAATCGGTGCCCGCGCCCCATGTTCCCGGAGTAGAGGAGGACGAGATCGCCTGTGCTCCAACCTCGCTCCGCGCGAACAACATCCGATCGACCCCGGCCCGGCGGTGAAGGGGGGCCAAGGCTCCACAGAGGGACGGCGTCGACGGATAGAGAGGAGGGTGTGTAGCGAGACACTCTCTTCGACATGAACGGACCTAGAGCGATCGCGGCCCGAGCCCCCCGGAATTGGAGGCGGGACAAGGCCTCCAGCACCCGGAGCAGGACGCTTCCAGGCCCAAGGATTCCGTCGGCGACCAGCGTGTCGGGATAGAGATCCATCACCCAATGGGCTAGCGCCGCGCCACGAAGGCGGGCGACAAGAGTGGCGGCGAGACCGAGATACGGAGGCGTTGTCATCGTGAGAACAAGATCGGGACGCCATCCCGCGCGGAGCCCAGCGATCGTCGCAAGGCCCAGATAGGACAAATAGTCGAGGACTCGACGGAGCTTGGTGCGCCGGCCAAACGCCGTGCCGTGGACTCTCCGGATCTCGATGCCGTCGAGGGATTCGTCTCGGGGATAGACCGCTTCGCTGGAGTAGGCTCTCCGCGATGCGATGACGTGAACGGAATGGCCACGGGCCGCCAGCGCTCGTCCCAGTTGATGAAGTGCCTGACCGGTGGGCGCGAGGTCGGGTGAGTAGTATTGGTTCAGGAGAAGAACGCGCATTGTCGGTTGCGGAGAACAGCTTGCCTTGCCCTCATTGCGCGGGGACGAAGATTCGCAAAGCCTTCTCCGCAGCAGCCCGCCATCCACTCGCGCGAGCCGGTTCGCCTTGGCCTGCGGGTGCTGCCCAGAGCTTGCAGCCCAGCATCAGCCCCAGGCAGGCCAGATACAGCAAAACAGCAACAAGCAGCGTCTGCGCCCGTGTCGCGTGCTGACCCGCGGCCCGAACGACGAGGAGCGTCGGTGTGAACCCGACGTGAACCCCGAGGCCGAAGACCGCGGCGGCGGCCCAGAGCGGCCAGGCCTCTCTCATCACGGAGCGCGCTGTCTCGAATCCGCTCAGTCCGATGGCCCTATGCGCGTCGCGCGCCAGAAGGCCCGCTCCCGCCGTCATCGCGAGAGCCGTACCGATGGCTGCTCCGTCCACACCCCATAGCCGGACCAGAGCCAAGCTCAGGGGAATGTTCAGGGCCATCGACAGGAGCGCTGCCCGCGCTTGAATGCCAGGACGATCGAGCGCCTGCACCAGCGTCCCGCTGGGAAAGACGAGAAGGTTGGCGGCAGTTCCCGCGGCAAGAGCCATGAAGGCCCAACGCCCCGCGTAGCCAATGTTCCCCACCCAGGCGGTCAGGAAGACGGGCGCCACGGCCATCGGCGCCAGGACGAAGAGCGCCACAGAGTGCGCTGCGAGCCCCAGGGTCTTCAGGTACCACCGCCGCAGACCGGCGGCGTCGGCCGCGTGGATCGCAGCCGACGGCAGGAAGGTGTCCATCCCGGCGGCCGGGAGGCTACGCAAAGCCAGGATGCTGCGGTTGGCCACCTCGTAGATCGGAACCGCTGCCAAACCCACGCTTCCGAGGACAACGAACTTGTCGAACTGGAAGTTGACGACCTGCGCCCACTCGTGGAGTTGGACTTTGAGGCCGAAGCGGAGAAGCCGCCGAGCCGAGCCGGGGTGCCCTCGGTTCCAGAGCGGCCGCACGGGCAGCCGGCGGTGGGCCAACCACACACCCACCAGGCAGACGACGAGCTGCGCTCCCCAGAAGGCGATGAGCGTCAACCCGAGGTCCCGCGTGATCGCCGCGGTGGCAGCGGCCGTCATATTGGATGCGAACGCTTGGGCAGCCGCCAGAGCGGCCACCACCTCGAAGTCCCCCGACGCATACAGAAGATCGAACCCCAGCCTCAGAAGGGACCGCAGCGCGACCGCCACAAAGACGACCAAGATCATTCCCCCCGGGGAGAGTGCGCCATCCTCGGGAAGCGCCAGCCACGCGGCAAGGCGGGGCGCTTGGGTCGCGCCGAGCGGAACCAGGACTGCGTACACGGTAGCAACCGCCAGGACGGCGGTGAACGTCAGACGCCCCACCTCGAGACGATCTCGCGCCTTCAGAGCCACCGCAGCCTGACGGCGGAAGGCTGTCGGAATCCCGACGTCAAGTACGGAGAATACCGCCGAGCAGCTCAGCAGCAACGCCCAGGCGGCGAAGCCTGATCTGAGAAGATAGTGGATGAGGAGCGGCACCATGATGAAGCCGACGGCGAGGTTCAGTCCTCGTCCTGCGGCCATGAGGATGGCGGGGCCCCTCAGGCCGTCACGCGCTCTCATCGTTGGGCCAACGAGGAGGAGTGTGCCAGAGCGAGCGTCCGAGCGCCAGACCCAGCAGAACGTTGGCTGGAAAGAGTTCCGTCACGGCCAGCGTGAGGCTGACTAGAGCGAGGACTTCGTAGAAAGGCCGGGCCAGGGGATCTCGCCGCCACGCCCATGCCAGAAGGAGGTAGAAAGCCGCGCAACCCAACAGACCGGTCTGGCGAACGAGAGTGGTAACGGTCGAGTCTCCAGCACCCAGCGAACGAACGCCGCTCAGGCTGGCCAGAGCGTTGGTCCCGCGACCCAGGCCTTCGCCAAAGATGACACGCGACCCATCCATCACGGTCAAGACCCGCGTCAGCGAGACGACCCGGCCGCCGGGCCCGAAGACGCCCTTGAAGATGGTCTGGCGGCCCAGAAGCGGCGGGAGCATCGCCAAGACGACGGAGGCCACGAGAGCCGACACCAGCACAACCCGGACTCGGCTTCTCTTGGGCGCCGAGCGGAAGATCGCCGCGGCCACCCACCAGAGCAGCGCAACGACGCCGGTCGCGGAGCCCGATAACCAGACCAGCGCCACGCACACGCTGAGCAACAACGGCCAGCGTCGTCTCTGGGGCAGGTAGGCTGAGACGAAGGCGAAGCCGACAACCGCAAAGACTCCCAAGCTGTTCGGAAATGTGAACGTCCCCGCCATGCGGCGTGGAAGATGGAGAAAGGGAAGGTACCCGTTGACCGGGATGCCGAAAAGAAATTGCGAAGGCACGAACAAGAGCTGCGCCATGAGCAGAATGGCGACCCACAGTGCCACAGTCGACAAGCCCTCGGCGGCGATGAATCCTGCGGAGGTCAGCGCAATCGCCAAGAACAGGAAGGACCGTGCGCCAACCGCCAGCGCAAGCCCATCCCCCTGTGCAGCTATACCTAGAGCCGCGCCAACTGCCACCAGCGTGAGCAGGATCGCCGAGGGCGAAAGCCCCCGAATCGCAGCCCAGCCGGACCTCGGCTTGCAGGCGAGACAGAGAGCCACAAGGACAAGAGCGAAACCATCCTTGGCGCGCTTGAGCCACACCCCCGGAGGACTTACGTGCAGCGCGTACTCGGCCCCTTGACGATGGGGAATACGTGGTGGGCTGGACAGATCGGGGACCTCGCATCGACGCCCAACCCCCACCGGAGCCGAAGTCGTGACTCCATCGGGGCAGTGAAGCTCCCAATACGTCTCGTAGCCTGCTTTGTCCCAAACCCCGATGAGTTTGAGATGAGTTCCGAGCCCGTTCAGAAGGGCGGCCAAGAGAAGACCGGGGCCAACCAAGGCTCTGAGGTGCCCCAGACGACCGGTCGGAATGGCTGTCACTCTGCCGCCGCCCTCTGGCTGACTAGGGTTCTGGAGGTTTCGTCAGAAGGTATCGTCCCAGCACCAGCGCGTCCATGTCCGTGCGCCTGAAACAAGCCACGGCCTGCTCCGGTGTGTCCACGATGGGCTCGTTTTCGTTGAAGCTGGTGTTGAGCACGACACCGACGCCTGTCTTCTGGCGGAAGCCTTCGATGAGATCGTAGTACAGCGGGTTCTCGTCGCGAGACACGGACTGCAATCGGCCCGTGCCGTCCACGTGAGTGACGGCCGGCAGTCGCTCGCGCCACTCGGGCCGGATCTTGATCACGTGCATCATGAACGGGCTGTCGACATCCTGTTCGAAGTAAGTACCGACGAGTGGCTCTAGGACCGATGGCGCAAATGGGCGGAAGGACTCGCGCCGCTTGATCTTGGCGTTGATGACGTCCTTCATTTCGGGCCGCGTGGGGTCCGCCAGGATCGAGCGATTGCCAAGAGCCCGAGGTCCCCATTCGCTCCGTCCCTGATACCAACCGATCACCTTCCCGTCGACCATTTGCTGGACGACAGCCGGCACCAACTCCCCCTTGCCGAGTACCTTCACGGTGTGGCCCAAAGCGGCGGCCGCCTGACGCAGGCGCTCATCCGAGTAGCCGGGGCCCCAGAAGGCATGGCGCATGTGGAACCGCTTCGTCTGCCCCAGAACCGAGTGCCAGCAGTGATAAGCGGCGCCGAGGCATGTCCCGTCGTCTGACGCGGCCGCCTGGATGTACTGATACCGAAACGGCGTATCCCGAAGAATGCGAGCGTTGGCGACGCCGTTGAGGGAGCATCCGCCTGCCATGACAAGGCTGTCGCTGGGCACGAGGGAATGGAGGCGGCGCAGGCAGTGCATGGCCACCTCTTCGAACCGCACCTGGCACGATCGCGCCAGTTCCTTGTGCCTCTGCTCCAGGGGCTCGTCGCGGCGTCTGGCAGGTCCCAGCCGCTCCACCAGGTGATCTGTGAACAGCCGGCCCATTGCGATGCGGCCTTCCGACGTCAGGCGCCCGCTTTCGCCCCCCTCATGCATGCCGAAAAACCTGCTGTCCAGTGAGAACCAGCCGTCGGGCCGTTCCTGCACGAGCGTCTTCATCAGATCGGCGTGAGCGTCCTCGCCGTAAGGCGCCAACCCCATGACCTTGTACTCTTCGCCGAAATCATCGAAGCCGATGAACTGGCAGAGCGCCGTGTAGAAGAAGCCCAGGCTGTGCGGCAAGTGAACCCGATCCAAGACCTGGATCTTGTTGCCCTCGCACCGGGCAGCCATGAGACTGACGAAGTCCCCCGAGGCGTCGTAGGAGAACCCGGCTGTCACGCCGTCGAACGGAGAGAGGTAGTAGGCGC
This sequence comes from Tepidiformaceae bacterium, assembly GCA_041488155.1. Lineage (GTDB taxonomy): Bacteria > Chloroflexota > Dehalococcoidia > Tepidiformales > Tepidiformaceae > JBGPOS01. Next base: position 6,091 of record JBGPOS010000066.1, read on the forward strand.
TGGCAATGTGAGCGAGATGATGCTCGACCTTGACGGTCTCAAAGCGAAGCTCAGCGGGGTCCACGCCACAAATCTCGGCGAGACGTTCCTTCAACCCCTGTGTGCGCTTGTTCCGCCGAAGATGCTCTACGACGGCTCCGGCCGATTGGAGTGGGCGCCTCAGAACGTATCTGGCCTTTGCGGCGTAGTTGGCGGACGGGTCTCGCGCTATCGCGACGTGGGTCACGTCCTTCAGTCGAAGGCCCGCGTCCTCGAGCAAGCGGCGGATCGCATTGGCGGGGAATCGTGGGGAGTGCTTGAGCCGATCTCCGAGCCGTTCTTCAGCGACAGCGCCGGTGAGAACGCCGTCGATGACAAGGCATGCCGCCGAGTCAGCGTGGAAGGCGTTGATGCCGAGAATGGCGGTCATGCTCGGGAGGCCTCCAGTCTCGAAGGCTCTTCTTGATCGACGGCAAGCGGGAGGAGCAAAAACAAGAATGGGATGTTCCGTCTCGCTTCGCCGAGGGCTGTGTATGCGGATATGAGCGCGTAGACCATTGTTCCGGCTACAACGGCAACGGCCCAACCATTCCCATGGCGACACCCTCGCGCCGCAGACCAAACGCAGACCAGTGTGTAGCCCACGTAGATTAGCTCGAGCCCTGTGCGGCCCACCCAGTCGGTCTGAAAGGAAGGTACCGAGGGCATTCTGGTCCACAAGAGCACGGCGCGGAGTGTAGTACTGGCGAACAACTCCATGGGGTGCTCTTGCCGGCGCTCCGCCGCGACTCTCTCGAGTTCCGCCTCAAGTCGTCGCGGAGCGTCAGGAGACTTGTCCAAGGCGAGTGCCACGATGCGTGCCCTCTCTCCGGCGCTACGAAATGCCCTCGGCGGCGCCGCGCCCAGTTTCTCCGGGTGCCACACGAAGCGCATGGCGTCCTCGCCGCCCGACCATGTTCGAACCCACGCGCTAACACCCGAAGTGAGGTCTTCGGTGGGCACAAATACCGTCGGGACCAGGTGGCCAGTGGCCTCGAGGCAGTGCCATTGCCAGGGAGCCATCACAAGGCCTGCTGAGGCAAGAAGCAGCGCAGCCCGCAGGGGCGTCCGGCGCAAGCGAAGGAAGAAGGCAAAGCCGCCGAAAGCGGCGACGAATAGCAGCCCCGGCGCAGTCAATGCGATGAACGACAGAAGCGCTCCCGCCAGCGCCGCACGGGCGTTTGCCCCTTTGCCATTGGGTGGCGCCCACGCCACGTAGAGCAACAAGACACAGAGAAACGACGTGAATGTCTCGGACAGGACGTAGGAGCATTGCCTGGGATTCAGGGCGAGCGCCAACGCTACAAGCGCCGCGACTGTGCATGAGCTCGCCTGCCGAACCACGACGAAGAGAAGCCCGCAGGTGAGGGACCCGAGGACTATGTTGACGGTCGAAAGCGAATCGCTGGTGACGCCTAGCTTTCCAAGCAGTGCAATGAAGACGGGGTACCCCGGAGGCAAGTCAACTGAAGGTCGCCCCTTCCAGTGGAAGCCCTGCCCATTGGACAGATCTGCGGCTTGCTTCACAAAGCGATCGCAGTCCGGCGTCCAGACGGGGGCCCAGAGAGCAGCTCGCATCAGGAGGGCGAGGCCAAAGATGCCCACGAAAACCAAGGCGTCGACGCGGGACAAGTGCCCCGTGTCGCTCATCCTGCCCGCGGCTGCGACAGGAACAGGGGGGTCGTCAGGCAGGGTCACCTTAGAATCGCGTACTCTTCGCGAAATCATCGAAGCCGATGAACTGGCAGAGCGCCGTGTGTGCGGTTGTTCCGCCGAAGATGCTCTACGACGGCCCCGGCCGCTTGGAGGGGGCGCCCCAGAACGTACCTGGCCTTGGCTGGGTGGTTGGCGGACGGGTCCCGGGCCACCGCGACGTGGGTCAGGTCCTTCAGTCGAAGGCCCGCGTCCTCGAGCAAGCCGCGAATCGCATTGGCGGGAAATCGTGGAGAGTGCTTAAGCCGATCTCCGAGCCGTTCTTCAGCGACAGCGCCCGCGAGAACGCCGTCAGTGACAAGGCAGGCGGCCGAGTCGGCGTGGAAGGCGTTGATGCCTAGGATGGCAGTCACGGGGCGTGCCTGTTGCTCGACGCGGCGACGTTCCTGAACACCAGGTAGTTGCCAACGCGATCCACAGCTCGAGCCAACGGCAGAGGAAACGCATCCACGTAGGCTTCATCCAGAACCAGAACCTCCCAGACTGGTCGCCCGGCGGGAGGAAAAAGCTGTCGCGAGAACACGCTGTAGGAGCCCTCCTCCGGATAGATGCCTTCGACCTCACCGAGGAACCTGGCATCCGGGGCGCTCCCCCGAAGCGCGAAAGAGGGCATCGGAAGGCGATAGCTGAATAGGACAACGGCGTCCCGGTGGGATGAGGCTCTGCGGACGGCCATCTGCACGCGCTGTCGGAAGCAGCTTCCTTCGGCGATGCGGTTGTGATGAGAGGTCAGGTCCTGCCCTATGTGCTTGCCAAGCAACACCGCGGCAACGGTGCAAACACAGAGACTGACCAGCCGGGACCTGGCAAGTGTGAGCAACGGCTCCATGCTCAAGCGAAACGCAAGGACGCCGCAGACGCCCGCGGGCAGCAGGTACCGCAGACCGGCCTGTCGCCCGCTGAGCAAATACGTCCCCGCGCACGCCAACAGAAGGAACGCAGCGATGAAGCGGCGCCCTCGGCGTTCCCCGCCCGCCCCAGACTTCGGTTGCACAACCGAGACGAGCATCAAGCCTACCAAGGCGACTAGCCATAGCGACCACCCCTTCGCGGTCCAAAACTCGTCAGCCCAGTTCCGGACAAACAGGCCGATCCCTGGTGGACCAGCGGGACCGGTGGCATAGTCCCCCGAATGAGTCGCCAACCCCAACAGAAGGGTGAAGATTCGGGGGTATCCGGGCAGCACGATTGCGGTGGCGGCAACAAATCCACAGGCAACCCCTAGCGCCCCAGCCGCCGCGGCTGGAATACGCGATCTCGTCGCGTCGAATGGGGCCAACAGCAGAGCACCGATATACGCGGCCGCCCAAGCCAGGAAAACGAGCTTGAGACCACAGCACACCCCGATGAGAGCACCGGCCACGAGGCACTGTCGCGCCGATCCACCGCGGTCCCCGAGGTCCCATAGACTCGTTAGCGTGACCGCCCCGAGGGCGAAAAAAAGGATCTCGGGACTCCAGACCGTAAGGTATTCCAAGGATTGGGGGCAGATGAAGTAGGTCCAGAGCGCGGACACCTGAAGCAGTACAGGCAGGTCACCGAGAACGTGCCTGAGAAGGCGGAGACCAGCGAGCGCGGAGAGCGCGAACGCGACGGTATAGCCGACCCAGAGGAACGTGGGCACGCCACTTGGCTCTTGGCCCGTGGCAACCAGGAGGCCGGCACCGAGGATGTACAGGGGCGTCCCCGGATGCGCCAGCTCAACCGGCACCTCGCCCGTGAGCAGCTGTCGGCTCCCATGGTAGTAGGCCATTTCCGGATCGTAGTAGTGGATCCAGAAGGGTCTAGGCGCTACGAACGCCTTATAAGCTAGGCAGGTGCCGATGGGCAAGAAGGCAAGGAGCAACACTGCCAGCGCCTTGGCACCCTCGGAACCTCGCGTTGAGCCCTGGATGTCGTCGGTCACGGGAAGAGAGAGGCGCAGCCGAGCGAGCAGAGAAGAGGGTTCACCGTCGACAAGAACTCGACCGGCGGCCCAGTCCACTCCATGAACCCGAGGGATATAGGGCATCCGGGCGACAAGCTTCTGCTTATCGTTTGACCCTCGACGAAGCGCTCCTCGCCGGGGCGTCGTCGATCACCGGGCATCTTGAAGCATCCGCGACACCATCCTCTCGTATTCCCAGCGTAGCCGGCAATACTCCCAACCAGCCCGACCATCCCACACACCTCCCTTGAGAAGCATGAGATAGAGCCACACGAGGGTGGGTCGCCCGGGGACATATGCGGTGGCGTATTTCACCCACTGACGGCGTGCAACGGAGTCTCGAAGTGCGTCGGCAAACGCGGGCCGCTGCGTCGGCGAACGCATGTCTCGGGCTTCGCGCTCGGCATAGGCGAGATGCCGCTTCCGCCATGTTTCGTAGCCCTTTTCGAAGGGGTGGTGGTCGTACGGAGAGTGCAGGCGCGGTAACGATCCGTATGCCGCGGGAGCCTTCTGACCGTGACCGACGTCTTCAAACCGGAACGCCCCGGCGCGCGTCAGGCGCGTCTGGTACACGGGGTAGCCCGACGCTCGTAGGATCGGCCTGCCGCGCAAGAACGTGCGCGAGGCGATGTTGTAGGCGATCACTTGGTCCGATGGGTCGAGGCTCGCCAGTTCGTCCGCGAGCTCCTGCGTCAAGCGCTCGTCGGCGTCGATGTGCAGCACCCACTCCCCCGGCGTGAAACATCTCTCGAGTCCGAAGTTGCGCTGGTCCGCGAAGCTAGTGAAGCTGCGGCTGACGATTTCCACGCCGGCAGTTCGCGCCAGAATCGCCAAAGTCGCATCGGTTGAACCGCTGTCGATAGCGACGATCCTTCCGGCAGCGCTCAGGGACCGAAGGCAGCCTTCGACCTGCTGCGCCTCATCTTGTGTCAAGACCAAGGCGCTGAAGTTCATCGTCGCCCGGGTTGGCCCGCCACCAGCCTCTCGTAGAAGCGGCTCAGGGTACTGGCGCTAGCATTCCAACTGAATCGGGAAAGAACCCATAGCCGGCCACGTTCGCCCGCAGCCTTCAGCTCGTCAGGGCGCAACGCGAGAACCTCACCAAGGGCGCTGCGGAACTCCGAAATGGGCACCCACCGCCCTGCGCCTTGTTCGTTCAGATCCTGCCAGGGCGTACCCGTCGTCGTGATCACCGCAATCCCAGCGGCGAGAGCCTCACCAACGACTTGGCCGAAGTTCTCATTGTGGGTGGGGAGAGCCATGACCTCCGCGACCAAGTACGGCTTGGGCAGATCGCGCCCGTCGAGAACGCTGACGCGGGACCCGATGCCCGACGCGACGGCACACGACCGAAGCGTCTCGACCGACAGCTCCTCGGGTATTCCGACGGCCAACAAGTGCCACTCTGGCCGGCTGGGCGCCAACGCGGCAAAGTCTTTGATCAGTTCGACCAGGCGCTTCTTCGAGTGGAAGCGAGAATAGAAGAGAAGGACCCTCTTTCCCGCGATCTCCGGGGCGAGGCGTTCGTAGACTGCTCGCACTGCGACCGGATCTTCCCCGGATGGATCGACTCCGTTCGGCGCCACACATATCGGCTGCGCAAACCCCAGCCGCCGGACGTCGGCCTCCTCAGCGGACGACGTGACGTGCCAACCCGAAGTCCGGCGGAAGGCCCCCGGGTGAATGAACACGCGGGCCAGCGTCTTCTTCCAGCGGGAACGCCGCAGGGCCCATGGGGAAAGCATGCCCCTGGGGCTCACGACAAGAGGGACGTTCTGTCGAAAAGCCGCCTCCGCCGCGTAGCCCAAGGGCGCCATCCACAGCCCGTTCGCGTGGAACAGGTCCGAAGGCGCTTCCAAAAGGCGACGCCTCAACTCTGGGCTCCTACCAACAATGCGCGGCCCGCTCGGGACGCCAAGAAAGGTGTGCCCGTCGTTCGCGACGTTCTCAGTCTCGTGACCGACAGCGCAGAGCTCCACTGAAATGCCCAACCCGCGCAGGGCGCGGGCCAGACGGGGCACGTTCCGGCCAAGGCCCCCGCTTGCGGCCTTGAAGTCGGGTGCGACGAGACTCACGCGCATCGGATGCTCAGAGCTGGAAAGAGAATCCCTGGCGCCAGCGCTATAATCCCGGCCAAGGTCCATTCGCTTGCAGCCAGCCCGCCTACAATCAATTCTTCGTTGCCCCGACTGCCTGGGGATTCTAACCTTCTCTTCGGGCGAGTCCTTGGACTGCCTGTGCGCAGCCTGTGGCGCGCCCATCGGACCCGTCGACTTCCGGCCGAGAGGCACTCGCCGCGCGACCCTTCAGCTGAACTCAGACCTGGACGTTCGGCGCCTGTGGCAAAACATCCGTTTGGATCCCCCTGCCTTGACGTACAAAGGCCCGCCGCCCCCCCGGGACTGCATCGATCTCCTTTCCGCCCTCGACACTGCCGTACCGATGCGTGAGGCGCAACCAGCCCTACTAGATCTCGGTTGCGGCCCCGGAGACGCAAGGAGCGCACTCGAATCAATGGGCTTTGATTGGGTCGGCGTTGACCTTCCGCCCGCTGACCCCCTCTTGTTTGCCGACGCCCATGCTTTGCCGTTTCGCGACGGAAGCTTCGCTGCAGCGTTCTCTCTCGCCGTTCTTGAGCACCTTCATAGCCCCTTCCTCGCGATGGCAGAGGTCCACCGCGTCCTCGCAGCTGGGGCGCCCTTCACCGGGGTAGTGGCGTTCGGAGAGCCGTTCCATGAATCCTACTTCCACATGAGCGCTTGGGGCGTCGTGTCCCTCCTCGCGGCGAGCGGGTTCACGGTGAAGGCCTTGTGGCCGGGCAGGGATTCGCTGGCAGCGCTCGCCAATATGGGCGGATATCCCCGCGCGGTCAGAACCTTGCTGCGATTGGTAGGGACCTTCGCTCGCATACCGATGATGAGTCCCCGCCGCTGGCTTCGCGGCGACCCTCTCGCAGCGAGCCGCCTCCCGACCGCGGGTAGCCTGGCGTTTCTCGCAGTTCGGGCGTGAGACTGCCCCACGCAACCTATGACCGCAAGCGATCCGACCAGCACGCTACGCGGCCGACCATCGACCAGCCAATGAGGCGCGCGAGCACAGCGTAAGCGCGGAACTCGAGTCCGTTGGCCCGGTCGGCCGAAGAGGCGCGCCGCGCCAGCTCAAAGAGCTGGCGCGATTCCTCGGCCAAGCCAACCGCCCCGCACTGGCGCGCGAGAAGGAACAGCTCGCGGGCATAGTGTTGCATGTGCGGGTCGGCGTTCGTGATGCCGCTCCGCACGGCGTGCTCAAGGATAAGGCGGTGGGCGTGGTATCGCGATCGCATCCTCTCGGGGTAGGCCAGCGAGCCCCCCCCAGCCCGGGAGTCCGCATGGTGCCTCACCTCCGCCAGGAACTCAGGCCGCCAATCGAGGCGGGCGCCCAAGGCCCCGACGCGCGCGTCGTATTCCCAATCCTCCTCCTGTCGAAGCGGCGCCCAGGCCCCGACGGCGTCCGTAACGGACCGGCGGAAGAGCGGCGAGGGTGTCTGCCAGCGTCGCCGCGTGAGGAGATAGGGGAAAAGCTCGGGTAGCCCTTCGTCGGTATCGAGGCTGGCCCACGCGGCTTCAGGCCTGCCGGCGTCGTACTCGCGCGTGCGGCAGTACGAGACGCCGACGTCCGGGCGCCGACGCAACGCGGCGACTTGGGCTTCGAATTTCGCCGGCAGGAGCACATCGTCGCTGTCCAGGTGCTGGATGAACTCACCCCGCACGAGCTGCCGACCTGCCTCGCGCGCCATGCCGGGGCCGCCGTTGGGTATTTGCGTGGACGCCACCTCAGGGTGTCGCGCCGCCAGCTCCGCGCAAACCTGGGGCGTGTCGTCTGTGGAGCCGTCGTTGACGATCACGATTTCGATGGGGCGGTAGGTCTGCGCCAGAACGCTCGCGACGGCCTCGCGGAGCATCCGTGGTCGGTTGTAAACGGGAATGATCGTCGATACGAGCCCGTCGATCATGCCGCGATGGGTGTCTTGGTGAGGTATCGCCGTGCCCAGAGGTTCAGCATGAGCAGACGCCAGGCCACGATCGAGAAGATGCCGATGGAGCGTGGGAAGCTGGCGCCGGCGCGGTCCCGGTCGAAGTAGTCCTCCATCGCCTTCTGGAGGCCGAGCGGCCCGGCCCATCCTCCCGGATCCAGAACAACCTCCCGAGCGAAGCGCCGGAAGCCAGGCACCGAGTCCATCCAAGTGGACGCCATCGACGCGCCGAACTTGGGGCGGTCGATGATCTCAGGCGGAAGGAGCGCGTGGCGCTCGGCCATTCGTCGAAGGAGATACTTGTTGCGACCATCCTTGAGCAGTAGGTCGCGCGGCGTTCCAAACGCCTCGCGCGCGACCCGAACATCGAGGAAGGGCACGCGAGCCTCGACGCTGGCCGCCATGCTGGCCCGGTCCACCTTCATGTTGTAGCAGTTCGGAAGCTGGTGCCGGCACTCGAAGAGCCGAGCCGCCGCAAAGGGTTCCCGGCCGGCGTCGGCGTAGGCCCTGCCCAGCGTCGTCAAGAACTCGGGGAGGCCGCTTCCCCACCGGCGGCCCGAATAGCCCTGGTAGAGGCGGAGGGCGCGCCCCAGGAGGCTGCTGCCGCCATTCTCGAGTCCAGCCGCCCACGCGTGCTGAACGTAACCGCCGAAGAGCTCGTCGGAGCCCTCACCCACGAGAACGACCTTGACGCCGGCATCCCGGCATCGCTGATACAGGATGTGGGTCGAGATGACCCCCCAGTCGCCGAAAAGATCGTCGACGACCCAAACGGCTCGCTCGAGGTCAGCGGCGATCTCCTCGGGCCGGATGATTACCTCTTCGTGGGTCGAGCCAACGTGCTTGCTGACCATGCGGGCGAACGGCCGCTCGTCGATCGCCGAATCGGCGAAAGCCATGCTGATCGTGCGCACCGGCTGGTGACGCGAGGCCAACGCGGCGACGATGCTGGAATCCAGGCCTCCCGAGAGCAGGAGCCCAACGGGGACGTCGGCGATCAGGTGCTGCTGCACGACGGTCGACAACGTCTCATGGAGGCGATCGGCCCGCGCGTCGGCGTCGGCGAGGTCGCCGCTCCAGGGGACGATGGCAGGTGGCTCGAAGTAGGCCTGGGTCGGGATGCGCCCCACGGAGCGCAGCGCCCGCGCGTCGACCCGGGCGCAGTGCCCCGGCGGGATCTTGAACACGCCCTCGAGGCTGCTCTCGTGGGCGTCGTAGATGAAGTTAGTCTCGAGGTACTGGCGGAGCGCGTGGAGGTTTACCGCCGGCCGGAACTCCGGGAGAGCCAGGAAGGCCTTGATCTCCGACGCAAAGTAGAGCCCGCCGGCTGCGCTGCGCCAGTAGTAGAGGGGCTTGATTCCCATGGGGTCGCGGGCCAGCACCAGCGCCCTGGCCTTATCGTCCCAGAGGGCGAACGCGAACATTCCCTGAAGTCTTTCCAGGACGCCTTCGCCCCACTCTTCGTAACCATGGACGATGACCTCGGAGTCCGTGCGCGAAGAAAAGCGGTGTCCGGCCGCTAGAAGCTCGTCCCGCAGTTCGACGAAGTTGTAGATCTCGCCGTTGAAGGTGAGGACGACACTCCGGTCCTCGCCGAACATCGGCTGATGGCCGGCAGGGCTCAGGTCGATGATGCTGAGCCGGTTGTGGCCCAGAGCCAGGCCGTCGGCCGGCGCCTCGTGGTAGCCCCGGTCGTCTGGACCGCGATGGGCGATCGCGTCACCCATCGCCCGAAGCGCAGCCTCAGCGGGGCCCGCAGCCGGGTCTAGCCAGCCGAAAATGCCGCACACTCTAGAGAAAGTATACTTGCAGCCGGCGGCAGCGCCTCGACCATGTGTGGGATCAACGGGATCGTCCGACTGACCGCCGACGCGCCGCCCGTGAGCCGCGAGGAGCTGCTCAAGACCCGCGATGCCATGGCGTCCCGAGGCCCCGACGGTTCCGGCCTCTGGACCTCGGCCGATTGCGGCGTCGGCATTGGCCACAGGCGTCTGGCGATCATCGACCTCTCCGAGGGGGGCGCCCAGCCCATGACGTCGGCCGATGGGCGCTACGTGATCGTCTACAACGGCGAGATCTACAACTATCGTGAGCTGAGGTCGGATCTGGAGCGCGAGGGGATCGCTTGCCGCTCTCAGTCCGACACCGAGGTCCTCCTCGCCCTGTTTGCCCGCCACGGCGCGGACATGCTGCCGAAGCTCCGGGGCATGTACGCCTTCGCGGTCTGGGACGAGAAAGAGCGAAGCCTCTTCCTCGCCCGTGACCCTTACGGGATCAAGCCCCTCTACTACTCCGCGGACGGGGGCGTCTTCCGCTTCGCCTCGCAGGTGAAGGCGCTACAGGCTGGTCGACGCCTGAGCGGGAAGATCGACCCTGCCGGTGTCGTGGGCTTCCTTCTCTGGGGGTCTGTCCCCGAACCGCTAACCCTCTTTCCCGAGATCCGAGCGCTCCCGGCGGGGAAGTGGGCCGAGGTTCGCAACGGGCGCTTTGCTGTCCACGCCTGGGAGCGCGTCGAGCCACTCGGCGTGGCCGGAGATCGGCGGAGCCCCACGGTCGCCGGGGCGCTCGAAGATAGCGTGCGGGCACACCTGGTGTCCGACGTACCTGTCGGCATCTTCCTCTCTGCTGGCCTGGACTCGGCGCTCCTCCTGGCCCTTGCCTGCCGTCATCTTCCGAGGCCGCCAACGACGTTCACGCTGACCTTCGACGAGTTCCGCGGGACCGCCGTCGACGAGGGCCCCGGCGCCGCCGAAGTCGCGAACCAGTTCGGGGCACCCCATGTCGAGTGGTGCGTTACGCGCGCTGCCTTCGACGACCTATGGCCCGACGCGGTGAACGCGATGGACCAGCCTACGATCGATGGGCTCAATGTCTACCTCATTAGCCACTTCGCTCGCGAGGCCGGCCTCAAGGTTGTGCTCTCGGGCCTGGGCGGAGACGAGGTCTTCGGGAGCTACCCCTCCTTCGCCGACGTGCCCCGATGGCACCGTTGGGTCTCGCGGGGAGTGGGCTTTCCTGGCGTCAACCCTCTTTGGTCCAGATTAGGACCCATGATGGCCGCTCGCTGGCCAAAGGCCGCGGGTCTGCTGCGATACGGAACCACAATCGCGGGGACGTACTTCCTCCGGCGTGGGCTCTATCTGCCGGAAGAGCTGACCGGCGTCGTCGATCCTGAGATCGCGCGCGACGGCCTCGCCGCCTATGATCCCGTCGCTGACGCTGCGCGCGTCCTGTTCACCGGTGACGACGACTGGACCTCGGTACACTTTCTCGAGTCGCGCCTCTATATGCGCAACCAGTTGCTTCGCGACGCCGACTGGGCATCCATGGCCCACTCCCTCGAGCTCCGCGTGCCCTTTGTCGACATCCCTTTGCGCGTCGCCGCAGCAGCAGCCCATTTCGAACCGGCTCGAAGCCACGGGAAGGTGGCTGTGGCCCGCGAGGCGGCTCCCGAGTTGCCCGAGCGGACGCTCGGTCGCTTCAAGTCGGGCTTCATGATTCCTGGCTGGAAACCGCCCCGGCCGACGGCATCGCCTCAGGCGTGGGGCCTGCAATCGCGTGCGCGGGCCCTCGAGGTGCTCAAGCACTTCGGAGTTCCCGTGCTCTCCGCGCCACCGGTGCGATGACCGGAGACGACCGGCGCGTCCTTGTGTCCACTCTTCCACTCTGGGGCGGGGGCGTCCGCACCATGACGCTCTGCGTTCTCCGATGGCTGCGCGAGCGGGGCATGGAGCCGATCGTGGCCTACTACCAGCCCTACTCGATCGACCGCAGTCTTTCCGTCCCCAGCTTCCAGCTCGGCCGGCGTCGCGTGAGGGAGCGTGTGATCCACGAGGATGGGGTGGAAATGCACGAGGTGGGCGCTTGGCTCCCGGAGTTGGAGTTCATGCACTATCGCCCCACCCGCATCTGGAAAGCCCTCGTGGAGTCCTGCCAGTTCCATGTCTCTGTTTCTGGCAACTGCCTCGCTGCCCTGCCCCTCGTCCGCAGCGGCCGCCCCTTCGTGAGCTGGATCGCTACGCCCTGGAGAGACGACCGCGTGCAACGTGAGGAGCGGTTCTCCCCAGCCCGGCGCGTGCTCGACCGATGGCTCGTGCGTCCAACAACGGCGCGACTGGAGCGGTCGATCCTGCGCTCGGGTACACTGCTCGCGCTGAGCCAGCACACGCGCCAGCGGCTGGACGCAATCGCCGGACATCCCGTCGTCTGCGACATCCTGCCGAACCCGGTCGAGACTGACCTCTTTCGACCCGATCCATCGGCGGTCGTTCCCGGCAGGGTCGGGTTCACGGGACGCCTCGACGATCCCCGCAAGAACGTGACGTTGTTCCTCGAGACCATCGCCGAATGCCGGCGACGGGGCTTGCCGGTCACAGGTTCGCTTGTCGGGGGAAGTCTGTCCGCCGAAGATGGCGAGCGGTTCCGCAGCCTTGGCCTGGCTGGGGCGGTTGAAGTGAAGCCCCACCTCGACCGGCAATCGCTGCCGCCCCTCCTTTCGTCCCTGGACGTGTACTTCGTCCCTTCCAAGCAGGAGGGGCTTTGCATCGCCGCTCTTGAAGCCATGGCCTCGGGCTGCCCCGCCGTGTCCACCCGCTGCGGCGGCCCGGAAGAGTTCGTGCGCGACGGCGAGACTGGCTATCTCGTCGGCTCTTCGGCCTCGGAGGCGGCGGACGCCATCGAGCGCGTCTTCCGAGATCGGATGCTGCGCAGTACCCTCTCCGCCGGAGCCCGAGCGCTCTCCGAGTCGAACTACTGCGAGGCCGCCGCGCGCAGAACGTTCACCGAAGCGTGGGAGCGGACCTTTCTACTGCCGCCGCGCGACCACGGCTAGTTGATGCCCGAGCGCGCGCCCGACGAGCCGCAGTGTAAGCTTGTCGGCAAGCTCAAGGGCTGCCTGCGGCAGAAAAGCGTGGAGGTACCTCACCTTCATGTGGCCGGAAATCCAGGGCGATTCGAAGAAGAAGGAGTCTGCGACCTGGAGGCCAGCACTCTCGACGAATTGCCGAAGCTCCCCTGCCGTGTAGGCGAAGAAATGGTCGCCCCCTCCCGCCGAAAACTGCCGATGTTCGTGTTGCGCTGGGTCACCCAGGTCCGCGTACCGCGGTAGGTTGGAGCGAATGTATTGCTGGTTTGGGGTGGTCACAACCAGCGATCCAGCCGTCTTGACATACCGCTTCAACGAGGAGAGGAACTCGACTGGATGTACCAGGTGCTCGATGATCTGGTTGGCGAAGACGAGATCGAACTCACCCAAGGGCGGCCCGTCCATGACGTTCGCCTCGACGAAGCGAATGGCGCCGCGCTCATGGCGCGCGCGCGCGTAAGACAGAAAAGACGGACGGATGTCTACGGCTGTAACCGAGCGGCCGGACTCCGCCATGAGTAGGCCGAGGGTCCCCTGAGCGCAACCTACGTCCAACACCGTGGCAGCGCGAAGACGATCGGCCAGGTCCTTGTAGAGGCGCAATTGGTTCTGATAGAGCGCATACATCTGCGGCTCCAGGGAGGGGTCCCAGACCTCCCGCAGATCGTTGCGATAGATTTCCTGGACCTCGGGAGGCCAACTCGGGTCGAATGCCGGGCGCCTCATGCCTTCACTCGCGGTACCGAAGAAGCCTGGCTGGAACGCCGGCGACAACGGCGTTGGCCAGAACGTCCCCTGTTACCACGGCTCCGGCGCCAACGACGGCGCCTTCGCCGATCGACACGCCCGGAAGAACGATGACCCCGGCCCCAAGCCAGACGTCGTCACCGATCCGCACCGGCCGGCTCGATAGGCCCTGGGTGTCAATCAGGCGACCTGCGGCGGTGTTGTGAACGTGGTCGGTGATGAAGACTCGCGGCGCCACGAGGACGTGGGCACCGATCCTTACCGATACGCTCGCGTCGATCTCGGTGTCCCGGCCAAGGAAGGTCGAGTCTCCGATACTGACCACGGCGCCACGATCGACGATCTTGAGCCAGACGCCTCGCTCAAGGTGGACTCGCGTCCCCAATGTCACCTGCTGGGGCATATCGATCCGCACCCCCGGATCGACCCTCGATCGCGCACCTATGCGGCTACCTCGGGCCCGATGCCACGAGGCCCTGAGTCTTCCTGCCAATATGCGGCTGACCTCTCCGGGCCCGGGGCTCATGCGGACATCGGCTTGTGTTCTCGCCTCAGGCCGAGCCGTGTGGCCGCAAGGAGAGCGATCCACGATCGAATGCCCCATGGCTTCGCGAAGGCTGCGCGTCTGAGGTAGGCCACCGCTCGCCGGTCTTGTCGGTCGAGCAGTCGCTTGCCAATGAAGTACAGCCCGGCAGCCAGGTCGCGCTTTCGCGGAGCGGGCTCCTCTGGGCCGGGCCTAATCAAGGCTGCCTGAGCCATAAGCGCAGACTCATCGTGACCCTGCGCACGGATGCGGGCCAAGTCGAGGATGAGACTGGCCGTGCGCACCTGCTGGTCCCGGAAGCGCCCAGTGATAGAGCCCGGGCTCATGCGCCACTCGTACAGGACCTTGGGAACGAGGCCGAGCTTGCCGGCTTCTGTGAGTCGGAGCCATAGATCCAAGTCCTGGGCAAAATAGAACTGTTCGCGATAGCCCCCGGCCCGCAGGTAGTCGCTGCGTCGGAACATGGCGGTCCCGTGACCCCCGAGACCACGGAGCCCCTGGAGGGTCCCGCATCGCAAGGCTTCTGTGGCCTCCTCGACGGCGGGGGAAGGTTCCCAGGTTCCCAAGTCCTCGCCCAGCGGGCCAATGTAACGGGTCCAGCACCCCACCAGGGAAATACCCGGCTCGTTCCGCAGAAGATCGGCCTGCGCACCCAACCGCCCCGGCAGGGAGACGTCATCGGCGTCTTGGCGCGCGATGTGCTGGCCCCGAGCCTCCAGACAGCCCCGGACTAGAGCCCGCGTGAGCCCTTGGTTTGCCTGGCGGATAGAGCGCAGGCGCCCGTCGGACCGAGCGCGACGAGCAATGATCCCTGACGACTCGTCCGTAGAGCCATCGTCGACGACGATGAACTCGAACGAGACTCCCTCTTGCGCGAGGATGCTCGCGATGCTCGCGTCGAGGTAGCGAGCGGCGTTGTACACGCTCATGACGACTGAGAGTTCAGGGATCTCAGCCCCAGGCTGACATCTAGAGCTTGACAACGATCAGCTCATTTTGTGAAACGCGCCTGCTCACAAATGGCATCTTACAGGCACTCGAGGACAGCTATACTATCGCGCCACCCAGTTGGGAAGAGTCTGTCCTATGCCGACGATACTCATCACCGGTAGTGCCGGCTTCATTGGAACGAACGCGACCGTTCATTTCGGCCACCGCGGGTGGAGTGTAGTCGGGATCGACAACCTCTCTCGACGAGGAGTCGCCGACAACCTCCGCTGGGCCCAGGAACAGCGGCCCTTCCATTTCGAGACCGTCGATGTCCGTGACCACGCAGCCCTAGAAAGGATCGTCGCGAGTTCACGCCCCGACGTGGTCTTGCATCTGGCCGGTCAAGTCGCCGTCACGCTGTCGGTTGCCGATCCGAGAGCCGACTTCGAGGCCAACGCCGTCGGCTCGCTCAACCTTCTGGAGGCCGTGCGGCAGCGCTGTCCCGAAGCTCTCCTGATATACGCTTCGACGAACAAAGTGTACGGGGAC
>JBGPOS010000067.1:0-21315 GCA_041488155.1 Tepidiformaceae bacterium
GGCGCCGGTGTCGCTGACAACGATAGTGCGGGCGATGGTGTTGGCGCCGGTGTTGTTGATGGTCACGGTCCAGGTGGCGACACCACTGGCGTAGCCCACGGCCACCTTGGCCAAGGTCGGCAAGCCGCACAGCGAGAGGTTGGCCGGGACGTCGATGGAGATCGGCCCCGCTGAACCGATAGACACTCCGTCAGAGGTGGCGGAGGCGGTGTTGGAGATGGAGGAGGCCTGGCAGGCCTGGGCCTGGGCCTTGGTCACAGTCAGGGTGAGGGTGGAGTTCGCGGCGACTGTGCAGTTGAAGGTGCCGTCGCCATCGGGGAGGGAGCCGCAGTTCGAAGGCGAAGCGGCGGTGAGGGTGGCGCCGGTGTCGGTGATGACCAGGGTGCGGGCGATCGTGTTGGCGCCGGTGTTGTTGATGGTCACGGTCCAGGTGGCGACCCCGCTGGCGTAACCAACGGCCGCCTTGCCGATCGTTGGGTTGCCAACACATCCGGTTGGGGCGGGGGGTGGCGTAACAGGGGTCGACGAGTTGCTTGCCCACTGCGTAGTGCCAGCACCCGCCGGCCAGGTGTACATGTCAAGTGAGCCGCCCCACGCACCTGGCGTCAGGTTCACTAAACCTGGGCCAGGGTTGAAGTTGAAGACCGTGCCCGTGGTTCCCTGGGCGCCAACCCAGACATAGTCCCCAGGATTGATAGAAGCACCGCTGACGGAACCCCCGTAGCTGCTGGCGAGCACGACACCGTTGGACCCCTGCGGTCCGCTGCCGAAGCTCTGGTTGGTCGGGGTAAATCCGCTCGCCCAACTGCCGCTGTATGCGGTGCCGTTAATGGCGACGTTGTGAATGACGATCAGGCGTCGGTCGACGATGCCTGTGGTGCCGCCCTGGACGTACTCGGCTTTTGCCGTCCAACTCCCATTGCACTGCGTCGCGCTTGTGTAGGTCGCGAAGTGCGCAAAAGCGAGGGAGGCGACGAACAGCGCCCCCACCGTGGCCGCCATAACGGCCAAGAGCGCCGCAGAGAGCAAGGCTCCCCGGTGCTTCTGAGACTTACCATAAAGTGCCAATGTCATGACCGCCACCTCTTGTGTCTGTTCCTGGTTGGCTGGCATACGCAGCCAGCTCGTGTCGGCTGAACCCACCGGATTCCGCAGGCACCCGAAACGACCCGAGTGCGTGCATCGGTGGCATCCTGCCTGCGTCTGGTGTCAGGAGTGGTTCGTTCTGGCGCGAGGAAAAGTGCGTTCAACGGTGAATCCACCGGGCCACGCAAGGCGCTGCAGAATCAGGCGTCATCGGTCGACGCCTACGCTCCCGGAGGCGCGGGACCAACCCGCAGACAGCGAGACTCACTATCTCCACCCCGCCATGCGCCGGCCGGTGCTCGACTGTCCGGCGACGTTATGCACTGTTAAGACGGGCGGCGGGCCGCTTTGTTACGGGTTTGTCATCGAAAAGCGCCCTGCTATACACCATTCAGACCATTTTCCAACTCCCTCCGGACCTCACGAATGAGCCCCGCAAACGTCGATCGGACGGCGGTTACCACTCGACATTCAGGTCGGTTGCGAAGCACGCTCGCGCTGCTTGGGGGCCTGAGCCGGGACTTACTGCTTCAACAACACCCAGTACGTTTCGCCTTCAAATACGCGGCGCATTGTGTTGAGGAAGCTTGGGAGGCCAGGGCCGAACAATTGCCAGCTCCCAGCGACATCGTCGTAAGAGTAGACGGCCGCCATTCGGTCCAGGGTCGCCGCGAAGGCCTCTTCCGGCGATGAGTCAGGCCCGCTCCACCTGACGACGTTGACCTGAGCCTGAGCACCGGCGGAGGCCGGGACGTCTGCTCTCGGCTGGGGAGCAGGGGCCGTTGCCGCGGTCGATGGAGGGGCCGCGGCGGGCGATGGCGATGCGGGCGTCGCCGGGGTCGTCGCGGCCGCCGGTTCTGTCGATGGGGCAGGCGTAGCGGCCGGCTGAAGCTGGGATGCACTCGGCTGGACGTTGGTCCCGAACTCGGTAGCCCAGTACCACCCATAGGTCGACCCGGCGCGGTAGAGCCGGGCTATGCCGATCTGGTGATAGTAGTTCGCGAGCAGGTTCGCATTGTGGCCGGGTGAAGCCTTCCAGGCGTTGAACGCTTGCTGCGCCGTCGCCCAGTCCCCACCCGCGGCCAGGTTCTCTCCCGCTCCGCCGGCATGTCCGCAATCGACGGCGCGTTCGTAGGGCGAGCGCCCAAGCGAATCCACGTGTGAGAAGGTGGTTCTTCCAGCCAGGTCGCTCACCGTCCAGGCCGCATCGCGATTGAGGTCGTCGGCCGGTCCGAGTGCTCCGAGCCCGTTGGCTGCCCGGTAGCCGTTGATCAGACCAAGGAGAGCCTGTTCTTCCCCGTCGAGAGAAGCGTCGCTGACAGAACAGTTCGCCAGGGCATTCGCCGGGTGTTGGGCCGACGCTCCGGCTGCGAGACAGAGCAGAGCCAGGCCACCGGCAACCGCTGCACGCAGAACGCGACGCGCCATCTTCCCACCCGTCCGACGGGGCCGCGTCCCCGCACCGCCCCTGCTGGGGAGGTCGGCAGGTCGTGTCGCGATTCAGATAGTGCGAACGGTGACGACGTAGTGGCCGCGGCGTGAGTAACGGGTTACGTCGCCGGAAGGGGCCAGTCACCATCCGTTTGGCCAGTTCTTGTGCTGGATCTTTGACCAGGTGCGTGGGACGCTTTCTTCCGGGACCGGTGGGTGAAGTCGTCGCATAGCGCGCTCATCTGGCGTGCCTGACCTGTGTGGGCGCTGGGGGCGAACGGCGGTCCCGGATGGAGGCACCGGCATTCGAAGCGTGATTCGCTTCCTCGGTCTTGCAGTTGTGGTCGCCGGGCTCTCGGCGGCAGCCCTTGTGCAGGGCCCCGCGGGCGCTCAACCGCCAGGGAATCACCGCTCTTTTCTTGCGGGATTGTCCCGCAGCGAAGAACCGCCCCCCACGCCGATTAGTGAGCCGCCAATCTACGGCGGTCCGGTAGTTTCGCTCTATCTCGAATCAGCGCACCTGTACGGCAACGATCCGGTCGAGCAGCGCGTAGCAACGAGTGAACGAGGTAGAGAAGTGCTGCAGGACCCCAGCGGACCAACGACGATAGCCTGGTACCCAGCATTCGGCCATCCCGGTTTCAGGGCGACCAACAGCCTCTTCGCCGCCCACGTCGACTACGTCAATTACGGGCGAGCGCCTTTTTGGTACCTCACCAATGCGGTCATTGGCGATCATCTAATCGTCACCATGGATAACGGGTTGGCCTACATCTACAGCGTTCAATCGGTGGACGTGATCTCGCTCTCGAGCCTCGATATGCAGGCTATTGTGTTCCCGGCTCTGGAGGTCTACCGCGAGCGCATCACTCTGATCAGTTGTGGTGGCACGTTTGTGCCTTATCCGGGTGGCGGGGGAGAGTATCAGAGCCGGGTTGTCCTCGTGGCCGAGCGAATCATCAGCTGAGCGCGCCCCAGGGTTGAAACGGCCTGCGGAGGCCGCCCACAGCCAAAACAGCGCCCTGGGAACCAGATTTCCATGTGCGGTGTATCGGGGGGCAGTTAACGTTTACCGGCGCACTCGACTCGATGCACGACCGTTTCGTCAACGGCATCGTGGGAAACGTCGGGCAAGACGAGCGGTCCGCGTTCGCCACGTCCGTGAGCTGATAACAATGCCAATCCGAATCGCGCTAACCACACTCCTGGCCTGGCTCTTAGCCGTTGCCCTCGGGTGCGGCGGAGACGACAAGTCGACTCCTACACCGGCAACCCCCGACTCGACCTGCGCGACGCCCGGCGCCACCGCTCCGTCCGGCTGCTGGGTCAAGATCTTACCGCTGGGCAGCGGAGGCTTCCCGTCCAGCCCCGGCTCCTTTGACAGCCCAAAGTGGCAGCCAGGAAAGTTCCCCCTCACGCTCACGCCGCGGCTCGCCTTCAACGGCGAACTGTGGATGACGGCGCAGACGCTCACCTATTCTTCGCCCGACGGCGTCACCTGGACGCAGCACGACAAGACGGACTGGGGCGAGCGGATCTACCACGCGATCGTTTACTTCAAGAACAAGCTCTGGATGTATGGCGGTCTGGACTACCAGGCCCGGACCTTCTTGCACGACATCTGGTCGTCATCGGACGGACTGACGTGGGCAAGAGTCGGCACCGCTGCCTGGCCAACGCGCGGCGCCCAGACGATGGTGGTCTATCACGATAGACTCTGGCTCTTCGGCGGCGCCAACCACGTCGCGCAAGACCGCTCCACCGACGGCTTCCTGAACGACGTCTGGGTGTCCGGCGATGGACTGGCGTGGACCCAGGTGACGGACGCCGCCCAGTGGACGCCTCGGGATTATCCGGGCGTGCTGGTCTTCAACGACACGCTATACGTTGCGGGCGGGCAGGGCAGGACCGACGTGTGGAGCTCATCGAACGGCAGGGACTGGATTCAGCTCACGGCCCAGACCCCGTGGCAGCCGCGCCATGGCGCCGCCCAGGTGGTCTTTGACGGGAAGCTCTGGGTGTTCGGTGGCTTTACCGGCCAGTCGACCAATGCCCTGAACGACGTGTGGTACTCCAGCGACGGCGTCACTTGGAGCCGACAGGCCGAGCACGCCCCTTGGGCGCCGCGCCTCCCCGTGGCCATCGTGTTCCAGGACAAGATCTGGATCTACAGTGGCAAACACACCGGTGCCGACGACAACTGGGGCGGCGATCTCTGGCAGATGACCGCAGTAAGTAAGGACAGGCAATAGGCGCGCCCTCGGAGACGCGCCGAGCAAGCTGGACCCCGCGGCCGCCCCCTGTGCGCAGATCAGGGTGCGCTTTGCGCGTAGCGCAGCGAGCCCGGCGTCGTGAGCGTTTCCCCGGTTTCCAACAACGTCTTCAGGCCGGAAAGGATCATCGGCCAGCCGCCGTAGAGCTCGTCATTGGCCCCCTCACGCAGCTGGTCGTGGGTGACGATCAGCCGGCATGAATCACCGATCGGCTCGATCTCCCAGGTCACTCGCGAGGTCCCCTCGCGCTTCACCTCCTCGCCCCACAGGGCGTTGAAGCTCTGCACTAGCCGGCGCGGCGAATCGACCTCGATGTTCTCCCCCTCTAAGATGGCGCCCTCCGGCTCTCCGGCGAGGCTCTGGTAGCGGGAGCCGGGCGACCAGTCGGACTCGACGCGCGCGCCAAAGTTGTACTTAAGTCTCATCTCGGGGTTAGTGATCGCCTCCCAGAGGCGCTCCGGGGTCGTCTTGATGTAGATCTCGAACACTTTCTCCATCGTCTTGTCCTCCAGTTTGTTCTTGAGGTCGATGAGCGCGGCGGCCCATGGACCGGTGTACTTGCTCACCCACCGATCGTGGACGAGGCGGATCGGGACCGGATTCAGGAAGTGGAGCTTCTCGCGGCCTCGCCGCCTGGTGACTACCAGGCCGGCCCTCTCGAGCTGGTTCAGGTGCTTCATCACACCGATGCGCGTCATCGAACAGCGCCCCACGAGGGCCCTCAACGTCTGCCCGTCTTCGCGGAAGAGCTCGTCGAGCAGGCTCCGCCGCGTTGGATCGGCGAGAGCTTTGAAGACTGCGTCCACGCGGGCACTATAGGTAACTATTTGGTGACCTGTCAACAGGTCACAGAACTCGCGGCGCCAGGCCCCGTTTCCCGAGATTGCGAGTGCCCGGATCGCAATCTCCCCGAGCGGTGGCTACCAGGTGTCGACGTTCCGCCGCTTCTTTTCGCGACGGGGCGGCAGAGGGGGAATCGATCGCAGGCCGTTGAGAATCCGGGAGCGCGTGTCGGCCGGGTCGATGACGTCGTCGACACCGAACGAGACGCCATAGCTGAGCGCCTTGCCCCGCTCGTAGGCTCGCGCGACCAGGTCCTTGAACCGCTCGAGCCGCTGCGCGGGGCCCTCAATGGCGGCGAGCTCGTTGCGGAACCCGAGCTTCACCTGGCCTTCGAGCCCCATGCCTCCGAACTCGCCCGTCGGCCACGCCATCGCGAAGAACGGCTCCTTGAAGCTGCCGCCCGCCATCGCCTGGGCGCCGAGCCCGTATGCCTTCCGCAGGACGACCGTGAAGTGCGGGATCGTCAGGTTCGCGCCGGTGACGAAGAGGCGGCTGCAGTGCCGGACGAGCGCTGTCTTCTCGACCTCAGGGCCGACCATCATCCCGGGGGTGTCACAGAGCACGAGCAGCGGGATGTCGAAGGCGTCGCACAGCTGCATGAACCGGGCGCCTTTGTCGGCCCCGTCGCTGTCGATCGCGCCGGCGAGGTGGACCGGGTTGTTCGCGAGGATGCCGATCGGGCGGCCCTCGATCCGGCCGAATGCGGTGACCATGCCGAGCCCGAACTTGGGGCGCAGCTCGAGCACAGAGCCGGTGTCGCAGAGCGTGTCGATCACCTCGCGGACGTCGTACACCCGCAGGCGGTCCTCGGGGACGATGTGCCGCAGCACGCGTTGGTCGGCGACCTCCCATTCGGCGATCGGCCCCTGGAAGTAAGAGACGTACTGCCTCGCCACGTGCACCGCCTCCGCCTCGTCTGCCACAGCGATGTCGACCACGCCGTCAGGGACCTGGACGTCCATCGGCCCGACTTCTTCCGGGGCGAACACGCCGAGCCCGCCGCCCTCGATCATCGCGGGGCCTCCCATGCCGATGTTCGAATTCGCGGTCGCGATGATGACGTCGCAGCAGCCGAGGAGTGCGGCGTTGCCAGCGAAGCAGCGCCCCGAGTTAATCCCGACGAGCGGCACGCGCCCGCTCAGGCGGCCCATCGTTGCGAAGGTCGGAGTGTCCAGCGGGCGCCCCGCCCAACTGTCGCCCCCGACCGCCTGCCCGCCCTGGCGCCGCCCGCCCGTGCCCGCGCGCCCGCCGCCACCCTCGGTGAAGAAGAGGACGGGGAGTTGCCAGTTTTCCGCCAGCTCGAGCATACGGTCCGTCTTCGGATGGTTGACCGCGCCCTGCGTCCCGGCGAGCACGGTGTAGTCGTAAGAGAGCACGACGCAGCGCGACCGGTCGGGACCGAACAGCGCCTGGTTCACCGAGCCGATCCCGGTGACCATGCCGTCGCCCGGGAACTTGCCAATCACCTCTTCCATCGGGAGGCCAGTTCCCGGCGTCAGTACAAGGCTGCCATGCTCGACGAACGTGCCGGGGTCGCAGAGGTCGTCGATGTTCTCCCGCGCCGTGCGCTGGCCGGTCTTCCGCCGCCGCCCTATTGCGTCGGGCCGGGCGGCGTCGAGCGCCGCCGCCTGGCGCTCGATCACCTCCGCGAGGTCGGGGCGGATGTACGCGAGGTCCATGGCGGTCTCTTCTTCACCCGCGCCCGCTTCCACCTCGTGCTCTTCGATGTACGCGAGGGGGTGACCCTCGTAGATCGTGTCGCCCTCCGCCACGTTCAGTTGGCGCAGGGCCCCGCTGCACGAGGCACGGATGACGTGTTCCATCTTCATCGCCTCCATCACGAGCAGCGCCTGGCCCTTGCGGACCTCGTCTCCGGCGCCGGCAGCGACGCTGACCACCGTCCCCTGGATGGGCGCGAGGACTGCGGTGAATCCGCTTGCGGCCATCTCCGCCTGGTTCGGGGCCGCCGGCGAAGGCTGCGACGCTTGCTTCCCGAAGTCCAGGACAGCCAGGGGATCTGTCGCGTCGACGCGCGCTCCCGCGCGAGGCGGCGACGTCGGCGGCGCCACGCCCGCAGCTTCGAAAAAGCGGCGCGGATGGGTGGCGGCCGTGCTCTCGGCGAGCTCCGCGAGATGATCGTCGACGAAGGTGGTGTAGAGCCTTCCTGAGGTTACCTCCGGGTGGGCGAGGAGCGCCTGGAGGAGCGGCAGGTTCGTCTGCACCCCGTCGATGCGCATCTCGCAGAGCGCCCGGTAGGCGTGGTTGACCGCCGCACCGAAGTCGTTGGATGGACTCCACGCGATCACCTTCGCCAGGAGCGAATCGAACCGGATGCCGGGCGTGTAGCCGGCGTAACCACAGGTGTCGGTTCGCACGCGAGGGCCAGAGGGCACCTCGAACGTCACCAGGGTTCCACTGGAGGGCCTCGGGCTCCCATCCGGTCCCATCGTCTCGGCATTGACCCGAGCCTGAATGGCATAGCCGCGCGGGGCGGGGACGTCGGCCTGCCCCAGCCCAAGTTCGGCGAGCGTCAAGCCCCCGGCGAGCTGCAACTGTGCCACCACGATGTCGAGCCCGGTCACCTCCTCGGTCACGGTATGCTCGACCTGCAGGCGGGCGTTGGCTTCCATGAAGAAGAAACCAGGGGCTGCGCGCTCGCCATCGGAGGGGACGAGGAACTCGATCGTACCGGCGTTCGTGTAGCCCGCCTCGCGAGCGATGCGCACGGCGGCGTCCAGGAGTTGCACGCGGATCTGCGGGTCGAGGCCGGGCGCGGGCGCAATCTCAACGAGCTTCTGGTGGCGCCGCTGGAGGCTGCAACCCCGTTCCCAGAGATGCGTCACCGCGCCCGTCGCGTCGCCGAGCACCTGGACCTCGACGTGACGCGCCCGGGGAACGAACTGCTCTGCGTAGACGTTCGCGATCCCGAAGGCTGACCGCGCCTCCGACTGGCAACGCTGAAACGCCTCCGGGATCTCTTCCGCAGCGCGGACGACGCGCATTCCCCGTCCGCCACCCCCGGCGACCGCCTTGATAACCATCGCCGCCCCGGCCGGCAGCGCTGCGAAGAAGCTCTCCGCGTCGGCAGCAGCCGCCAACGTCGGGCTGCCGGGGACCACCGGGACGCCAGCCCGTTGTGCCAGCGCCCTGGCCGCCACCTTGTCGCCGAAGATCTCGAGCGCCTGCGGTTCCGGCCCGACGAAACGCACCCCCTGCTCGGCGCACAGGCGTGCGAAGGACGCGTTCTCGCTCAGGAACCCGTAACCGGGATGGATTGCGTCGCAGCCATGCTCCTTTGCAAGCGCGACGATCTGTCCGCCGTCGAGATAGGCTGCCGGTCCGGAGCCACGCAGCGGGACGGCCTCGTCGCACTTGCGAACATGCAGGCACATCCGGTCGTCCTCCGCGAAGACCGCCACCGAGGGGATGTCGAGCTCGGCGGCCGCGTGCGCGATCCTGATGGCGATCTCGCCGCGGTTGGCGATCAGCAGCTTCGAAATCCCGTCGCGCTGCACCGGCACCTCCACCAGCTTCACTCGCCTCGCATCATACGGGAGAGTCAGAGCAGAGAGGCACGGTTTGGTCAGGCCGCGGACCGCTCGCCCTCGGAGGAGGTGGCGACGAGCGGCTCGCCTCGAAAATGCGGTCTGCTATGCATCGAGACGAACAGGAGAGCCCGAGCGCCGCGAAGTCTCGCACGCTTCGGCCAATCGGAGGCTGACCAGGCTGTCCCTGGCTGGGGACGGGTTGGCTGCTCGCCCGGCGACTACGTCGACGAACACGGCGAGCTCGTTCAGGTAGGCCCGGCGAAACCGCTCCGGGAAGCCTGGGTACGCGGGCTCGACGCCCAGCGGGCTGCCGGGTTCGAGTGACAGAAGCGGCGACCGGGGGTCCAGTCCGACCGTCAGGGAGTCCTTGCTGCCGAACACCTCGATACGGCAGTCGTAGCCCCGCGGATTGTGCCGCCCGCCGGCGAGGGTGGCGTGCGCGCCGCCAGCGAACCTTAGTAGCACCGCGGCGTTGTCCACGTCATCGGCGTCTGCGAACGCCTGGTCAACGAGCACCGATCCCGAGGCATAGACCTCCACCACAGAATCGCCGACAAGCCACGGCACCGCGTCCAGGTCGTGGATGAGGAGGTCGCGAAAGATGCCGCCCGACGTGGGCAGATAGCCGAAGTCTGGCGGTTGGGCATCGTGGCCGATGGACCGCACAAGGTAAATCACGCCGGCCTCACCCGCGCGAATCCTGCGATACAACTCGACGGTGGCCGGGTCGAAGCGTCGCTGAAACCCGACGACGACCTCGACGCCGGAGCCCTCAATCTCGTCGATCAGAGCCGACATTTCGGCCAGGTCGGTGGCGATCGGCTTCTCGCACAGGACTGGCACCTTCGCCCTAAGGCACCGCCGCACCAGCTCCGGGTGAGTGTTGGTTGGAGTCGCGATCAGGATGGCGTCGCTGCGCGCGAGCAGTGCTTCCAGGGTTTCCACCTGGCCGGTTCTCGCCCCGAGCCGCCCTGCGAGCTGGGCTGCCCGGCCAGGCACCGGGTCGAAGAGCAGGACCTCGTCCACGTTCTCAAGCGACGCGAGGTTGGTTGAGTGCATGGTCCCGATTCGGCCGATGCCGGCCACCCCGATGCGCATCTGCGGTGTCTCCTTCCTTAGTGTCGCCCCGAGGGCGCAGGTTGCCTGCGAATTGGCGGCGGCTACGCCAAGGCCCGCCTTGCAGCCTCGATCAGGCCCTCGGTCATGGACGGGTGCCACGCCACCATGCCCGCGAGGTCGTGGATCGTGGCCTCGGACTGCATCAGGGCGCCGGCGACGGACACCATCTCTCCGGCGCCCGGCCCAACTGCATGCACTCCGAGGATCTCGCCCAGCACTCGGTCCGAGACCACCTTCACAACGCCCTTGCGCGCACCCAGAGCGATAGACCTGACGTTGAATGCGAGGTCGAAGACCCCGCTGACCACGTCATACCCGCTGGCACGAGCGGCCTCCTCGCTCATGCCAGCCCAGGCGATTTCGGGGACTCCGTGAAGCACCCGCGGTACGGCCGTCAGGCGAGTTGCGGCTTCTGCGCCGGTCGCGTTTGTCCCGGCTACGACGCCCATGTGAGTCGCCGCGCTCGAGAGCATCATCCCGCCCGTGACATCTCCGGCCGCAAAGATGTGCGCGACGTTCGTGCGACAGCAACGGTCGACGGGGATCCGATCCTCCGCCGTCACCCCGGCAGCGGCCAGGTTCAGGGATTCGAAGTACGCCCGCCGCACGTCGGCAACGACCACGTTCTCGGCAGGCACGGCGGACTCGCCCCCCTCGTGCTGGATGCTGACGACAGCCCCGGCGGCCCCGAAGTCAGTCATCCCTTCGATGACCCGAATGCCCAGGTCCGTGAGCGTCATCCTCGCGGCCCCCGCCAGGGTCGCGTCGAGCGCCGGCAGCAGCCGTGGGTTCCTGGTGGCGACGGTAACCTCGCTCCCGGCGATCGCCAGGAGAGTCGCGTACTCCAGCCCGAAGTCCACCTCGCACGGTCCGCCAGCCAGTACCAGCGCTGACTTCGGCGCGACGACAAGCGCCTGGACGCCGTCGGCGGTGAGCACCCGCTCCGGCGGTACGCCAACGAATGTCGGGGGGTCCCAGCGAGTCCCTGTGGCAATCACGAACGCTTCTGCGGAGACCTCCTCGGTCCCGCCCGCGGTCATGACAGAGACGGCCCCGGGGGACAGGAAGGTGGCTCGACCTTCGATCAACGCGACGCCGCGCATCCGGAGCGCGGCGCGGACTCCGTCCGCCACTTGTCTGGTCAGGGCGCCCATACGCGCCGATGCCCGCGCGAAATTGAACTGCTCCCCCGCCTCGAAGACGCCGAGCACGCCCAGCTCCCGCGCCTCCACGTACTTCAGGGCGGCGTCGAGGAGGATCTCCGTCGGGACGCAGGCGTGATGTACGCAAGCGCCGCCGGGCTGTTCCGCTTCAACCAGGGCCACCCTGGCGCCGAGCTCGGCTGCCCTGAGCGCCGCCGCATAGCCGGCAGGCCCGCCGCCGATCGCCAGGACATCGAAGTCGGACATCAGACTAGCAGCCGGTACGGCGCTTCGAGTAATTCGCGCACTGTGCCGAGAAAAGCCGCACCGGGCGCGCCGTCCACCGCCCGGTGGTCGATGGTGAGACTTAGCGTCATGATCTGGCGTTTCACCGGCCGATCGCCCTCCCAGCCCACCGCGTCGTGGATGCGGCCGACGCCAAGAATCGCGACGTTGGGCGGATTGACGATCGGCGTGAAAAAGTCAACGCCCGACATCCCGAGCGCCGTCACAGAGAACGTCCCGCCGGCCATCTCGTCGAGCCCGAGCTTGCCGGACCGTGCGGCCTCCGCCATGCGCCTTGACTCGGCGGCTATCTCCTTCAGCGCCAAACGGTCGGCATCGCGGATGACCGGCACCACCAGTCCGTCGGTCAACGCGACGGCCATGCCGATGTGGATTCCCTCGAGGATCTCGATATCGGTCTCGTGGACCGTCGCGTTGAGGAGCGGATGGAGCCGGAGCGCCTTCCCCACTGCTTTGATGACGAGGTCGGTGTACGAGGGCCGGATGCCTTCGGGCGCCCACTCGGCGACGAGCTGGTCGCGCAGCTTCACGGCCTCGTCCATCGCCACGTCCATCCCCATCGTTAGTTGCGCCGTCTCCTGGAGGCTGGCGTGCATCCGCTGGGCGATGACCTTCCGCATACCCCTCAGCGGGATCCGCTCACCGGGTTGGTGGCGCCCGCCCTCGACAACCGTGCCCGGCGCGGCGCGGACCGATGCGGCTGCAGGCTTGTGCGCGGCCGCCTCGTCAACGTCTTCCTTTGTGACTCGCCCGCCCGGACCGGTGCCGGTTACCGTCGCGAGGTCGACGCCCAACTGCTCGGCAAGCCTCCGCGCAAGCGGCGATGCCGCCACCTCGCGATAAGGCCCGGCGCCGTCTCGACCCTCCATCGCCTGCTCCCGAACGGACGCCGCCTTCGACGCGAGGATGTCTGCCTCGGTAATCCGGCCCTGCGGCCCGCTCCCACGCACGGCCGCGAGGTGGACCCCACCCTCTCTCGCCAGCCGCCGGGCGATCGGCGACGAAGGTAGCCGCCCGCCCTCAAGGAGAGCCGCCGGGTTCGTAGCTCCGGACAGGCGGCCTGTGCCCGGCCCAGTGGCCGCGACGGCCAGCGTTCGGGCCAGGTCCAGCGCGGGCGGCGCCTCGCCGGGCGCGAGGATGTAGCCAATGAGCGCGCCAGGCTCCGTCGTCGTCTCTGCGGATACGGCGTGCCGCACCGTGCCCGAAGCTTCGGCCTCGACTTCGAGCTCGATCTTTTCGGTCTCCATGCGGTAGAGGGGCTGGCCCACTTCCACGTGGCCGCCGTCGAGCACGTACCACTCGGCCACCGTCCCCTCCGTCATCGTCATCCCGGCCTTCACGAGGAGGATCTCAGTCGCCATCGGCGGCCTCACTCGTTGGCCTGAGGCGGAACAGGCCGCGGCAGGCAGCCAGCCTCAGCGTCTGCGCGACGTCGATCAGGCGCGGCCCGTCCCGCCGGACTGCGAGCCGCACCCTCTGGCCGCTTGTCAGCCGGCGCTCTCGTTCACCGTCGAGCGCGAGCACGCCGGGGCCCGTGACTTCAACCGTTTCGTCGAGCGCCAGCGGCCGGACCGACCGCACGTCCACCGGCAGGAACAGACCGGGCGCTATTGGGGCAACGACCCTAATCGCGCCGCCGCCGATCTCGACGAGCAGTCCTCCCTCCACCGAGTCGGGGACGGGATGAAGCAGCCCGCCAATCGCCGACATTCCCACGACGGCCGGATCAGCGCGGGTGAGCACAAGCGTGCGCACCCGGTGCACGTCCCACATCGCCCTGGCGCCGACAAATGTTTCGTCGAGGAGGACGGCGTCGATCAGGGCCAGGTCGTCTCGTTCGCCTTCGACCTCGACGTGCACGACTTTCACGCGCCGGCTGGCTTCTTCGATCCCTATCTGCCGGGAAGCGACGAGGCCCGCGGCGGCGCCAGCGATGGTCCCCTCGACCATGCTCGGGAAGACGTTGTTCGTGCCGGTCGACACAGCGACCAGCGGCGCGTCGCGCCAACCCAGCGCAAATGCGCGGTTGGTGCCATCACCACCCAGAGTGATTACGGCATCGACCTCGCGGTCCCGCATCTGGCGCGCTACGCGGATCGTGTCCAGCGCGCTCGCCGTGCCCGGCGACTCCAACGGCTCGAAGTCCGCGTCGGCTTCGAGGTCATCCAGCGCCGACTCTACGATGCCATGCGAGTCCGGCAGGTAGACGAACCGGTCTACCCCTGCCGCCGTCGCCCCGAGGATGGCCCGCCTCACGATGCTGCGTTTTTCACGGTTGTCGAATACGGACGCGTGCGCGACCAGCCGCCGAATGTCCTTCCCGGAGGCCGGGTTCGCTACGATGCCGACCAGTCCTCGCATCCTAGACCTGCTTGCCGAGGATCCGGCGCACCTCGGCGGCGATCCGCTCGGCGTTCGGGACATATTCCTTCTCGAGCACCGGGCTGAAGGGCACCGGCGAAAACGGCGCGCCTACTCGTCCCACAGGTGCGTCGAGGTAGTCGAACGCCTCCTCCTGGATCTGCGCCGCGAACTCCGCCCCAATCCCCCCGAAGCGCACCGCCTCGTGCGCTATTAACGCTCGGTGCGTCCTGCGGACGGACCCGACGACGGTTTCGGTGTCGAACGGCTGAAGCGTCCGCGGGTCGATGACTTCGACGTCCAGGCCGTCGGCAGCAAGCATCTCGGCCGCCTTCAGACTCTCGCCCACCATGCGCCCGATTGCCACGATCGTGAAGTTCGTCCCCGGGCGCACGATGTGCGCCTGCCCCAGCGGGATCTCGTAGAGCTCCTCCGGAACTGCCGCCCGCATTCCCAGCAACGTCTTCGTATTAATGACCAGCACAGGATTGTCGTCGTGTACGGCGGCGACCATCAGGCCCTTCGCCTCGTACGGGCCGGAAGGCATCACGACCTTGAGGCCGGGCACATGACAGAACCACGCCTCGAGGCTTTGGCTGTGCTGGGCGGCCATGTTCGCCCCGGCCCCGGCCATCGTGTGAATCGTCAGCGGGAGGCGTGCCTTCCCGCCGAACATGTACTTCATCTTCGCCACCTGGTTCACAACCTCGTCCATGCAGACGCCGAGGAAGTCCATGAACATGATGTCGATGATCGGCCGCAGCCCGGTCGCGGCGGCCCCGAGCCCCAGCCCCATGATCCCGGATTCCGAAATCGGCGTGTCCAGCACCCGCTCGGGCCCGAATTCGGCTAGCAGCCCCCGAGTCACGCCGAAGACGCTGCCGTACAGCGAGACGTCCTCGCCGGCGATGAACACCCGTTGGTCTTCCCGCATCAGCTGGGCGAATGCCTCGCCCACGGCTGCGACGTAGGAGAGTTGCCGGGCCGCGGGTGCTTCTGACGTGGTCATGTCTCGCTGCCAGCCAGGGTGTAGATGTCTTCGAGCAATGCATCTGGCGACGGGAACGGGCTTTCCTCCGCGAAGGTGATCGCCTCTCGCACCTCCGCGAGCGTTGAGTCGCGGAACGCCGTGGCCTGCTCCGCGGAGAGGATCCCCTGTTCAGCGAGCGCCGCCTCCATGAGCGCGATTGGGTCGCGTTTGCGCCACTCCAGGACTTCGCTGTCTTCCCTGTAAACCACGCCCATCCCGCGCACTCCGACGTGATCGAAGTAGCGGTAGGTCTTGCATTCGAGCAAGGTGGGACCTGCTCCGCGGCGGGCTCGCGCGATCGCCTCCGCGGCCGCCTCGTAGACGGCGACGGCGTCCATTCCATCGACCACGACGCCGGGCATGCCATAGCCGGCCGCGCGGTCTGCAATGTCGTGCACCGCCTGGTGCCGCTCCTGCCGGGTGAATTCGCCGAAGCCGTTGTTCTCACAGACGAAGACCACGGGCAGCTTATAGAGCGCCGCCATGTTCGCCGCCTCGTGGAAGGTGCCCTCGTTGCTGGCGCCGTCCCCGAAGAAGCAGCAGGTGACGTTGTCGGTGTGACGGTACTTGTCCGAAAAGGCGGCGCCGATGGCGATCACCGGGCCCGCGCCGACGATGCCGTTCGCGCCAAGCATCCCGAGGTCGAGGTCTGAGATGTGCATGCTCCCGCCTTTGCCCTTGCAGTAGCCGGTCGCTCGCCCGAACAGTTCGGCGTACATCTTCTTCAGGTCTCCGCCCTTTGCCACCAGGTGCCCGTGGCCGCGGTGGGTGCTCGTGATCTTGTCCTGGTCGCTCAGGTTCACCATCACCCCCGCGGCAACCGCCTCCTCGCCGACATAAAGGTGGAGCGCCCCCGGGATCTTGCCAGACTCCATCAGCTTGCCGGCTTCTTCTTCGAATACCCGGATACGCACCATCCGGCGATGGATGTCAAGGAGCGTTTCGCGGTTGATGTCCACGCAGCCCACCTCCCCCGAGCGAGCGTCACTGCCCGGCGATGTTATGGTGCGCGAACGGTAGCCGCCGGTGGGCGAGTCGTCAAAAATCACGGCGGTGTGCCTGAGGCGAGGAGTTAGCGATGAACGAGCTTCGCTACCGCGAGGCAGAGCGGCGGCTCTGGCAGTCGCTCGGGGTCAACCCGACCGAGCAGCGGCTGCATCTCGACCGCCTCGGCGCGACGATCAGGGCCCAGGAGATGGGCGAAGGTCCAGCGGTGGTGTTCGTGCACGGGGGCTCCATCAGCGGTGCGAGTTGGGCGCCGTTGGTCGCCCGGCTCGACGGGTTCCGCTGCGTGGTACTGGACCGGCCGGGATGCGGCCTGAGCGATCCCCTCGCGACCCGGTTCGATGACGTGGAGGGGCTGGGTGCGTTCGCCGACGCGCTCGTCGTCGACGTGCTCGACGCATTGGGTCTCGCCCGCGCCGACGTGGTTGGCACGTCGTTCGGTGGCTACATCGCTCTGCGCACGGCAGCAGCCCACCCCGACCGCATCGGCCGCATGGTCGAGTTCGGCTGGCCCGTTGGGGCGCCGATCGCCCGGATGCCGCTGGTGATGCGGCTGGCCAGCGTGCCGTTGGCCGGCCGGCTGCTCGGCGCGGTCCCACCCAACCCGCGAGCGGTGCGGGCGATCTTACGAGGCATCGGGCTGCGCCAGGCCCTCGAAGCGGGCCGCATTTCTCAAGAGGGGTTGGACTGGTTCCTGGCCTTACTGCGGGACACCGACACGATGCGCAACGAGCTCAAAGCGGGCCCTCGCCTGCTCTCTCCACTACGGGGAATGAACCGGAGCATCCTGTTGCCCGAGAGTCTGCTGACCAGGATCCACACACCGGTCCACTTTCTCTGGGGCGAGGAAGATCCCTTCGGCGGCGCGGACACCGCCCGGCAGTTCGTCAAGCACCTTCCCAACGCCGAACTCGAACTCATGCCAGGCGCCGGCCACGCCGTGTGGATGGACGACGCAGACCGTGCCGCATCGACGGTCCGCAGGTTCTTCCAACACGGGAGCACCTCGCCGGCCTGACGACGGCACCCTCTTCTCCGGGTGAGGCGGTCGCAGCCCTGGGAACCGGTAGGCCCGCGCGGTGTTCCAGGAGGTCGTTCGGAGGCTTGACATGCAGCTATTTCCCTGCATAATTGGGCTATGCCTTCAGAGGAGGACGAAGTTTTCAAAGCGCTCGCCAACGAGACTCGCCGCTCCCTGTTGGACAGGCTTCACAGGCTCAACGGCCAGACGCTCGGAGAGCTCTGCGAGGGTCTTGGTATGGCGCGTCAATCGGCGACGGCCCACCTCGATGTCCTCCAGGCCGCCAACCTGGTTAGCACAGTTTGGCGGGGGCGCGAGAGGCTCCACTACCTCAATCCCGTCCCCCTCCACGAGATTCAGGAACGGTGGATCGATAAGTTCGAACGGCCCCGTCTCCGAGCGCTCAGCACATTGAAACGACGAGCAGAGGAAAAGATGACTGACAGGCCCACATTCGTCTACGTCACTTACATCGAAAGCACCCCGGAGAAGGTCTGGCTCGCCCTGACCGACTCCGCCCTCTCGGCCGCGTACTGGGGCCACAGCAACGTCTCGGACTGGCAGGTTGGCTCGCGCTGGGAACACCAGCGCACCGACGGTACGCGGACAGCCGATGTCGTCGGAACCGTGCTGGAAAGCTCGCCTCCCACACGACTCGTGACCACCTGGTCTGCGCCCGGGGCGGAGCCCGCGGGCGACCCGGAACGGGTCACCTTCGACATCGAAACCTATGGAGGGATAGTCCGGCTCACCGTCATGCACGAGAACCTAGCGGACGAAGCCGAACGGGAACAGGCCGCGGCGGGATGGGCGGCGGTGCTGTCCAACCTCAAGTCATTCATCGAGACCGGACACGCCCTTCCCCAGGCGCCATGGGAGATGCCACGGCGATAGCGGTCGCCGCACCGCGAGGCCGCTAGCGGTTCACCGCGAACCAGAGCGGATAGGCCAGATCACCTCGGTGCGGCTCTCTTCCTGAGGCGTGGTCTGGGGGTCGGTGAGATAGGCCTCCCAGGGGTAGTCAGCGGATTCGCGGCCGTTGGCCGTAAGCCACGCCTGGATTGCCGAGTACACGGCAGGGAGTGTGGAGTAGGGGCCAATGTGGGTCACGACCGCAGCCTCGCATTCGGGCAGCGAACCCGGACGAACGCGGCCCGCTCCTTCGACCGGGCCCGCGACCGTGAAGCCGGCTTCAACCTCGCGATTCGCCCCGGCCGGCCGCACGCGCATGTAGACCGTCGCGGCGTCGTGTTCGAGTCCGGAATTATGCAGGTAGGCGCCGATGTCGCCGTACGCTGCGCCCAGCCCGGCGCCGACTTCGCTCGGGGCGCTCGTGTAGCGGACCATCGCCACGTCCTGGCGCGCGAGGTGGCGAACTTCGATCTCGTAGGCCATAGCGCTTCCTCCGGTAGAGACTTGCCGTAAGGGTAATGGCCGAAATGCCGAAAATGAACCCCATTTCGCTGGCTGGGGCGCCGGGGACGCCCTGCGGACGCCTCCCCCGTGGACTACCTCGTCGCCGTGCTTCGCTCCCAGCCCTCCGCGCCCCGGATCAGGCCTCGCTGCCGGTTGATTTCGCCCGAATGATAGAGGTCGTGGTTGATGACGATCCCGATGAGTTGCTCCCGCCGCAGCGGCGCACGCCACGGCGCGGGCCGCGCCGCCGCCAGTTCCGCGTCGTCCTCAAGCGCTGCGAGGCCCTCCGCGAAGACGCGATGACCCTCGTCCAGCCACGCGAGCACCGGCTCCATGTCAACCGCCGGCGGACTGATGTCGGCCCACTCCAGCGACGCATCCCCGAATGTGCGGTCCGCGTACATGAACTTCGCTCCCGCAACGTGCACCACCACATCGCGGATCGAGAGTTCCGGAGCTGACCCGAACACCTCGACGCTCCATGTCGCCGGGCGCATGTCCCACTCGCCGGTCGAACGCTCCCCAGGTTCTTAAGCAGTGCGTGGAACGGGTCGTCCCGGTACGCGGCGTTCATCTGCCGCAGGAGCGTTTCGATGGCGACGCGGGTCACCCGCTGATGGTACGGCATGCGGCCGAGTGAAACGCGAAGTAGCGAGCCGGTTGGGTGACAGTTGCTCGTGCTTCGAGGCGACCGCGAACTCTGCGCCCGCTCGAAAGCGACAGGCCCCCTCGCGTCGGCTCAGGTGCAAGCCGAGGCTGTCGCCGTGTATCCTCGGCGCCACACTTCGTCCTGGAAGAGTCAGTGGCCGAGACGCGAGACAGCCTGCTACGTCACTTCGCAACGGTCCGCTCCCGGCTCACGGCTTCGCTCGATGGTCTCAGCGAGGCCCAGATGACTGAGATCACGCTGGACGGGTGGTCGGTGAAGGACAACCTGGCGCACATCGCCTTCTGGGACGACTTGCGCGCCGACGAGATCATCCGCATCTCCGCAGGCTTCGACTCCGTCCTTAAGATGACCGAACAACAGGACCACGAGCTGAACGCGATGGCCTATGAACTGCGCCGCAACCTCTCCCCGGCTCAGATCCTCTGGGAGCTGCGCCACTCCCGCCAACGCCTGGTCGATGCGATCGGTGCAGCGACGGCGCGCGCACTGGACCCGGACGCCTACGGCGAAGCAGGCCTCATGAGCACGCACGATGCACAGCACGCGGACTACATTCGCAACTGGCGCGAGGGCCGCAGCATCTAAACCCCGCCTGTATCATGGCTCCACATGGTGGCGCAACGCCTCCGCGACGGCCCCCAGGCGGATGTCACACATCCCTCCCAAGTGTCAACCGCTGTCTCCGCGATTGCGGCGGCTGTCCCCCGACTCGTCATCGAGTCGTTGGGCCGCCACGACCCCGCCCAGCCGGCCTGGATCGAGCCGGTCGAAGGCACCTTGCTCCTCGCCGATATCTCCGGCTTCACGCCCCTCTCAGAGCGGCTCGCAACGGCGGGCAACGAAGGCGCCGAGTGGCTCACGTCCATCATCAACGACTACTTCGAACGGATGCTCGACATCGCCCGGCTGCACGGCGGCGACAATCTCAAGTTCGGCGGCGACGCCCTCCTCATCCTCTTTCGAGGGCAGGCTCATGCGGACCGCGCACTAACCGCAGCGTTGGCGATGCAACGCGCCAACCGAGCGTTAGCGACCATCAAGCTGGAGCAACACCGCATTCGCCTGCGCATGAGCATCGGGCTGCACAGCGGCCGGGGCTGGTCAGCGGTCACCGGCATCCCGGGCGTGCGCATGCAGCATCTTCTGCTTGGCCGGGCTGCCGCCGAGGCCGCTCGCGCCCAGGGTCTCGCTTCTGCAGGCGAGGTCGTGATCAGCGAGGCAACGCGCGGCCAGTTCGACGTCGCTCTTGACCTGGAGCCCCGTCAGGACGCTCATCTGGTCGTCCGCGCCTCCCTGCCGCGCGCTAAGAAGGTCACCCCGCCGGACTTTGGAGCCGAAGAGTCACCCGTTGCCGGGGCGGCATTCCCCGCAGCCCTCGCAGAATGGGGGCTCTGCCTCGGTCAGGAGGGCGACCACCGCAAGGTCAGCGTGGTGTTCATCAGTCTGCGAGGAGCCAACGAGCTCCTGGAGACGGGCGCCCCCTCCGCCGTCCTCGCTGCCCTGCAGGAGTATGTCGTCATCATCGCCAGGCTCGCCGAAGAATTAGGCGGCTACCTGGTCAGCAACGACGTCGACGCCTACGGCCTCAAGTTCATTGTTGTCTTTGGAGCGCCCGTGGCACGCGAGGACTCAGCTGCCAGCGCGCTCCGGCTCGCGCTCGCCCTCACCCACGATTCGGGCCGGCTGCATCCCGGCCTCGTCCAACGGATAGGCGTGAACAGTGGCTACGTGTTCTGCGGCGACGTTGGAGCGCCTTATCGCCGCGAGTACACGGTCATCGGCGATGCCGTCAACCTCAGCGCGCGCCTCATGGCGAACGCCTCGCCGGGCGGGATCCTCATCTCCGAGCAGCTCGCCGACGAGGCGGGTCCCGCATTCGTCACCCGCGAGCTGCCTCCCCTGACCGTGAAGGGTAAGGCCCGCCCCGTGCCCGTGCGGCTCGTCGAAGGCGAACAGGTCTCTACGGGAACGGCGTTGCGCCGGTCGAATCTTGTCGGGCGCGAACGGGAGCTGACCTTGCTCCGTGCGCTCTGCGACCGGGTCGAGGCGGGCGCGGGCGCCGCC
>JBGPOS010000068.1:0-20227 GCA_041488155.1 Tepidiformaceae bacterium
CTCCGGATCTCCGAAATGGCGGGAATCAACCTCGACGACATCGACCTCGGCGAGCGTGAGTTGCGAGTGATGCAGGGCAAGGGCCGCCGCCCGCGGCTGGTCCGGTTCGTGAAGGAGACCCGCAGCGACATCCAGCGCTACCTGCTGGTCCGGTCCCGCCATCCACACGCCGACGATGATGCCCTCTGGGTGGGGAAGCGCGGACGGCTGCTCGCCAGCGGAATCTATCGGACTGTCCAGCGCCGCTGTGAGGAGGCGGGAATTCCACCGATCAATCCGCACAAGTTCAGGCACACCATGAGTCACCTTTACCTGCGCAACGGTGGCAGCGAGGGTGACCTGATGCGGTTGGCGGGTTGGCGCTCGCGCACGATGGTCGACCGATACGGTGCCAGCGCAAGCTCAGCTCGCTCGAGGGACGCCCACGATCAGTTCAGCGCAAGGCGCGGGCTATGAGCGTAAGGGACCCGTCTGCGATTCGATGGGAGGAGGCGAACGAGAGGGGAGGTAGGTGGGGCGTCTGCCCGGCCTGTCGCCGCTCTCGGGCGCTGCGGCTCGCCTGGCACTGGACCAACGGCGCGCCGGGGGAGTTCCGACAGGATGAGTTTAACGTCCCCGTTGGCTTCATCCAGGCGCGGGACGGGGACTGGCACCAGTCCCTTCGCTACCGCGACCGCGTAGGCGCATGGGCTGATGGGGCGGCGAGGAACCTGCGTCGGGCACTGAGAGCCGGGCCGGCCCAACTGCGCGGGCTCGCAGAAACCATCCTGCTGGGACCGCCGGAGGCCACGGTATCCCTTGGGGCGCATATCGAACCGGGTGCGGTCATCGTCTGCCCTCGCGACCACGGCGGGCACGGCAGTGTCAGAGTTCGACTGACCGAGCCGCGCCTTGCGCACGATCAGACAGAGCGAGGGATCGTCGTGCCACTCAATCCGGACTAGGGAAACGTCATGGCGACCCATCCGCCATGCCATGGCGTGGTACAATGTCGGGGCAATTGAATAGCACCCCGGCCGACCCGGGGACCTACTTCCTCAGCTTCTCGAGCGAGGGCATCTTGAAGGTGTCCCTTGCTCGACCCGTCCTCATCGTCGTCATCCACCACCACATTCGATCGTCGCGACCATCTCAGTCGAATCGGCCGCATCGGCGGTCTCCGTCTGGCCGCGCTTCGCGACCCCAGAGTCACGAGCGCGCCGGGGCGCCTGGTGGCACGCACCCGGCTCGAAGCTAAGCTCCTAGCCGAAGTTGACCCCAATGGTCTGCTGCCCGACGCGGAGCGTGAGAAGCGGCTCGCTCGTGCGCGCAAGGCTCACTTCATCAATCTGTCTCGCAAAGCAGCCATTGCCCGGCAGAAGAAGGGGGCGCGACCATGAGCGAAGACGACGGCGGCCGCCCGTTGCCGGACGGCCTCCAAATCGATGCGCAGCCGGATGGTACATCCGGCGTCCTTTCTTCGTACAAGGCCCAGTACACGGTGGAAGGGCTCACGTACGGTGGGAGCGAGTATCAGATCGACCTGAAACCGGCCCGCTCACGTTGGCAAGTTGCGGTGCTCCGCGGCGGCGTCCCGCTTGGCCTTGGGGTCGTCAACCTCGCCGACGGACAGGCGCGCAAGTCGTTCCTGCGTACCCTCTCCGAGGTCGATGACGATGGCCGGGAGTACCTGGCACGCGTGCTCGTCGCTCTGGCGATCCGCGTGCAGGCCGACTGGCGCGAGCGGCAGAAACGGCTAACTTCGGCTGCTACGGAGCGGGCTTTCGAGGCGGCATTGGAGGACGACAGTAAGCGCGCAACGGAGCTCGCCGAGCGAATCGGCGAACTGGCCCTCGTTGCTACGCCGATGCTCAGAGATCCTGCTCTCCTCTTCAACGTAGGAGAAGCGATAGCCGCTCAGGGCGTGGTAGGCGAGCGCGAGAACAGCATCCTGGTGTACCTGGCGATTACGTCGCAGCACGGGGAGGAGCCGATCTCCTTGATCGTCAAGGGCGACTCGTCAGGAGGGAAGAGCCACCTTGTCCATACGACGACGAAGCTCTTCCCGGAAGCCAGCCACCTGGACTTCACCTCAATGTCGGAGCGCGCGCTCATCTATGACCCGCGGTCCTACAGTCATAAGACGTTGGTCATCTTCGAAGTGCACGGCCAGGGCAACGAGTTCCTGAACTACATCATCAGGACGCTGATGAGCGAGGGACAAATCCGGCACCTGACGGTAGAGAAGACTGACGAGGGCCTCAAGGGACGGGAGATCGTGAAGCAGGGGCCTACGAACTTCATCACCACGACCACGTCTCCCGAAGGCCACGCGGAGAACGAGACGCGCGTGTGGAGCATCCTCGTGAACGACTCCGAGGCGACGACGACCGGCGTCCTACGGCTGGAAGCAGAACGCGTCGCCGGACGCTTTGTCTCACCGCCAACGGAACGGTGGCAGACGCTGCAGGAATGGCTTCAGTGTGCCGGCGCCCACCACGTGGTCGTTCCCTTCGCCGCTGTGCTAGCCGAGAAGCTCCCGGCACGGCCGTTGCGGTTGCGGCGGGACTTCGCACGGCTGCTCCTGCTAGTCCAGACCTGCGCGATGCTCCATCAGGAACAACGGGAGCGAGACGAGTTGGGCCGCGTCATCGCCAGCCCGAGCGATTACTTGATGGTCCGCGAGTTGGTCGCGCACACGTTCCGGCGAGCGGTGCAGGGGCTGACGGAGAAGACCCTGGAACTGGTCACGGCGCTGGCCGGCGTCCTGGAGTCGAAGGTTGCCGACGGGGCGGATGAGCAGGCTTCGTATTCAGATCTCGTGAAGGCGACCGGGCGCCCCAAGTACTCCATCTCGCGCTGGCTGCGTCCGGCGATCGAAATAGGCCTCGTCGACAACACCCAGACCGCCAAGGGCATGCCGGCTGCGTTGAAGCTCGGGAAGTACGAAATCGCGGCTGGGGACGTTCTGCCGACGCCGGAATGGCTGGCCGAGGCACTCGGGGAGGCCATCTCTTGGGTCAGTCCGGTGACCGGCGTGACCCACACGGCAGGTGTTGCGGCCGGGGCATCCGAGGCGGGTGACCGGGGCACCGACTGTTGCAGCGTTGCAGGGCAGCCGGCCGGCGAGGCGTCCCAGACGGGGCCGGACTGCCCGGCGGAGGACCGTTGCACCGAGGCGGCGAAGGAAGAGGAAATAGTTTTCTACAACGTGCATCCCGGGTCTGGGACCCACATTGAGGGCCCGCAAGGTGCCGCCTTCGTACCTGGCGCCGACCAGGGAACGCCGTGGGAGGACGAAGTATGAGGGCCTGCGAACAGCCCGCTAACGGCGAATCAGGGGTGTTGCACTGCAACGCTGCAACGGTCTTCTGGCCGAAAAAGCAAAACAAAACATAGGGGGTCCCTTCCAGGTGCAACACTGCAACGGTCCCAGCGGGAGGCGAACATGACCGCCCGCGAGCTGATCGACGAGGTGCGGGCGCATGGCGCCGAGCTGGTTCGCGAGGGCGACCGTCTGATCATTCGCGGCACGGGCGCGCGGCTACCGGACGGCCTTCGCCAAGAGCTCGTACAGCACAAAGCCGAGCTGCTCATCGCAGTCGGCTTGCCGCCCCGCCGTTTCGTGCTCATTAATTTCACCGGCTCGTCGCCCGGCCAGGGCTGTGACCCCGAGCACGAAAAGCGAGTGTCCATAGCTGCCAAGTACAGAGCCTCAGAAGTCGCTTTAAGAGCTGGCCCATGTTTCTCGTGCGGATCGATCATTGAAGTCGGCCAGCCGTTCGCCTGGGGCGCTGGCAGGGGCCAACGCGTGTGCTGGCAGTGCGTACTTGACGAGGCGCGAGACCGAATCTACCGCTGAACCTCGTCAGCTGTCGGTACGGCCGACCGCGGCGGCGCGTGGTGGCTGTTGTACCCAACTTCCGCCCACAACCCGAAGCGAATTCGCCGCCGTTCACCGCGGCGGTGGCTAACGTCTAGCGCCGGTCGGACGCTTCTCCTCCCGTCCGGGCCATCACGGAGGCGAGTGGGGGCGAAAACTTGACAGACCGGCGACGCCATCGCGAACGTCGTGGTTGGCATCAAGTACATCCCCAACAGGTAACGCGTTAGGCGAACAGGACGATGGGTAAGGTTAACAACGGTAGGCGCCAAGAAGACGACAGCCCCGTAGGCATCCGCCGAGCGATGGTCCTCAAGAAACGAGGAGAGGGCAAGTCGTTCCGGCAAATAGGCCAGGAGCTGGGCGTCTCCCACGTCCAGGCCCGCGAAGATCTGCTTTCTCTGAGCCGCTCCCTGCCCATAGAGGAGCAGCTGGAGTTAGAGCTAGCGACGGACCTCCACCGGGTCGACGAGTTGATCAAGTCGTACTGGGAGGACGCGACGGAGGGCAAGAACCTCGACGCTGGCAACTTCATCCTGCGCTGTCTCGATCGAAGAGCGAAGCTCCTCGGCTTGGACGCGCCGAAGAAGATCGACATCAGGGCCATAGTCGAGAACTGGGCGATACGTGAAGGCTTCGATCCTCAGTTAACCGTCGAAGTGATGCAGGGGCTTCTAACCGGAGTTGGTTAGCTGACGAACACGTCTCTGCCGTTCCGCAGGAAGTGGCTCAATCGTCAAGAGTCGTGTACAAGCTCCATGCTCTCGTGGCTCCTCCGGTGAACAAACGAGGAGCCTACTGCGCGGGTTCCTCGAAATCCTCGGCGGCCATCACCAGAAGGTGCGGTCTCGTGCCGAGGGCCGTCGCAATCGCGGAGATCGCCTCCAAGGAGGGTGCCTGCAGCCCGCGCTCGACACGAGAAATGTACGAAACCTGCAGGTTGCTGCGGTAGGCGAGTTCTTCCTGCGACACCCCGCGCTCATGCCTGGCGCTCTGGAGAGCCAGCCCGAACCGTTTGCGCAGCACCGGATCGCGTGTGGCCACGCGCTCAGGCTGAGGCCGCGGCTCGCCCGAGCGCCAAGCACTATAATGCCATTGTCCGCGTCGAGCCCGAGGCCCAGCCACCTGGGAACACGTCGGACCGCTGCCTTCGGAGTGAGTGATGGCCCTCCCCAGCCAGAGCGAGATCCGTAGGGTGCTGCTCGACGTGCTTGAGACGGCCGACGGTCGTGCGCGCCCGGCGCAGGTCTACCCGCTAGTCACCGCTCAATTCCAACTCGAGCCCGCCGACCTCGCGAGGTTGGTCGCGGACGGGCGCACCTCGTTGTGGACCAACCGCATCCAGTTCGTGCGGCAGCGCCTCGTCGAGGAGGGGCTGATCGACGCTTCGGAGTGGGGCGTCTGGCAACTCACGGACGCCGGCCGGGAGGCCGCGCGTACACGCGTTCGTGTCGGCGGCGAAGCCGAGGTCAACGAGGCAGACTCGCATGAGCCGGTCTCGCGCGAGCAACGGGGCATTCCTGCCACAGCAATCGCGGCGGTGATCGCCGAACTGCGGGCTGCCGGCACCGATTCGGCCAGACCTTCGCGGCTGGAGGAGGCCTGTGGACAAGCCTTCCGCGCGCTCGGCTTCGATGTGGAGGTCATCGGCGGGGCGGGAAACACCGACGTCGTGGTCTCCGCACCATTGGGCGTGAATCAGTACATAGCGGTAGTCGACGCGAAGTCCACGGGGCGCGGGCGCGTCGCTGACGCCCAAGTTGACTGGCTCTCCATCAAGCAGCATCGCGAACGCCTGGACGCGGATTTCGCCTGCGTCATCGGTCCCTCCTTTGGCGGCGGACACCTGATCGAGCGCGCGACCGAGTTCGGGATCGTGCTGCTGTCCGTCGACGAGCTGGGCGAGCTCCTGGACCTCCATGCCGCCGCGCCATTCGCGCTCACCGAGCTGCGATCACTCTTCGAGTCGACACCGCTCGCGCGCGCGGTGCTGCCCCGGTTGCGTGCAGTGGCCCGAGATCGCCGCCGCCTGCAGGCGCTGGTGGAGCGGGTGCTCACGCTCATTGACAACTTCAACCGGGTACAGCCAGATCTGGTCGTGGCGAAGCCAGAAACCCTACAGGCGCTGGCCCTTACCTCATCCGACGAGCGGCTCGCGGGAACCACGATGGGCGAGGTGTCGCGAGTGCTCGCATTGTTGGAGGCGGCCGGGGTGCTGATCGCCCTCCCCTCAGGTGGATTCGCGTCGGCGACGTCGGTCGCCGGCGCGCTGCAGCGGATCGGGAGTCTCATTCCCGAGCGGGCCGAGTAGCTGGAACGGCGGAACCGCGCTGGTACTTGCGGAGAAACGCCGTTCGTTAAGGTCAGCTGAGCACAGGTGGAAGGGTGATTCAGGTGACAGCATCGCTCTACGTGAGCTTGAAGTAGACCGCCCCATCGGCAGCCCAAACGTCGATGGAGCGCCCGATGCGCTTTCCTGCTCGGCTGATCCGCAGAGCCACTCCGCGAGCGGTCTCGCCTGCCGCTGGGCTCAACTTGCCCACGTGGCCCTTCTTCACGCCGTTCACGAAGGTCTCATACTCGACCATTCTCGTTGCCAGCCGACCGCTCTGGCGAAGTCGACGAGGAGCTTGGGCTGCGTCGATCACGGAGAAGATGGCCATCATCGGTGTCCTGGCGCC
The DNA here is from genome assembly GCA_041488155.1 of Tepidiformaceae bacterium. Lineage (GTDB taxonomy): Bacteria > Chloroflexota > Dehalococcoidia > Tepidiformales > Tepidiformaceae > JBGPOS01. The sequence goes on from JBGPOS010000068.1 coordinate 6,544, forward strand.
AAAATACGGAATCGAGTCTACTCGTCTGCGGGTTAGACCCCAATCGCCTCCGCCACTTTCCCCCAGCTCTCATCGGTCTGACCTTCGAGCCGCCGCAGATAGACCGTCGTAACTGCCAGCGAACTGTGGTCGAGGAACGCGGACACCGCCTCGATCGACTCACCGGCATCACGGCGCAGCTTGGCGGCGGTGTGGCGGAGTATGTGGACACCCGTCGGGGTGAGGCCCGCTCCGATCATGTACTTGCGCAAGCGGCTGTAGAACGTCGCTGAGGTGACACCGCGCCCGCCTGCGCCCGCCTGCCAGAGCGACTCGGTGGGATCCATCGTCGCGAGTGACTTCCCCGCATCGGAAAGCGTCCCGAGGATCGCGTCGTAGGCTGGCCGCGGCAGCTCCCTTCGACCCTGCTTCCCGCCCTTACCCCGGTATGAGTAGAAAGCGCGATCGTCTTCCACGGAGATGTCCTTGGCCCTGAGGTTGATGACCTCGCTCCGCCGCCGCCCGGTCATGACGAGCATGAGGATAATCGCGCGGTCCCGGCGGCCGGCGATGGTGTTAGGGACGACAGCGAGGATCTTCTGGACGTCGGCGGCGGTGTAGCCGCGAGCCGGGCTTGTCTGGATCTTCGGGCGCTCCAATGCGTCGCAGGGGTTGCCGACGGTCATGCCCATGCGGATGAGGAACTTATAGAAGCTCGAGAGGCAGGCGACGCGGGCGCCGATGGTGATGGCCGAAGGCTGGCGGCCGGAGAGGCCAATCCCATGCGCCCAGGAGAGCACCTCCGGTGCCAGCACTTGGTCCGGTGTTTTGCCGAGACGGCTGAAGAAGTGCTGGAGCATCCGGGAGTAGGACTCGACCGTGCGGCGGGAGCCGGAACGGCGTTCCTTCTCGGCGAGGAAGGCGTAGAGGGCGTTCTGCCAGGCGGAAGGGTTCGTGGGGGCGGCGAGGAGGTGCGTGTTGTTCATGGGTTCATGGACGCTCTGCTCGGCCGGGAAAGCAACACCATTGTTCGATCGTGGCGGTTCGGCGACACGCCCCTCCGAGGGACCGCGCCCTCCACCGGCGCGACCGTTCGGAAGTCACGAGGGTCAGGGCCGAGACTCGTGATCTCTTGTATAGTTCGACGGAAGCGCGCCGCCGGAACGCAAGTGGGGATCGAACCCATGGACCGCAACTACTGGGGACGATACGGCCAGATGCCTGCTTCCCGCAGGCGGTTCATCCAGGCAGGGGCAGCCGCGACGGCTGGTGCCGCCGGGCTTGCCCTCGTCGGCTGCGGCGATGACGACCAAACTCAAAAAGGCACCCCACCCGGCGGTAGCCCGACATCAGAGAGGGTCACCCAGGGCGGCACCATCCGCTTCCCGCTCGTGGGGCTACTTTCCATAGGACTCGCCTCTCCCGTCCCAACCCTGTATCCGTTCGAGACGATCTATTTCGCGACGCACACGGCTTCGGCCTTTCACTACAGCCGGCTGCTTCGGCCAACAGGCGGGCCAACAATCGAGCCGACCGACCTGACGAAGCTCGAGGGCGATATCGCGGCGAAGTGGGAGCAGCCGGACAATCTCACCTACCTCTTCACGTTGAAGCCCAACGTTCGCTGGCACGACAAGCCACCGATGAACGGACGGGTCGCCACTGCCACCGACTTCGTCAAGTCCTACGACGCTTTTGTCAGAGAGAAACCAAGCCCTGGTATCGCGGGGCCCAACACCAAGGCCTGGACGGATGTGGTCGACAGGATCACCGCCCCGGACGATCGGACGGTCAAGATCACCATGAAGGCGCCCTTCGCCCCCTTCTTGGCCACGCGCGCAGCGTCTGACCGTGACATGTGGCTCGTGCCGGTCGAGACCATCGACAGCGGCCAGGTGAGGACCAACCCGGTCGGCACCGGCCCGTACGTCTTCGACAGACACGAACCCGGGGTGGCCATCGCCTGGCACAAACACCCCGCGTTCCACGACGCTCCCCTGCCAAACTTTGAGCGGGTCGAGGCGGACTTGATCTTCAACGCGCAACAGATCGTCGCCGCGTTGCAAGGGGGCGGCTACGACCTGAGCGGTCTTGGCCCATCGCTATACAAGGACTCGCACCCGCTGCTGGACCCGAAGGGGACGGACTTCTTCTTCGCCGGGGCCACGCAGGCGTCGTTCAAGTTCAATTTCGACAACAAGCCGTTCGACGACCTTCGCGTCCGCCAGGCACTCTCGATGGCATTCGACCGCGAAGGCGCGCTGAAGCTCCAGGATCCGCTGGGCAGGGGCAACTGGTGTTCGTTCTTTCCGCCCGCGCTCGCGCCGTTCTACGTCTCGCCCCGAGACAACAACAAGGACTACGGCGCAAGTGGCCGGTACTGGAACCGCAACGTCAAGGACGCGCGGGACCTTCTGAAGGCTGCCACGGGCTCCGATACCCTGAGATTCAAGCTCCTCAGCAGCTTCGAAGTCTACGGGGCGATGTGGAAGCAAACGGCCGAGATCGCGGCGGACACGATCCGCGAGGCCGGGTTCGAGAGCGAGCTCATCTTTGAGCCCTACGCGTCGTACTTTCCGACTACCTTCCTGGGAAAGATGGGCCCGGACAGCATCGGCATCGGCCCCCAGAGTGTGTCGCGCGACCCTGACGACCAGTTCCGGCAGAACTACTGGAGCAAGGGGTCACTGCGTATCTGGGGTGGGACGCCGATCGCGGAGCAGGCAGAGCTGGACGCGATGTTCGAGAAGCAACGGACGATCCTCGATTCGGCCGAACGCGAGAGCTACATCAAGACCCTCCAGTACAAGATGTCCGACTCGTTGCTCGTAGTTCCGATTCACGCGAGCGGCGGTTGGTCCTACGCCCAGCCCTGGCTGAGGAACGCGTACCTCAAGGCCGGGTCGACCGGCATCGCAGACGGGCTGCTGAAGGCCTACTTCACCCCCGAACGGCTGAAGAAGGGCTAACGTAACTACCGTGAACAACTACTGCCAGCGGCGCACCCGAGCCTCCCGCAGGCGGTTCATCCAGGCCGGGGCCCCGCGACGGCTGGCGGGCGGCCCCGCCAGCGCACGTTGCGGCGATGAGGTCGGACAGGCTGGACGTTCCGGCCGAAACCATTACCAGCATCGGTTCTCCGGGCTCTGGCTGGGAACGGCGGCCAGACCCGCACGATTCACTCATAGTGACAAAGGCATGTCGGAGCTCGCGGACGGCTTGGGCGACAATTCGGTCCATGAACACGAACGCGGCTCCCATGGTCACCGTCGCCGAAGCACTCCAGGCATTGGTCGAGGCTCTGCAGCCGTTCAGTGAGCTGTTGCCCCAGCACCGCCGCTCGGAGTTCGCGAAGACGCTCGGTCGAGTTCGGGCCTCACGCGTCCATCTCATGGCTTGGGTGGACGAGCGGAGGTAGGGACCTATAATCCCGGACGCGGGGATGTCGCGGGTTCGTGTCCGCTCCACAGCCCGTGCTCCCCGCCGTTTCGATGGGCACGCGCCGTCCGACCCCGGTCCTCCGTCTCAGCCCGTATTGACGACCGTGCCAAGGCCCGCGAGTCGGAAGAGGCCGGGGGCATCGATTACCCTGGCGACGGCCTCCTTCGCATTGCACCCGGCGCGCACCATCTCCCGTGACAGCGCAGCTACGACTACGGGGGCGGCGAACGATGTGCCGCTCCAGTACGCCCAGCCCTTGAACTGATCCGGGTCCTTCGCCTTGCCCTTGAGCTCGATGGGACCGTCGAAGTTGTTGAAGAAGGTGCTGACAACTTCAACGCCCGGCGCGCAGGCGCGGACCCACGGCCCGTAGTTCGAAAACCACGCCGGGCCATAGGCGCCCAGGGCCCCAACACTGACCACCTCCTTGAGCGCCGCGGGATAGAGCGGCCGGCTACTGCCGTCGTTGCCGGCCGAAGCGACGACCACGACCCCCTTCCTCTGCAGCTTGCGCAGCTTTTGCGGGAGCAGGCCGAGATCGTCGGTGGTGTAACCCCCGAACGAGAGGTTCAGCAGCATCTTGTCATTCCCGGCAATCGCATCCAGGTCCGTGCCGAGATCCCATTCGTTCACGTCGCCTTCGCGTTTGAACACCTTCCGCACGTTGATCTTGCGCCCCGGCGCGAGGAGTTCGATGAGCCCGGCAATGAAGGTGCCATGGCCCGCAACGGGGTCCAGCGTGTCGTCCCCGTCGTCATCCGGGCTGTCTACGTCCGCGTTCTGGCCGGCTGTCTTCTTGAAGTCCTTCAGGAGCGGCGGGAGCTGATTCTTTTGCTTGAAGGTGCCCGCCAGCCCGCTATCAAGTACGACGATGTCCAGTGTTCGGGCGCCCTTGAACACCTTGTTGGTTGGCTCCTCTGCCGGCCGGGCGCTGTTCGGGTGAAGACCCGTTTGCATGTATTCGTTCACGGAGATTGGGTTCCCATAGAGCGGGTTGCCGTACAGCGGGTTGCCATAAAGCGGGTTCCCGTACAGCGGGTTGCCGTACAGCGGGTTCCCGTAGAGCGGGTTGCCATAGAGCGGGTTGCCGTACAGCGGGTTCCCGTAGAGCGGGTTGCCATAGAGCGGGTTGCCATAGAGCGGGTTGCCGTACAGCGGGTTGCCGTAGAGCGGGTTCCCGTACAACGGGTTGCCGTAGAGCGGGTTCGCGGACAGGCTGTGCGCGAAGAACACGAAGTTGGGCTCGGCGTGGATGCTCTCGAGGCGCAAGTCCTCAATGAGGTTGATGACATCGACGCCGGTGCAATGGATCCGGAAGTTGTCGTCCTTGTCGGCATCCACGACGCCGACCTTGCCCCCGGCCGCCACGATGAGCTTCCTGGCGCGGTCGCGTGCCGCTGGCCCGTGCACGATGACCTGGTCCGGGGCGTGCGCGAAGTCGCTACCCGGGATGCCGCTGTAGGCAACCCGCTTCGACCATCCGATGTTCTGCTCGGCCATCGATCATCGATCCTTCATGGGAGTCTCGCTAGCGTACCCCCGCAGTCAACCCACGTAGTGATAACGGCTTTACACTTCAGCGCGGTTGGCCGGACAGGGCTGTAGTGCGGGCGATCGAAAGGACCTGATCGGCGAGCAGAGCCGCCCCCGGCGCGTCGAGCGACAGTCCCGAACCGGCGGCCTCGGCGTAATCCTTGGCGCCCAGGTGTTCCTGTGCGGCCGCCCGCAGCCGCTCGCTCGCCTGCAAGTCGTCGTCGTAGAGCCGCTGGCCGATCTCCTTGAGTATGTCGTTTGCCTTGGCCCCGAGGCGCGCCGAAGTCCACCAGTCCTCGCCCGCAGCGGCCAGCCGGGCGGCCACTATGAGCGAGTAGGCAACCATCACCGGCTGACCCAGCGCCAGTGCCAGTTCGAGGCAGGCGTGCTGGTGGCGGGCAGCTGTGGCCGTGTCGCCGAGCCGGAGGGCGATTTCGGCGAGGTTCCCCTCGGCGCCGGCAAGGAAGGCTTCGTGCCCCGCGCGGCTGTGCTCCTCGCGCTCTTCTTCGAACGCTGCCAGCGCCCCACGAAGATCCCCCGCAGCCGACCGCGCAAGCCCGAGGAGGTTCCACATGCGGGCGCGCGCCCTCGGTGAGAGCCCCTGGCCGAGCGCCGCCTCGGCGATGGAAGCGGCGCTCGCCAGCTCGCCCGTCCGCATCGCGACTTCGCCAGCGGTCCGGGCGAGGCCGGCGTCGTCCCAGGAAGGGCTGCCGGTGCGCTCGTTCACGTTGTTCGCTTCGCCGAGCGCAACCCGGGCGGCGTCCACGTCGCCGATCCGCAATCGGAGGTGTGCCAGCGTCGTCAGCAGGGCGACCCGGCCCGGCGTTTCCGCGCGCAGTTCCGCGGCGAATCGCTGCAATTCGTCTATCCCCAGCCGGTACGCCTGGATAGCGTCGAGGTAGCGGCCGACGAGGCACGCCAGCTGCTGGGCGGCCTCCGAATCGAACGGCGCCACAAGGGGAATGATGGCGCGGAGATTGTCGAGTTCCAGCTGGACATCGCCGATCCACGCCCGGTCGGCCGCCCGCCACGGGCCCAGCGCCTCCAGGTACCACGCGCTGAGCCGCCGGGCGGCCGGCTCCGTTTCATGCGCCCCGTCGAGGAGCCGCCGGCCGTACTGGCGGACGGTTTCGAGGAAGCGGTAGCGAGTCGCGTTCGCAGTCAGGTCAGCACTTATCAACGACCTGTCGACGAGCGACCAGATGAGCTCGGGCACGTCGACGGCGGCGAGCAAGCCGTCGGCCACGGCAGCCGTCGCGGCCTCCACTGAAAAGCCGCTGCCGAAGAGCGACAGGCGGCGCAAAGCGGCCTTCTCGTCGGCCCCGAGGAGACGGTAACTCCAGTCGAGCAGCGCTTCCATACTGCGCTGGCGCTCCGGGAGAGAGCGGTCGCGACTTCGAAGCAGCCGGTGCATGTCATCGAGACCTGCGAGGATTTCCGCGGGCTGCAGCACCGACGTGCGGTTGGCAGCGATCTCGATCGCGAGGGGCAATCCCTCGAGCCTGCGACAGATGCCAACGATCGGAGCCACCGCTTCTGCACCGAACGCGAAGCCCGGCCGTGCGGCTCGGGCTCTGTCGAGGAAGAGGCGGACCGCGGCCGAACGTTCAGCTTCGTCACGATCGCTGACCGCGCCGGGCACCGGCAGAGGCGCCAGCGGGACGATCAGCTCCCCCGCCACCCGCAACGGCTCGCGGCCGGTAGTCAGGATACCAAGTTGCTTGCAACTCTTCAGCAACTCCAGCGCAAGGCGGGCACACTGCTCAACGTGGACCTCGGTGTTGTCGAGGACGATGAGGGCGTTCTGCGACCGCAGGACTTCGATGATTTCGTCCCAACCTTCAACTCCACGCGTCGGGCCCCCGACCGCGGCGCCGATGGCATCGCCAACGAGCTCCGGGTCCTCGACGTTCGAGAGATCGACGACCCACACACCGTCCGACCAGGCCTCCGCCACGCGCACCCCCAATTCGAGAGCGAGCCGGGTCTTCCCTACGCCTCCCGGGCCGACAATCGTGACCAGCCTGCCGGGCCGGAGAAGCGACGCGACGTGGGAGGCTTCGTGGTCCCGGCCCACGAACGTGTTCGCTGGACGCACGACGTTGTGCCCCTCGGCGGGAAGGGCCCGCACGGCCGGGAACTTCTGTTCGAGCCCGGAAGCGGTGAGCTGTTGGAGACAGACCGGCTCGTCGAAGTCGCGGAGCCGGAAGCGGCCCGCCGTGACAAACCCGATCCCGGGCACCGAAGCGCAACGCTCGGCGGTTTCTTCGGAAACGAGCACCTGACCGCCATGGGCGGCGTTCGTCACGCGGGCAGCCTGGCTGGCGGCGAGGGCGACGTAGTCGCCGTGATGGGGCGCGGCCAACCCGCTGTGGGCTCCCATGCGCACGCGCACCACCCCATCCTCCGGCCAGGCTTCCGCCTGGAGCAGACGCTGCCCTTCGGCGCAGGCGCGAATCGCATCGGTGGCGTTGGCGAAGGCTACGAAGCATCCATCGCCTTCGGTCGCGACCTCAGCACCGCCGTGCGCGGACCATGCCGTGCGGAGCAGTTCACGGTGGCGCTCGAGGACGTCCATATAGCGTGGCCCCAGCCGCTTCATCAACTTCGTCGACCCTTCGATGTCCGAAAAGACGAAGGTGACGATCCCCGAAGGCAGTTCGCGGTCGAGCTTCACGTTGCGAATCATCACAGATCCGATTGCCCGCTACTACCGAGTCTCGTCGGGTCGGGGGGATGATTGGCTGATGCCGGCCGGGCCGACTCAACGGGAATGTGTGCTCGGTCCGTCTACGGCCTCGGCGTTCGTCGCATTACGTGAGGTCATGGTGCATACCAAGGGCTGCTGTCGACCCTTAGAATCCTGAGCGATGCGGATAGTCACCGAGCGACTGATCCTCAGGGAGTTCGAGGAGGGCGGTTGGTCGGCTGTCCTTGCGTACCAGCGTGACCCACGCTACCTCCGGTACTACGAGTGGGAGGAAAGAAGCCCGGAAGCAGTGCGTGAGTTCGTCGGAATGTTTCTGGGCCAGCAGGTCGCGCAGCCCGCGCAGCAAGTTCCAGTTGGCCGTCGCATTGAAATCGAGCGGTCAGCTAATCGGCAACTGCGGCATCAGGAAGGACTCGTTTGGAGCGCGCGAAGCCGACATTGGTTATGAGCTATCCCTCGACCATTGGGGGCACGGTTACGCGACAGAAGCCGCCGGCGCGAGCACCTGCTCCACCTGCGGCCAAGGCATCCCTGGCAGCGCCAAAGTCTGCCCGTCGTGCGGCCGGGCGAAGGGCGGCCAGGACCAGCTCACCTCAGTCACGGATGCCGAGAGCGGCGTCTGGACGTTCGACTACGACGTGCGCACACACCGCCGCCGCCGGCTGGTCAGACGCGAACCACAATGGGACGATTGTGGTCGTTCGAGGCGGCGTGCCAGAAGGCAGCGGGCGGGTCAAACTTGCCAGATGATCGAGCACTTGCCCGGCTCCGGGCTCGCAGAACTGTTCCGTTGCCACGAATGGGCCACACTCGCGCTCCTCGATCACGCCCTCACCGTCACGGAGCCTCAGCTCGTCGCACCCGGCACGACCAGTGTCGGTTCGATCTACGAGTGCTTTGGTCATGTCCTGATGTCCGAAGGGTGGTCGCTACGCCGCCTCGGCGCGGACCGCACCCTGCCAGCCGCACCGCGCGACAAGGAAATCGAGTCGTTAGGGCCTATCGTCGCCGCCCACACAGCGGTGTGGCTGGTGGTCATCGCCGATCCCACACTCCTCGGCTCTTCGCTCGCCGCGCAGGGCGCCATCCCGAAGATCCGCGACGCCGGACTCATGCTAGCGCTCCAAGCCATCCACCACGGCGAACTCCATCGCACCGACCTTCGCGCTACGTTCGCAGCCATCGGCCATCCGGTTCCCGGCCGCGATACGACGGATGTCTGGGCCTTCTGGGAGTCGCGTGGCAAACTCGGTGGGCCGCTCTGACGAGTTCATAGGTCCCGGGGTGGCCGGACGGCTGGTTAACTTCAAGCCATCGCGCTGACGCCCCCCGGCGTGACAAAGCGACCTTTGTGATGCCGACCCGCGGGCAGACCCTACCACGCAAGAACGAACTATAGATACCAGGCCCCATCCGCAGCCTCGTCGTCGCCCGGTAGTCGCTCGCGGAGGCCCTCGAGGACATCGCCTCGCCCCTCACGCCGTCGAAGCAGAAGCGCATCGAGGGCCACCCGGACCGCGTCCGCCAGATGCGCGCGGAACTCCGCGAATGGTGCGACGAGAGGCGATAAGGGAGATTGGTCCGCCCGTCGAGGCTATGCCACACCGCCGGTCACGCCGTCACAACTGTCCCGGCGCCGCCATCCACCGTGACGATCTGCCCATCCTTAAGCAGCGCCGTCGCGTTCCCCGTGGCGACCACGGCCGGGATGCCGTACTCGCGCGAGATGATGGCAGGGTGCGAAAGGGCGCCGCCTGTGTCCGTGACCAGCGCTCCCACACTCGGGAAGAGCACCGACCACACGGGCGACGTAATCGGGCACACCAGCACGTCGCCCGCCTCGATCTTGTCGAACTCCCCTTCACCCATGATCACGCGGACCGGGCCCGTGTAGCTGCCCGGCGCTGCCCCTATGCCTGTGATCCTGGTGCGGTCTGCCTGCTGAGCCTGGCTCGCCTCGCTCGCGAACACGCTCTCGATCGACCAAAGGGTAGCGCGCAGCATCGTCGCGGCCTCGCCCGGGAAGACGCTTGGGTCGGGTGGTGGCCCTGGGTTCTTGCCGTAGCTGGGCGGCCCCGGGTGCGCCAGCACCCAAGCGCGTTCACCTCGGCGACGCTCGACGAGCTCGCGGAACTCGTCCCCGCTCTCCAGGGCCCGATCGGCCTCGCCAAGTTCAAGGAAGAAGATGTCGGTCGCCACAGCGAGCCGGCCACCCTCCACCAGCCGCCTGCCCAGTTCGAGCGCCGCGAACCGAATTACCGCAAGCGGCGCGCTCACTGTGTAGAACTCGTTGTCCTCCCGAATCGGGTAGTAGGTGGTCGCGCGCTCAAGGGTGCGTTCGAAGCGCGCCCGCTCTGCGGCCGTGCGTCCCGCCAGCGCCGCCCGCGCCTCGACGAGCGCGTCCTGCCGCCGCCTGTCCGCACCCTCCGCCTCCGTCACCGGGTCGTATCCCCGCCGCAGCTGGTCGCGGATGAGGCCCAAGGTCACGTGCGGCACCTCGATGAGCGCCGGGTCCGCGGCGTCGTAACGCAAGGCGCGGAATCCGAATTCCTGCTGGTAGGCGTCGAAGGTGCCCGCGAACTCCGCGTCGATGCTCGCCAGCCGCCCGGCTGTCGACTCATCCGCACTATCGAGCGCGGCGCGGACGGCCGGTCGAGTGGTTGCCATTCGCGCCAGTTCGGCCAGTTTGCGCGACGGTTCAGTCGACGTTGTCGAAGTGCCCGTCAGCAGGGCGAACGGTTTGCGCTGGTCCCAGCCGAGCAACTCCTGGCAGGCGAAGACGAGTTCGGCCACGACGAGGCCGGGTGGCGTCAGGCGGAAGTGGCGGTCCACGCCCTGCTCCACGAAAGCGGTCACGGCCCTGAAGTGTTCGGTGAAAGCACCGTCGTTCAGCGCAGCCATGTCGACGGCACGAAACGCCGCTAGCTGAGCCGCCTGTTCCGCCCGCCAGGCCGGCCACTTCCCGACCGCCTCCCACAGCACGTCGTCGCGGATGGCCTGCAGGTTCTTCCTCAACCTCGCGCGGAGCGATGGTACGAACTTGAGCGCCAGCTTCATCGCGAACGGCGGCAGCGCCCTGCGGTCCTTACCGCCGAGCGGCACCTGACGGTTGTATACCCAGCCACCGATCTCTCGGAAGTCGATCGCCTCGAGGAACGACCCGGACTCTTCGAAGATCGTCCGGAACGACTGGTTGATCTGGGGCACGAATGTGGTGCGGCTGAGCGGCGACAGCGGCTGCGGGTAGTGGCTCGCCTCTCGCTGCCAGTAGCCGTATGGGACCGTCACGGGGACGGGGACAGGAGTGACGCGCTCCTGCTGGGCCGATGTGGCGGTCGCTTTCGTTGTCATCGCCCTCTGAGTTTCTCGGACGTGAAGATCGGCGCCCAAATCCTACCACCCAGCCGCGTGGCTGGTCGCAGGCTGCCGTTACGGGGCTTCCATTCCCCACCTCGCACCTTCGCCGCCTTATTCCGCCTCCAGCGCCTGCAGTGGGCCATTCCCCGACTATCTCGTGATCGTGTCGGAAGATGCGACCCCGGAGTGCGCTAAGGGCTGGCGCCAGCGGTCGGGCGCGGGAGGGTCTCCCGAGGCTGCAGCCGCAACGACGTATAGCTGGCAAGACCGACAAGCCCGGGGAGCAACAAGGTCACGACCCGCCAGGCGATGGTCCCCGCCACTGCCGCGTCCAGTGAAACACCGTAGCGGTGGAGCAGTGCCGGCACCGTCGCTTCAACGAGGCCGAGTCCTCCGGGAAGCAGCGGCACGATGGAGACCAGGATGGAGGCGACATAGGCGATGAGTACGATGCCCATGCTCACGTGGATGCCAACGGCAATCAGTGCGAGGCGCAGGCATACCGCATCGGCCAGCCTCGAACCCAGTGTGGCCGACGCGATTAAGAAGCCGTCTCGGCGCGAGGCGACAACGCCGACAGCGGTGGCGTGCAAGCGCACGGTGTTCTCCCTCGCCGCTCGCCCACCGCCGCGCCAGTTCAAGGCCTCCACAATTCGACCAACTCGGTCAGCGAGCGCGGGGCGCTTTACGATCGCTGCGGTCAGGGCGAGCGCAGCGGCGACGAAGCCAGCGCCAACGAGTACGAGGGCACGGGAGTTGTCGGGCACGCGTCCGCGCAGCGTCGCGGTCATCGCCGTGAGCAGGGCGAGCACGAGGAACGAACGGACGTTGAACCAGGCGGAGAGGAAGAAGGCGAGGGCCGCTCGACCGGGCGGAAGGCCGCGCCGGCCGAGTTCTGTAGAGGCGATCACCATCCCCGGGGCCGGGGCGCCTGGGAGGAGCGTTCCGAGACCGTAGGCGACAAGCGCGAGCCGAATCGATACGAGTGTGCCGAGCCGCGGCTCCCGCCCCACCAGGCGCGCCAACTGGAATCCGAGCAGGACGTAGCAGAGCATCTGGACCACGACCGCGGCGGCGAGCCACGGCAAACTTGCGTCCGACAGGACATCGACGGCACCAGGAATGTCATCCGCCGCTCTCGAGACCAGCACGAGCACGATGACTGCGACGAGCAACCCGACGGCCAGGCGGATCAGCGCCGTCTTGGGGATGGGCGGACCGTCTCGCTCCGCCGGAGCTGCTTGGTTCGACTGCTCAAGGTCGGACATCTCGGCGAGTGTACCCGGCGGAGCCGCTGTGCTCCTGTGGACGAACGCCCGACTCTCTGCGCCTTTGCCTTCGAGCCTGTTAGGGTTGCGACAACCCGCAGCTTGGGCAGGAGTGAACCCCGGAATGATTGGCGAGAAAGTCCAGCACTACCAAGGAAAGACCACCGACCTCACCGTCTTGAAAGGTCAGATAGAACAGTACCTGACGGGCGAGGGCTTCAAGGTGCAATCATCGGCACCCAGTCCTCACGGCGTTCTGATTCAAGGCCAGAAAGGCGGCTTCCTCAGCGCGATCATCGCCGCAGACCGGGCCTTCAATATCCTCATTGATGGAGAGCCGGCCAACTTCACGGTGCGCGTGGGAATCGGAAAGTGGATCGAGCACCTCGGAGTCACCGCAGTGGAGACGCTCCTACTCTCCGCGCTCTTTATCCTCGTGGACGTTCCGGAGACGCTGTGGAATTTCCACGTCGAGAACAACATCGTGAAGAAGATCGATTCATTCGTGGGCTAGCGCCTCCGGTCGTTAGTCAGCCAGTTCCCCACCGCCTTCCTCATGGCGCCGCCACCACGTCTTCTTTCCACTCCCCGTGCTCCTCAACATCGCTCGGCCTCGAGTGCCCTTTGGCTTAGGACGGCAGTGCGGAGCGGACCGCGCTTCAAGCAGCTAGCGCTTCTTGGTGTCGAAGACGTCTTCGAGCGACCAGGTAACCCGGCCGGCGATAGGCGTGCCGTCGCCCTTCTGGCGAACAATCAGCCGGTATTGGGCAACGTCGTCCTTGAGAGCGTCGATGAGCGCCACCTTCGCGGCAGCTTCAGGGGTCAGAGCGAGCGTGACGGAGATTGACTTTTCGTAGGTTGCACCGTCGCCGAGTGGGCTCCCTGCGGTGTTCGTCGCGCCGCTGGCTTGCTTGGCCCGTTGATCCAGGTTCGGCACAACCCTGACGATCGACTGCGCCACCGCCAGGACCTCAACGTCCTGGGCGATCACGCCCGATAGCACGTCAGGCTTCTCCTGACCGGTCAGAGGGTCGGTCTTGCTGAGCGTCGTAATGCCGATCACGTCCACTCGGTCGCCAGGCTGGACGAGGCCCGCTGCGATCCACGCCTCGTGCGGAACCTGGAGGGAGAGCGCCCGCATACCATCGGGCACCCTGAACGCCAGCGAGTTCTGTTCGTTGAAGCTGGTCACCTTGGCGTTGAGCACCTGTTCGCCCGTGTAGATCGGCCCGGTCGCCACCTTGCCTACCACGTCCTCGGGCTTGGTCGCGTGATTGGGCAGCACGGCACTGGCCGGGATCGCCCGCGTCGTCAGCATGTCGGCAGTGATCTTCTCGCCGACCTTGATGTCGCGCGTCATCACGACGACCATCTCGCCGCCGCCCTCGACGTTGCC
>JBGPOS010000069.1:0-19347 GCA_041488155.1 Tepidiformaceae bacterium
ACCACCAGGATCGCCCCGTCCATCTGCGCCGCCCCCGTGATCATGTTCTTGATGTAGTCCGCGTGCCCCGGACAGTCCACGTGCGCGTAGTGCCGCTTCTCCGTCTGGTACTCGACGTGCGCTATCGCAATCGTGATCCCTCGCGCTCGCTCCTCCGGCGCGTTGTCGATCGAGTCGAACGCCCGGTAGTCCGCCCCTCCCTTCAGCGCCAGCACCTTCGTGATCGCCGCCGTCAACGTCGTCTTCCCGTGGTCCACATGCCCGATCGTCCCCACGTTTACGTGCGGCTTCGTCCTCTCAAATTTCGCCTTCGCCATCGTCCTGTCCCTTCCTGGAAACTTCCTGGGTTACGCCACGCCCACTGCCTGCTTGGTCAGCGAGGCAGCGATGTTCTTCGGCACTTCTTCGTATTGGGAAAACTCCATGCTGTACGTCGCCCGCCCCTGCGTCAGCGACCGCAGCTCCGTCGAATATCCAAACGTCTCCGCCAGCGGCACCATCGCGTGCACGATCTGCGTCTTGCCCATCGAATCCGTGCCCACAATCATCCCGCGCCGGCTGTTGATGTCCCCCACCACAGCCCCGAAATAGTCCTCCGGACAGCGGACTTCGACCTTCATGATCGGCTCAAGGATCACGATGCCCGCCCTTCGCGCCGCCTCCTTAACCCCGATCGAACCGGCATTCTTGAACGCCATCTCCGAGGAGTCCACCGCGTGGTACGACCCATCGAGCAGCGAAACCTTCACGTCGAGCACCGGGTAGCCCGCCAACACCCCGCCCTGCAAGGCCTCGCGCGCCCCCTGCATTACCGGGTTCACGTACTCCTTTGGCACCGAACCACCCACGATCTTGTTCTCAAAAAGGAACCCCTGGCCCCGCTCCCGCGGCTCGACCTCTATCTCCACTACCCCGTACTGGCCGCGACCGCCACTCTGCCGCACGAATCGCCCTTCCGCCTTCGCCTTCCGGGTAATCGCTTCCCGGTAGCTCACCTGCGGCCGGCCCACGTTCGCCGCCACTTTGTGCTCACGCAACATCCGGTCGACGATCACTTCCAGGTGCAGCTCGCCCATTCCTGAAATCAACGTCTGCCCCGTCTCCTCATCGAACGTCCAGTGGAACGTCGGGTCCTCCTCGCTCATCTTCATCAGCGACTCGCCCATCCGATCCTGGTCTTCCTTGCTCTTCGGTTCCAACGCCACCCGGATCACAGGCTCAGGGAAGCTGATGTTCTCCAGGATCACCGGGTGCTCGGCACTGCACAGCGTGTCCCCCGTGAACGTCCGCTTCAGTCCGACCGCCGCGGCGATCCCCCCCGCGTACACCGCATCCACTTCTTCCCGCTGATTCGCATGCATCCGCAGCAGCCGCCCGATCCGCTCCTTCTCGTCCTTGGTGGCGTTGTAGATGTTCTCGCCCTGTTTCAGCACCCCGCTGTAGACCCGGAAGTAGGCCAACCTTCCCACATACGGGTCCGAGACGATCTTGAACGCGATCGCGCTGAGCGGCTCGTCGTCACGCGGCCGCCGCACCACCTCGCCGCCCCGCTTCGGGTCAATCCCCCGCACCGGCGGGATGTCCACCGGGCTCGGCAGATAATCCACCACCGCATCGAGCATCAACTGCACGCCCTTGTTCTTAAGGGCCGACCCGCACAATACCGGCGTCGCCAGGCTCGCCAGCGTCGCCCGCCTGATCGCCGTCTTCAGCTCGTGTGAGTTGATAGCCCGCCCCTCGATGTAGCTGATCATGATCTGGTCGTCCACCCCACCGATCCCCTCTATCAGCTTCTCCCGTGCCGCCGACGCCGCTGCCAGGTGCTGCGCCGGGATCTCCCGCCGCTCCGGCTTGTCGTCCTTGTCCCCGCTGAACGCCCAGAGACACATCTCTATCAGGTCGATGCACCCTGCGAAATCCGACTCCGACCCCGCCGGGATCTGGATCGGCACCGGGTTCGCCCCCAGCCGGTCGACCATCATGTCGACCGTCCGCTGGAAGTCCGCACCGATGCGGTCCATCTTGTTCACGAAGCAGATGCGTGGCACGCCATAGCGGTCCGCCTGCCGCCACACAGTCTCCGACTGCGGCTCCACGCCAGCAACGGAGTCGAACACCACCACGCCGCCGTCGAGCACCCGCAGGCTTCGCTCTACCTCGGCGGTAAAGTCCACGTGCCCCGGAGTGTCGATGATGTTCACCATGTGGCCGTTCCACTCGGCCGTCGTCGCCGCGGCGGTGATCGTTATCCCTCGCTCTCGCTCCTGCTCCATCCAGTCCATCGTGGCTGTGCCTTCGTGGACCTCGCCGATCTTGTACGTCACCCCCGTGTAGTACAGGACGCGTTCGGTCACGGTCGTCTTACCCGCGTCGATGTGGGCAATAATCCCGATGTTCCGGATGCGTTCGATGTCGATCGGACGGGGCATGACTCTCCAATGCCTCTGTCTGGTACGCCTTCCGGCCTACCAGCGGTAATGGACGAAGGCTCTGTTTGCCTCCGCCATTCGGTGCGTGTCGTCGCGGCGTTTGATCGCCGCGCCCGTGTTGTTCGCCGCGTCCAGCAGCTCGCTCGCCAGCCGCTCTGCCATCGACCGTCCGCCCCGCGTCCGGGAGGAGGTAAGCAGCCAGCGCATCGATAGGGCTATCCGCCGGTCCGGCCGGATCTCCACCGGCACCTGGTACGTCGCGCCGCCCACCCGTCGAGGCTTCACTTCCAGCACCGGCGTGGTGTTCCGCACCGCTTGCTGGAAGACGTCAAGCGGGTCCCGCCCGGTCTGCCCCTGGATCCGGTCGAACGCCCCGTAGACCACCCGCTCCGATGTGCTCTTCTTTCCGCGCGTCATCAACTTGTTAATCAGGATCTGGACCTGCACGTTGTTGTACCGCGAATCAGGCGGCGTTGGGCGCCGTTCCGGCCGGTTGCGTCGTGCCATGGCTCAGTTCTCCGAATTCGTCTTTCGCCAAGAGGCCGGCGCTAGGGGCGCCGGCCGGCAGGCTGGGCAGTCTTTCGAGTGCCGTACTTGCTGCGCCCTTGCTTGCGGTTGTTCACACCGGTCGCATCCAGCGCACCCCGAACGATGTGGTAGCGCACCCCGGGGAGGTCCTTGACACGCCCCCCGCGAACAAGCACCACCGAATGCTCCTGCAGGCTGTGTCCTTCTCCTGGGATGTACGCCGTCACTTCGATCCCGTTGGTCAACCGCACGCGCGCTACCTTTCGGAGCGCCGAGTTCGGCTTCTTCGGCGTCTGCGTGCGAACCTGCGTGCACACCCCGCGCTTCTGGGGCGAACCTTTGCCTTTGACTTTTCGCAGCCGCCCGGTGTGCGAATTGAAGCTGAAAAGGAGCGCCGGCGCGCCCGACTTCTTCGCCTTGGGCGTGCGGCCCTTGCGTACCAGCTGGTTGATGGTCGGCATTCCGACTCTCCTGCGTTTCCGGCGGCGAGGGCGTACAGCCCCCGCACTTCTGAAGGACGAGCCTTCGATTCTGAATTCTGGGCACGAAAACAGGCCGAAAAGCCTGTTCGTGAACAGCGCCTCGGGCCACATTGCGGGCCGAAGCCGTCTTCAAGCACTCAGCTTCGCGACCTGCCGCGCTCTCTCAAAGCTGGCGAGTCTATTAAGCGCCGAAAGGAAAGAGTAGCACAGCCCCCTTCTCTGTCAACTCGTTGGCCTGCTCCATACCCCCGCCACCAATCGCCCCTCAAATGCCACTGAACCGTCGCACCTCGAACCCTCGCCTACCAGCCCGGCTAACCGTTATTTGAACCGGGCAGCCCCCCAACCAGGGGCCACCCGGCGACATTGTCCTCCCCCGTCGCGCGGGATGCGGCCGGCGTTCCCACCGGCCGCATCCCAACCACCCCACCGTCTGCTCATCGCACTGTGCGACCCCGCCTCTTCCGCCAGCTCCCCAGAACCCTCTTTACCGCCGTGCTACCATTGCCCGCCGCGGATACCCGTGCCAACATTACCGGCGGTGGCAGACCGTCTTCGCGGATTGGAGAGCCTGTGACTTTCCCGGCCGGCCAGGAAGAGTTCCCGGCAATCTGCCCCTATCTCGGGCTGGCAGACGACGCCGATTCCCACGCCACCTACCCCACCGAAGCTCATCGCTGCTACCGGCTCCCCAACCCCACCCGCATCGCGACAGGTCACCAGGAGACCTACTGCCTCGGCGCCAATCATGTCACTTGTCCGGTCTACCTCGGCGAAGGCGCGCGGGGCGCGGCCGCCCCGGCCGCCGCCTCCGGGGCCACGACCCCCCCGGCCCAGGCTGCCCGCAGCCAACCTCCTCGCTCGCAGCAGCCCTTCGGCGGGAGCCCCAGGCCTCGCCCTCCCGCCGGTCGCGAGCCGGCCGCTCCACGGCCTGGACGCCAGCGTCCCCAGGGCCCCGTCGGCCCTCGCCCACGTACCGGCGGCATTTCCATGCCCATCCTCACCATCGGACTCTTCGCCCTCGCCGCCGTCGTCATTGTGGTCGCCATCTTCATCCAGCAAGCCGTCAGCGACGATGGCGGCAACGGCTCGCAACTCTCCCAGGCCGACGTCGTCGGCACCAACACCGCCAGGACCCAGACCGCACGCGCCAGCGGCGTCCAGCCGACTCAACAGCCCGGCCAGACCCTCACGCCCGGCGCCAACCAGACCCCCGGCACCGGCACCCCCCAGGCTACCCGCACGGGTACCCCCGGCACCGGCACCCCGGGGACCGGAGCCAAGACCTATACCGTCAAAGCGGGCGACTTCTGCGGCACAATTGCCACCGCCAACAACATCACCGTCGAACAGCTCCTCGCCGCGAACCCCGACATCAATAAGGACTGCACAAACCTCGCTGTCGGTCAGATCCTCAAGCTCCCGTAGCTCACCCGCATGCGCCCCGTTTCGGCGTCGCGCCGAGGGCTCGACACGCTACCCCAGTTCGAACTCCAGCTCCCCGACGCGCCCCACCACTCCTAGCTCAGCGTGGTGGTCCCGCACCCACGCCACCCGCGCCTCCCAGTGGACCGGATGGCTCGCCCATCGCTTTGTTCGTTCGTCCACCCACTTCCAGTCCGCCCAGCAAAGCAGCGCCAGGTCCAGGTCTCGCCGCGCCAGCCGGCGTATCTCCCCCAGCGTGTGCCTTCCCCTTCGCTTGGCCCGCTCCACCTTGTCTGCCAGCAGGATCACCTTCGCCAGCAGCGGCATGTCGGCCCGACCCAGCGTGTGGTCGCGTACCGCCGCCCCAACCTCGTCATCCCTGAGCCCGAACCGATCCCGCAGCACCACAGCTGCCAGCGGCCCATGCAGCAACATCGGGCTCGCCTCGTCGCTCACCCCGATCGCCAGCCCGCACTCTCGCGCCAGCCGCAGCTGTTCCTTGGGGCTGTGCGCCCGGAACAGGTCGTGCCCCCAGACCGCCAGCTCCGTCCTCTCCGGGTCCACGTCCCAGCACTCCGCCAGGGCGATCGCCTCTTCGAGTACGCGCCTCACGTGCCGGACGAGTCCCTCCGGCCGCGTCTCGAGCTCTGCCCGCACCGACTCTATTTGTGCTCGGATGCCGCCCTCGTTCATCCCTCCGGCCCCAACCGCCGCCCCCCAAGGACGTGCAGGTGCAGGTGCCAGATCGTCATACCCGCCGCATCACCCACGTTGAACGCCAGCCGGTAGCCGGCCTCGAAGACACCTTCGACCTTCGCCACCTCGGTCGCCAGTGCGAACATCCCGGTCAGCATCTCCCCGTGCTCCGCCCCGATCTCGACGGCCGTCGGCACATGCACCTTCGGGATCACGAGGCAGTGGACCGGCGCCCGCGGGTTGATGTCCCTGATCGCGAAGGCCTGCTCGTTCTCCGCCACTCGCACGACCGGGATCTCGCCGTCGCGCATTTTGCAAAAGAGACAGTCGGCCACCTCCGGATTCTACGGTGCCCCCACGTGACAGGCGCCACCTTCGGGGCATTAATCGCCCTCCGAGCCGCGACTGACAAGAAGCCGACCCCCGTCCCCTCATCGCTCATTGCTCATCGCTCGTTGCTTCGTTCACTCCCACCCTCCTGACATCGCACCTCCGCCCTGCGCTACCCTGCTCCCGTGCCCACTCAGCGCCCCGCTCCCGACCTCCTCTCCCACTTCTGGGCCCCCCTTTGCGCGGTTGGCAGCCACGGCCCCTCAGGCCCGAACGCCCAGGTCTGCGTTTCCATCTTCGGCGCCTCGATCGTGCCCGAACGGCCGCGGCTCCTCGTAAACCTGTCGCGCACCAACTACACCACCGGGCTCGTCACCGCCACCGGCTCCCTCGTCATCACCCTTCTCTCCGATCGCCAGGTCGACCTCCTCGATCCGCTCGGCCTCCACAGCGGCCGCGACCGCGACAAGCTCACAACCATCCCCTTCGCACTCACCCCCGCCGGCGACCCGTACTTCCCTGGCGGCGTCGGTGCCGTCGACTGCGCCGTCATCGAATCGTTCGACCTTGGCGATTCCGTCGCCTTCCTCTGCGCCGTCCGCGACCGCTACACCCTCGAGGCGGGCAACCCGCTCCCCTGGGCAAAGGCCCGCGAAGTCGTAGGCGACGATTTCCTCCGCCGCTGGGCCGAAAAGAGCCAGCGCGAGCAGGCCGCCGCCTTCCAGGCCATGCGCTGGCTCTAGCGCCCGGTCAGCCGAACAGCACGTATTGCTTCAGGAACCGCTCAACCGAACCGTGGAACTGCTCGATTGTCTCGCTCTTGCGCCAGCCGTGCCCCTCGCCCGCATACACGTGGTATTCGTGCGGTATACCTCGCGCCTTCAACGACGCCACGATGCTATCGCTCTGTTCGCGCGGCACCACCCGATCGATCTCCCCCTGGAACACGGCGATCGGGTCCACGATCTTCTCTGCATGGAAGATCGGAGACCGTTCGCGGTACAGCGCCGAAGCCTCCGGCAGTGGACCGATGATCGAATCCAGATAGCGCGTCTCGAACTTGTGCGTGTCGCTCGCCAGCGTGAACTGGTTCGCCACCCCGAACATGCACACTCCGGCCTTGTAGAACCCGCCCAGCTCGACGAGCGACTGCAGGACCGTGAACCCGCCGGCGCTCCCACCCATGATCACCAGCCGGCTCCCATCCGCCATTCCTCGTTCAGCCAGCGATTGCGCTCCCCACTTCGAATCCCGGACTGATAGATGCCCCAGCTCTTCCGCAGCTTCAGCATGTACTCGCGACCATAGCCGGTGCTCCCGCGGTAGTTCGGCTGCAGCACGGCGTACCCGCGCGTCGCGAAGTACTGCGTCGTGGCTGCCCACCCGGCCTGCACCTGGCCAGTCGGACCCCCGTGCACAATCACGATCAACGGCGGCGCCCCGGTGCCCTCGAACTGCGTGCTCGCCGGCGGATAGAAGATCCCGTGCGCCTCTTCGCCATCGAACGACTTCCACGAGACCGCCTGTGGCGAAGACAAATCCGCCACCGGCACGCTCTCTCCGTCGCTGCGCCGCCGCACCGACATCCGCGGCGACCCCTCCGCCGGGTCGACCACTACCACCCGCGGAGGCTGCGTCCCCCCCGACGCCACCACCGCCACTCGTTCGCCCACTGGCGCCGCCGCCGGATGCGCAAGCACCCCGTACTCGGGATGCGTCTCCCCAAGATCCCACACCACCCCCGCCGGGTTGACCACCGTCAGCCGTTCGAAGCCGCCATGGTTCCGAACCGTCACCACAGCCCCCGAAGGAGTCACCGTGTAGTTCCGCTGACCCTGGTTCCAGGCCGGCTCCCCGAATTCTCCCTCCCCATCCGTGAGTCGCTTCACGGCCCCCGTGTCCAACTCCCGCCGGTACACGTGCCCCCACCCACTCTCATCCGAGATGAAGAGCAGTCCCAGCCCGTCCCGCGTGAACCCCGGCTGAAAGATGGCGACCTCTTTCCCCCCGGCCAGCACCGAAGCGCTGGCCGCCACCGGCAACCCTGCCTCGGGAAACGCCAGGTTCGCCAGCTTTAGCTCAGTCCCGTCCCATGGCATGTTCGGATGGTCCCACTCGACCCACGCCAGCCGGTCGCCCCCGGGATGCCAGGCTGGCTGCATGTAGAAGTCCCGCCCCTCCGCCAGCCGCGCCGGCCAATGCTTTCCCTCGCTGTCGACCACGGCGATGCAATCGACGTCCTCGTAGGTGTGCACGTAGGCCACCCATCGCCCATCGGGCGACACCACCGGAGTCGAAGCAGCGCCGAACGCTGGCGTGATCGGCCTGGCACTCCCGCCCCCGAGTGCCTGCCGGTATATCCGTTGATCCGCCTGCGCCACGAAGTAAGCCACCCCATGCGACAGCGTGAAGTCGCCACCGCCATACCCGACGAATGCCCGTACCGAGAGGTCCGCCGTCAGGTCCCGCGTTGGACCGCCGTCGGCGTCCTGCACCACGAGCACTCCCCGGTCCGACCGCCCCTCGATCCACCCCAGCGTCCGCCCGTCAGTGTCCCAGCACGGCTCGCTCAAGCGCAGGCTCACGGCAAGACTCTTCGCCGTCACTGGGCTCGACCACAGCCCGTACATCCGTTGCTCACGCATCGATCCACCTCACTCAACCTGGTTTCGGGAAAGGAACGGTTCATTCTGCCAGAAGCCGGCGTGCTCGCGCCCACACCACCAGTCGACCGTGGTTAGAATCTCGTCAGTCCGCCGCCTCAACGGCCTACCACGGGAGGCTTCCTCTGCTCGCTACCGGCTCCGTCGCCCCGAACTTCACCGCCACCCTCGACGACGGCTCGACTTTCGACCTCGCCGCCTATCGCGGCCAGAAGCACGTCGTCCTCTACTTCTACCCAAAGGACTTCACCGCCGGCTGCACCCGCGAAGCCTGCGCCTTTCGCGACAACTACGCCGAGATCGAAAAGCACGACGCCCTCATCATCGGCGTCAGCGGGGACACCGCCGAATCGCACCTCTCCTTCCGCGACCACCACACCCTCCCCTTCCCCCTCATCGCGGACCCCGAGAAGAAGCTCATCCGGCTCTACGAAGCCCGCGGCCTCTTCGGCCTCCTCACTGCCCGCATCACCTACGTCATCGACAAGCAGGGGGTGATCCGCGCCGCCTTCCGCCACGACCTCGCCGTCGCCCGCCATGTCCCCGAGGTCATCGAGGCTCTCAGGAAAATCACGGGAGCATCGGCACAGCCGGGCAAAGCCTAACGAGCCTCCGCCGGCGCATCCGGCTTGCCTTCACGTAAGATTCGAGCTCGATGCCGACCTCGAACGACGACCTGCGTCTCACCCCTATAGTGCCTGCCCCTCGGCGAACTCTTGAATTCGACCTCGCCGATCTCAGCATTGGCCAGGCAGAGTACGAAGAGGGCCCGACCGGCTGCACCGTCTTTCTCTTCGACCATGGCTGGCCCGTGAGTGTCGACAAGCGCGGCGGGCTTGTGGGCACTGCCGGAGACTACGAGTGGATCCACGGCCTGTGTTTCGCAGGCGGGTCGCTCCTCGGCCTCGAAGCCGCCAGCGGAGTCGTCGCCGAGCTCTTCGCCCGCCATGACCACTCCGTGAATCACATGCCGCTCGTGAATGGCGCAATCATCTGGGATTACGGGCGCCGTCAAAACACGGTCTATCCCGATCGTGAACTCGGCCGAGCGGCGACAGTGGCGGCGAAGCCTGGAGTTGTGGCGCTGGGCCCATACGGCGCCGGGCGGTCGGCCTCTGTCGGAAAGATGAAATACGTCGCAGAACCGGGCGGGCAGGGAGCTGCGTTCCGCGAATTCACCGGGACGAAAATCCTGGTGGTCACTGTGCTCAATGCCGTCGGCGCGATCATCGAACGCGACGGCAAGGTGGTCCGGGGCAACCTCGATCCCGCAACGGGGACTCGCCAGCGAAGCATCGACCTTCTCGCCCCCGGCCACAGTTCGCCCGAACGGCCGCCTGCCCCTACCGAGAACACAACGCTCACGCTCGTCGCTACCGACGCGAAGCTGAGTAGCCGCGAACTCGCCCAGTTCGGCCGCCAGGTGCACACCTCGATGGCTCGGGCGATCGACCCCTTCCACACTTCGACCGACGGAGACAGGTCTACGTGGCGACCAACAACCAGGTGCAGGCCAATGCGACTCCCGACGTGCTCGCCATGGTCGCGGCCGAAGTCGCATGGGACGCCGTGCTGTCCATCGTTGAATGATCAGCCGGCGAACCGCCGTCGCGCACAACACCTTCTTCCCTCGCCCGTCGCAGCAGAAGAGCGGCCGCGGGTGAGGGCGCCGGCAGCTCGCCGTGGGTCGACGTCAGCGCTTCCGGGCGATGGTGTCCCGTGCAGCTTGCGCCACCCGAGCCGGCGTCAGCTCGAAGTAGCCAAGCAGCTCGTCCCACTTCCCGCTCGTCCCGTACCGGTCGACACCCACGAACCCCATCGGCGCCGGGATCGTCTCCGCCAGCACTCGCGCCACCGCGCTCCCGAGCCCGCCCCGCGTCTGGTGTTCTTCCGCTGTCACGATTGCGCCCGTGTCACGCGCCGCCGCCACCACCGCCTCGCGGTCGATGGGCTTGATCGTCGCCATGTTCAGCACCCTCGCCGAGATCCCTTCCGTCCCCAGCAGCTCGGCCGCCTGCACGGCCACCCCCACCATGATCCCGCAGGCCACCAGCGTCACATTCGACCCGTCGCGCAGCATGTGAGCCTTCCCCAGCCCGAACCGGTAGTCGCCGCCGTAGATGGCTGGCACCTTCGGCCGCCCCATCCGCACGTAGGCCGGCCGCATCGTGTGTCCGACCGCTAGCAGCGCCTGCTTCGCTTCCTGGAAGTCCGCAGGTACCACCACGTCGAACGGGATCAGTGAGGTCGCCAGCGCCAGGTCCTCGATTGCCTGGGCGCTCATCCCGTCCTCGCCCACCGTCACCCCCCCGTGACTCGCCACGCACTTCACGTTCAGGCCGCCCTTCGGCTGCGCGACCGACGTCCGCAACTGGTCGAAGCACCGGCCCGGCAGGAACGATGCGAAACTCGCGATGAACGCCGTCTTCCCCGCCGCCGCTAGCCCCGCGGCTATCCCGACCATGTTCGCCTCAGCCACTCCCACCGTCATCCAGCGGTCCGGGTATTTGTCACCGAACAAGTACCCCATCGTCGAAGCCGAAAGGTCTGCGTCGATCGCCACTACGTCAACGCCCTGCTCCACCAGTTCGATTAACGCCACCGGGTACGCCTCGCGCGTCGCGGCCGGCGGCGCCAGTGAGCTCACAGCCCCCCCTCGATTTCCGCCAGCGCCTGTTCCAGCTGCTCCGCCGTCGGCGCCTTCCCGTGGAACCCGGGATTGTTCTCCATAAAGCTCACGCCCTTCCCCTTCACCGTGTGCGCCACGATGCACCGGGGCTGCTCGTGTGGCCGCTCCGCCTCGCTCAGCGCCTCGTCCACCGCCGTCATGTCATGGCCGTCGCACTCGATCACATGCCAGCCAAACCCCCGCCACATCTCCACCGGGTGCGTTTTCATGATCCGATCCGCGAATCCGTCGTTCTGTATCCCGTTGCGGTCGACCATCGCGATGACCCGATCACCGAGCCCGAAGTGCGGCACCGCCATCGCGGCCTCCCACACCTGCCCCTCGTTCAGCTCCCCGTCGCCCAGCAGCACCCAGCAGCGGAAGTCGCGCCCGTCCATCCGGCCCGCCATCGCCTGCCCAATTGCGAACGACAGCCCTTGTCCCAATGACCCGCCCGACATCTCGACTCCTGGCGCCGACCCCATCGACGGGTGACCCTGGAGCGGGCTTCCGAGCTTGCGAAAGCCTTCCAGCACCTCGGACGCGAAATACCCTCGCCGCGCCAGCACGCTGTAGTAGAACGGAGTGGCATGTCCCTTGGAGAGGATGAAACGGTCGCGGTCCGGCCACCACGGGTTCGCCGGGTCGCAGCGCAGGTGGTTCCAGAAAAGCGCAACCCCGAGCTCAACCGCCGAAAGCGACCCCCCCGGGTGCCCGCTCTGCGCGTTGAAAACCATCCGCACGATGTCCGCACGGACGCTTTTCGCGACCTCCTGCAACTCGCCGATCGAAGTAGAAGCCACCGCCGTCCCCATGTCGCCCTAAGTCTACAGACCCACCCTGCCCGGGCAACCTCGCGCGGAACCTTCCCCCTCTCCCGTCGCCACGGGAGAGGGGCCGGGGGGTGAGGCCCCACGCTCGGTGCCAATCCACACTTCCATCTCGTGCTCCCCCGGCGGCACCCTCGTCCCATGCCCTCGATCACTCCTCCCGACGCAAACGCAGGACTCGCCCCGGCTCCCCCACCTGCCGAGCCTTCCAAGCGTTCAACGCACGCTTTTTCTTCTCAGCCAACCCAGGAACCCGACGCTCCAACGCCCCGATACCGCCCCTGCTCCGACCTCACGGACCGCGGCCTCCCCTGCCGCTTCCCCGCCCGCACGTCCTCCGATCGCTGCGTCAACCATGACCCCGGCTATGCCGCCACCCGCCGCGCCAACGCCGTAGCTGGCGGCCTCGCCTCCGGCCAGGCCCGCAAACCCATCCCCCTCAGCGAAGTCCACCTCGACTTCCTCGACCGAGCTGGTATTCAGGCCGCCCTCGAAGCGGTCGTCCGCCTCGAGATGGTCGGCCGCATCTCACCCGCGCGCTCCCGCAACATCCTTCGCGCCCTCAGCATTGCGCAGCGCAACTTTGATCGCGACGCGGCCCGGCCCGCCGGCTCCGACCGTCGCGACCGCCAGGAGTCCGTTCGCTACTACCGCGCCCGCCGCGACATCTCCCGCAACCTCGCCGCCGTCACGGAAGAAGCCGCCCTCCGCGACACCCCTCAACCCACGTCCCTGCCAGGCTCCACCCGACCACGCGTCACAGAACGCCTCTGGAACCGAATCGATAAGCTCCTCCAGGAACCCCACGTTGACCAATAACTGGTACGGCTCGAAAGGTCCGCCAACCCCTCTGCCCCATTAGGCAGGCAGGATCCCAACCCCGACACCCCAATACGCCGACACTCCGACACTCCGACACCCCGTTACTCCTGGCTCTCCCCAGTCAACGCGTACTCCAGCGCGTCCGCCAGCGCCAGCCAGCTCGCCTCGATGATGTCTGTCGACGACCCCACCGTCGTCCAGTACCGGTTCCCATCCGTGCTTTCTATCAGCACCCGCACCTTCGCCCCGGTGGCAGCCTTGCTGTCTAGGATCCGCACCTTGTAGTCCACTAGCTTCACGTCCGCCAGGCGTGGATAGAACTCCACCAGCGCTTTGCGCGCGGCGGTGTCCAGCGCATTCACCGGCCCGTTCCCTTCCGAAGCCGTGTGCTTCAGCTCCCCATCGACCCTTACCTTCACCATCGCCTCCGCCAACATCTCGTTCAGCTGCTCGCGGTCGTGGCTCTGCCGCCGTCGCTCCACAATGACGAAGTCCTCCAGCTCGAACGGCGCCTGGTAGCCCGGCAGCGTCCGCCGCACCAGCAGTTCGAAACTCGCGTCGGCCCCCTCGTACTGGTATCCTTGGCTCTCCTTCTCCTTCACCGTCGCCAGCAGCTTCTTCACCTCGTCCTGGCTCAGCGGGAAGTCAATCCCCCGCTCCTGCAGCTTCATCAACAGGTTCCGCTGCCCCGAAAGCTCGCTCACCAGCACCCTGCTCGTGTTCCCCACCACGCCCGGCTCGACGTGCTGGTAGGCGTTCTCATCCTTCATGATCCCCGCGACGTGGTAACCCGCCTTGTGCGCGAAGGCGCTCGCCCCCACGTACGGCGCCTGCGGGTTCGGGGCCATGTTCGCCAGTTCGCTGACGTAGTTCGCCACCTCGGTTAGCCGGGCCAGCTGCTCCGCTTCGACAACGTCGATCCCCATCTTCAGCTTGAGGTCCGCCACTATCGTCAGGATGTCCGCGTTCCCGCAGCGCTCGCCGTAGCCGTTCACGCAGCCCTGCACTTGCCAGACCCCCGCTTCGACCGCTGCCAGCGAATTCGCCACTGCCAGCCCCGCGTCGTTGTGACAGTGGATCCCAAGGCGCGTGTCGTGCATCCGGTGCTGGATCGCGTCGATCGCCCGGAGCATCGCGAAGGTCGTCATCCCCCCGTTGGTGTCGCACAGGACGAGCGCGTCCGCCCCCGCTCGCGCCGCCGTCGCCAGACACTGCAGCGAGTAGTCCGGGTCGTCACGGTAGCCGTCAAAGAAGTGCTCAGCGTCAAAGAAGACGGTCTTGCCAAGCTTCTTGAAGTAGCCGACGGTGTCCGCGATCATCGCCAGGTTCTCCTCGGCGCTGGTCTCGAGGATCTCCCTCACCTGGTACATGCTCGCCTTGCCCACGAGCGTGATCCCGGGCGTCTCGGCTGCCACGAGGCTCTGGATGTTGGCGTCCGTTTCGCAGCGGGCGTTGGGCTTCCGCGTCCCGCCAAAGGCGCTCACCTTCGCGTTCCGTAGATTCACCTCTCTCAGCCGCCGGAAGTACTCGGCGTCTTTGGGGTTCGAGCCGGGGAACCCCCCCTCGATCCATTCGATGCCGAGCTCGTCGAGCTTGCGCGTGATTCGCACCTTGTCTTCGACGGACAGCGAGATGCCCTCCATCTGGCTCCCGTCGCGGAGGGTCGTGTCGTACAGCTGGACGCGGTCGGTAGGCATGCGCTTCCTCGCAGGGTACTGGTCGTGGGAAAGAGAGGACAGAAGGAGGAGGCGCTAAATGGCAGCCCCGCGGGACTGCCGCGGGGGAGGTATCACCGTCAGGCGGGCATCGGCCTTCGCCATTCGGTCATGGTACCACGTACGCATGGCGCCGCTACGCCCGCTGGTCGTCGAAGGGGAGAAGCGTGAAGGCGCCTCCCTGCATCGGCACGATGGCCCGAAAGTGGCGCTGGTCGAAGGTGACGATCCTGGTGGTGTCGAATCGACGAGCAATCGCCACAAGCGACAGGTCCGCAAGGCCAAGATGAAGGTCGGAATAGCGCCGGTCGAAGTCAATGATCGCCTCGTAGTCACCCGCATCCAGGCATTCGACCTGGTACACCCCGGACGCCAGGTCTTGCAGGAACAGACGGTTGGCGCCGGCGCCAAATCGGCGGCAGAGAAGGTAGTCGGCTTCCGCCGTCACGGGGGCCGGCAACAACAAGACCTCCCCTGCGGCGCGGAGCAGTGCCCTTACCGTGGAGTACAGCGGGTCTCGGCGGTCCGCGAGCGTGATGAGGGGACCAGTGTCGACGAGAATCGTCACTCCCCGAAACCGTCCAGCAGGCGCTCTATCTCTTCTTCCGTGTACTCAGCGAACGACCGCCCATCGCCTTCGAATGCGCCTTCCAATGCGAACCGGCGCTCGGCCGGCACGGCACCGTCGTACATTGCAAGCGCTTCACGGAGGACCTGGGCACGCGACATATGCCTGCGCTCGGCCAATCGCGCCAACCGTGCGCTGTCCGCGTCGCTGAGGTACACGCTCGTCTTCTTCATCGATGTAGGGTACAATGTAGGGCACGGGGCCACAAGCCCTTCTCGTCCGGTCGCGGCCCCGACTGTCGCCTATACCTGCCGCCTGCGCGATAGACACGAGGCCGTATCTGGGGTCTCCCCAGTGATGATTGTATACAATCATCACTTCCCGGACGGCACGCCATGACTGCAACCTGGCCCAGGTACCTCGAACCCAACGCCCACACTTCCAGCGAAGGCCCCGACTACTTCCGCGACGCCTTCCCCTACACCCTCCCTCCCATGGTCCAGTTCGAACGCGAGCCCGTCGCCCTCGACACGGACCACGCGATCTGGATCACCGACACCTCCTTCCGCGACGGCCAGCAGAGCCGCGCACCCTACACCGTCGAGCAGATCGTCCACCTCTACGCACTCCTTCACCGCCTCGGCGGCCCGGGCGGCATGGTCCGCCAGTCCGAGTTCTTCCTCTACACGAGGAAGGACCGCGAAGCGGTCGAGCGCTGCCAGGAACTCGGCTACACGTTCCCCGAGGTCACAGGCTGGATCCGCGGCACCATGCCTGACTACCAACTCGTCCGCGCGGCCGGCCTCAAAGAGACCGGCATCCTTACCTCGATCTCCGACTACCACATCTTCAAGAAGCTCAACTCCACCCGCGAAAAGGTCGTCGCCGGCTACCTCGAAGTGGTCGACGCCGCCCTCGCCGATGGCGTCATCCCGCGATGCCACATCGAAGACAGCACTCGCGCCGACTTCTACCACGTCGTTCTCCCCTTCGTGCGGGCGCTGATGGAGCGCGGCCGCCAGGCTGGGATCCAGGTCAAGCTCCGCTACCCCGACACGATGGGCGTCGGCGTTCCCGACCCCCACGCAGCCCTCCCCCGTGGCATCCCGCGCCTGACCCATCTCTTGAAGACTGAAGGCGGAGTCCCCTCCGAAGCCCTCGAATACCACGGCCAGAATGACCTCAACGCCATCATCCCCAACGCCGTCGCCGCCTGGCTCTACGGGGCTTCCGCCAACAACGGCACCCTCCTGGGCATTGGCGAACGCAGCGGCAACACCCCGATCGAGGCCCTCGTCTTCTGGCTCATCGGCCTCACCGGCGAGACCCACGGCATCGACACCACCGTCATCTCCGAGATCGCCGACTACTACCGCGAGATCGGCGAAATCGTCGACCAGCGCCTTCCCTTCGTCGGCGACAACTTCAACGTCACTCGCGCGGGCATCCACGCCGACGGCATGATAAAGGACGAAGAGATCTACAACCCCTTCGACACCACGCGTCTGCTGAATCGCCCTCCCGGCGTCGCCATCACCGACAAGTCAGGCGCCGCCGGCCTCCTGATGTGGATGCAGAAGCACCGGCCGGCCGAGGCCATCGGCCTGGACAAGCGGGACCCCCGCCTCGCCCACGTCCTCGAGCTGATAACCCGCGACTACGACGACGGCCGCGTCATCAGCTTCTCCGACGAAGAAGTCCACGCCCTCCTCGACGAGGCCTTCGCACCCGCCGCGGTTAGCTCTGCCTAGCGTCGAGGAGACGGCGTCTGGAGCCCAGAGCCGCCGCTGCCCGAGTCATCGAACCGGTGCGCCAGCCAGACCCCGCCGTTGACCACGATGAGCAGGCTCACCAGGCTCAACAGCGCGATCCCAAACCCCATCACACCCGCCGCGATCACGCCACCGATCGCGAGAAACACGAGGCCGCCCAACACCAGGTACAGCCCCACCACTGTGAACGCCAACGCCCCCCCCACGAAGGCGATCGCCCCGGTGACGAGTACGGGCCACCCAACGACTCGTCGTAGGTAGCCTGTGAATCGTGAATGCGCCACCCAAAAGCACTCCTTGCCCTGCTCCTGCCTTCGTGCTCCCGGATCGATGACTCTGTTACCACGGCACGTTCTTGGCCAGCAAGCTGGTCAATCGGCCAGCTCCGCCCGGTCATTCGGCCAGTAGCCGCCTGGCTACCCGGCCATTCATGGCCCCCACCTCTCCCCCGATCACGTATCCTTGACTTAATGGCCATCGACCACGCCTCTCACCGCACCAAGGCAGATTCGGTTTACGAGTCGCTGCAGACGGCGATCATGTCCGGCCGTATTGCGCCTGGCGAGCACCTCCGCCAGGAGGAAGTCGCCGCCCGCTGGGGCGTCTCTCAGACGCCAGTCCGCGAAGCCTTCCGCCGCCTCGAATCTGAAGGGTTGGTCGAGCACGCCACCAACCGCGGCGTCATCGTCCGCGGCATCCCCTGGGCGCCGCCCGCCGCACCGATCGACGTCATCGCCCGCCGCTGGGCCGACCTGATCGCCGACCCCGACTCTCTCCCAGGCAGCGACTTTCCCTAACGGTTTTCCCCTCTCCCGCGGACGGGAGAGGGGCCAGGGGTGAGGGCTACCCCACCCCTGCCAGCTTCTTCTTCTTCTGCGCCACGTAGTCCACCAGGATGTACTCACCCAGCTTGTCCGGAGTCGTGTAGAAGACGCGCCCTTTGTTAATCCGCGCCACCTGGTTCACGAACTCCTTCAGGTAGTAGTTCCGGTCCAGCATGAAGGTGTTGATCGTGATGTTCTTCTGGGTGCAGCGCTTCACTTCCTTGAGTGTCTCGCGGATCGTGATGGGGCTCGGCGGGTAGGCGAAGTAGCTGCGCCCTCGCTCCAGGTGCGCCGTGGGCTCCCCGTCCGAGATCATGATGATTTGGCGAGTGCCCTGGGTGTGCTTCGCCAGCAAGGACTGAGCGATCATCAGCGCGTGGTGCATGTTCGTCCCCAGCACCGACTCGTCCCAGCGCACGTACGGCAGCTGGTCGGCCTTCAATTCCCGGGCGTAGGCGCTGAAGCCGATGATGTAGAGGCTGTCCCGCTGGAACTGCGACGAAATGAGGTTGTTGAGCGCCAGCGCCACCTTCTTCGCCGCCTGGAAGCTGCCGCGCAGCGCCATTGACCAGCTCAGGTCGAGCATGATGACCGTCGCTGTCTGAGTCAGGATCTCAGTACGGGCCACCTCGAAATCGTTCGGATGGAGATGGACCGGAACGCTCGGCCCGGCCCGGTGCATCGAATTCATGATCGTCTTCTGGATGTCGAGGTAGAACGGGTCGCCGAACTCGTACTTCTTCGTCGAGTCCGTGCGGTCGCCGCCGGTCCCGCTGTCCTTGATCTCGTGCTTGCCGAAGCTGTCCTTCTTGAGCTGTGCGTAGATCTCACCGAGCGCGCGCTGGCCGATCTTCCGCGTGCCCCGGGGGGTGAGCTCCCAGGCGTTGCCCTTCTTCCGGATGTAGCCCGCGTCTTCGAGGATTTCGAGGAACTTCTTCAGCTGGTCGAGAGTCTCCCGCGCTTCCGGGCCGAGGAGCTCTTCGACCTTGTCGGCGTCGATGTCGTCGATCTCGCCGCCGTACTGGGTCCGCTCGAGCTGCCGTTCAACCTCGTCGATCGACTGCATCTGGTTCATCAGTTGCATTGCCGCTTCGAGGTCGAGCGACTCTTCGCCGCGGAAGGGGTATTGGTTGCGCAACTCGCGCATTGGGAAAAGGTACTCGAGGTTCTGGGAGAGCTCGTTCAGCGACTGCTGGAGCCCAGGGTCGCCGACCTTTTCCGAGAGAAGGTCCTGGAGCTGCTGGCGCATGTCGCCGGGCAGGCTGTCGAGGAGACTCTGCATCTGGCCCATCTGGTGCTGCATCTGAGCGACCAGCTCTTCGAGTGACTTCGGGGGGTTGTCTCCGAAGAAGTCCCCGTACTGCTGCATGAACTGGTCGAAGTTGGGCTCTTTGCCCGCCATCTTGTCCTGGAGCATCTGGTTGAGGTCGCGGATCATGTCCTTCATCCGGGCGAGCTCTTCGGGCGACATGTTGGCGATCTGGTCGTAGATGTCTTTGAAGAAGGTCTCCATCATCGCCTTCTTCAAACTCTCCAGGAGCTCGTTGAACTTGGCCTGGGCCTCCGGATCCATGAACTCGTAGTTCTGGAGTTCC
>JBGPOS010000070.1:0-19321 GCA_041488155.1 Tepidiformaceae bacterium
CGCAGCTGGATCGGCCTATGGCTGCAGGGGCACGAGCGTCACGTCCTGGGTCACGAATATCTCGTAGGTCCCGCAGGCCTCCATGTTGCTGAAGTCCCGCGCCCACGCCGGCGTATCCACCTTCCCGAAGGTTGTCCACCGCCCTCCGCTCCCTCCATTCACAAACCGGTAGAGCTCGCCGTACTTGCCACTGATGCTCCCAAGCGCGTCCCGCACGTCTGCTGTGGCCCCTATGTAGACGAAGTCGTTCCAGCCCGCCTTCAAGAGCACCGGCAGTGGCACCGTCAGCCCGAAGCCCTGCGCGAGCGACACCGGCTCTTCCGACAGGAACCAATACGCCTCGCCCGGGTCGAGGCTGTCGAGGGTGCGCCCTATCGACGTCTCGCTGAACCAATGCGTAAAGGTGTCCGTGCCGTCCATCAACCGGTAGATGGCCGAAACGTGCCCGGGGTTGGCCGGATCGGCCGGGAAATCGCTGCCCAACGTTGTTGGGCCGAGCCCGAAGAAGCCCGCGTGGTTCCATCCAACGCGGAGCTCCACGTTGCCGCATTGCACCACTCCCGCCCCCACCCGCCCGCTCGGGCCGAACTCGCTGGTGTTCCCCTGGGCGTCCGTCACGAGCGCGGTCACCCATTGACCCGGCGTCACTGGCGCGCTGTCAAAGGCGAAGTTCCCCAATCCGTCAGTCGTTGCCAGCGCCGCGAGGACCGGGGTGGTCCCGTTGTCACTGGCGCCTCCCGGGACATGAGCGGCCAGGTAGAGCTCGATGCTGCAACCCCCGCACCCCGGCGCGTTGCCCGTGATCCGGGCCTGGGTCGCTCGCGTGATCGTGGGATACCCCCTCCAGTGGTTGGGCCCGGGAGGCAGCCCTCCCGGCGGGTCGATGATGCCGTCGCCGGCCAGGTCGATCGCCAGTGTCCCGATGTTCTGGAAGCGGTTGGCGACGAACCGGTTGCCCGATACGGCCACACCAACGAGGTCAGGCGCCACTCGAACGCCCGCCCTGGTTGCGTTGAAGATCGCGTTCTCTCGCACCGTCGCCCCACTGCTTGGCTGTCGAAGGTCGACCCCCGTTTCCACCGTCGCCACTCCGCCGGCGCTGTCCTGGCCGATGATATTGCGGGCGATGTTGGTGCCCGTGAACGCTGCGCCCGTTCCGTCGCCCACCGCCACCGCAACCCCGGCGTTGCCGATGACGTTCGCGAGTCCCGCCGTCCCGCTGTCGTTCCCGATCACGCTGTTCGCCCCCGTCACGAGGACTCCCACCGCCACGTTCGCCGCTCCGTCCCCGTTGGCAAGGAACCCGATTCGATTCCCTCCTATCACCGCCGATGGTCCGCTCGTCGCGATCCCCGTCGGGCATCCGCCCACCCGATTACCCCTGTGCAGCGCCGAGTCACCTCCTATCAACGTGGAATCGCCCTTCGACGAGATGCAAGTTCCCAGGAAGTGATGGACGGAGAGCCCAAAGACGGTGCTGTGCCCTCCCAGGATGACCAGGCCGTTGACGAGTCCGCTGGCGTTGCCCCCGTCGATCCGCACCCCGGCGTTTGACGCGTCGACAGCCACCAGCGACCGCGTGATCGCCGGCAAGGGAGTCCCGAGGACGGTAATCGTTGCCGGCGCTACGGCCGAGAACACCGTCGGGTTGAACCTGATCGTGTAGGGGGCGCCCGAAGCATCGGCGTTCACCCTCTCGATGGCACGCCGCAGCGTGCATTTGGTTGCGTCCGGACACACCGACGCCTCCGCAGCGACGCTATCGCCGGTGTTTGTGACTTCGACCGTCAGTCCACTGTCCGCGCGCGCCCCCGGCCAACCCGCCGTCTTCGTCAGGCCACCGCTCGCCACGAGACTCACTGCCGCGACCGCAACCGCTGCGGTAACCCTCATCAGGCGCATCACAGGCAAGCTACCGTGACTCGACGAGCGGGAGCAAGGGTTCGGTCCCGCTCGCCCTCTGGCTACAGTGCCCGGAACGACCGCTTCCCTTCCAGCCGGACGATTCGCCCGAACCCCGGGTGCGGCCAATGGCCGGCGATCCACGTGCGCCCGTCGTCCGCCGCCGCGTTGAAGAGGCCCTCTCGCGTCTTCGCCGATAGCACCGGGTCCGTATCGAATGCGGGCGACCAGTCCGGGTGGTCCAGCTGCGCCGGGTGGTGGCTGGCATCGCCCACGATCACGGCGCGTTCCCCCTGCGATGCAATCCCCACCGCCACGTGGCCAGGCGTGTGGCCCGGCGCCGAAATGAACGTCAGGTTCTGGTCGAACGCCTTTTCGCCGCTCGTGAAGTCGATGTATCCCGTCTCCTTCAGCGGCGCCACGCACTCCACCAGGTGCGCGTTACCCGGCTGTTCCAGCTGCTCCGCTGTCATCCAGTAGTCCCACTCCGCCTGTTGAATGACAAACCGGGCTTTCGGAAAGAAAACCTGTCGCGAACCATCGTCGGCATCGATCGTGTTCCAGCCCACGTGGTCGATGTGCAAATGCGTGTGAAGCACCGTATCGATCTCGGAAGGGGCCACGCCAGCGTCCTTGAGCCCCTCGTCGAGCTTCCCCCGCGGGAATCCCGGCCGCCGCCGGGCTCCGAGGCCCGTGTCAACCAGGATGTTCTTCCCTGCCGATCGCACGAGGTAGCAGGAGATCGACATCTGCATGAGCCCACGCTCATCGGCGAGGTGGCTGTACTCTGCCGAGAACTGGTCGGCGTAGCGAGGCATGAACTGCTTCGGATCCATAAGAAGCGGCGTGTCCAGGATCGCTGTGATCTCCACGCTGCCGACGGTGACTTTGTGCATGCGAGCATCCCCCTGCTGGCCTGCGATTCTACTCGCCCGTCCACCTCCCGTGCGCCAGCCCGGGCTTCCGCTGCGAATATCGAACATTGCAGATGGGCCGTGGTAGGCTTAGGCCATGAGGCGCACCAGCTTCGCCGAGATGGACTGCTCGGTCGCCCGCACCCTCGAGGTCGTCGGCGAGTGGTGGACCATGCTCATCGTGCGCGAGGCCTTCAGCGGCGTGCGGCGCTTCGATGACTTCCAGGCACACCTCGGCATCGCGCGAAACGTCCTCGCCTCTCGCCTTCAGGGCCTCGTCGACCACGGTATCCTCGAACGCCGGCCCTACCAAGATCGGCCCGAGCGCTTCGAATACCGGCTCACCCAGAAGGGCCTCGACCTCTACCCCCTCCTTGTCTCGCTGATGCGTTGGGGCGACCGCTGGACGGCTGGCGAGGCAGGTCCTCCGGTTCAGCTTATCCACGACTGCGGCCACGACCCCGAAGCAGCCCTGATTTGCACCCACTGCGGGCGTGAACTGAAGCCGCGCGAAGTGAAGGCAAGCTCCGCGTCCGCCCGGCCCGAGGCCGGCGCTCAGGCTCTTCGCTAGCGAATTAGACCAGCGGCCAGGGGTAACTACGGTGTGGTCCTGGTTGTGGGAACGTCCGCCTCGTCAACAACTGTTCGATCCTGCCCAGGAGCGCCGCGGCTTCCTCCGGCTCTAACATCTCCAGCAATGGCAGAGCCTCCGGAGCTTCCTGGTCGATGGCGTGCCCGGCCGCCTCGACCTCCCCAAGCCACGCGTCGTCGACCGCCTCGTCAGCCCAATCCCACATCACCGTGCGCAGCTTGTACTGGTAGTGGAAGCAGAGGCCGTGATCGATCCCCCAGATTCGACCGTTCTCATCGAGCAGGCAGTGGCCGCCCTTTCGGTCAGCATTGTTGGCGACATAATCAAAGACGACCATTCGCTGTAGCTGAGGGACGAACTCAGGCCGGCCCCGTTGCTCGAAGAAGTGCGAATCCCGGTCGTGGTTGATGTACACCTGCAGCGATCCGACGCCTTCCGGCCCCTCTCGTGCCACCGTCGGCGGCACGAATGGCCAGCCGATCAACTGCGAAAGCCGATACGCCGCCACCTCACGCCGATATAGAGTCCCCTCGGGAAAGTCCCAGAGAGGGTTTTCGCCGCGGCGCGGTTTGTACACCGCTGCGAACGCCTCACCGCCGGGTGCGCAGAGATGGGCGAGGTACACGTAGTTCGAGGAGTACCACAGGGCGCGGCAGTCCTCGAACTCCCCACGGAGAAGCATCTCTTCGGCTTCATGGAAGTCGATGGGGTCGCTCACCGCCCGAGCTTATCAGAATCGCCGTTTGCTCAACGTCGGCGGCGCCCAACTCACACCGTGATGGAGCCCCGGAGCACCGTGATGGCACTCCCTCCGACCCGAACCTCCAGTGGCTCGTCGCCTTCGGCATCCACCTCGATCTCCACCACCCCAGGGCGCCCGGCGAAGTGCCCTTGCTCCACGCTGTAACGGTGTTCGCGCACCAATGCGTATTTCCAGAGATACGCTGCCATTCCCCCGCTGGCGCTGCCAGTTACAGGATCCTCCGGGATTCCTATGCTTCCTGCGAAGTGCCGTGAATGGGCTCTGTGTCCGGTTTCGAACGCTTCGAGCGCGAAGACGTGCGTACTGAAGAACCCGCCCTCCCGCTCGAGGCCGCCGAGTTCCGAAAGACTCGGCTTCAGACGCCCCAGGACCTCCAACGACCGGACCGCCACCATCGCCTGGGGAGTACCGGTGCTCACCACTTGCACAGGCACTCCCGGGAGCAGGTCGGAAAGCGCAATCCCCAGGGCCGTAGCCACCTTGGCCCCCTCAAGGCGGCCCTGGAACTCCGGCTTCGCCTGGGTCATCACCACACGCACGTTGTCGGCACTGTCCAGCATCAAGTCAACTGGCAACACGCCGATGGTCAGCTCCTGCGTTACCCGCGTGGGCCCGGACGCCACGGCGATCCGCCCCTCCTCTGCCAGCGTATGCATGGTCGCGATCGTCGGGTGCCCGGCCAGCGGGATCTCTTGTCCTGGAGTGAAGAATCGCACCTTGAAGTCGGCCTTGGTCGAGGGGAACACGAACGCTGTTTCGCTCAGGTTCAACTCACGGGCGATGCTCTGCATCTGTTCCGCCGTCAGGCCGTCAGCATCTGTAATGACGCCGCATGGGTTTCCGGCGTAGCGGCGAGTAGTGAACGCGTCGACGATCTTTACCTGGTAGTCGGTCATTGCCGGAGGATAGCAGAGGTCGCGTACACTGCGGCCACAGTCGGCTCGGGGCCGACGCGATGCTCGGAGGCCCAAATGGCCCCTCTTTCCGGTCGTTTCCCGCTCGACGACGACGAACTCGCCACCTCGATCGGAGAAGCCCTCGTCGCTCTAAGCGCGAAGCTCGCCGTCGCTGAAACCACAGCCGGCGGCCTCATCAGCGCTCGACTCCTCAGCGTCCCGGGCGCCTCGCGCTGGTTCGAACGCGGCATTGTCCCGTACACCGGAACGGCCCGCCGCAGCATTCTCGACACAGACACCGACATCCTGCGCACGCATGGCGCCGTCAGTCCCGAAGCTGTCGCCGACATGGTTGAACGCCTGCGCACGATCGCCGAAGTCGACTACGCGATCGGGGAAAGCGGCATTGCAGGGCCCCAGGGCAGCCGCCGCTCCCCCAAGCCCATCGGCTCTGTGGTCATGGCCGTCACAGGTCCCGCAGGCACGGTCAGTGAGGAGCGCGTCTTCCCGGGTTCACGGGCCGAGGTAATGGTCCAGATCTCGGATCGAACCCTGGAGATGCTGCTCCACGCCCTGCGAAGCTGACTAGTCCGGCGCTCTTTGGTTAGCGCAGGATGGGCGACGGCGCCAGCATGTAGGTATTGCGCCCACGGTCGGGGAGCACCCGCAACTGCTGGTTCTGGAGGTCGGGCTCCAGGCCCAGCATCTCCAGGGGGATCACCCCCAGGAGGGGCTCACTCCCGGTCCCGAGGGCGAGACACTCGAACGTCCCCGTGCGGCCCATCACGGTGATCTTGGCGTCCTCGTACAGCGGCATCGTCGCCGTCCCTGTCGCCGTGGCGACCACCGTCTCTCGAAGGACCTCGAGCCCGAGGGCATCGATGACCTCCTGCGGAAGGCACAACGTCGTCGCCCCGGTGTCGACAAGCACTCCCTCCAGGGTGAGAGACCGCACCTCGGCGGGACCTATCACACCGCGCGATGCCAGCGCCTCGTCAACTCTGTTTGTAACGGTGATTTCGGTCAGAACTTTGCCCACTCGCCGCTCTTTCAGTTGCTGCCTGGGGGCCGCCGCACGGATGCTCATGGCGGGATTATACGCGCCCCTGCAGACGATGCGCTCCCTGGTTCGCTAGAACACGTCGAACAGGTTGAACCGCGGGCCGTCCTTGCAGCACAGCTTCACCCCGCGCTTTGTGAACACGGCGCATCCGTAACACATCCCCCAGCCGCAGGGCATGCGCTCTTCCATCAGGATCTCGGGCCGCTGGCGTCTGCCGTTCCGTCGCAAAGCTTCCGCCAGGCTGACGAACATTGCGGTTGGCCCGCACGCGTAGATCTTGCTCGCCCACTCCTGGTACTTCCCCAGGTGCGCTGTCACGAACCCCTTTGGTCCGGCCGACCCGTCCTCCGTCACGACGACGTACTCCACTTCCCGAGGCCACGCCGAGGGCGCAAGGAGGCCCGCCGCCGTCCGTGCACCCATCATCGCTACCACCTGGTGCCCACCAGCGACCGCCCGCTCCGCCAGGTCGACCAATGGCGCGACCCCGACCCCGCCGCCGATGAGGAGCAGGTTGCCGCTCGTTTCCGGGAGGCGGTAGCCTCGCCCCAGCGGCCCATACATTCGCACGGCATCGCTCGGTTTCCGTTCCGCCAGCCACGCCGTGCCCTTCCCGATCACCGAATAAAGCAGCGCGAAGCGGTCGCCTTCGATGCGGTGATAGCTGAACGCCCGCGCGAACATTGGGTCGAGCCCGTCATCGCCGCAGTGCACCATCACGAACTGGCCCGACTCCGGTGCGGCCGCGAGGCCCGGTCCATGGAACCACGCGACCCACCCCCCTTCGTAGACCTTCTCGTTGGACAGCACCGTGGCGGTTTCGATGATCATCCCGCGACGTACTCGGCGAGTGTCGCGACCGCGTAGTCCGCCCGGCGGGCCAGGGCCTCGATGGCGGCTCGCGCCGTGTCGATCGCAGTGAAGCACGGGATCCGCTTTTCCGCTGCCGCCCGTCGAATGTGGAACCCGTCCCGCAACGACCCCGTCAAACGCCCCTCAGGCGTGTTGATCACGCACTGCACGGTCCCGTCGTTGATCACGTCCACTACGTTCGGGTGGGACCCGCTCAGCACCTTTGTCACGGCAGTTACCGGCAACCCAAGCGCCGCGATCATCTTGCTGGTGCCTTCCGTGGCGAACAGAGAATAGCCAACAGCGTCCAGCTGCCGAATCAGTGGCAGCGCTTCCGCCTTCGTCGCGTCGCTGATGCTCAGCAGGATCGCCGCGTTCGGGGTGAGCGCCATGTCCGACGCAAGCAGCGCCTTCGCCAGGGCCCCCTCAAACGTCCGGTCGATGCCCATGACCTCCCCGGTGCTCTTCATCTCAGGCCCGAGGTAGGTGTCCACCCCAATGAGCTTCGACATCGAAAACACGGGCGCCTTAATGGCAACCAGGTCGCGTTCGGGCCAGAGCCCCGATGGGTATCCAGCAGCCTTCAGGCTCTGTCCGAGCATTGCCCCCACCGCGAGCTGCACCATCGGCACTCCGGTAACCTTGGACAGGAACGGCACGGTACGGCTGGCTCGCGGGTTCACCTCAAGCACGAAGACCCGCGCCCCCTGGCCTTCGAGCCGCGGCAGCACCACGTACTGGATGTTCGTGAGCCCGATAGCTCCCAGCCCGAGCACGATCCGCTCGGTGTAGTCGCGAATAGCTTCGCGCTCCTCGGCATCGAGGTGTCGCGGCGGATACACCGCCATCGAATCTCCGGAATGCACCCCCGCTGGTTCGATGTGTTCCAAGATTCCAGGGATCAGCACCGCCTCCCCGTCGCAGATGGCGTCGACTTCGACCTCGCGGCCCTCGAGGAACTTGTCGATGAGGATCGGCTTCCCCTGCGCCACCTCCGCTGCTTGCGCCACGAAACCGACGAGTTCCGTCGCGTTCTGAACCACCTCCATCGCCCGCCCGCCCAGCACGTACGAGGGGCGGACCAGCACCGGGTAGCCGATGGCCTGCGCCGTCTTCACGGCGTCCTCTATCGAAAGGATGGCAGCGCCCGGCGGCTGCGGGATGCCGAGGTCTTGCAAGAACCTTTCGAACAGCCGCCGATCCTCCGCCACGTCGATCGTGTCCGCGCTCGAACCAATGATCGGCAGGGAGGAGCGGCGCAGCGCTTCAGCCAGGTTGATCGCGGTTTGTCCCCCGAACTGGACGATGCTCGCAGGAGGATTCTCCCCCTCACCCCACTCGTTCTCGATGATGTCCCGCACGGCCTCTTCGTCGAGGGGTTCGAAGTAAAGCCGGTCGCTCGTGTCGAAGTCTGTCGACACCGTCTCCGGATTGGAATTAATCATGATCGACCGCAGCCCGGCCTTCTGTAGCGCCCAGGCAGCGTGCACGCTGGCGTAGTCGAACTCGATCCCCTGCCCGATTCGTATGGGGCCGCTGCCAATGACAACGGCTCCCTCGCCTGGCTTCGCGATTGCCTCGTTCTCGTCCTCGTAGGTGCTGTAGAAGTACGGCGTCACCGCATCGAACTCCGCTGCGCACGTGTCCACCATCTTGAACACCGGGCGCAGACCCCACTCATGTCGCTGAGCGCGTACGCGCTCCGGCAACCTGTCGGCCAGCTGACCCACCATCTCGTCGCTGAACCCAAGTAGTTTCGCGTCCCGCATCAGGTCCCGGTGGAGAGGTTCGTTCAGCAGCCTGCGTTCCATCGCCACGATGTTCTGAAGCCGGTCAATGAACCACGGGTCGATGCTCGTGTGCCGGCTCAAGTCCATCGTTTGCGCGCCCCGCCGTATCGCCGCCATCAGCGCCCACAGGCGCTCGTCCGTCGCGTGCAGGGGGAATTCGGCCCCGTCGCGCCACTCGGGTCGCTCCCAAAGCAAACTTCGGCCTCCCACCTCGAGCGAACGCACAGCTTTGTTCAGCGCCGCTTCGAACGTCCGGTCGATGGCCATCACCTCGCCGGTAGCCTTCATCTGCGTCCCAAGCGTCCGGTCACCAAGGGCGAACTTGTCGAAGGGCCACCGCGGGATCTTCACGACGCAGTAATCCAAAGCCGGCTCGAACGCGGCTGTTGTCCTCTGCGTGACCGCATTCGGGATCTGGTCCAGGGTCTTTCCGCAGGCGATCTTCGCCGCCACCCGCGCAATTGGGTATCCCGTTGCCTTCGAAGCCAGCGCCGATGATCGCGACACCCGTGGGTTCACCTCGATCACGTAATAGGGCAGCGGCTGCGAACTGTCCCCCTCCCAGTCGTGGACGTCCTTTCGGGGCGCCAGTGCGAATTGCACGTTGCATCCGCCCTCGATGCCCAGCTCCTCGATGATTCGCAGGCTTGCGGAACGTAGTTGCTGGTAGTCTTTGTCGCTGAGCGTCTGAGAGGGCGCCACCACGATGGAGTCACCCGTGTGGATCCCCATCGGGTCCAGGTTCTCCATGTTGCAAATCGTGATGCAGTTGCCGGCACTGTCCCGCATCACCTCGTACTCCACTTCCTTCCAGCCCAGCAGATTCCGTTCGACCAGGACCTGCCCGATTGGGCTCGCCGCGAGCCCCTTCTCGGCCACTGCCCGGAGTTGCTCCGCGGTGAACGCCATCCCGCCACCCGTTCCCCCCAGCGTATACGCCGGACGGATCACCACTGGCAGCCCGATTTCCTCTCCCGCGGCCTGGCACTCGGCAAGCGTGTGACAGATTGCGCTCTCCAACACCGGCTCGCCGAGCTTCGCCAGCAGGTCGCGGAACAGCTCCCGGTCCTCTGCCCGCCGAATCGTCTCCAACGGTGTGCCGAGCAGGCGCACCTTGTACCGGTCGAGCACTCCCGCCTCTGCGAGTTCGACCGCCAGGTTCAGCCCGGTTTGGCCGCCGAGCGTCGGCAACAGGCCCTCCGGTCGCTCGCGCTCGATGATCCGCTCGATCACCTCCACGGTAAGCGGTTCAATATAAACCGCGTCAGCTACGTCGAGGTCGGTCATGATCGTCGCCGGGTTGGAATTCACGAGGATGCTCCGCACACCCTCCTCTCGCATCGCCTTGCACGCCTGCGTCCCCGCGTAATCGAATTCAGCAGCCTGCCCGATGACGATCGGTCCCGAGCCGATGATCAACACACTCGCAGGCTTCATCGCCCGGCCTCGCTTTCAACGGCCGGCGCGCGAGAGCTCCGAACTGAAGCTGCCGGGAGGCGAATCGCCGGTCCGGATGTCGCGAATCTCTCAGTCATCGCTCTACCTGGGCCGGCCCTGTTGGCGAAGAAACGTCTTGCCGGCCTGCCGCCGCACCGGGCGAAGGATGAAGACCAGCAGGACGAACGGCACCAGGAGCAACCGGTCCTCCGCCAGCAGGAAGACAGCGGACTCGGCCGATCCCATTACGGCTCCGACTAAGGCAGGCACGACGTAATGACCCGGGTCGCTGCGTTCGTCGCGCAGCAGGCCGAGCGCCAAAACCAGCATGAAGAAGCCGCTTATCAGCAGTGCCGCTGCGAACAGCCGAGCCAGTGCCCGTCCGGCGTCGCCTACTATCAGAGACGAACCAAGGAACGACGTGGCAAAGAAGACGGCAGCCATCGTTGCCGCGGTCGCCGCCAGCGTAAGAAGAAAGTCCGGCACCACAGTCGCGGGCCGCCCCCTCTGAGTGGGAGCGTTGTTGCGCCGGCTTTGGCCCCCGGCTGGCCCCTTCCGAGACTGATCGCTGCGAGATTTCGCGCGGGCCACCTAAAGTGGCAACTCGAACGACATTTCGGGGTTGCGCAGCGGCACCATCGCCCCGATCGACGACAGGAAGCTCAGGGCCGCCTCGTTGCCTTCAGGCAGCCGGCCTCGAATCCGCCTGTAGCCTCGTTCGCGGGCGAACTCCAGCAGCAGCTCGGCCAGGTCCGTCGCGAGACCTCGGCGGCGATGGTCGGGCAACACCCAGACCCCGAGCAGGCCTGTGTCCGGCTCCACCGTGTTGAAATCGAGACCGCCGAAAGCCACCAGGATGCTGCCGTCGTAGGCAACCACCAGCGTTCCCTGGTCGCCCAGGCGACGGATCCACTCTTTCGCCCGGTCGGCGTCAAAGTCCGCTGGCAGACCGACGTTCTCCGCTTTGAGCGCGCGCACGATCGCTGCAATGCCCTTGGCGTCGTCCAGGGTGGCGCGCCGTTGCTCCGTGTCCCTCGTCATGGCACTCCTCCAGCCACCAGGGCCATCATCTCTATGAACC
Organism: Tepidiformaceae bacterium; assembly: GCA_041488155.1. Classification (GTDB taxonomy): domain Bacteria; phylum Chloroflexota; class Dehalococcoidia; order Tepidiformales; family Tepidiformaceae; genus JBGPOS01. The sequence continues at coordinate 11,291 of JBGPOS010000070.1, forward strand.
GGTCGAAAATGCCCGTGTTGTCCAGCGGGCCGGGGCTGGCCTCTGAATGATACTGGATGGTGATCAGAGGCTCGGTTCGCAGGCCGATTCCTTCAACGGTGTGGTCGTTCAAGCTGACGTAGCTCACGAAGGCCGCTGATTCCAGTCCCGCCGGGTCGACCGCGTAGCCGTGGTTCTGAGCCGTGATCGTGACTCGTCCGGTCGCCGTTTCCTGCACCGGGTGATTGCCTCCCCGGTGCCCGAATGGAAGCTTGAACGTCGCTGCCCCGAGCGCTTGCGCAGCCACCTGGTGCCCCAGACAGATGCCAAGAATCGGCACTCGCCCAATGAGCCGTCGTGCCTCGGCCACCATCAGCTCCAGGAGACGGGGGTCGCCCGGGCCGGGCGAAAGCACAACGCCGTCTGGCCGGGCCGCCAGCAGCTCCTCAGCGCTCGCCGACGCCGGGAAAACCCGCACCTCGCACCCTCGCGCCGAAAGCGACCGCATAATGTTCCGCTTCACGCCCCCGTCAAGCAGGGCGATTCGTCGAAACGCCACGGCAGGCTGAGTCCAGTTGTAGGCGTGGTCGGTCGTAACCGACGCGACCCAGTTCACGTCGTCGTAACCCGGAAGCGCTCGTAGCCGAATCAGCGCTTCAGTCGCCGATTCGTGCGTTGTTATGGTCCCTGGCATCACCCCGTCCCGGCGAATGCGCCGCGCGACCGCCCTCGTGTCCACGCCCTCGATGCCCACGACTCCCCGCCGCGCCAGGTAGTCATTGAGCGTTCCAGTCGATCGGATGTGGCTAGGAAAGGTCGTGGCCTCCCGCACGATCAGTCCGGCCGGCTGAATTCGGCCGGACTCCTCCACCGCCTCATCGACGCCGTAGTTGCCGATGAGGGGATAGGTGAGCACCAACAACTGTCCGGCGTAGGACGGGTCCGTGAGCATCTCCTGGTATCCAGTCATCGACGTGTTGAACACAACTTCGCCGTCAGCATGTCCCTCTGCGCCGATCGACCGGCCGCGGAACACCCCTCCGTCTGCAAGCACCAGCAACGCCTCAGGCATGGGCGAACTCCACGGTGTGAGCCAGCTTGCCCCCAACCACGACCGCCCGCACACGTCCGGTCAGAGGCTGCCCGTGTAGAGGAGTGTTTCTCCCTCGTGATGCGAAGTTGGCCGCGTCCACGAGCCAGCGCTCCGCCGGGTCGAACACCACCACGTCGCCCGACACACCCGGCGCAAGCGCCCCCGCTCCCGGTGAAATCCGCCCGATCCCGAATGCCGCCACGGGGCCTGCCGTTAGCGCCCGCAAGGCCCGGCCAAGGTCGAGTTCGCCTCGCTCCACCAGCGTCATGACTGTGCCCAGGGCGGTCTCGATGCAGCTAATACCGAAGGCAGCGCGATCGAACTCGCACAGCTTGTCTTCAATCGCGTGCGGCGCATGGTCGGTGGCGATCGCGTCGATCGTGCCGTCGTTCAATCCCCGAAGCAGCGCCTGGCGATCGGCTTCAGTCCTTAACGGCGGATTGACCTTCGCGTTCGTGTCGTAGGCCGCTACCGGACCCGGCCCGAATACCGCATCTTCCGTCAAGAACAGGTGGCTCGGCGTCACCTCACAGGTAACAGGCAATCCTCGCTCCTTCGCGGCCGCAATGAGCGCCAATCCCCGCGCGCTGGTGACGTGCGCGACATGAAGATGGCATCCCGTGGTCTCGCTCAGGGCGATGTTGCGCGCGATGGCGCTCACCTCGGCCGCGACCGGCTGCCCGACGAGGCCCAACCGCTCGCTAATGCGCCCCTCGTTCACCGTCCCGCCGCCGCTCAACACAGGGTCGTCGCAATGCTCAGAGACCGGCAGTCCCAGCGCCGCTGCGAACTCCATCGCATGGCGGAGGAGGCGCCCATCCGCCACCGGGCTCCCATCGTCACTGAACGCCACGCAACCCGCGTCGGCCAGCTCCGACAGCTCGGCAAGTTCCTTCCCCTCGCGCCGTCTTGTTACGCATCCGATAGGCAACACTCGCACGCGGGCGTCTCGGGCAATCGTCTCCAGGAGAGCCTGCACCACCGTCGCAGAATCGGGTGCCGGCAACGTATTCGGCATCGCGCAGACTGTCGTGAACCCGCCCTTCAAGGCTGCAAGCGTCTCCGTGGCGATCGTGCCCTTCTGCTCGAAACCAGGTTCCCTGAGGTGCGTGTGCAGGTCCACAAAACCGGGAGTGACGATCGAGTTTCGCGCGTCGATTACATTCGCACCGGCTGCGTCGATCTCTGGCGCGATGCGCGCGATTACTCCCCCCTCGATGAGCACGTCGAGCCGCGCATCGACGCCCGCGCCGGGGTCTAGCACGCGGCCGCCACGAATGAGCAATGTCTCGCTCACGGCCGCCTCGCCGTCACCATCAGATAGAGCAACGCCATCCGCACAGCCACCCCGTTCGTGACTTGCTCCTCGATGACTGACCCCAACCCGTGCGCGATCTCCGGCGCTATCTCGATCCCTTCGTTCATCGGCCCGGGGTGCATGACGAGCGCACCTGGGTTCGCAAGTCCAAGCCTGCGGCCATTGAGCTGGTAGCCCCGGATGTACTCCCGCAGTGAAGGGATGAGCCCACCCTCCTGCCGCTCTTTCTGGATCCGGAGCGCCATCACCACATCCGCGCCCCTGAGCGCCGCATCGAAATCGGTCGTTACTTCGCAACTGCCGTGCTCTCCTGCCAGCGTCAACGTTCCAGGCACGAGTGTCGGCGGCCCGCAGAGAACAACCTGCGCACCCGCAGCGATCAGTGTCCATACATTCGAACGGGCGACCCGGCTGTGGAGCACGTCGCCCACAATCAGCACTTTCTTTCCTGCCATGCTGCCGATGTGGCGCCGCATCGTGAACAGGTCGAGCAACGCCTGCGTCGGATGCGCGTGCGTCCCATCCCCCCCGTTTATCACGCACGCCGACGTATGCCGCGCCGCGATGTAGGGTGCCCCCGAACTCCCGTGCCGCATTACCACCACGTCCGCCCCGATCGCTTCCAGCGTCCGAATGGTGTCGATCAGCGACTCGCCTTTCTCAACGCTGCTTCCCGAAGCCGTCAGGTTAACCACGTCCGCCCCCAGCGACTTCGCCGCAACTTCGAAACTCGCCCTGGTACGCGTGCTCTGCTCGTAGAAAAGCGTCACCACCGTCGCCCCACGCAACGTCGCCACCTTCCCCATCGGCCGCGACCGCACTTCATGCATCGCTTCCGCGGTCTCCATCACCAGCTCAATCTCCTCGATTGAAAGCGTGTCCGTGTCCAGGAGGTCTTTCGCCTTCCAGCGGGATGCGGTACCGGTCGTTGGCGCGCCCTGCTCCGTCGCCTCAAGCATGGGTCGCCTCCTCGCCGAAAATGTAGACACCGTCGTCGCCATCGACCTCCGCCAGGCGAACCTGAACCGACTGGACGAGCGCCGTCGGGATATTCTTGCCCACGAAGTCTGGCCGGATTGGTAGCTCCCGGTGTCCGCGGTCGATGAACACCGCGAGCCGCACCCGTGCCGGCCTGCCGTAGTCGATGAGTGCGTCCATCGCGGCCCGAATGCTTCTCCCGGTGAAGAGCACATCGTCCACCAGGACAACCGTCGCGCCTTCGATCCCGGCCGGCATCTCGCTCGGGCGCACGGGTGGCGGCTCTTCCCGCAGCGTTACGTCGTCCCGGTATAAACCGATGTCGAGACGCCCCACAGGCACCCTGACGCCTTCGAACTCCTCGATCGCCCGTGCCAGCCGCAACGCCAGCGGATACCCGCGGCTCAAGAGGCCGACGAGGATCAGGTGGCCGGTGCCGCTGTTGTTCTCCACGATTTCGTGGGCAAGCCGACGCACCGTCCGGGCAATTTCGTCCGGGCCGAGCAGTCGTTCGCGGCTCATGAAAAACGCCTCCCCCTCGAACGTGGGCAGGCGTAGCTTGACATCCAGGCGTGGTGGCCGGGCATACCGGCGCCTCCTCCCTTGCCTGCCTCACAGGACCGGCTTAAAGGGCTCCTTGAAGGTATCGGATTGCGGGCCCGCTGGCAATGATCGCTTCGGTTAACGCTAAGGCGGCCCGGGCCTATACTTGATCCGAACCGCAACCGCACCCGATAGCGACGGGAGCACCGTCCACGGAGCCCGAGATTGAGCCCCTCTGCCAACGTCACCGTGACAGCGCGCGAAGCCGACGTGCGCGATCGGATCTTTGCCAGCGCGCTTCGCCATTTCTCGCTGAAGGGCTACGCCGCCACTTCGCTCCGCGAAATCTCGGAAGACGCACAGACCACCAAGCCCATGATCTACTACTACTTCAACTCCAAAGAAGGCCTCTACGGGAGCATCGTCCGCCAGATCCTCGAAGAAATGGACGACGCCATCCGCTCGCGCCTTCGCTCCGATATCGACTGCGCCCACCAGGTCATGGACTACTGCGAATGCTACATGGACCACTTCCTCGCCCACGAAGAGATCATTGCCCTCATCTTGAGAGAAGTCTTCGGTCTCGGGGGGGTGCCCATGGCCGCGCTTGCCCAGACGCTCGCCGAACGAGTCCGCCATCCCCTCGACGAGATCCTCGTGCGCGGGATGGACGCCGCCGAGTTCCAACGAGCCGAAATCGGCCCCTGCGCGACCGCCATAACCGGCATCCTCAACATGTTTATCCTCGCCCATGTCTTTGGGGGCGCACCCATCGAACGCGACACCCCTCTGCATCAAGTTCGCTTCTACATTGCCGGTCTCGCTGCCTGTCTCTGACCCGTTGCCCTTCAGTTCGCCGCGAATCCGCCGTCTTCTCTTGTAGGGGACGCAATGTCCGAGTCGGTCAACCACTATGCCGCCCTCAATCTCCCGCCCACCGCCGACCTGGTGGGTGTCGAGAATGCCTACGCCCGTATCTCGAACGAGCTGGCGATGCAAACCTGGGTCGACGACACGGCAGCGGAGGCCCTCGTCCGCGTCAACGAAGCGTATGCGATCCTTTCTCGTCCCGAAATGCGCCGGGACTACGACGCCTCCCTCTTCGTCCGTGAACGGGAGCATCTCGCCGTCCAGCGCCGGCGCACCGAGCGGCAGCACCGGACGCGCCACTGGGTAAAACATGCTTCAGTCCTCGGCGCGATGGTCGCCGAGGCGGCACTCTTGGCCTACGTCCTCAGCGCAGGTTAGCCTCCCCCGGCCGCCGCTTCGCTCGTCGTTGTGCGCGGCCTGCTCTGAGCCTGCGCCTCCGCGTACGGCACGATCGTGTCGACCATGTTGACCCGGCTGTCGAGCCTCTTCTGCAACCCGCTCATCAGCCCGAGTACCCGGAAAATGAGCAGCATGTCAGCCGGGATCTGCGTCACCGGGTTCGCCTTGAGAATGCGTGCCAGCCGTTCGTTGACTTCCGGCATCACGTCCTGGTCGACGTACGGCCTACCCTCCGGACCGCCTGACTCGAAGAACGACCGGCCTAACGCGATGAGCGACTCCGGATCGTCCGACTTCGTCTTGAACCCAAGCCTGCGGAACGCCTCCACCATGCCCTCGTCGTCCTGCGTCATGATCGCGATCGTCAGCCGCGCATAGTTGATCCGGAACTCGTCCGGGAGCTCCTTCGAGAGGCCGAAGTCGAGGAAGACCACGACCGGCCCGGGGAGCACGAAGAGGTTGCCCGGATGGGGGTCGGCGTGAAAGAAGCCATGGACGAGGATCTGCTCGCAGTACGCCTCCGTCACGATCAAAGCCACCTCGTTCGGGTCGATCCCGGCTGCTTCGAGCCGCACCACGTCCGATACCTTGATCCCGTCGATGTACTCCAGGGTCAGCACCCGCCTCGCGGTGTGCTCCCAGACGATCTCCGGTACCCGCACGTCAGCTCGATGCGCCAGCTCCGCCGCCACACGCTCTGCGCTGTGACCTTCGAGCACAAAATCGAGCTCAAGCGGTGCGTAGCGCCTCACTTCGTCCATCAGCACCCGGAAGTCGAAGTTTCGTTCGATCCGTGCCAGCAGCCGGACCAGCAACGAAAGGTTGCGGAGATCCGTTTCGACAACTCGTTCGATCCCCGGGTACTGGACTTTCACCGCGACGTCGCGCCCGCTCCGGGTCCGCGCGCGGTGCACCTGCGCCAGGGACGCCGAGGCGATCGGCGTCCGCGCGAATTCCTCGAAGATTTCGTCCGGACTCGCCCCGAGTTCCCGCCTGATCTCCGTCTCCACCTGGCTGAACGGGCGCGCCGGTACCTGGTCCTGCAGCCGGCTCAACACCGCTACGTACTCAGGCGGCGATACATCGGCCCGGCTGCTGATGAACTGACAGGTCTTTATCAGCAGCCCTTCCATCCGTATCGCGAGCCGGTACACCCGTTCCGCCGTTCGTTGATGGACCTCCGAGTACCGGCGCTCGCGCTCTTCCGGCGTCAACTTCTTGTTGCGCTGAACACGCTTGTAGGAGACGTAGACCACCAGGAAGTTCCAGCCCACGAGCGCGAACCGGTGGAGTCGCTTGTGGGGCGGCAGGGGGCGCATCCGCGGGGGAGCCGGGTCCATAACCAGATGGTAGGGGGATCGGCGGCTCAAAGGCCACAGGCCGGCGGCCTACGCGGCGCCGGAAGCTGCTTCGTCGCCCCTGGTGCCTACTGTTTGAGGGCGATGTCGTTGACCTTCCACGCACCCGCAATGTCGCGCCAGCGCGTCGCCATCACCCCTTCGCCCTGCTCAGTCTTCATCACGATGTCGACCAGGTGGTCATCGCCTTCCTGCGCGCCCAGCCGTATCTCGACTCCGGTCGCTGCTGGCTGGGCCTGCCCGCTCGCCTGCATCTGCGCCTGCATGGTCATTGCCTTGCCCATGCCCTCCGGCGTGAACACCATCATCAGCCCCGCGATGTTCTGCGCCAGCATGTCCTTGGCGAACTGGTCAGCCGTTTCCTTGAGCTCAGCCACAAGCGTCTCCTTTTGGCCGCGTCGATTCGGCCACGCCCCATCCTAAGAGACCCGGACAGACCGTCAAGGCCGCCGCCCTGGTACTTACTCAAGCAAGTCCGCGTCATGCCCTCGCCCGGTTCCCCCCTTCTCCCGCGAAGCCGGGAGAGGGGGTCGGGGGTGAAGGGCAGGATGTCGCGAATCGGCGCTCTTCCTCAGGTAAGAACTAGCGGGAGCCGCGCAGCCTCGGGTCCAGCACGTCGCGCAGCGCGTCGCCCAGCATGTTGAAGCTGTACACCGTGAAGAAGATCGCCAGGCCCGGGAAGATCGCGAGGTGCGGCGCGTGCACCAGCACATCGCGCGCATCGTTCAGCATCCGTCCCCAGCTTGCCGTCGGCGGTTGCACCCCGTAGCCAAGAAACGCCAGCGACGATTCGAGGATGATCGCCCCGCCGATCTGAATCGAAGCGCTGACCATGATCACTGCAAACACATTCGGCAGCACGTGCCGCCATACGATCCGCAGGTCCGTCGCCCCCAGCACCCGCGCAGCCTCAACGTACTGGTTCTGTTTTGCGGCGATCGCCGCCCCCCGGATCACCCGCGAAGAGCCAAAACAGATGAGCACGCCAACCGATCCGATGATCCGAACGAGCATCGGCAACTGCTGCAACGACGTTACCACGAGGATGATGAAGATCAGACCCGGCAGAGAGATGCCGATGTCAACGAATCGCTGAATGATTGTGTCGAACCAGCCGCCGAAATAGCCCGAGACCACTCCGAGGATCGTGGCAATCGTCGCGCTCACGAACACCACGCCGAAACCGATGATGATCGACGTCCGCGCCCCGTAGACGATGCGCGAATAGAGGTCCCGGCCGAGTTGGTCCGTGCCCATCCAGTGTGCCGAGGAGGGTCCCTTGAGGCGATTGCCCAGGTTCTGGACATTTGGGTCGTGGTTCGCGAAGAGGCCTGGAGCCAGCGCCATCACAACCAGCACGATCACGATCACTGCGCCGAACGTGCCCAGCGGCTTATGACGGACGAACGACATCACAGAACGACGGATGCGCGTGAGGGCGGAGACCTCCTGCCGGAGGGCGTACTGCTCGAGGACGCGGACGTCGGTCGACA
>JBGPOS010000071.1:0-19273 GCA_041488155.1 Tepidiformaceae bacterium
CTCGGGCTTGGTCGCGTGATTGGGCAGCACGGCACTGGCCGGGATCGCCCGCGTCGTCAGCATGTCGGCAGTGATCTTCTCGCCGACCTTGATGTCGCGCGTCATCACGACGACCATCTCGCCGCCGCCCTCGACGTTGCCAACGCTTGGTGCGCCGGGTTGCGATTTCTCGCTCCCCTGGCTGTTCAGGTAGGCGAACACGAGGGTTGCGCTGAGAATGCCGAACGCCGCTGCGATCAGAAGGACGCCGCGGTTCCGTCTTGATTCTGTTACCGATGCTGATGCTGTTGCTGTTCGCGCCACGTGCTCGTTCCCTACTTCGAACTATCGACAGACTGGGCGACCTTCCGTCGAGGTCTGCGGGGCCGGAGGAGACGGTCGATGACTAAGGTGAAGGACCGGCAAGGCCCTCGCCGGTCCTCGGCTCCTTGGATGATGTGCGAGAGCACGCAACTCGCACATCATCCTTCTCCGAACCACGAAGTCGGGTGATGCGACGCGGCCGGACATTCATGGCCTGGCCCGCGCAGCGCGACGCCACATCTCTGGGACGCGACTCTAGAAGAACCGGAACCAGCGATGGCTTTCTCACGGCAAAGGCGGAGTTAGTCGGCTGCGGCGGCGCGGGAGGCTGTCACTGGATCAACCCGCCGTTCGAGATGAACTGGGCGAGAGTCGCCGGGGGTTGCACGCTGCCGCTCGTGCTCCAGCCGCTCGGAGCAACTGCTGGACCGAGAACGACCCCGTCGCAGTGCTGCTTCTTGCAGCCGGGGTTGACCAGGACCTCTACCCAAGCGGCGATGGTCAAGGTGAGCGTCCCGTTCCCGCTCGCTTTGGAGAGGACGGGAAGGACAATCGTCGAGCCGACGGCCGGCGCAACGACGTTGCCGAAGCCGGGGTGGGTGGTCGTCGTGAAGGAGTCACCCACCTGGACGATCACTCCGCCTTGACCGTGACCAATGTCCCCTTTGAACCCGTTTCCGTTTCCGTTCCCGAGGGCAGTCCAGTCCGGTGCTTTGGGCGTGCCGTTCACACCCATCCAGCTCGTATCAAGGAAGGTGTAGGTGCTGCCGACGCAGACGTGCAGGGGGCAGTTGGCGTCGCTTGGGTGAATCTCGGTCGTGCGAGAGCCGCCCCAGAGCGTGAAGGGCGCAACCGAGTTCCAATCGTAGCCCGTGACAAGCTTCTTCGACGCCTTCGCCGCGCCAGTTGCGGCGGGCGTGGCGCCGTCGATCCCGACGATCTTGAGGAAGTTGTACTGGATCGCTTTGGTCACGGTTACGGTGACGGTGTCGTAGCTTCCGTTGACACTGGCACAGTTCGGGCGACAGGGCGCGCTGCCAAGGCCGTTCTTGACGAGGTAGGCGTCGGCGCTCGCTTTGGCCGTTGTGGCACCGGCGCTTGTGCCGTCAAGGTCCTGGGCGCCAGCAAGGGCGGCAGCGTCCGCGTCCTTTTGGAGGTCGGTCCTGGTGAACACAAGCGAACCGATGTCGATGCTCATCCCGACGAGGCCCATCAGCCCGGTCAGGCCGAAAGCAAAAAGCACCAGGGCTGAGCCGCGTTCGTCGCCAAGCAGGCGCAGCTTGAGCCGCATGGACTCCTCCCAGAAACGGTTCGCTCACTCTGAGTATCGACCGCCAGAGCCCGCCGGCCTCCCACGCCCGTGACAACTTCGTTGAGAAACGTCCCCCGCTGACTCGACATTTGTAATGTCGCTCCCCGTGAATTCCACGAGGCACAATGCCCGGACCCTGACGTCCAACACTATTGCGGGATCGTGGGCAAATCGGCGTTAGTTGCCGATCCTCTGGAGGGAGCATGTCTGGGATGAGCCAAGCTGAACTCTCCGCCTTCATTGCTGGCATGGGGACTCTTTTCCGTCAGTTCTTTCGACCTGGCACCGCAACAGACGGTCGTCCTACGCTTGCTAAGGAGGCGAAGTCCGTCATGCTCCTCTACCACTACACGTCCTTCCTTCACTTCGCGAAGATCATAGTCGATGGTCGCCTGGGCGTGACAGACTCGAACCTATCTCGCGACCTGGCTCATGCCGCGCCGAATGTTGTATGGCTGACTGGGAGTGCGAGTGCGGACTCACAAGGCTGGGGACGCGCCCAGATGATCGACGCCCCGGGGCCCGACGGTACGGTGGTTCGGCTCCGGACCCCGGACAAGACTGAGATTCGCTTCACAGTCGATGTACCAGCACAAGAAACGCACAACTGGCCGCGTTGGAGCCATCGCCACGGGATCGAGAACCGATGGTTCCGCTCCCTCGCGCTCGCCGCGCCCGGGTCGGACCCGGATGACTGGTGGGTAATCGAGCGACCTGTGATCCGAAGTGAGTGGAAGAAGGTACTGCGACGCCGCGCCGAAGGGGGCTGGATTGCTCTTGCAGGCTGGGAGACGGAGCCTGACGAAGCGTCCAAAGCGGCGTGGATGGAGATCTACCGACAAGCGGGAGGTGGTCTCGACTTCGAGGGAAACTCCCTGAGGGTCCGTCCTCGCTCACCGGAGGGATAGTGCATAAGCGGATGCTCGAAGCCCATCAAAGACAGTTGGGCGACGAAGCGACTGCAGGAATCGCGCTCTCAATTCAAGTTGATGTCTGCCCGCAAGCGCCCAGAAGAACGGCAAGGGACAGCGATGGCGAGAATTCTCCGGAAGAACCTCATCGCGGCCTCACTCTTGCTTAGTGGGCGAGAGGCGGAGGCGGCGTCACCTTCGCCACCGCCTTCCTCACTACGGACTCCAGCAAGGTGGAGTCGAAGGGAGAGAAGTATTTCTGAGCTGACACGTTCAGGGCGACGCGTCCTACGTACACCTGGACGTCCTCGACGTAGACAGTTACCTCGTTCCTGAGAACGGTCTGCCCTCTGGCCTGTGCGCGGAACTCGAGCCGATAAGCATCGGTATGGTCCCCCAGGTTGGGGAACGCGACGACACTGGCCTTCGCGTTCGAAAAGCTAGCATCGGAAGAGTTGAGCTTTCCTTCATTGATGATCTGGACGAAACAATCGGCAAAGGTCGAAGACGACGATTGGAGGCTTTCGAGAAAGTCTGACGAGTCGTAGATTTCGACGTTTTCGATTACGACGTTTTCCGCGACGCTGGACGCTGATCCTGGCGTGAAATAGCCGGACTCAACCAGGGCACTACGGTGGGCCGGAATCCCCGCCGGTACACAACGACTAAAAGGCGTGCCGGTCCCTGGTCCCTGCGGAGTCTCGGCCCAGCCGGTCGGGAAATCGGCGAGCGTGAGCATCATCGCCCGAGCCAGGTTCGACTCATCTGGCAGGCCATTGGGACTGGCCGCTGGCTCGCCCGTGGAGTCGTCGCTGCATGCCACCAGCGCCATCACGGTCGCCGTCGCGACGGTCACGAACAGCAGTTTCACCGTTCGCCTTTCGCTAGCGCCAGAGGGTGCGCCAGAACTTCGCTCGGCCGAGGGCGCGGCCGATGAGCTTGTTCTTGAGGCGGCGTTCCATTCGCTTCGGGTCGCCGCTGAGCATGACCTCGGCGTCGTTGGTGCGGCGGGCGAGGCGGTAGAAGCGGGAGCTGAGCTTGGCCATCGTGAGCCTCCCTAGGCGGTGGTGATCGTGATGCTGGCCGTAGCGACCTGGCTTCCGCAGTAGACCGTCACGGAGCCGGTGCCGGGGTTCGTGTTGCCAGAGATGAGCCACGTCCACGTGACGTTGCCGGCGCCGTCGGCGTACTGAGCGAAGAGGCCGGCGGCGGTGCTGGTCGTCCCGCTCGGCGTAATGTAGGTGATCGAGCAGTAGGCGCCGGGCGAGGTGTGAGCGGTCAGCGAGGCCATGTTCCCGCGCTTGATGGGGCTCGTGAGTGAGGTGATCGTGGTGCCGGCGGCCGCGGTGGTGGCCGTGGCGGTAGGCGAGGACGTCGCGCTGGGCGTCGCCGCGGTGGTCGTGCTGGTGGGAGTCGCCGTATTGCTCGGCGGGAGCGTCGTGACAGCCGCTGGTTCGTCGCGGCTGAGGGCGGGGGCGTAGAGCTTGTAGGCTCCGGCCAGGGCGTTGTCGCCAGAGGTGAGGGCGAGGGTCGCGGTGGCGATGCCGAAGAGGGCGCCCAAGAGGGCGAGGATGGTGGTAAGTCGCTTCACGGTCGCTCCCCGCCCTTCCAGCTCGTTTGGGGACGATATGCCTCATGCCGAACTGTCGTCAATGCCCGGACTGCGAACATACTCGAGGAAGCCGCTCTCCTGTCGGCTACAGGTTTACTTCTTCGCTCGTGACCAGGTCCACCAACGTGGCGACCGCTGCGGGGGCCGGGTCTTCCAGCACCGCGCCAACGTGGCCAGAGACGTTCGCCTGCGCTTTCAGGATGCGCTCCTTCGATTCGTCCAGGAGGCCACGCACATCCGGGTGAAGGATGTCTTCCCCACCGAAGTGGTTGCTGAGCCGTGTCGCCGCTAGTTCGACTGCCCGCACCTCTTGCCAGCGCATCGCGATCCCTTCCTTGACCTGGCCGAGAAGCGCCTTGGCGATGGTCGACAGCGTCGGCGTCCCGCCTCCGGCTGGCTCTGTGAGCCGACCCAGACCGGGGCGCACAAGCCAAAGAGGAGATTCGCTCACCAGCTGGCGCACGCGTTCCCGGCCCTCCCGGTCCCGGTGGACTCGCTCGGCTTCCTCGTCGGGAACCACCTCGAGCTTCACGCCCCACTCCGGTGGCACATCGACGCTCTCGCCACGCCAGTCAGCGTACGAGCCGTACTCGATCCTCGTCCGGCGACCGCGCCTTTGCGCCAGCAGGACACCGGAGGCCAGCAACCCCTCCAGCTCTGTCGAACGTTCCCGCACCCGGCGCTTCCACTCCCTGTCCGAGAATTCGCTATTGGCCGGGTCTTCCCCGACAAGGATCTCCGCCAGGTCCGCCAGGGGGATGAGCTCGGCGCGGGCCTCCGAAATCTTCCGCTGGTGCTCGCTCTCAGTGATCGGCTCCGCGGTGTGGAAGACCACGAACTCACTCATCTGGTATGCGTCCAGCGCGGAGAGGGTCAGAGTCGACAGCCAGCCCACTTGGAGTTCCAGCTGACCGACCAGGCCCTTCAGGATCAGTGCCTGGCAGCCCAGGGTTCGGTGCGCCGCGAGGACCAGATTGACAAGACGCCTCAGACCCTCGCGCTGCTCCGAAGGCATCGAGCGTCTGACCTGCGGGTCTTCCGGCCGGCCGTCCTTCCAGGCGCACAAGATCTCGGTAGCCCGTTCCTGAATAGTGAGGGTCGGCAGCAGCCGGTCCAGCCTGCCTTCCCGTCCCGTCATCGCCGGCCACCGAGCACCGCCTTGAGGCGCGGCTCCAGAACCCCTTCGATGGTAGCCAGGCGTTCTTCGAACTCACCGGTCTCCAGCAGCCTGGCCGCAGTCTGGGCTGCGCTGAGCAGCGCGCGGTCACGCCCCAGACTGTTCTCCATGCCCAGGAGGTCGGCCACAGCGATCTCGACGATCCTCCTGATCTCCGGGATGCTGGTGAGGCCCTCGACGTCGTAGGCGCCACGGATCGCCACCTCGCGCTTCCGTCGCTGTCCGCCGAGCTTGCGAGCCTCGCGGGCGGCGTCCTCGAGCTCGGGGTCGTGCCAGAGGCAGAGCCCGTTCTGCCGAGGGGTGGCGTTGCAGGGCTCCCCCCGAGCCGTGCGACCGCTGCAGCGTTGGTTGGTAGGCATGGGGACCCTACCTTCGCCTACCAGACCCTACCTCTGGTAGGGATCGTTTCGTGGCACCGCAATGAGGGCAGGCCCCCGAAGGAGCCTGCTGTGTGGGCACCTGTTGGCGCTGGTGGCGAGTTACTCGCTGGTCGCGAATTCGTCCGCGACCTCGCGGGCGTGGCCCTCGGGGCAGGCTTCCGGCGGCGACGCAGTTTCGGTCATGAAAGCCTTCTGGCAGGCGGAACAGTACCAGCGCGCCTGACCCTCCGGGACGCCTTTCTGGTTGGGCAGCTTGCGGAGCTGACGGGCGGTGGTAGGCTTGGGGTCCGATCCCCTCGATTTGGTTGCGGGCGGGGAGTTCTCGGTGCCTCGCTCCTCCTCGCCTGCGACCGACCAGAAGCGCCAGCCGTTGACGGAGCCACCGGTGACGGCGTTGCCGGCCGAGGACAGGCTCTTGAAGGTCCGCCCGTCGGCCAGCCGGTAGGCGATGCCGTCGTCCGTCTTGACGACCTCGCAGGTGTAGACCTGCTTCTTGTAGGTTGCCGTCAGGGCCGTCCCCGGCGGCAGGTTGCGGTTCTCGATGGTCACGTTCCGACTCCTCCTTTCGAAGTCGGTGAGCATCCATCACTCTGTCTTCCGACCAAGTCAACTCCCTTTCGCCCGCGAGTATCCTCGTGTCCGAGCAGTCACGCGGCCGAGCGGCAGGGGGACCCCATAGCCAGACCGAGGAATCGCTTCTTCATCCGCCTTGTCACCGCCGCCCATCGCGGCGCTTACAGGGCCACCGGCGGCAAAGCTGGGTGGCAAGATAGGCAAGGCGCCGGTCGTCCTGCTGACGACTGTTGGCCGACGCAGCGTAAAGCGCCGCACGACGCCCCTCATCTACGGCGAGGACAACGGCGACTGGATCGTGATCGCATCGAACGGCGGAAACGAGGCGCATCCTGGGTGGTGGCTCAACCTCAAGTACAGCACAGCCGCGTCCATCCAGGTGGGCAAAACGTACAGGAGTGTTGTGGCCAGCGAGGTGGAAGGTCCGGAACGGGAACGCCTTTGGGCGTTGATGACCGCAATCTACGCGGACTACGACAAGTACCAGCAGGGCACCGCCCGGCGCATCCCCGTCGTGCGATTGCGCCCCGTCTGGTGAACCCCTCCGAGAGCAACACGACAGCTACACCCTCCGCGCACGCACGAAAGGAACCAGGTCGAACACTGAAGAAGGTGTGCTGGGCCGGCGTGGGGCGATAGACTCACAACATTCGCCATCGGAAGAGAGGCGCTTGGACCAGTTCGCTGCGTCGGCCACACTAGCGAGGATCGGCCAGCCTCCGTGGTGCATCCTTAGCCTTGACCTCGGTGGACGCCGCGAAGGCAACGGCTTCGTGCTCTCCCAGCCCCGCTGACCTCATGGCGAAGCCCGACTACACCTCTCTCGACCTCCCGCCTGCACCCGCGGAGCGCCCCTACGTCCTCCTGAATATGGTCATGTCCGCCGACGGCAAGGTCGTGATTGAAGGCACCGAGCGGGGGATCGGCTCGAAGACCGACCAGCGCCACATGGGCGAACTGCGCGTCAACGCCGACGCCGTCCTGAACGGCGCCGGGACCCTGCGTGCGAGCGGCACGTCCTCGCGCCTGGGCGACGAACGGCTTGAGCGACTACGCATCGAGCGCGGGAAGCCGAAGTCCCCGATCGCCGCCGTCCTCTCCCGTTCTGGCGATCTGCCTCTGGACCGTCTGTTCTTCACCGCTCGTGACTTTCCAGCGGTCGTCTACCTTTCCAGCGGGGCCCCGGCGAGACGCCGCAAGGCCCTTGAAGCGACAGGACGCCCCGTCTATGGAGTCCCCGCCGGCGAAGAGCTACCGGCGATGCTTCGCCACATGCGTCGAGACCTGGAGGTCCGCGTCCTACTCGTCGAAGGCGGCCCCGACGTCAACGCCGGCCTGTTTCGCCTCGGGCTCGTCGACGAATATTTCGTGACGCTCGGCGCCCTCGTCGTCGGTGGCCGCGACACGCTCACGGCAGTCGAAGGCGACGCCCCATTCACACGCGCCACCGCGCCCCACTTGCAGTTGGTCTCCGCCGTCCCTGACGACGAAACGAACGAGGTCTACTGTCGCTACCGGGTGCTGCACTAGAGCCAACGCGTGGTAGACCCAGAGAGATTCTAAGATGCGAAAGCGCCCGGCCTAGCTGGTGCGGCGCGCAGTGGCGCTCCCAACGGCGGTTGCTTAGTCTTGCCCTGTTCTAGTGCATCTGCGACCGCTCTGACCGTCGCCACAGCGTTCAACTGGAGAGGATTCGGAGTGCCGGACGATCAGGGAGCTGCCTCGATCGACGAGCAGCACGTGCACCGATGGAAGATCGGGACGCCCTCAGCGGGCATCTCAATCGGACGGTGTGAGTGCGGGGTGGAGCGCACCTTCACGGACGAAGACTCGCGACCGTTCGCGATTCCCAAGCGCCGGCGGCGCCCTCTCCCCTGACCTTGACTTCCGGCGCTTCAGATGAGCCGATCGGGGTTGAGCGCAGGATGATAATGGATCCCACCAAAGAGACGAAAAGGCCTAGCGGCGCCAGATCGTTTCCGAACCGCCTATAGATACTGCCATCCAATTGCGTCGAGTACTTAAGGTGCTGAGCCTGCACCGGTGTGCTCCTGGACTCCGACCCACTTCTCCCCAGCGTGGTCACGATTGTCGGGGGCGAGCCAGCGCGCGGCTCCTGGTGGCGACACCCGGTGGCGACTTCGCGGGTCGACGCCCGCTCCACGCGCCAGCCTCGCTTCTCCATGGCAAGAGCGTCGCGCCGATAGTCCTCGTCGCTGCGATAGTGTTTCCTCACTTCGACACGGGCCGGCATCGACACAAGAGTTGAGCTCCCTGCTGGACGCAATCTGCGACGGAAGTCTAGAACCAACCAGCCTTAGACCAGACCCGGCGACCGACCTCAGTGAGCATGCCCGTCCTGCTTGAGGAAGCGTTCGATATCCTCGATCAACTCCTCATTGGCGACGAGGCTCGCCGTCTCCTTCGCTGGCTTGAGGTAGGTGCCCGCCAGCGAGTCGGTGAGCGACGAGTACTCCTCTTCCATCTGGCGGACAACCTCGCCCATCTCGGCGGATCGCTCCAATGCTTCATCCGCAGACTCCCGGACTTTCTCAGACTGTGCTCGCAGCCACTCTAGGGGTGTGCGGCAGCCGGCCAACCGGTCGATTACCTCGGTCAAGGCGACGATCGCCGATGGACTGGGCACTACTCCCAGGTAGTTCGGGACGAGCACCGTCAGGCCAGCGGCGGCCTGGTCTGGACCCCCGTGACGGGCGCAAAGGAGTTCTGAGAAATCGATGGGGCCCTCATAGTTGCGAGGCATGGCTAACAATCCCAGCTGGTCCGCCAGCGCTTTGTCGTCGGCGGTGAGGCGTAGAAGGACGGGTCGGGTGTGCGGCAACGGGGCCGGCCAGGAACGCAGGATGACGAGATCACGGACGCCGTTGATAGATGCGACGAAGCCTTCAAGCGTCTCAGCGAAGGTTCGCCATTTGAGCTGCGGCTCGACGCCTACTAGCACCAGCATGTCGCGCCGGCTCTCTTGCGGACTGAGCAAGTAGATGCGGTTTGTCGGCCAGTCGACCATCCGCCGCTCCCCGTCCAACCGAATCGTTGGGCGGGCAACTGTGAAGTCGTAGAACGGTTCTGGATCGAATTCAGCGACCAGCTTCCCGTTGTGGACGCTCAACAGGTAGCCCAGGGTTGCCGCCGCGGATGTGTTATAGCCGTCCCTGCCAACGAAGGCCGCGATCAGAACCGGCTCCCGGAGGGATCCGACTTCTTGCAGTTCGCTTAAGAACTCAAAATTCGTGGCCCAGGACCTCCACACACCAGTATATGGCGCGCTCGCTTGACCCCCGTACCTCCCCTGGTCGTCGAGCTATCCCTTTCTCGTTCGCTGGATCGCCAACTGCTGGTCGTAGATATCGGCTAGCTGGCGACCCCATTTCGGGCAGAAAAGGCGAAGCTTGAACTTGGACGAACCCGCGATTGGGCGCCGTTCCTCTTTACAGGTCACCTCCGCACCGCACTGGTGGCAATAGCGCTTGTGGACCATCGGTCTGACCTCCTTCGGGATCGAAATCTCCCTCGTGTAGAGGTCCGGGACGCCAGAGAAATGGCGAGTCCATGCTGGGCCCTGTGCTATACCGAGCAGGCATGCACCTGGCTCTCGATTCGGTGATGTCATCGGCGTTCCCAGTCCGTCCTTGCCATCAGAGGGCGGGTGATGGCTAAGCGGGGGACGTTCCACGGCGCGGTCGAGCGCGGATGGGCCCGCTTCCGCAAGCTCCCCTTGGTAGCGAAGGGACCGATCATCGCGGTGACGGTGCTCGTTGTGCTGGGGATCATCGGGGCGATCATGCGCGCCGGCGAGACCAAGAAAGGGACCACGATCGCGCCGACCACCGTCGCCGAGACCGCCGTTGCAACTGCAACCGTCACAGCCCGCGCGCCCACGGTGGAGCCCACTGCCACACCGCCAAGCCCGACGCCCGTCCCCTCACCGACCCCACTCGTCAGTTCCTCTCGCGGGAGTCCGCTGCCCATCGGGACCAGCGCTATGGTCGGCGTTTGGAGCGTCAAGGTTAGCTTCGTTCGACGCAATGCGACCCCGGACGTGCTGGCCGCAGATCGTTCCAATGGCCCTCCAGCCCCTGGACAGCAGTTCTTCATGGTCGGGATCAGCGCGACCTACCTGGGCGACGGAGAACAAGCCAGTCTGTCCCCAGATCTGCTCTTTGCCCCCATCGGCGCAGCCAACGTCGCCTACCAGCCGAGTGACGGGTGCGGCGTCATCCTCGATCCGCTGGACGACCTCCGAGAGGTACCAAGAGGCCAAACGACCTCGGGCAACCTCTGCTGGTCGGTGAAGAGTTCTGACCTCGAGTCGCTCTTGTTGTCGGTGACCGTAATTCTTTCCCAGGACGGCCAGCGAGCCTGGTTCGCCCTCAGGTAGTAGCCGCACAAGCCGGGAGTCCCCGCCGCTCATTGCCTTCCGCTCCGCGTCCCCGTCGCAAGCCCTGCCGCAGCCGGGACGTTCGCACTGTCCGCCGAAGGGAAGAGCGCGTCGCCCCCGTATCATGCGGGCCATGGATCTGCTAACGGCCTACGGGGTCGTGGCCGTCGTTTCGATGCTGTTGTTCTACGCGCTGGAGGGGCGGCACGCGGCGTTTGTCATGGCCTTTGCGGGGGCATGCCTTGCATCCTCGGCCTATGGATTCCTGCAAGGTGCTTGGCCCTTCGGCGGCGTGGAACTGGTGTGGTCCGCCGTCGCGATGCGCCGTTGGCAACTGCGGCGCGCGCCCCCAAGGTGATTGAGTGCTCCGGGCAGGCGCAAGGCGTCGCCACTTGCTATCCAAGTCTCCTTGAAGCGACGCAATGGGAAGACGATGTCAGGCGGGCGGCCGACTAGGCTCGGTGAGTTCGTACAGCCGGTAGAATTTGTGCCGTGGACATCGAGCACCCGTCCCCACCCGAGCATCTTCTATTGGTTTCAAGCGCCAAAGGCGGCGTCGGGAAGACGACGGTCGCCGTCAACCTCGCGCTCGCGCTTCGCGAGCTAGGAGGCAAGGTCGGGCTGTTTGACGCGGACCTCTACGGCCCCGACGTCCCTGAGATGCTCGGCTTACGACGAACGAAGCCGGCCACCGCTTGGGTCGCCGGTGCACGGGCGCAGACTACCCCCACGATATCGCCGGTCGAGCGGTACGGCCTTCGCGTGATGTCCATCGGTTTCCTCGTAGGGAGCGCCAACGCCGTGGCGCCGGACCCGATGTTTGCGGGCCGGCTGATGCTGCAGTTGTTCCGCGACACGAAGTGGGGTGAACTCGACTGGCTCATCGTCGACCTTCCGCCTGGCACGGGCGAGCCACAGACGACGCTTATCCGGGGACTCTCCGAGCCAAGAGCGATCCTCGTCACGACCCCGCAGCAACTCGCCGTTCTCGACACCGGACGCGCCGTCGACCACCTTCGGCAACTCTCGGTACCCATCCTCGGGGTTGTCCACAACATGGCGTATTTCGCCTGCCCGCACTGCGGCGAACGAACGCGAGTCTTCGCTGAAGCCCGGGGCCAACTTGAATCGCCCCTTGCAGCGATTCCTGTTCTCGCGGCGATGCCGCTCCTTCCGGATCAGGCCTCGGCTCGGGGACGAGCAGCTGGCGCAGGAGCTGACGAACCCGATTCGCTCTGGTTGGGCCTTGCCCGCTCCATCGTCTCGGCGATCTGAATTCGCCGCACCCGGCTCGCACAGCGACTCTTCGGGGAGGCCCCCCGTTCGAGCGCCCGATCCGAGCGGAGTGCAATCTCGGGCGCGACGGGGTCACTGGCTGCTCGTCGCTGGTCGTCACGATGATGCGATGGTGTCGGTCCTTCGGCAGGTTTGGTCCGCTCCCCAACGAGCCGGAGTAGGCGCGGCTGCGATGCTGGATACGCAAGTGTATTTGACCAATTTCCGCCCCTGCGCCGTACCTGGCCTCATGGCGGATAGGTCGCCCGTATTAGGAAACCACTGCTCTATCCGCTGAGCTACGGGGGCACGCTCTCAGGATTCGCACGGATCTGGATTGACTCGAGATCCGCTGCTCTCCGGCTGTTGGCCACCGGCCGCTATCTGCCTAAACATGGAAAACCTCGCCCGGGACATTCGCCGAGGATCGATGTGCGAGCAACGAGGCCTTCCGTGGAAGTGGTCAGCGACGCCTGGTGAGTGTACCAAACCCTGTGCTCTGACCATCCCGAATCCGTCAACGGGTTTCCACGCCTTCCGTCACGGGTTCCCTCGCTGTGCCTGGGCGAGAGCGGCAAAGGGGGTGAGCTGATGAGGTGAGACGATGGAGTCGCGGCGGCGTTCAGAGTCTTGACCCGCGGGCACCTTAAGCTCTCGGCGAGTGGTCACTCATCCTGGGAGAACATCAACACCGAGTACGGTCCGCACTCGACGTCCGCTGCCGCCAGCTGACCATCGTATTCGAAGGCCTCGGCCAGTACGTGATCGCAGAGCGAGCCGCAGTAGTCTTCTCCGTATCGCCGGCCATCGCTGTTGAAGCGGAGCTTCCATCGGCCGGCGCGCGGGAACCCGACGCGGTAGCCTGTCCGGTGGTGGTTGGCGAAGTTCATCACCACCACGACGTCGCCGCGGGGCGCCGACTGGTGCCAACGGTGGTACGCGATCATCCTGTCGGCTTCGTTGACGTGATGGACGTTGATCCCCTGGCCAGACAGGCCGCGGCTGACGCCAGCGCGATTTAAGCGCAGGGCCACCAAATCCGTGTACAGCCGGAGGACTCCCGAGTACTTGGTCGCGAGCTCCCAGTCGAGGCCAACCGAGTCCTGGAACCACCCACTTGAAAGGAACTCCTGTCCCTGGAAAAGCATTGGTATACCCGGTGCGGTCAAGACGAGGGCCGCGCCCTGCGCTGAGCGTTTGCGAGCGGCCCATGCCCCTGCGTCACCGGGCGCAATCTCTTCTGGGACTCGCGCTCGCCCGTTCGCGACTTCGTCATGGGACTCGGTGTAGACAACGCGCTGGAAGACATCGTCGTTATATCGATGCATCAGCGCGTCACGCACCACAGACATCGAACGTTCCTCGTCGCGCGGAGTTATGAGCGCCGCGCGGATGGGGTGAACAAACGCGGCATCCCACTGCGAGCCGAAGCCGCCTCCGCTCATCCTCGTTACGGCAGGGTCGTTCTGCATGTCCTCCGCAATGAGCAACTTGTGGGGGAAGAGTTCGCGTAGTTCGGCGGTGACATCCCTCATCAGGCGCCAGCCATCGGGGAGGTCCTGGCTCGGTTCAGTGTTAACGGAACGGATGAAAGCGGTCTGGTCCCAGCGCAGCCCATCGAGGTGGTAGTCGCGAAGCCACATGAGCGCGTTGTCGCGAATGAACGCCCTTACCTCGGGCCGGCCGTAATCCGGCCGGGTCGCGCCCCAGGGCGTGTGGTTGCGCCAGTCGTTGTAGAAGTAGATCCCGCCCTGGTCGTACTCGTGCCATCCGCCAAACTGCCAGAGGTCGAGGTCGCTGGGCCCGAAGTGGTTGTAGACGACGTCCAGGATGACGGCGAAACCGTAACGGTGGGCCTCCTTCACGAACCTTCGAAAAGCAGATGGCCCGCCGTAACTTGATTCGACTGCGAAGATGTGCGACGGGTTGTAGCCCCATGAGCGATCCCCGGCGAATTCGGCGACTGGCATGATCTGAATTGCATTGATACCGAGGCGCCGAAGGTGGGCGAATTTCTCAGCGACGCCTGCGAACAGGCCATTCGCATTGCCCGGCTCCCGAGAGAACGTTCCCACGTGCAATTCATAGATGACCAGTTCGTTCCACGGCGCTATCTGAAAGTCGTCGTCTTCCCAATCGAACGCCCCGTCGCCTACTACTGCATTTCCGGCGGAGTTTGAAACTCGCATCGCGTAGGGATCAATATGGTCGTGGTCGCGGCCCCCCTGTGTCACGCGGTAGCGATACTCGTCTCCCACGCCCGCACCTGGGACGTCGACGTACCAGTGCCCGCCGTCCTCCCCAGCCATCGCGAACTCGCCGGTCGCCCAGGAGTTGAACGAGCCGCGAACGGAAACGTTCGTTGCCTGCGGTGCCCAGAGTCGAAATGCGACGCCGTCGGGGTGGGGCAGTGCGCCCATTCCAGCGTGTATCACCGCACCGGCGGCGACAGTCAAGATGTCGACAACAGCCTGTCCGTGCTCGCCCATCCGGGGAGAGCCGACTCTCCGGCTGGTGACACCGCAGCATCGACATCGGAAACGCCAGCCAGTCCCGCGCAATCGGTACACGGGCGTCGACTGATGCGGTGCGTGGCCACGTCCGCCACCCACTCGTGGCGTGAGTGAATCGAGAGAGGAACGGCACTCATGCTCGCCCTCCAGTTCGCAGGCTAGACGGGACGTGCCAGCCGCCGGATCGCAGGATGAGAGCCCGATCACCACCCCAACCATTCTGGAAAGCCCGTACCGTGCCACACCGACACGAGCCCGCCGACTGAGGACCATCCTGTTCGTCGATACGCCAGCGATGAACATGGCTCGCCGGCGTACCGGAATCGCCCGGGCTGCACGAGTCAACGAGAACTATAGGCGGGCATGACGGCATTGGAACCTCCAGGGACCAGGGTGGCGGATCGGCGCGAGGCCGTGGCGCCGGGGGAACGTTGGACTGTTTGTCCGGTCAGGTTGAGCGCGTCAGAGGCGCGTTCGGCCCAAGAATGGCCCGCAGAATCGCGACAAATCCGGAGACGTTACTCAGGTCGTCGTGCCCGAGCTCGCCGAACGGCAAGGGAGCGCTGCTGGTCATAGCACGAGGCGCAGTAGTTGCGGGAGAGCGAGACCACCGTTGCCCGTCGTCCGCAGCCCGTGGCGCAACGCCGCCGGGTGTCGTGGTCAATCTGGTGGGAGCTGGGTGACCGAAGTGCGTTCAACCGGAAACGCCCAGTTCTGGTGGAGAAGTGTTAGCTCCGGCCGGGACGTCCCGGAGGGCTGGGGATACCTTCTTCATCTGGTGGGCTCCTCGAAGGCGACCGGCCCCACGACTCTGCTGCTCATTGTTGCCATGGAAGAATGGTATCACGCCCCGCGATGATCAAGCATTCCATTACAGCATGAGGAGAGGTGACGCGGACGCGCAGCCGCCTGTCCTCTTCGATCGCTTCGGAGACCCCACATGACGAATTCGCCTTACTTCTTGCAGCGCTGCGGTTCCGAGTGCTGGCTGCTGCCTCGTTGTGCGGGATGAGGTGGAATTTCGCAGCCGAGAGAGTTCGCCGCTTTCGCCCACTTCGGGAGGAGCCTTGCCTGTAGCATCGCCACGGTGAGCTTCGCCTGGGACCTCCATGTCCACACCCGGACCGGTTCGGCGGACAGCAGAATCGCAGCCCACGAAGTGCGAGACAGTGCTGGCCTGCAGGGAATCGTACTGGCCGAGCACGAACGGCGATGGCCCACCGGCGACCTGGAGCTTCACGGCGGGGGCGGCCCCTCCCTCGTTAGCGCGCGTGAGTGCGAAACCCCGTACGGACACATCGTCGTGATCGGTGTGGCCGACGAGGCGCTGGCGGCTATCCGGAGCGTGGAAGAGTTGCGGCTGGTGGTGGACGCGCGGCACGGGGCGATGATCCTGGCGCACCCTTTCCGGCACTTCCCCAGCTCATGGAACCTTCTCTTCCCTCAAAGCCAGGACCACTGGGGCGCAGTAGCGCTCGCCGAGTGGCCGCCGGAACGGCTAGCCGAACATCCGGTGTTCGGGCTGGTTGATGCGATCGAGGTCTTGAACAGTGGCTGCACCCCAGCGCAGAACGCGCTCGCGGAGGGAGTCGCAAACGTCCGCCGGTTGCCCAGGATCGGGGCGAGCGACGCCCACGACAGGTCGTTCATCGGCTACTTCGCCACGGCATTCGAAGCCACGATCCGGGGCGACCAGGACCTTGTCGCTGCCCTGCGCTCTGGCCTCGGCGAGCCGGTCGTCCGTGCGGCCGACGGAACCTTCGAGCCTGCGGACGCCGTCTTCCTGGAAGGAGCGACTTCGGCCCGCCGACGACGATGATCCGGGCGAACGGCGCGCCGAGGACCGACCACCAGTCCGCGACACTGGCGCGACGGTGAGCCATTCTGGGTTCGTGCTCCCCGTGAGGTTCCTGCCAGGTTTGGTGAGCGTGCTGGTCGCCGCGCTCGTCTTCGCGGCCGCCTGTTCGAGCAAGCAGACCGAGGAACAGGGCACCGCGGCTCCTGCCACCGCGACGGCCGCGGCTCCTACCGCCGCCCTGTCGCGTACTGCGCCTGCCGTGCCGGCCGTACCCGCGGACTACGCGGTGATGTACCAGTCTCTCAGTCAGGCGCTCGATAGCTGGCAGAAGCAGCTGGGCGCCCCACAGCCTTCAGGCGCGACGCCAGTCTTCGGTGCCCACCTCCTTGTCGCGAACGGCAACCGCGGTACGGCGCTCCTGGCCCCGGGAACCGTGCAGGTGGTGGATGCCTCGCTCGACAGCTTCAAAAAGCTCGGTGTGCGTGGAGTCACGATCAGTATCAGCTTCCCGCTGTTGAACGCGGACCAGCCGAACGCTGCCGACTACCTCGCCTTCTACACGACCGTCGCCCAGCACGTCCGCGCCCGAGGATTGACGCTCGCGGTCGAGCAGCACATCGCGTTCTCGGGCACAGTCTTTTCGAGCATCCAGTTCGACTACTCGAAGCTCCCGTTCGACCAGTTCGTCGCCCTGTTCCAGGAGATGTCGCGGAAGATCATCGACCGCCTCCACCCGGACTTCCTCACCCTGCTTTCGGAGCCCGACACCTTCGCGAAGCTGACGGGCTATCGCGAAGCTTCGACGCCGCAGGGAGCGGCAGCGATGATTGGCCGCGTCGTCCAGGGCCTCGACCGCGGCCAGACGAAGGTCGGGGCAGGCGCGGGGTCGTGGCTGACGAACGCCCCTGACTACGACACCGCCTTCGTCCGGCTCGGACTGGACTACATCGACCTCCACATCTACCCGGTGACCGACGCGACGATCGCTACCGCCCAGCGCGTCGTCGATGTGGCCAAGGCCGCGGGGAAGCCGGTCGTCCTCGACGAGGCCTGGCTGTTCAAGATTGGGCCCGGTGAGCGTGCAGACACCGCGTTCGACCAGTCGACAGAAGCGTTTCGCCGCGACACCTTCAGCTTCTGGTCGCCGCTCGACGCTCGATTCTTCGGCCTTGTCGCCCAGTTTGCCCGTGCGAACGGCATCGCCTACGTGTCGCCGTTCTGGACCACCCTGTTCTGGGGAAACGTGGACTACAGCGCGGCCACCAAAGACCTCCCCTACGCCCGGCTGGAGCAGATGGCCAACCAGGCCGCGACGCGAGCGCTCACGGAAGGCACGTTCACGCCGACCGGGGAAGCCTACGGCGCCGCCATCCGGGGGAAGTAGCGGACCGGGCGAGTCACGATCGGGTTAGTAGTGGATTGCGCGACCCAGACCGCCGCCAGCCGCAATCGCGTCGCCGTTGACCGCCAACGATTTCGGTGAGGCGAGGAAGGCGACGACGTAGGCGATCTCTTCGGCAGAGATGATCCTGCGCGCGGAGTTGCCCTGGGCCATCTGGGCTTCGACCTCGTCCGGCGTAACGCCGGTGGCGCGGGCACGGGCGGCGATCACCTCGGCCGTCCGTTCCGTCCGCGTCAGCCCGGGGTGGACGACGGTGACGTTGATGCCTTGCGGGCCGAGCTCGTCGGCGAGGTTCTTGGTGAGCGCGGCGACGGCGACGTTGCGCATGCTGCCAATGGTCGAGCCCGACTGGCGGGCCGCGAGGCCGCTGATGTTGATGATCCGGCCCCAGCCGGCGGCGATCATGTGGGGGGCAACCTCGCGAGCGCAGCGCAGGTAGCCCATGACTTTCACGTTCATGTCGTCCCAGAAGAGTTCGTCTGTAATAGAGGCGAGGTTGGGGACGGGGGCCTGGCCACCGGCTTTGGCAGCGCAATTCACGAGGATGTCGACCCCACCGAGCCCCTCGACAGCCCGCGCGACCATGTCTCGGACCGAGGCGTCGTTGCCCGTGTCGGCCACGATCGCCAACACGCGCCGGCCGGACTCCGATGCGAGTTCCTTCGCCGTCGCCTGGAGCGCCTCTTGCCCGCGAGCCACCACGGCGACATCGACGCCTTCAGCGAGGAGCTGGCGCGCGGTCGCCTTGCCGATGCCACGGCTCCCGCCGGTGACGATGGCCCGCTTACCGGTCAGTTCGAGGTCCATCTGTTCCTCCTTGGGGCGACCCGCGCCCTGGTAGCCGCGGCCCACCGGGGCCCCTGGATGGGCTCCGACGCCCCGAGCTTGGCCCTCACCGAGCCCTCTCGCGAGGCGATCCTGGTAGCCGCGGCCGTCTCTGGCCGCTGCATGGCCCCAGTCGCCCCGCGTTTGGCCCTCACCCCGGCCCTCTCCCGCTGCGGCGGGCGAGGGGGTGTCCCTTAAGTTCCCACGACGACTTCGTACACCCTGTGCGTCCCCGCCAGCCCCTTCAGCACCACCTCGCGACCTTCGTCGAAGGTGAAGGCGCCGCTCGCTGCGACGAGGTCGCGCAGCAGCGACGACACGAGGATCTGCCCGCCTCCGGCCAGCGCTCCTATACGCGAAGCCAGGTTCACGTCCTTGCCGAAGAAGTCATCGCCTTCGCGGACTACCTCGCCGGTATGGAGGCCGATCCGGACGCGAACCCCGGTAGCCGCGGCCGTCTCTGGCCGCTGCATGGGCTCAGACGCCCCGAGTTCAGCCTGGATCGCTATCGCGCATGCGAGCGCCTTTCGCGCGCTCGCAAACGCCAGCATGAAGCCGTCGCCCATGGACTTGACTTCGAAGCCGCCGTGGGCCTTGAGGTGCTTGCGGATGAGGGCGTTGTGGGCGCGCAGGACTTCCATCCACCTCGAGTCGCCGAGCTGCTCGTTGAGCGGCGTTGAGCCCTCGATGTCGGAGAAAAGGAGGGTGACCGTGCCGTCGGGGGCGGCCTGGCGGCGGAGGTCGGGGTGCTCGGTCTGGACGGCCGTGGCGACGCGGTCGATGGAAGTGGAGA
>JBGPOS010000072.1:0-18951 GCA_041488155.1 Tepidiformaceae bacterium
AGGGATTGGAGTTCGTCCGCGGAGAGGAACTTGCGGTAGTCGTCCTGCGCGACGAAGCGCAGCCACTCCAGGTGGCGCGACCCGGGTACGCGGCCTACGCGGCGGTTGCCGCGACTGTTCGAACCATCCCATTCGCCATCAGAACGGGTGTCAAGCACCTGGCAGCTTGAATCGCTGTGGCTTGCTTTCAACTGGTCTAACGTGGCGTAGAACTCGGGCCGAGGCCGCGCCTGGAACGTCGCCGGTGGCGCGTGAGACGCGTGGAACGTCACGGGCCGACCTTCAGTCAGCCAACGGTGCCAGCCGCCGTTCAGCACCTTCGCGTTGGTGTGGCCATAGTAGCTCAGCGCCCACCAGAGCCTGGCGGCAACGAGGGCGTTGTTGTCGTCGTAGGTGACGACGGTGGTGTCGGGCCCCACACCGAGCTTGCCCATGACCGATTCGAATTCGGCTGGGGGCATAATGAGCACGCCGTGATCGCTGCCGGCCGGGTCCTTCTCCTTGATGTAGAAGTGCACCGGCAGCTGGACGGCACCGGGGATGTGGGCCCGCCGATAGGCCTCGACGGTGGCGCAGTCAATGATGCGGACTGCTGGATCGATGGCGTGCTGCGAGACCCAATCGGGTTCAGCGAGAAGCTCGGGGCGTGCGTAGTTCATGGAACGACACCTCATGGACCGCGACCGGTCGGGGAGAGGATAACGTTGAATCGCGGGACACGGCCAGCGGGTCAGAGATAGGCGACGAAGTGGTCGATGACGCGGCGTTCCTGGTAGGCGAGCCCCTTCGCATCGCGGGGCATGTGGCGTTCCTCAGGGAATACGAGGAGGTCGTATTCCTTCTGTGCGGCTGCGAGAGCGACCATGAGGCGGGCGGTGTGCCTGAAGTGGACGTTCTCATCGACCATGCCGTGGACAATGAGCAGCTTACCCACCAGCCGGTCGAGGTGAGCGAGAACGGAGCTGTCGCTGTAGCCGCCGGGGTTCGACTCTGGGGTGCGCATGTAGCGCTCCGTGTAGGCGGTGTCGTATCCGTCCCAGTGCGTCACTGGTGCGCCGGCCACTCCTACCTTGAACACCTCGGGAGCTCGAAGCATCGCCATCAGTGTGATGTAGCCGCCGTAGCTCCAGCCGTAGATACCGACGCGGCCCGGGTCGGCGAGCCCAAGGTCGACAAGGTGGCGAACTCCGGCAACCTGATCGTCTATTTCGATGGGACCGGTATGGCCCGCCAGCCAGGCTTCAAAGGCAAGGCCGCGGTTGGCGCTGCCGCGGTTGTCAAGCTTGAGAACGAGGAAGCCCTGCTGGGCGAGGTATTGGGCGCGGAGGTCGACAGTCAACGACCATTCGTCGGCGACGCGCTGGGCGTGGGGGCCTCCGTACACCGAGACGATGAGAGGGTGCGGGCGGCCGGACTTGTTCGACGGGGGACGATAGAGAGCGGCGTGGAGAGTCGATCCGTCCGCAGCTTTGACCTCCACGAGTTGGGGCGGGAGGAGACCAAGGGCCGCGGCTGACGTGGCCTCGTTTTCGAAGAGGATCGCCTCCTTCGTGCCGTCGATGCGGCGAAGGGTGACCTGAGGGGGGCAGGCGAGGGAGCTGTAGACGTCGACGTAGCGAGCGCCGTCGGGTGAAACGACAGCGCCGTGCCAGCCTGGGGACTCGGTGATGCGCCTGAC
This sequence comes from Tepidiformaceae bacterium, assembly GCA_041488155.1. Taxonomy (GTDB): domain Bacteria; phylum Chloroflexota; class Dehalococcoidia; order Tepidiformales; family Tepidiformaceae; genus JBGPOS01. The sequence goes on from JBGPOS010000072.1 coordinate 1,679, forward strand.
GTCGCCTCCGTCGAGCGAAACGGCGTACAGATGGCGCTCGAGGACGCTGTCGCGCGTGCCAGAGAAGAAGGCGACTCTCGTCGCTTCGTCGACTGACACGAGGCGGGTCACCACCCAATCGCCGGTGGTGAGAGGCCGGATCAGGGCCCCATCGCGGCTGTGCAAGTAGAGATGACGAAACCCCGTCCGTTCGCTTGAACGAAGCATCTCGCCGCACTCGAGGAAGCGAGTGTCGTCGTCGAGGTTGAGCCAGGTCTCGCCGTGCTCTTCGATGAGGGCGGTCGCCCGGCCGGACGAGTCGAAGGCGACCAGTCGCAGGGTTCGTTGGTCGCGTGAAAGCAGTTGAGCGGTGAGCACCCCATCGGGGCGCCACGCGACTCGCGCCAGGTAGATGTCGTCGTCGGGGCCGAGATCCATGCGCGTCGTCTCAGCGCCGTCGACGGCGACAACGTGGAGCTGCACGGCGGCGTTCCGTTCGCCTGCGAATGGATAGCGGTGCTGCTCGATGTCGACGGCGTCTTTGCCCTGGTGAACGATGGGGTAGACGGGGATGTGTCGCTCATCGGCGTTCACGTAGGCGATGTGGGTTCCCTGGGGGCTCCACCAGAAGCCACGCGAGCGATCGAGTTCCTCCTGGGCGATGAACTCGGCGAGCCCGTTGGTGACGCCATCCTCGGCGCTTCGGGTAAGCTGCCTCGCCTCTCCGCTGGCGAGATAGACCACGCACAGTTCGCCTGCGCGGACGAAGGCGAGGCGCGATCCGTCGTCGCTCAGGCGCGGGTCGACCGCTCCTTCTCCGCCCGGGACCTCTTCCAGGGGGCCCGCGCCAGCGCGGACGTAGAGCCGACCACCGGCAGGCACGAGGAGCACGGGCGCCGGCGAAGACTTCGCGAACTGGTAGTCCGTTACGCCGAGTTCCCGGAGGCGTGCTCGTTCGCGACGAAGCTCCTCGTCGCGCGAGAGCCCGGCTTCGCTGGTCGACTCCGGCGGGGGTCCTACGAGGACAGAACGCGCGCCGGTCGCGATGTCGTAGCGCCAGAGGCTTCGGACCAGACTGCCTTCTTCGCTCAGGAGGTAGGTGACGCCCGACCCGTCCGGGGTGAACTCGATACGCGCGGGCACTGACGTCCCGGGCCCCGGGAAATGGGCGACCTGCTCGATTGTGAGCTTTTCGAAGGGCAAGGTCATGACTGGGCCGTCGCGCCGCGGATTGCCTCGATCTCCTCGATGGACTTAGGAATGGCGGCGGTGAGTACTTCAGCTCCGGCTTCGGTCACAAGGACATCGTCTTCGATGCGGATGCCGCCAAAGTCGAGGAGTCGATCGACCTTCTCCCAGTTGACGGCATCCGAGAAGGCGTCGCGCCGATTGGGGTCGTTCAGCAGCGGGGGGATGAAGTAGATGCCGGGCTCAATCGTGACCACGTAACCCGGTTCGAGGGGAAGGTCGGCTCGCAGGTATCGGAGGCCAAACCGGTCGCTCTTCGTCCTCCCCGCGAGGCAGCCTCCGGCGTCGTGGGTGGAGAGGCCGAGCATGTGACCGAGGCCGTGCGGGAAGAAGAGGGCGTGGGCGTCGCGTTCCACCAGCTCCTCGGGGTTGCCCCGGAGAATGCCGAGATCCGCGAGCCCGGCGGCGATTCGGAGTGCGGCCTGCATGTGGAGGTCACGATATTCGACCCCGGGCCGGACTTCGGCGATTGCGCCTTCCTGCACAGAGAGGACGAGCTGGTAGAGGTCGCGCTGGGCGACCGAGAAACGAGCGCCGGCCGGGTAGGTCCGGGTGATGTCGCTGGCGTAGCCTGCAGACTCGGCTCCGGCATCGACCAGGATGAGGTCGCCCTCACAGAGGGCGCGAGTGGTGGGAGCGAAGTGGAGAACGGCGGCATTCGAGCCGCTGCCGACGATCGAGCCGTAGGCGGCCCGCTCGGCCCCTGCGCGGAAGAACTCTGCCTCGATCTCGATCTGGAGGTCCCGTTCGGTCATGCCCGGACGCGCGCGACGCAGCCCCGCTAGATGGCCAGCTAACGAGAAGCGAGCGGCGGCGCGCATGGCGTCGAGTTCGTCGGGTTGCTTGGCCCGCCGGGCCTCGGAGACCTGGTCGCTCAAGTGGGCGGAAAGAACGGGGTCGATGTCGAGCTCGAGGGCGCTCCAGTTCTCGATGCCGTAAGCACCGGGGTGGCTGGCGATATCGGGGTTACCCAGGAGGGCAACTGGCTCGCCGCGGCGCTGTTCGATCCAGCGCGCGAGCCTGGAGAGGGGCTGAACGGCATCGAACCTTGCCCGCGTCGCCAGTTCTTGCAGCGAGGCGCCTTCTCCGACCCAGATCCGGTCTTCCTCAGTGGGGATGGGCGCGAACAGGGACCAGCCATCTGCGGGGTCGAAGGTCAGCACGTTGGCCGGAGCGGCAACTCCTGAGAGGTAGAAGTACTCCGGGTGAGCGTGGAAGTCGTGGGACTGGTCGGTGCCTGCGATGGACACCGGCAGGCCGGAAGGGATGATGACGATCGCGCTATCGCGCGCCCAGGCCCTGGCCACGTTGGAGCGGCGGGTGGGCAGAGAAGAGGCGGGTTCCATACGCGACAAGTCTAGCGAATGAGAGCCTCAGCCGGGCTGTAATTCGGGGTGATGGTAGCGGGCGGCCGCATCGCTGAGCGATTTCGCTACCTCGTCCCGGAGCTCAGCGGGGGCAACAGCGAGCGCCTCCGGGCCCCAACTGCGTACCCATGGCATAAATTCGAGGAGGCTCGGAAGTCGCAGCTCGAGGCGCAAGCTTCCGTCTGGAAGCCGCGTCAGCCGCTGTGAGGGATGCCAGTTTGTTTCGGCCACGCGGTCGGCGACGGAGGGGCTGAAGTCGACGACGACGTCGTAGTGTTCGTCGCCATCGCGGAAAACGACGCCCCAGCTGTCGGCCAGTTTCCGCACGATCTCGTCGACACCCTCGGGCACAAAGCGATTGTGCGAGAGCTCGGCGCGGAGGATGCGGTCGAGCTTGAACGTGCGAATGGCTCGATGCTGATGGCTGTATCCAACCACGTAGGTGGCGTTCCCGGCGGCGCTCGGTTCAAGCAGGTAAGGGTCGAGGTCGATCCGCCGAGCCTCTGTGGCCCTCGGAGACCGGTATCGCATCGCGACGGTTGTCGAACCGGCCCATGCCTCGGTGATGGTGCGGAGGATGTGTTGCTGCTCGCGGTTTGGCGGCCGGTTCTTCAGTTGGTCGGCCGTGGTCTGGACCTGCTGGCCGATTGGGTCCGGAAGGGCTTCTGCGATCTTTTCGAGCGCTGAAATCCCGTCGGGGTCGTGGGCGTCGGCGTAGCGGAAGAAGAGGCGTGTATCGAGGAGCAGGGCGCGAGCTTCCTGAAGCGTCAGACGAACTGGGCCGAGCGGCGCCGCACCCGGCATCAGAGCATAGCGCCGGCCGGGTGCGTCGATGAGGGGCAGGTTGTTCTCGGTCTGGAGGACGAGGAGGTCGCGCTGGATGGTGCGCGGACTATAGCCCGTGGCGCGGGCAATGTCGGCGACGGAGAGACCGCCGGGATGGCGCCGGAACATGCTGGCGATCTCCAGCAGGCGTGTCGCTCTACGTGTTTGTTCGGTCACATCCGCTCTCCTGGACTTGCGTGCGCGGGCGAAAGCGTGCGTTCAGTGGACTGAGGGCGCAAGTGTGCAGAGAGATCACGTCGGGTGCTGTCGCGTTTGGCGGCGAGGGGCACGAGTTCTCTTGTGATAGTGACGGGGTTGTCAAGGCGGGGCAATCGATCGCCCACGACCAAAACGCGGCACTCTCGTAGGATTGCAATTATGGCAGACGCTCAGGAGATGGGCCCGCTCAGGCACATATCGGCGGAGGCGATTGGCCAGCCCGGCCAACGGCGCTTTCGGTTGTGCGCTCTCAACGGGGACGGAGACTCGGCCTCGCTCTGGATCGAGAAGGAACAGCTCTCGGCTCTGGGCGAAGCTGTGGAAAACGTCCTGCGGGACGAGGGCTATCAATACCAGCGCCTGCCGCTCGACGACCTCGAACCGGACCCGGCGTTCCCGCTTTCGGTGCAGACGGAGCTGCGGGCCGGGCAAATCTCCCTCGGGATCAACCGCGAGAGGCAGCGCATCGTGGTGATCAGCGCAGAGTCGGCCGACCCTGACCAGCCCGGGACGACGCTGTCATTCGAATTCGACTACCGGCGAGGCTACGAACTGCGGCGTCAGATCGCGCAGGTGGTGGCGGCGGGCCGGCCGGCGTGCCCGCTCTGCACAGCGCCGATGGACCCCGACGGGCACGTCTGCGTCCGCGGGAATGGGCACCATCCGGACTAGCCGCGGCCTCTAAGGCGTCGCGCTCTGTCCTGGACGAGCGTCGGGGGTCGGCGATGGCCGCGGGGTTCCGGTTGGGGAGGGCGGAAGAGCACTCGCCGAGGGTGAGGGGCTTGGTGTGCCGCCCGCCGAGGGCGTGGTGGTGGCCGACGGCGTGGCGCCGGCCGGGGTTTCGGTCGTGGAGGGGATGACTGGAGTCGGGCTTTCGCCGGGCTTCGACGGCCCGGCGGCGCTTCCCGGGGGCTCATACGGAGGGATCGGCGGCAGATCGGCCACGGTGGCGCCGGTGATGACCGGACTTTCGGGCCCGACGACTTCGATGAAGATAGGGCCACGGTTGAAGGCAATCTCGACGTTGCGGGAGTCGTAGAAACGAGTCCGGGCCCTGCGATCCCGTTTCCTCCAGGTAGCTTCGACCATCTTGCCATCGAGAAAGACGGAAGCCGGGCCCTCGCCTATCTCATCGAGGAGGACGTGGCCGCTCTCATCGGCCACCTGCCAGGGAACTCGCATGATGACGAGGTTCTTGAAGCGGAGTTGTTGCCCGGTCTGACCATCGACGTGGGGACCGCCCGATTGGAACCGGAGATACTCGTTCGCGGTGGGGTCCCAATGCCACTGCACTACCTGAAAGGGGTAGCGTTGCTCCTGGAAGTCCAGCTCGACGGCCTTCACGGTCTGGGCCGATGTGTTCCCTTCTCCATCGCGCTTGAACGGCCAGGTTTCAACTCTCGGGGGCCCAGAAAAGCCGAGGGCAGTGGCGGCGAGACGAAGGCTGACCGAGTTGGCGACGAGGTTGTGGGGGGAATAGCGGGCGTTGTCCCGGTAATAGCCTTCGTCGGAGACCGGGGCGAACGCGTTGAGGTCGGGGACCTTCCACTCGGCGATCTGGCCGATAGCGTCGGCGTCGTTGTCAGTCTCGGCGCCGCCGGCGTGGCCGTAGAGGGCTCCCAGTTCGTCGGCCCAGATGACGAAAGGCGTTCGCGCCGAGCGAATCGGTTCCACGATCTCGGCTTCCCGCCGCCAAAACACCGCCATGAAGCGGGTGATCCCGCCTTCGACGAAGGCCTCGTAGACGAGATCGGCCCGGTCGAGGCCGGAGTGAGGGAAGGCAGCGGGAGCGTTGTCCACCATCAACGCGAGCGGCAGGAGATCCTTGCGGGCTTCCCACTCATCGCCGGTCATAGGGACGCCGTCGAGGATGCCGGCGTGGGCGATCGGGGTCGATGTGGGCGCGAGGCTGGCCGTAGCGCTGCCCCGCGCCGTGGACGCCGGCGAGGGCTGCAGGTCTGGACTGGACGTGGTGCTCCCCGATTGCGAGAGGCTAACCAGGGCCGCAGCGGCTCCGATGAGTCCCAGGACCGGCAGGACCGCGACCGCCGCCCGGCGGCGACTGCGAGTGGTCAGCCTCCAGGTTGGCATGCCCCGATGCTACGAACGCGGCACTGCCGGGGCAACCGAAAACGCGCGGGCCTTGCCGTATGAGGGAAAGGATCCGCAAAGTAGAGCCGGTGAAGAGGCTAGGCATCCTGACCAGCGGTGGGGACGCGCCAGGGATGAACGCTGCGATACGGGCGGCGGTGCGCACGGCGGGGTCTCACGACGTCGAGATGGTGGGGTATCTCGACGGGTTCGCGTGGCTGGTCGCTGGCCGGACCCAGCCGCTCGACGACCGCGCAGTGGGGAACATCATCCAGCGCGGCGGCACGGTCATCGGCACGTCTCGCTGTCCGGAGTTTCTCGACGGGGAGGTGCGTGCAAGGGCCATCGAGCAGCTTCGGGCTGCTCAGGTCGAAGGCCTGATCCTCATCGGCGGGGACGGTACGTTCCGGGGGGCGCGGGCCCTCGAAGTGGAACATGGCTTTCCCGTGGCGGGGATCCCGGCAACGATCGACAACGACGTTTTCGGGACGGACGAGACGATCGGGTTCGACACGGCAGTGAACACGGCGGTGCTGGCGATCGACCAGGTACGCGACACGAGCGAATCGACGGGCACGATGTTTTTTGTCGAGGTAATGGGTCGCACCAGCGGGGCGATCGCCATGCACACGGCCGTGGCGGCAGGCGCCGCGGGCGTCCTGGTCCCGGAGGCGCACGAAGAGGCCGCACAGCTCGTCGAGCAATTGAGGGCTTCGATTGCGAAAGGGAAGCGGAGCCACATCGTCGTCGTTGCCGAAGGCGAGGAGCCCGGGGGGGCATTCGCGGTCGCTGCACGGGTGGGCCAGCTGCTTGCGCACCCCTACCGGGTGGTCGTGTTGGGACACGTACAGCGTGGCGGCCGGCCCACGGCGCGTGACCGGGTCGTGGCAAGCATTTCGGGAGCGCGGGCGGTCGAAGCGCTGCTGGCAGGGCGCGCAGGGGTGATGATCGGGATGCAGGGCGGCCGGGCAGTCGAAGTGCCGTTCAAGGACGTTGCGGCGCACGTCCATCCCGACCCCGACCTCGACCTGCTGGAACTTGCGCAGGGCCTCGCAGGCTAGTGAAGCTCAAGCTCGACTGCCGGGAGGATCGCGGGCCCTCATCCCCCGGCCCCTTCTCCCGCGCGGCGGGAGAAGGGGAGTGAGCCACGGGTTCCTCAATTCCCCCAGACCAAGTTTGCTGTGTGGCAGTCGCGCGCTCTTGTCGAACCATCCGGCGAGGGACGGGCGTAGAATCGACCGAACGTGACCCGGGGGTTCGACGACGTTGACGATGCCCGCTGTCGGGAGCGAGGCTCCCGCTTTTGATCTGCCAGACCACGCGGGGAACCGCGTGAAGTTGGCGGAACTCCGCGGTGGGTGGGTCGTGCTGTATTTCTATCCCAAGGACGACACGCCGGGATGCACGAAGGAGGCCTGCAACCTGAGGGACAACCACTCAGAGATCGCCGCCCGGGGTGCGGTTGTGATCGGCGTGAGCGCCGACACCCCCGCCTCGCACGCGAAGTTCGTTGCCAAGTACGAGTTGCCGTTTACGTTGCTGGGGGACTCAGCAGGTCACGAAGTGGCCCGGCACTACGGGGCCTGGGGGACGAAGAACATGTACGGGCGTGAGTACGAGGGGGTCATCCGGGCGACGTTCATCATCGACCCCGGCGGCCGAGTCGCGAAGGTTTGGCCCCGAGTGAAGCCGGACCGCCACGGCGAAGAGGTGCTGAACTGGCTGACGCAGAACTCGTCGAGCTAAGCGAACGTTTCCCGCACCGGGGGGCTGTCCGAGGGCGCCGTGGCTGCGTGGCCACTGATCACCCGCTCGCGGCCGCGGCCGGAATGCACGTCCTGCGGGAGGGCGGCAGTGCAGCCGACGCAGCTGTCGCGGCCGCCGCGGTGATGGTGGTAGTGCAACCGCAGTACAGCCACCTGGGTGGGGACGTCTTCGCGATGGTCTTTTCCGGCGGGACGGTGGAGGCCCTGAACAGCTCGGGGCCCGCGCCACAGGGGTTGGACGTCGAACAGTACCGGGCACTCGGCATGGTGCCGGATTCGGGACCTCTCTCGGTGACGGTGCCGGGTTGCGTCGGGGGGTGGGGCGAGCTTCACGCAAAGTACGGACGATTGCCCTGGGGCCGACTCTTCGAAGACGCGATCGCTCACGCGGAAGATGGCTTCGGAGCATCGCGCGGGCTCGCCCGGGCGGTGGCGAGGGGCCGAAGCCGCGTTTACCCCGGGGACTACTTCAAGCAGCTGTTCGGACGCGTCGAGGCTGACGGCGGCCAGGCAGTGATCCAGCCTGATCTCGCGCGCACGCTTCGTTCCGTCGCGGCTGGCGCGGCGGACGCCTTCTACACGGGGGAGGTGGCGAAAGCCTGCCTGGCGGCTCTGGGCGGACGCGGCGCCGTCTTCGAGCTCGAAGAGTGGCGGTCCCCCTCGCGCTGGCTGGATGGGCTGAGCATCCCCTTCGGCGGATACCGGGTGCACACGCAGCCTCCGCCGTCGCAGGGCTTCGTCCTGCTGCTGGCTCTCGGCCTCTACGAGAACCTCACCATGGGGACACCGGTTCGTGAGGACCTGGTTGGCCAACGAGAGGCGCTTCGCGTCGCGTTCGGGGAGCGGAATCGGCTCGCAGGCGACCCAGACTTTTGCGGATTCGAGGCGAAGGAGCTGCTGCGCCCTGACTACATACAGGGCCTCGCCCAAAGGGCATCCGCGCCCAGCCCGGGTGGAGCCGACGGCGACACCACCTACATCCTCGCCATCGACGGCGAGGGCAACGCTGTGTCGCTGATTCAATCGGTGTTCGCACAGTGGGGGAGCGGCGTGATGGTGCCGGGCACGGGGATCCTGCTGAACAACCGGTTGATGGGCTTCACGCTCAGGCCGGGCCATCCAAACGAACTGGCGCCCGGCAAGCGCCCGGTGCACACGCTCCATTCGTACCTCGTGACCGTAGACCCACCGGAACCGTTACCGCTGGCGACGAAGATCGGCGGGGCCCGAGGCCCGGCCGAATTGCGGATGGTGGGCGGCACGCCAGGAGCGGCGCGCCAACCGCAGACCAACTTGCAGGTTCTCGATGCGGTGCTTCAGCGCCGGGCGGACCCCCAGGACGCGCTGGACGCGCCGCGCTGGTCGATCGGACCTGCGGGCGGGGCCGATGTCGAGGTCGAGACTCGTGAACCAGACCTCCTCGGGAATGCGTTCCGGGCAGGAGGACTCTCGGTTTCGCCGTTCCCACCATGGGACGGGCGAATGGGCCGATCGTATATCGCGCTGGTGGAGCAATCGGGGATTGCGGCCGCGGGAGACTTGCGCGGTGAAGGGCAGGCGCTGGTTTACTAGCTCGCGGATACGTCGCTCATATTCTCCTCCCACCTTAGGATCCGCCCGCAGCCGCGTTGCCATGGAGCCAGCCATGTCGGAATCCAGCATCCACGAAGGGCGGACCTTGCGCCGGCACGAGACGGGGGACGTGGCGACGCCTGCACACGCACTCCCCGGCGATCACCCCCAGTGGCCTCGTGACCGGGTGGTCGATGTGCGCCACATCCTTCTCGAGCTCAGGCTCAACGTCGTTGAACGAAGCATCCAGGGCGTCGCCACGCACACCGTCACCCCGCTGAACGACGGCCTCGAGCGCGTCGAATTCGACGCGGTCGAGATGCAGATCGATAGGGTGACCGTCAACGGGTCCGACGCTGCATTCAACTACGATGGGCGCCGGCTGGTGGTCGGCCTCGGGTCTCCCCGGACGCGCGGGGAACGGTTGAACATCGCTATCCAGTACGGTTGCGCCCCGCGTCTGGGGCTCTACTTCATCGGCCCGAACGACGCCTACCCCGGCAAGCCGGCGCAGGTGTGGTCGCAGGGGCAGGATGAGGACTCACGGTACTGGTATCCCTGCTACGACTACCCGAACGAGAAGCAGTCGAGCGAGATGCTGGTGACCGTCCCCGGAAGCTGGTTCGCGCTTTCGAACGGGAGGCTTGTCAAAGAGAAGGCTAACGGCGACGGCACGCGCACCTTTCACTGGCTGCAGGAGCGCCCCCACGCCAATTACCTCATTACGCTCGCCGCAGGTGAGTTCAGCCGCATCGACGCCAGCCGTGAGGGCCTGACGATCGACTACTTTGTGGAAGAGAAGGATCTTGGGCGCGGGAAACTCACGTTTAAGAACACGCCCCCGATGATCGCGCTCTTCGAGCGAATTACGGGTTTGAAGTACCCATGGGCGAAGTACAGCCAGGTGGTCGTGCGGGACTTCGTGTTTGGCGGGATGGAGAACACAAGCGCGACCACGATGACCGAGAACATTCTCATCGACCGCAAGGCGGCGCGAGACTACACGAGCGACGGTCTGGTTTCCCACGAACTCGCCCACATGTGGTTTGGCGACCTTTTCACCTGCCGCGATTGGTCGCACGGGTGGTTGAACGAGAGTTTCGCGACGTACATGGAGTTGCTCTGGGACGAAGAGCACCGTGGCATCGACGAGTACCGGCAGGGGGTCATCGAGAACAGCCAGGCCTATTTCGAGGAGCGGTACCGCCGCCCGATAGTGACGAACGTCTACAACGAGCCGATCGACATATTCGACCGGCATCTGTACGAGAAGGGCTCCGTGGTGGTCCACATGCTTCGCGGCGTGCTGGGCGACGAGCAGTTCTTTCGCTCGCTCAGGCGGTATTGCTCGGCGAACGAGGACGGCAGCGTCATCACGCAGGACCTGGTCAATGCGATCGAGGCTGAGACAGGCCGCAACCTCGAGTGGTTCTTCGACCAGTGGGTTTACCGGCCGGGGCACCCCTCGTTCAAGGTCAGCTGGAGCTGGGACGAGGAGGCGAAGCTGGCATCCGTAAGCGTGAAGCAGGTGCACAAGACCGACGACGGCACGGCCATCTTCCGGGTCCCGTTGACGATCGATTTCGGGGTGGGCCGGAAGAAGCCGGTCTCCTTCGCAGTCGAGGTGAAGGAGAAGGAGCACACGTTCGTGTTCGCGCTCCCGGCGAAGCCCGACCTCTGCCGCTTCGACCCCTACAACCGTGTGCTGAAGGAGCTGGACTTCGAAAAGTCGGCGGGAGAGCTGCGGCTTCAGCTGCGCGCCGACGACGACACTGCGGGGCGACAGGCTGCGGCAGTCTCGCTGGGAAAAAAGGGGGGACCGGAAGCGGTGGCGGCGCTAGAGGCCAGCGTCGTGGGCGATCGCTTCTGGGGCGTGCAGGCGGCCGCGGCGAAAGCGCTAGGAGCAATCAGGTCGGCGGCGGCGCGCGATGCGCTCCTTCGATGCCTGTCAGTTCGCCAGCCGAAGGCTCGGCGGGCGGTAGTGGCTGCGCTGGGCGAGTTCCGCGGCGATGAGGCCGTCCTTGCCGCCATCGCCCCCCTAGCCCGGCGCGACGCATCGTGGTTTGTGGAGTCGGAGGCGAACCGCAGTGCGGGGAAGCTACGGGCCGCAGGGTCTTTCGACGTGATTGCGGCGAACGTCGACCGGCCATCGTTTCGGCAGGTGGTGCGAAACGGCTGCCTCGACGGGCTCGTGGAACTGCGGGACGAGCGCGGGCTGGAGCTGATCTCGAAGGCGGCGGTGTATGGGGCGCCGGCCCAGTCACGCGCCACCGCGGTCGGGGCGATTGCCCGGCTCGGGCAGTGCTTCGACGGAAGAAAGGCCGAACTCAGCGAGCTTCTCGCGAGCTACCTGCGCGACCCCGACTTCCGCGTCCGGATAGCGGCGGCGAACGGCTTCCGCACCCTGAAGGCCCCGGCACAGGCGACCGCGCTGGATGAGATGGCCGCACGCGAACTCGACGGCCGGGCGGTGAGAGTGGCCAGGGAGGTTTCGGGGATCTTGCGGAAGGGCGCCCAGACCGAGGAGGAGGTCAAGGCGCTGCGAGACGAGTTTGAGAAGCTGCGCGACGAAAACACCAGGCTCAAGGACCGGCTCGAACGCATCGAAGCGCGACAAAAATAAGCGCATATTCTGCGTCGTCGGGGGAGCGCCCGCTCCGTATACTCCGGGGTGTGGCAGGCCGTTACATTCTCGCGATCGACCAGGGCACGACGAGTTCGCGGGCGCTCATCGTAGACAGACAGGGGGCGGTGGTGGGCGTGGGACAGCGGTTGGTCACGCAGCACTACCCGCGGCCGGGCTGGGTGGAGCACGACCCGGCTGAGATCTGGCAGTCGACGCTGGATTCTATCGAGGCCGCCCTGAAGGCAGCTGGCATTGAGTTCCGCGACCTGGCGGCGGTCGGCGTAACCAATCAGCGAGAAACTGTCGTGGTGTGGGAACGCGCCTCCGGGCAGCCCACCGGGCCGGCAATCGTCTGGCAGGATCGGCGGACGTCGGACCTCTGCGAGTGGCTTCGCGCGGAAGGGCACGAAGCGAAAATCGCCCACAACACGGGACTGACGCTCGATCCCTACTTCTCGGGGACGAAGCTGGCGTGGCTGCTGGGCGACCGCCCGGATCTGCGGGGGCCCGCGGAACGGGGCGAGCTCGCGGCGGGCACGGTCGACAGCTGGCTCGCGTGGAACCTGACGGGCGGCAAACGTCACGTTACGGACTACACGAACGCCAGCCGCACGCTTCTGTTCAACCTGCGCAGCGGCCGCTGGGACGACGAACTCTGCGGCCTGCTCGATGTGCCGCGCGCGGTGCTCCCCCAGGCGCAGCCGTCACGATCAGCGTTCGGCGTGACCGACGAGTCGATCTTCGGCTCGGAGGTGCCCATCCTGGGAATCGCAGGCGATCAGCAGGCCGCGCTGTTCGGACAGGCGTGCTTTGTGCCGGGACAGGCGAAGAACACCTACGGCACCGGTTGTTTTCTCCTCGCCAATGCCGGGAGTGAACCTATCGAGTCGAAGAACCACATGCTGGTGTCGCTCGGGGCGAACGCCGGGGCGTCGGGCCCGGAGTATGTGCTCGAGGGTTCGGTGTTTGTGGCAGGCGCTCTCATCCAATGGCTGCGAGACGAATTGCATCTGATCGAGCACGCGGACGAGATTGAGGAGCTGGCTGGCTCGGTACCGGATACCGACGGAGTAACGATCGTGCCGGCGTTCACGGGGCTTGGCGCACCTCACTGGGACCCACACGCGCGGGGTGCGATCCTCGGGCTCACGCGGGGCACCAGCCGGGGCCACATCGCCCGGGCCGCGCTTGAGGCGATCGCCCTGTCCAGCGCTTTGCTGCTCGAGGCGATGAATGCGGATCTGCCGGCTCCGATCGAGTTCCTTCGAGTGGACGGGGGCGCCGCTCACAACAACCTGTTGATGCAATTGCAGGCTGACCTCGCCGGGATCCCGGTGGATCGCCCCCACCAGACGGAGTCTGCGGCGCTGGGAGCGGCTTTCCTCGCAGGACTGGGCGTGGGCACCTGGTCTTCGTTCGACGAGGTTGCCGCTCTCTGGCGGGCTGAGCGGACCTTCGAGCCGCGGATCGGCGCCGCGGAACGGGCAGCGCGGATCGAGGTCTGGCGACGCGCCGTAGACCGGACGCTGGGCTGGGCCGCGCCTGCATGAATCCCGCCGTGGAGGCTTCGGGCCGGCCGCTCGACCTGGTGGTCATCGGCGGAGGTATCAACGGCTGCGCGGTAGCTGCCGAGGCAGCCCGCCGGGGACTACGCGTCGCCCTTTTCGAAGCCGACGACTTCGGATTCGGAACAACGTGGCGGACGACGAAACTGATCCACGGCGGGCTGCGGTACCTGGAACACGGCGACCTTCGGCTCGTCTTCGAATCGCTGAGCGAGCGAAGCTGGCTGCTGCGGACGCGCCCTTACCTGGTGCGCCCACAGCGATTCGTGTTGCCCATACTGCCGTGGACGCGTCGTCCGGCATGGCAGATCAGGGCAGGGCTGGCGCTGTACGACATGCTGGCGCTGTACCGAGGGGTGCCCTCGCATAGACATCTAAACGGCTCGAGGCTACACGAATTGATGCCGGCCCTCGCCGATGGAACGTCCGGCGGCTTCACTTTCTTCGACGCGCGGGTGCTTTCGCCGGAGCGGCTCGCGCTTGAACTGGCGCTGGAGGCGAGGCGGCTCGGAGCTCTGATCGCCAACCACACGCGCGTCATCAGCATCCTGGCCCGCGAGGGCCGGGTCGAGGGCGTAGGGGTCGACGGGCCCGGCGGACCTGCGACATTCGCGGCCGCGGCGGTCGTCAACGCGGCCGGGCCGTGGGTAGATGCCGTGAACAGGATGGCTGAAATGCCGGCGCCGGAGTTGCTCGGGACGACGAAAGGCACACACATCGTGCTCGAACTGGAGGAGGGGTCGCTGCGCGACGCAGTGTTTTCTACGGCGAAATCGGACGGGCGGGTTTTCTTCGCTGTCCCGCAGGGGGAGCTGCTGCTCGTGGGGACGACCGACGACCGGTTCGAGGGAGACCCGGGGGAAGTGCGCCCGACGGCGGCCGAGGTCCGCTACTTGCTCGACGAGGCGCAAACGCTGCTTCCAGGCCTCGGACTGAGACAAGAGCAGATCCGATACGCATTCGCTGGCCTGCGGCCGTTGCAGCGCGTTCGCGGCGGACCGGAAGCGGCGATCACGCGCCGGCACGCCGTCATCGACCATGGAAAGCAGGGCGGGCCGAGGGGCCTGTTCAGCGTGGTCGGCGGGAAGCTGAGCACGTTTCGGCCGCTGGCTGAGGACGTGGTCAGGGCGCTGGGGGTTCCCCGAGGACCGGCCCGGGAAGAGCCCGCGACGAGCGGATGGCGCGACGCCCTCGTCGCCAGCGGCCTGCCCAAGCGGGTGCTAAGGCACCTTCGGATCTACGGCGACGCGGTGACGAACGTCCTGGCGGGAGGCCAGGACATCCTCTGCCAGCATGCGGGGGCGGTGGTGGGGGAGATCTCGTACACCGCTGCATCGGAGAAGGTCGCTACTCTCTCCGACATCCTGCTGCGGCGGACGGGCATTGGCTGGGGCGCGTGCAGGGGGCTCTGCTGTCACGTCGAGGCAGCGGGGATCGCTGGGCGGATACTCGGCTGGTCGCCTACAGAACAGCGCGACCAGATCGAGGCGTTCGAGTCGGACGTGGCCCGGAATCTACCGGCTGCCGGGGAGTTCGCCGAGGGGTGATATGCGTAGAGTTGCGGTTCGCGGCAACTGCCTCGGGGCACCGGGCCCGGTGTCTCGGCAGCGAGCTATCGGCGATAGCCCACCTGCTACGAGGCTAGTAGACGCCCGGCACGATCCGCCAGCGGACGCGCGCGCGGTAGGCGGAATACTCGGACGTTTCGCCGAGGACACGCTCTTCGGCGTTCATGCGGAAGACCTGGCACACCAATACCGTGGCGAAGATGGCAACGTTCAGCGGGTGGAAGTTCGCGACGATGAACCCGGTCATGGTGACAGTGTGGGAGAAGTAGATCGGGTGGCGGACCAGGCGGTATGGCCCACCCACCTTGAGGCCCCGGTTGGCCGCGACGACGCCAAAGCTCTTGCCCAGGAACAGGAAGACCACGACGGTCAGGCTCAGGCCGACCCATTGAAAGCTCGTCCCCACCGCACCGGCAACGAAGCCGGCGCCGTCTTGGGGCTGCATGACCAGTGGGAGCCAGCTGCCGCTGGCCACGAGCCAATCGAGGGGGCGAGTGGATGTCGCGAAGCTACGACGCCGAGTGAGGAACATGCCGACTAGCAGCCCCTGTTCGATGGCGAAAGGGATGGCTGTCAGGGTCCCATCGACAATGGCCCGATGGGCGTGCAGATAGGCGAAAAGCGCCGAAACGCAGACGAGCAGCGCGTCCTGAAGGAGGGAAAAACGCCTCCGCCAGGTGCGAGAGAGGCCTGGAGCGGACGAACGTACGGGGGCGGTTGCAGTCACGGAGGTCTCCCCAACGGGCGCCGCCAGATTCAAGTCCGCCCGGTCTAAGCATCGGCTGCGGGCGGGCGGGTCATCAGCCCTTGGGGGGCCGTAGCAAAGCGGTGGAGGTTGCGTGACGAGGCTTTAGGGTGGGGCGAGCCCGACGTATGTCCTAGTAGCCCGACCGCAGCCGCGGCCCGAGGACACCACCGGTAGACCCGGACAAAGGAAGAGGTAGGAACCAAGATGTCGAAGCTTCAGAACTGGACGCTCAGCAAGTACGTGGCCTTCAAGGCGCGTGACGACGAGGGCCAGGGTCTCGCCGAGTACGGCCTGATCCTCGCGCTTATCGCCGTCGTGTGCATCACGGCGCTGACCACGCTGGGTACTGGCCTGAACACCAAGCTCGGCGCCATCAACGGCGCTCTTTAGGCCAGCAAACTGACTGCTGACGAAGGAAAGCGATGATTTCGAGAATTCGCAGCCAAGTCCTTGGGCGTTACATCGCCCTCAGCCAGGGGAGCGAAGAGGGTCAGGGACTCGCCGAATACGGCCTGATCCTTGCTCTCATCGCCGTCGTCTGCATCGCTGCCCTCACCACTCTTGGTGGCGGCATCAACACCACTCTGGGCTCGATCAACGGCGCCCTCTAAGAGACGGTAAGCGAGCCGGATGGGGGTGGGGTTAGTCCGCGAGGACGCCCCGCCCCATCCGTGTCTCCGGGACTTTGTCCGGGCGGGGAGCCCATCCAGGAGAGTGAAGGCATGAACCAGCCAGCCGCGATCCAGCTGAGTGCGGTGCCCGCCCGGCGGCGGCGCTACTGGGGATGGCGAAACAGCGAGCTCGGCCAGAGCCTGGTGGAGTTCAGCCTGATCCTGCCGCTCATGCTCGTGATGTTGTTCGCCCTTGTGGATTTCGGGCGCGGCTTCTACACGTGGCTTGTGGTCACGAATGCGGCGCGCGAGGGAGCCCGGGCCGCGGCCGTCCAATCCGACAACTCGACGATCGATTCGAAGATCTATGCGAGTTTCTGCAACCCCTATCCGTCGAACTGCAGCCTTGACCCGACGAAGATGACGATTACCAAGACAAACGTCCAGGGAGCGCGGGGGAGCGAGGCGACGGTCGACATAAGCTACACGTTCGTTTTCGTGACGCCGGTCGGGAGCATCCTGCAACTCATCGGCGGCTCGAACCTTGCCGCCCCGGCGATTAGCTCTCACTCCGCCATGCGGCTGGAGTAGCACGGCTTCGCGGCTCTTCAATCGAGAGCGTCAAGGGGCCTTTCGCGAGTCCGCCGTGGCGGGCTCCGCGGCGCGGGCGTGGAGCGAACCGTTTGGCCCGGAAATGAATCTGAAAGACCGCGGACCGGGCGGGGTTCCGCGGTCTTCAGCCGCGCTGAACGCGGTCGATAGTTCGAAATGAGGAGCAGCAGCACGTGGCACGAACAGCAACAGCATCAGCATCGGTAGCAGAATCAAGACGGAACCGCGGCGTCCTTCTGATCGCAGCGGCGTTCGGCATTCTCAGCGCGACCCTCGTGTTCGCCTACCTGAACAGCCAGGGGAGCGAGAAATCGCAACCCGGCGCACCAAGCGTGGGCAACGTCGAGGGCGGCGGCGAGATGGTCGTCGTGATGACGCGCGACATCAAGGTCGGCGAGAAGATCACTGCCGACATGCTGACGACGCGGGCGATCCCGGCCAGTGCCGTGCTGCCCAATCACGCGACCAAGCCCGAG
>JBGPOS010000073.1:0-17772 GCA_041488155.1 Tepidiformaceae bacterium
CCAGGACCTGCGCCGCGCCCATTCGCCCATTCGCCCCGTCGCCCATTCGCCGGCCCTAAGGGCCGCTGCCGCCTGCCAGCAGCGCTTCCGCGCGCCGGGTCCAGCCGATCATCCCGATCTCGCGGAATTGGGCGATGGCGGCGGTGAGGAGCGCTTCGGCCTCGGCGCGCACGTCAGCCGGAAAGCCCTCATCCCTCATACCTCGGGCCTCATGCCTGACCAGCGCCAGCGCTTCGTCGTAGTCACAGATGGCGCGCAGGGGCCGGGCGCCCTGCTCTTCGAGCACCTTGCGGGACTCGGCGAACCAGTCGCGGGCCTCGTCGAGGCGGCCCTGCAGGGAGCAGAGGCGGGCGAGGGAGAGGCGGCCATCGACCATCGGGTAGCCGAAGTCGGGCTCGACCACCTTCTCGCGGATGTTGCGCTCGAGGGCCTCCGCTTGGTCGCTGCGCCCGAGGAACCAGAGCGCAGCGGCGGGCTCGCAGACCAGCCGGGGATAGTTCCCCGCCCACTTCGAGGCCTGCTCGACCGCCGGGAGGACTCTCGCGATGAGCTGCAGGGCTCGGTCGCCCTGGCCGAGCCTCGCGAACGTCATCGCAGCGGCGCCGAGCACAGGCGCCGCGAACACGAGGTCCTGGGGCTGGACGCCTGCAAGGAATCGTTCGACCCAGGGCACCACGGATTCCCAATCGTCGTCAGTGGCGCTGCAGAGTTCCACCTGTCGAGCCCAAACCTGGAGGGGCGAGACGCCACGCGGGAACCGCCCACTCATCGCGGCAGCCTCGTCGAGAATTGCGTGTCCCCGATCTAGCTCGCCGAGGGCAATGCAGCAAGCAGCCGCCCACGTCCGGTTCGTCGCAGCCCAGTCGAGGCGGCCCTCCGCGTCGAAGAGCGCTATCTGGTCCTGGAATGGGGGCAGCGCTCCTCGAAAGTCTCCCGCCCAGAAGAGGAGAGTTGCGCCCGGATTTGCCGCGGTGGGTGCAGACGCTTTGGCTGCGGCGGCCGTCTCGAACTCAGCAGGCGAAAACACTGCTTGCCCTGCCGGCAGGGAAAGCGCCGCTGCCTGGAGCGCCCGTCGTTCGGGGCTATCGAGGTAGATGCCGATGTAGTCCGGGTGTTGCTCTTCCCGGTAGTTCAAGTCCCAGGTGAGCAGGTTCAGCGCGACCGCGTCGCGCTCGTCGCCGACGAACTGGACCCCAAAGCTGGCGAGACGCCGTGTTGCCATCGGTGCGCCACTCTGAAAGCAGTTATTGGCCACGCTCCAAAGGTAACGATAGGCTGCGCCGTGGCCGTCCCGGGCGGCGAGTTGGACCGCAACGTCGCGGGCCAGGGCCTCGGCCTCGTCGAACGCACCGATGAATGGCAGCGCCAGCCCGAGGCGGCCGAGCGTGGCCAGGCGCTGGGGGTCGTCCTTCTCCATTAGCTCCAGGGCCATCTTGAGATAGCTGACAGCCTGGTCCCAGGCGTAGGCCGCCTCGGCCCGGTCGGCCGCCGCGAGCGCGTGCACGACGCCGCGCTCCGACCCCGGCAGGGCAGCGCTGCGGTGGTACTGGTAGGCGATCTCCGCAGCGTGGTCGCCGGCACGGGCGCCCAGGGTCTGCTCCATGGCTTCCGCAAGCTGGCGGTGGAGCCGCACCTGGCGGGACGGGTTCATCTCGGCATAGAGGGTGTGCCGGATGAGGGCGTGGGCGAACGCGTAGGTTTCCGGGTCCGTCCCCGCCACGATGAGCTGGGCGTCGAGCGCCTCGTCTATCGCGTCGAGCGCCTCCGCGTCTGCTAGAACTGCCGCGGCCCCGGCTACGGCGAAGCGAAACGGGCCGTTGAACGCTGAGGCGGTGCTCAGCAGGCGGTTGGCAGCCGGGGAGAGCCGCGAGACGCGCCGCCCGATCACCTGGCGGACCCCTTCCGGGATGCTCATCTCCGCAACGGTCAGGCTCGACGTCCAGCGTCCGTCCACCCGCACCAGCTTCCCTTCCTCCACCAGGTGGAGGAGCACTTCCCGAATGAAGAAGGGATTGCCGTCGGTCTCCTGGCTGATGGCGTGGACGAAAGCGGGGGCGGCCTCGTGCTCGGCGATCGCCTCCAGGAGCTCGCCGACCTCGCCTTCACCCAACCCCTTGAGGAGGAGGCGTTCGTATTCGACTTCGCGGCGGAGGGCGCTCAGGGCTTCGGCGAGCGGGTGCTGACGGTCCAGCTCGACGTCCCGGTAAGCGCCGAGGATGAGGATCCGTCCCTGGCGGACGAAGCGGGCGACGTGTCGCAGCATCGCCAGCGTGCCCGCGTCGGCCCAGTGCAGGTCGTCGAGCACGAGCAGCAGCGGCGCGCGCTTCGACTGGGCGAGGAGCAGCTGGCTGACCGCGTCGAGGATACGGAACTGCTCTTCGTTCGGGGCCAACGCCGCGGGCTCCGGTAAGTCGGGCAGGACGTCGCGGATGGCCGGCACGAGCCTCGCCAGCGGGGCGGCACCAAAGCCCATGTCGGCCCGCAATTCCTCGGGCCGGGCAATGTGCGCCAGTTCTGCCAGGGCCTCTGAGAACGGTCCGTAGGGCGGAGCCCAGTCGCCTTCGAAACAGCGGCCCACGATGACGGTCGCGCCGGAGTCGCGCGATTCGGCGCAGAACTCCTCGATCGTCCGCGTCTTGCCGATGCCCGGCTCGCCGACGAGCATGACGAGCCCGCCCTGGCCCTGCCGCGCGGCTTCAAGCTTCGCTCGCAGCTTCGCCACCTCCGCGCCTCGCCCCACGAACGGCGTCCGGGCGAGGAACGGCTCTTCCTTCGGCAGCTCGTAGAGCACCTCGCTCGCAGGCACCGGCTCCTGCAGACCCTTGAGCTCCAGGGCACCCACACTCTTGAACTGGACCGTCGAGCCGCGCGCGAGCATGCGCACCACGTCGGCGGCGAGGACCTGCCCGCCCTCGGCCTTCGCACAAAGGCGAGAAGCCTCGACGACGGGGATGCCGAAGTAGTCACCCGCGTCCTCGTCGACTTCGCCGAAGGAGATGCCGGCGCGCATCTGGACGCCGTTGGCCTTCTGCTCGCGGCCCCTGGTGCGCTGGCGCACCTGCATTCCGACCGCAGACGCTACGGCGGCGGTGGCAGTGTCGAAGGCGACCATGAAGGCATCGCCGACGGTCTTGACCTCGGTGCCGCGCTGCTCAGCGATGGCTTCGCGCATCAGGGCGAAGTGCTCGCGGCGCACGCGCTCCATCGCCTCCTGCCCGATGCGCGTCAGGAGCTCGGTCGACCCGACGAGGTCGGTAAAGAGGATGGCGCGGGCCAACGGCATGCCCGGCATTCTAACGGGCAACGGATCGAGCGCGGAACCTTACCCCGATACCCCCTCATGCCGACACTCCGAAACATTCGCCCAGTCGCCCCGTCGCCCATTCGCCGGGATGGCCGTTCCCGAGAGGGTGAAGGCAGAAGCAATGCAGCGGCCCGGGGCGGCCGCGGCTACCAGGCCCTGCACCTCGCCCCCTCGCCCACTCGCCCATTCGCCCATTCGCCCACTCGCAAGATCCACTTGCCAGCGGCCGTACCATTCCCCCATGCTTCCCGCCCACCACTGAGCGCTGGCGAGGCTATGCCCCAGTACGCGATCGAACTGATCCTGCTCAAGCAAT
This sequence comes from Tepidiformaceae bacterium, assembly GCA_041488155.1. Lineage (GTDB taxonomy): Bacteria > Chloroflexota > Dehalococcoidia > Tepidiformales > Tepidiformaceae > JBGPOS01. The sequence goes on from JBGPOS010000073.1 coordinate 3,621, forward strand.
TGGCGAGCTACCTGGCCCTGCCGGTGTTCATCGCCGACGCGGAGGGCGATCTCCTTTTCTACAACGAACCGGCCGAAGCACTCCTCGGGCGACGCTACGACGAGGCGGGCGAGATGCCCGTCGACGAGCTCGCCACGATCTTCGCTCTCACCGAGATCGACGGCACGCCTATCGCCTCCGACGACACCCCAATCGGCATCGCACTGCTAAAGAAGGAGCCGGCGCACCACCGGCTCCGGCTCCGCGGCCTCGACGGCGTCTGGCGGACGATCGAAGCCACAGCCTTCCCAATCGAGGGGCACGGCGGCTCTCACCTCGGGGCCGTGGCCATGTTCTGGGAAGTCTCGACTCCTTGAACGTCACGCTCTGGGGCACGCGGGGGTCGGTTTCGAGTCCGGGCCCGGATACGGTGCGCTACGGCGGCAACACATCGTGCGTCGCGGTGCGGGACGGCGCGGGCGACCTCCTCGTCCTCGATGCGGGGACTGGGATCCGGCGGCTGGGCGCCGCTATCGAGCCGGGGAAGCGGGTCGACCTCCTGCTTACGCACCTGCACATGGACCATATCCAGGGCCTCGGGTTCTTCGACCCGCTCTTCCGCGACGACGAGGAGGTGCACGTCTGGGGCCCGTCCTCGACGTTGCTCGACCTCCGCCAGCGCCTCATCCGCTACCTTTCGCCGCCGCTCTTCCCGGTGCGCCTGCGGGAACTGCCCTGCCGCCTCGAAATCCACGACGTGACGGACGAGAAGTTCAAGATCGGCCGCTTCACCGTGACGGCGCACCTCGTCTGCCACCCCGGACCGACGGTGGGCTATCGAATCTCAGAGGGCGGCACTTCGGTGGCCTATCTCCCGGACCACGAGCCTGCGCTTGGAGTCGCGGCCTTCCCTGGCGAGGCGCATTGGACTTCGGGTTACGACCTCGCGGAGGGGGTGGACCTGCTCATCCACGACGCGCAGTACGACTCCAGCGAGTACCCGGCGCAGGTGGGATGGGGGCACAGCACGATGCAACAGGCGGCGAGCTTCGCTCGTCTCTGCGGGGCGAAGCGGCTGGTCACCTTCCACCACGACCCACGCCACTCGGACGCTCACCTGGACGAAATGACGGCCGAGCTCGGGGACCCGGACGCTCTCCCCTACGAGCTTATCGCGGGCACGGAGGGCGCGAGCTTCGACGTGTGACGGGGCGATGTCGGGTAACGGAGTGTCGGGGTATCGGAGTATCGGGGGAGATGGGTCGCCGAAGCTCCGACTTTCGGCGGGTCGAATCGTAATTTTGCGATTCGGGCTGTATGGTGGTGGAAACGAGCGTTTCGAGGTGGGAGCCTATGGCAAGCGAGGCTGAGCCGGCGCGGTGGGCGGGGACCTTGGAATTGCTGGCGTGCGACATCGCGGCGCGTCCCGCAGGCGCTCCGGGGGTCGACGACGTAGCTCCACACATCACGGGCTTTCGGCGCGAATCGGGCGCCCTCGTTGTGCGCTATGCGCCTGCCGGGACCGGCGTCTTTCAGGCCTTCGTGGAGGCCGAACGAAGCTGCTGCTCCGGCCTCGGCTGGTTCATCGAAGACGACGGCGGACCCCAGCTGCGGATAGTCGCCGAGCCCGCGCAGCTGGACGCCTTCGAGCAACTGCTCTCGGCTCCCCGATAAGCGCGACGGGGCGACGGGGCGTGCGGGGCTCTCAATGCTCATTCGTTGCGGTGGGTGGCCTGGCGACGGGCGATGGAGCCCGTGCAGCGGCTCGGGGCGGCCGCGGCTACCTCATCGCTCATTGCTCATCGCTCATTGCTCATCGCTCATTGCTCGCGTCAGGCGGTTGCGGCGGCTGGCACCACTCCGAGCTGCTGCATCATGTGCATCACGTCGAAGTACTCTCGTTCCGCGTAGATCTTGCCGTCGCGGAACTCGATGACGTCGCACACCGGGAGCTCCAGTTTCTTGCCGGTAGGCGCGATGCCCATCAGCTCACCCTTGTGGGTGCCACGGCCGACGAACTCAACCACCGCCACGTTGCCGGTAGCGTGGATCGACTTGATCTCGATCGTCCCATCGGGGAACCCGTTGGCGAACATCTGGCCCACCGCCAGTCCCGCCTCGGACCCCTTCTGCGTCTGCCCATCGCCGCCCGTATAGCTGTAGCCAGCGTGCATCACGCCTGTGTACGCCGCCCAATCTCGCCGGTTCCAGGCCTCAAGATACTGTCGTGCCATTGTTGCCGGGTCTGCCATGTTGATTCCTCCATGGGGTTTGGTAGGTGGGGAACGATACGGGTGCGGGAGGCGGGGTACCAGCATCTTTCGGCAAACTGCCGGGCAACTTTCGTCGCACCGGGCGACGGGGCGAGTGGGCGAGTGGGCGAATCGCAGGCGTTGAGCGCGGTTGACGAAACGGAGTACGATCGCCCCCATTCGGCGGTCAGGAGATACAGATGGCAACAGTCCAGGGGACCTGTGACGAGCGATTCCTCAAGATGCGAGACCTGCTGAAGGCGAGTCTCGATTCTGGGGCGGACCTGGGCGCCTCGGTCGCGGTGACCATCGATGGCAAGCCTGTCGTCGACCTGTGGGGGGGCTGGGCCGACCAGGAAAAGACCCGCCCGTGGCAGGCCGACACGATCGTGAACGTCTGGTCCACGACGAAGACGATGACTTCGATCGCGGCCCTCGTGCTGGCCAGCCGCGGCGAACTCGATGTCTTCGCCCCTGTCTCGAAGTACTGGCCCGAGTTCGCGGCCAACGGCAAGGAAGCCGTCGAGGTGCGCCATCTGATGTCGCACACCTCGGGGGTCTCGGGCTGGGCGCAGCCGGTCGTCTACGAGGACCTCTACGACTGGAAGAAGTCGACGTCGATGCTGGCCGCCCAGGCGCCCTGGTGGAAGCCTGGGACCGCTTCGGGGTACCACGCGCTCAACCAGGGCCACCTCGTGGGAGAAGTCATCCGCCGCATCACGGGCCTGCAGCTGGGCGCGTTCTTCGCGAAAGAGGTAGCGGGGCCGCTTGGCGCCGACTTCCACATCGGCCTCGACCCGGCCGAGTTCCACCGCGTTTCGAACGTGATCCCACCGCCACCGATGGCCGTCGGCCTCTTGTCGCTCGACCCCAACAGCGTGGCGGTGAAGACCTTCAACAATCCGCCGATGGACGCGGCCGTGGCCTCGACAGAAGGATGGCGGCGAGCGGACATCGGGGCTGCGAACGGGCACGGCAACGCCCGCTCCGTCGCCCGGATACAGTCGGTGGTCGCGTGCGGGGGCGAAGTCGACGGTGTCCGGCTGCTATCTCCGGAGACGTGCGACCTCATCTTCCAGGAACAGGCGAACGGAGTCGATCTGGTCATCGGCCTCCCCCTCCGGTTCGGCATCGGGTACGGCCTTCCCCATAAGGAAGCCATCCCGTTTCTGCCCCCGGGGCGGAAGTGCTGGTGGGGTGGCTGGGGCGGATCGGTCATCATCGTCGATCTCGACAACCGGATGACCGTCTCCTACGTGATGAACCGGATGGAGGGCGGGGTGCTTGGCGATGCCCGTGGTGCGGGCCTGGTCCGCGCCGCGTACGCCGCTATCGCCGAGGGGTGATTCGGCGGGTAACGGAGTGACGGGGTAACGGAGTGACGGGGAGGCTATATTCGCCGATACGCCGACACTCCCACACTCCGATACGGGGGGGGCGTCATGGGACGGGGGCGATGATGGGCGGCTAGATCGGGGGGGCGGCCCAGGGGGCGGCGCGTTCGTAGGCCTGGGCCAGGCGGCAGAGGAGGGCTTCTTCGAAGGGGCGGCCTGCGAGCGAGAAGCCGACCGGGAGCCCGCCCTTCCCGAGCCCGCAGGGCACCGCGATAACGGGCTGGCCCGTGTAATCCCAGGGGCTCGTGAGGGCTGCGTAGCGGTAGGCGCCGTCGCGGGTTTCGCTGATGGGGCAGGCGACCGCGGGGCAGGTCGGGACCGCGATCGCGTCGACGCTCCGCATCACGGAACGCACCTGGTCCGTAAACTCGCGACGCAGCCGCAGCCCGTTGACGTAGTCGACCGCGGAGACGGTCAGCCCGAACAGGAGGATCGCCCGCACTTCGTCGCTGTACTTCTCGGGGGAGGTGCGCAGCCATTCGGCGTGGAAGGCGGAAGCCTCGGCCTGGAGGATGTTGATCTGGAGCCCGGCGTCGAGCATCGGGATCACGACGTCGCTGACGACGGCCCCGAGCTTGCGGAGGACGCCGATCGCGGCTTCGAAGGCGGTCGCGACCTCCGTCTCGACCTGTCGGAGCTGGCTGCGGGCGACGCCGATGCGGACTCCGGCGATCGACCGGCCCAGCTCGGCGGTGGCGTCGAAGCCGTTGTGGCGGACGGAGCCGGGGTCGGCGGAGTCGTAGCCGGCGATGGCGTTGAGGAAGAGGGCGGCATCTTCGACGCTGCGGGCGAGCGGCCCGACGTGGTCGAGCGACCACGAGAGGGGCGAGACGCCGGCGCGAGAGACGAGGCCGTAGGTCGGCATCAGGCCGACGGTGCCGCAGAGGGCGGCGGGAATGCGGATCGAGCCGCCGGTGTCGGTGCCGATGGCGGCAAAGCATTCGCCGCTGGCGACGGCCGCGCCCGAACCGCCGCTGGAGCCGCCGGGGTGGCAGTCGAGGTTCCAGGGGTTGTGGACGGCGCCGTACCAGTGGTTGTTGCTCGTCGCGCCGTAGGCGAACTCGTGGAGGTTGAGCTTGCCCAGGGAGACCGCGCCCGCCCGGCGGAGCTTGCGCACGACGGTGGCGTCGAAGTCCGGGACCCAGTCCGCGAGGACGCCGGAGCCGGCGGTGGTGCGCACGCCTTTGGTCGCGCAGAGGTCCTTGATGGCGACGGGGATGCCGTGGAGGGGGCCGCGATCCTTCCCGCTGGCGAGATCGGCGTCGGCGGCGCGCGCGGCGGCGAGGGCGGCGCCGGCGGTGACCGTGATGAAGGCGTTCAGCTTCGGTTCGAGGGCTTCGATGCGGGCGAGGCAGGCCTCGGTCAGCTCGACCGAGCGCACCTTCTTTGCGCGCAGCCGGCGGCCGGCTTCGGTGATTGTGAGTTCGGTCAGGGCAGGCATCAGTGGCGGGCCTCCGGTGGAGTGGTGGGGGCTAGCTTACGCCGGGCGGCGGGTGGAGCGGCAATCGCCGATACGCCGCCACTCCCATAGTCCGATACCGGGGCGGGTGTGCGCCGGGCTGGGCTACGCCGGGCGGCCCTGCCAGGTGGGGTCGGTCTGGTCGATCCAGCGAGTGTTCCAGAATGTGTGGGTGTTGGTGAACGCGGCTATCTCGCCGACCTTGTAATAGTTCCAGGCGAGCCTGTCGCTCACTTCCAACGAGATGTAAGGGACGCCTGCCCCGTAGGCGTTGAGGAGTTCCTTGTTGATCTCGATGTCGTATTGCTTCCGCTTGCCGGCGTCGAGCTCGAGGATCGCTTTCCCCGTGAGCTCATCTACCTTGTCGATCTTCACTCCTGTCTGCGAAAACTGGGGAGCGGTCGAGTTGTACTGCCTCCAGAGGTCGAGCGTCGGCTCGAGTTTCGCGATGTTGGCGATCCAGCCGTACCAGATGTTGTTGCTACCGTTGCCATATTTTTGCTTGACGAGCTTGTCGACGATCGTCGAGTACGGCTCGACCTTGACGTTGAAGGCGTTCCCGAGGTTGTCGCGCAGCATCTTCGCGATGCTCGGGCCGACCCCGGGGTAGCTGCCTACAAAGGCATCAGGGAGGTCGATGACGACATCGCCCAGGGCTTGTCCTGCGCCCGCCTCCCACATCTTCTTCGCCTCGGCCAGGTCCTTTGTGTGGTCTTCGAGGTAGCCGGGGAAGGTGATGAGCTCCTTGTCGCTGAGACCAAAGGCCGACTGCGGCGGCGGGATGTTGCCGGAGAGGGCCGCATTGCCCTGGTACAACTGCTGGATGAGAGCACGTCGGTCGATGCTCCGGAAGATGGCGCCAATGAGGTTCCTGTTGTTCCAGGGCGCAGCCCCGCCGTAGTAGGTGCCCGCCAACGGGTTGAAGGCGAAGTTCGAGAACTTATAGATCTGTTTTCCCAGGCGCTTCAGGAGGTCGTTCATGATCTCGACGTTGGGGAAAAAGATGTCGATCTGCTTGCGCTCGAACGCGGTCTGGAGGGCCGGGTAGTCCGGGAACTGCTCAAAGAAGTCATGGCCATCGAGCAAAGGGTCACCCATCGCGAACCGGTCGAAGCGGCGGAGCTTGAACGAGCCTGCGGTCTTGAGCTCGGTGAGGACGTAGGCACCAGTACCGATGACGTGCTCGGCCCTGATGCTGGCGTAGTCTTTTTCGAAGGCCGCTACCGCCTCCGGGGCCTGTACCTTTGCCCAGGGGCCTGCGAGCGTCGTCAGGAAGAACGGGTTGGGCTTGCTGAACTTGACCGTCACCGTCCCCGGGTCGGTGACCGTGACGGTGTCAACGGAGGCAAACTCTGCTTTACGGACGAACAACGGGTCGTCGACCCCGCCTGCCCTGCCCGCCTTGTTCCGATCGATGAAGAACTTTATGTCCTCCGCCCGAGCTATCCGCCCGTTCACTGGCGGCTTGTCGTGCCAGGGCATGTTCGGGCGGAGCTTGAGGACGAGGGTGGAGGCGTCGGGCTGCTCCCACTTCTCGGCGAAGGCCCCCTCAAGTTCGGCCTTCTCGAAGCTCTTGTAGTGGACGATGCCCAGGTTCGTCAGCCCCGCGAGGTTACCTACGGGGAAAGAGTAGCCCCGGTCGAAATCGAAAGTCTCGAAGGTACTATTGGTCCAATCCCAGCGCTGGATGCCGCCCTTCTTGGGCGTGGCCGCGGCCGTCGTCGGACTCCCGGCCGGGGCTGCGCCCGTCCCCTTGTTGTCATCGCCGCAGCCGACGAGGCCGAGGCCAGCGGCCCCGAGCCCGGCGACCGCCGCGCCACCCACGAACCGCCGTCGCGAAAAGCGGCCGCTACCGGATCGTCGAGCCCAGTAGGTGTCGGCCTGGCTCATCGGTACTCCCCCAAACGGTCCCCGCCGTCCCAGGCCGGGATGCAACTCTGATGCGCGGAGTATACGTCCGCCGCATGGCGCCACAAGATGCGAATGGGCGAATGGGCGACGGGGCGAGGCCGGGTATCGGAGTAACGGGGTATCGGGGTGTCGGGGAGGCGGCAATCGCCGATACACCGACACTCCCATACTCCGATACCGGGGCGAATGGACGACTGATCGCTACGGGTTGAGGGGTGCCAAAGGGTCGAGTGGCGGCACCGCTGGGAAATTGCAACCACCCGGGAAGTCGGGCTGATACACGTACACGAACACCTCGGCGTAACCGCTCACAGACTGCATCGCGAACGAGTTGCTGCGTTTCACACAATCAGGACGGGTGAGGTCTAGCCTCGTCGGCAGCCTGACGCCATCCATCCCATTCACAGTCGTGCGATATGGGGCCATCACGTCGCGCAGAAAGAGGAAAAGCCCCTCTTCCCCGAACGCCGGCGATCGAAGTTTTTGGGGACTGCCCGGGCAGGTCACATCGTAGTGCCATTCCGGCGGGTCGATGCTGGCGAGAATGTCGAGGTCGCCGGAGTGGTGCACGGTCATCAGGAAGCCTGGCTTCGTTATCTGTGCGGACCAGGTACAGCCCACGGAGTCGGCGCCCTCGGGCGATAGGGAAAACTGGCCGGCGACGGCGGCCGGGCTGTCCAGGACCGACGGCAATGGCGCGTCCGCCGTCGCAATGATGGGCACTATTTTGAACCCGGTGGCGGTCACACCGAGTTCGTGCGCCTGGATGCGAATACTGATTCGGACCCAGCGAGCACCGTCGAAAACCGGCGTCGGTTGGGCGGCCGGGGGATTCGCGGAATCGGCGGCGAGGCCGGCGACGTGGCGCCTGTGGGGCCCAACCGCAGCGGGCGCGGCCGCGACGGCGCTGTCGCTCGTGCGCTGCGCCCACAGCGACGTGGCACCGAGCCCGGCTACGAGCAGGACCAGCGCCAGGCCTGTCCGAATCCGCACAGTGCTACCCGGTCCCCTTCGGGACGGACGATAGCGAGTGCGGGCGACTTTGCAAACGTTCGAAGGGGCGAGTGGGCGACGGGGCGAGGCCGGGTAACGGGGTATCGGGGTATCGGGGTGTCGGGGAGACGGCAATCGCCGATACGCCGAGACTCCCATACTCCGATACCGGGGCCGGTGAGGCGGGGCTTAGACTCAGAAACAGCCCGGGAAGTCAGGCTGATACACGTGCACCCACACCTCGGCGTGACCAGTAGCAGAATCCGTCTCGAAGTGGTTGAGGCGTTTCACACACGGAGGATGGAAAAGGTCCGTGCCCGTCGGCAGCCTGACGGGCACGGGGTTCACAGTCGTGCGATATGGGGTCATCAATTCGTTCAGAAAGAGGAAAAGCGATTCTTCGCCGGACGCCGGCGACCGAATTTCGCCTGGATAGCCCGGGCAGGTCACCGCGTAGTGCCATTCCGGCGAGACGATGGTGGCGAGAACGTCCAGGTCGCCAGAGTGGTACACGGTCATCGTGAAGCCTAACTTCTTGAACACCGGAGTCCAGGTGCAGCCCACGGCGTCGACGCCCTCGGGCGTTAGTTCAAACTGACCCGTCACGGTGGCTGGGCTTTGAAGCGCCGTCGGCAATGGCGCGTCCGCCGTCGCAAAGATGGGCACTATTTTGAACCCGGTGGAGGTCACACCCCCTTCGTGCGCCTGGATGCGAATATTGATTCGGACCCAGCGATCACCGTCGAAAGCCGGAGTCGGCTGCTCGGCCGGGGGATTCGCGGAATCGGCAGCGAGGCCGGCGACGTGGCGCCTGTGGGGCCCAACCGCAGCGGGCGCGGCCGCGACGGCGTCGTCGCTCATGCGCTGCGCCCACAGCGACGCAGCGCCGAGCCCGGCCACCAGCAGGGCCAGCGCCAGGCCTATCCGAATCCGCACAGTGCCACCCGGTTCCCTTCCGGACGGACGATAGCGAGTGCGGGCGACTTTGCAAGAGGTCCGAAGGGGCGAGTGGGCGAATGGGCGAATGGACGAATGGGCGAATGGGCGAGCGGCGGGTGGGGCGGCAATCGCCGATACGCCGACACTCCCATACTCCGATACCGGGGCGGGTGGGCGACGGGGGGCCGCCCTGGGTCAGCGCAGGGACTTCTTGCCCGCGCGCACGGCTTCGACCACCTGGCGCACAGCCTCGACCGTGACCGGGCGGGCCTCTTCGTGGCGGCTGTTCTCCGCGATGCTGTAGAAGAGCTGGGCAGTCCCTGGGACCAACCCCAGTTGCTCCGTCTCCAGCCGCCGGTTGAGGGCGGCGAAGGTGTCGGGCTGGATCGTGAACGCCGAGCCGCCGTGCCGTCCGGTCCCCCACCACTCGGAGGCGAGGTAGTTCGACTGGCTCACGAGCGCCAGCGGCATCGCCGGGAGCGGGGGCAGCGCCCGCAGCTCCTGGGGCAGGGTCGTGAGGTCGACGTCGGCCCCGCGCAGGACAAAGTTGGGCAACGACGAGGTGGACTGGCCCGCGTCTTTGAGGCGGGCGAAGAGGTCGGCGTGGTAGGGGTGGGCGAGGACCAGCCCCGCGACCTCCGAGGGGTTGGAGGCGGCGTAGACGAACTCCAGCGAGACCATGTAGGCCCAGCTCACGACCACGTAGGGTGGCGAGATACCGGCCACCGAGAGGACCTGGCGGCGGTCTTCGATCCCGGCGCGCACCGGCCGCGCCACCTGGACGAGGTCGCTGCGGCCCTGGTTCGGGCGGTCGTAGACGCAGGCGCGCGTGAACTTCGCGACCTCGCGCTGCGACGTCTTCCACCAATCGCTCGGGGTGGCGTCGAAGCCGTCGTATTCGAAGATGACAGTCGGGGTGCCGGTGCCCTGGCAGTCGAGGTAGAGCTGGCGGCCGTCGTCGAGGTAGACGCTGCGGCCGATGTCGAGCTGCTCGGCGATCGTGCCCTGGGCGCGGTCGCGGGCGAGGGCGGCCGTCTGGTCGGACCAGGCCGCGCCGGGCCGGATCGAGACTGCATACCCTCGCAGCCGCGGGTCGGTCCGCCGAAGCGCCGCCGCCACCTCGCCGCCCTCGCCGGTGCCGTGCGCGACGAAGCCGGCGCCCTTCACCTGGGGCAGCGCCTGGAGGTAAGAGATCGCGTCGGCGGCGCTACGCTGCCAGGTCTCGGAAGCGCGCGCCTTCACCGCCGGGCTCACGCTGCACCAGGAAGAGCTCCCGGCGGGCAATTTGACGAGGTCGAGGTAGTTGAGCTCCATCGTGACGAAGCCGTCGTGGGCGAGTGCCTCCGAGAGACCGGGGACGAACTCGCCGTTGCAGTCAGGAAGGAGGAGGGCGCTGAACCCGTGCTCGGCGACCGCGATGCCGGTCCCTAGCGAACGTGTCACGGGGTTGCAGAGCCTCGCTTGCACCTGGGTGCCGGCGCTCGTGAACGTCGTCGCCGCGCAGGCGTAGCCGGTCAGGGCTGCCGGGACGGCGACTGTCGGGGCTGGCGAAGCTGCCGGGGCGGGCGTCGATCCTGCGGCGCCGGCGGGCTTCTCGGAGTCGCTGGAGGCGTCCCGCGCGAGCACCAGGACCGCGACGACAGCCACGATCACCGACACGCCAGCAATCACGGCGCCGAGCACCTTGACGACCGGGCCGCGCCGTCCCCCTTCTGCCACGGGCACGCTCTCGACGGGCGCCGCCTCCTCGCCCCGCCAGCGCAGCTCGTAGAGATGGACCGGCTCGTCGAGGCCGCGGAGCTGCGTCTCGCCGCGGTCGGAGAAGGCGAAGCCCTTGCCCGCCACCAGCTCGCGGACGACGTTGCTGACGAGGATCTCGCCCCCCTGGGCGCGGGCCGCGATCCGCGAGGCGGCGATCACGCTCGTGCCGAAAAGGTCGTCGTCCTCGGCGATCGGCTCGCCGGCGTTCACGCCCATGCGCACGCGGACCCGTTCGCCCTCCGCGGCAGCGAAAGCCTGCTGCATGGCGACCGCGCAGTCCAACGCCTGCTGGGCCGAGGCGAAGCTCGCGAGGAAGCCGTCGCCCATGGTCTTGACCTCGGTGCCGCGATTGGCGGCGAGGGCCTCGCGGGTAATCCGCTCGTGCTCGCGCAGCACCTCGCGGCCGCGCGCGTCGCCCAGCCGCTGCATCATCGAGGTGTGGCCTTCGATGTCGGTGAAGAGGAGTGTGGTGGTGCCCGATGACTGGGACTGCGGCATGCGGCGACCTGATCACCGCGATTGTAAGCCACTCGCAACGGGCGCCGGGCCGGTCAGGGGTAAAGGACAGGCGCCGTGTTCTCGTTCGCCCGGGTCGTCAGGCCTTTCGCCAGCGTTCGACCGACTGTGTGGTTTGGGGTTCGGTCGTCAACTTCGGGTCGGGGGGCCTTCGCCGCGCTGCCGCCATCGCCGCCACGCGGGCGAGGTCGGCCGCGGCGGCCTCGACGCCGGCCTGGGCAAAGGCTCGCTTCACTTCGTCCACCGCGTCGTCCGCCATGCCGGCACCTCCTCGAGTCGTGCCCGCACTCTACCAGCCAGGGGGAGGGCGGGCACGACTCGGTCAGTGCTTAGTGCTTAGTCCGGGGCGGCGGCCGGGGGCGAGGCGATCGAGCCCATGCAGCGGCCCGGGGCGGCCGCGGCTACCTCGGGGCGTGGGTGCCCATGCAGCGGCCAGAGACGCCCGCGGCTACCTCATTGCTATAATTCGCGCATGCCTCGGATCAAGTGGGTCGAAGAATCGGAAGCCACAGGCGAGATCGGCGAGGTCTACGCCCGGATGCGGGCGAACAGCCCGATCGGCGTCGCTGACATCATGAAGACGATGAGCGTGCGGCCGGACTTCCTCCAGGGGATCGCCGCGGCTGCGCGGCTGCATTTCAGCGACGGCGCCCTGACGCGGGCCCAGCACGAGATGATCGCGTCGTACGTCGCGGCGCTGAACCGGTGCCACTACTGACTCAGCGCCCACGCGTGGTTCCTGCAGTTGCAGGGCGAGCAATTCAACCAGGCAGCGGCGGCGATCCGTAACGGTGACCTCGACGGCGCCGGGATCACTCCGGCCGAACGCCTTCTGCTCGACTTCGTGGAGACGCTGACGCGGCACGCCTACAAGATCACCGACGAGCAGGTGCAGGGGCTGCGGGAGGTGGGGTGGAGCGACGAACAGATCGCGGAAGCGGTCTACGATGGCGCGCTGTTCAACCTGTTCGTGCGCCTGGCGGACGCCTTCGACATCCACCCGCCGGCATTCATGGACCCGGGCGGTGTGCCGAAGGCGGTAACGGCCGAGTAGGCGTCAGACGCCGACGACTTCGAATCCGAGGGCGCGGGCGGCAACCGCCTGACCGCGATCGTGGGTTGCGAACAGGAGTGGTGAGCCAATCTCGTCCTGCCGGACAAGGGCGGTCGCCAGGTGAATCGCGTCGAGCGTCTTCACGATGACGCCCATCTGCCCGGCCGCCCGGCGCAGTATCTCGGGGGTTGGACCTATGCGGTCCGGCGACAGCTCGATGGCTTCCAACTCGGCGTGGGCTGAAGCGGCCCTGACGTCGTCGTACTCCTTCTGCAGACGGAGCCTCTCGATGACGCGCCGTGCTTCTACATCAAGGATCGCGCTGCAGCAGGCCTCCTCCCACTCGTTCCAGTTCACCAGCGGGTCGGGCTCGCGGAGCACTATGCGGACAACCACGCTCGAGTCCAGAAAGACCCTCAACGCTGGTCGCGACTCTCCCTGAGGATGGCCAACGAATCGACGGGATGCTTCGGCTGAACCCCTCGAATCTTCGCGATATCAGAGAGCGGGCGGGTGGCGGGGATGTAGCTGAGCCTTGGCCGCTGCTCTTCGATCGGCACGATCTTGGCGATGGGTGTCTTGCGGTCGCAGACGATCACGGTCTCACCCGCACGGACGGCAGCGAGCAAGGCGCTGAGGTGGGCCTTCAGGTCCGAAATCATCACTTGCTTCATAGTGCACCTATTGTTACTCGATCAGCTCGGTTCAGCAAGCTTCCCAGGTGCCAGTCCGCTCAAGGCGCGTTACCCACCGCTTCCTTGTACCGCCGGATGGCGTCGATGTGGTCGCGCGGGGTTGCCAGGCCGGCGCCCATGGTGCGAAGCGACATGTGGGTCGCGCCGGCTGCGCGCCAGCCATCGGCGACCTGGCGCCAGCGGTCGGGGTCGCCGCCGGCGATTCCGCCGAAGCCTTCGATGCCGAACGAATCGGGGTTGCGGCCGGCAGCTCGCAGGTAGCTGTGGAGCCTGTCGAGGGCCGCCGAGAGATCGTCGCCGGGGGCCATGAGGGGCATCCAGCCGTCGCCCACCCTGGCGGCGCGTTTGAGGACGGCTTCGTCGCGGCCCCCGAACCAGATCGGGATCGGCCCGGGCGGGAGGGGCTTGATGCCGGCGCGGTCGACGCGATGCCACTTGCCCTTGAAGTCGATGGTCTCGTTCGCCCAGAGTTCGCGCAGGAGCCGGACCTGCTCTTCCTGGCGGCGGCCGCGGTTGTGGAAGTCTTCGCCGAGGGCTTCGTATTCGACGGTGTTCCAGCCGGTGCCGATGCCGAGCCTCAGGCGGCCGCCCGAAAGGACTGCGAGTTCGGCCGTCTGCTTGGCGACGAGGGCGGTCTGGCGCTGGGGCAGGATGATGACGCCCGTCACGAGCTCGAGCGTCGTGGTCACGGCAGCCAGGTAGCCGAAGAGCACGAACGGTTCGTGGAAGGGGGTGTCCTTGGTGTAGGGTCCGGTCCAGCCACCTTCGCGGTTCGGGTCGGCGCCGAGGACGTGGTCGTAGGCGAGGAGGTGGGTGTAGCCGAGGGCCTCGGCGGCCTGGGCGAAGTCCTTGATGACGGCTGGATCGTTGCCGATCTCGGTCTGGGGGAAGACGACACCGACTTTCATGCTGAGCTCCTGGCTTCGAAGTACGGGTGATCCTACGCGCTGGTGGCCGGGCGCGCTGCGAGGCAAGCGAAAGGCCGCCCGGGGGAGCGAGCGGCCTTTCGGGGCGTGCCGCCAGGGTTGCGGCACCGAGGAGGGAACAAACCCTGCTCAGCCGAAGCGCCACTCCGGGACAGCGGAGTGGCAGAGGGGGCAGTAACGGTCACGGATGTCGTAGGCGGTCCGGCAGTCGGGGCAGAGCCGTTCCGCATCGGGCCGGACGACCACATAGGCGGGCGCCGGGGTGAGCCGGGC
>JBGPOS010000074.1:0-17226 GCA_041488155.1 Tepidiformaceae bacterium
CCATCGAGGACATGCAGACCCTGTTCGGCGGTATCCCCCTCGACAAAGTCACCACCTCCATGACCATCAACTCGACCGCCGCTATCCTCCTCGCGCTTTACGTAGCCGTCGGCAAACAGCAGGGTGTCTCCCCCGAGAAGCTGGGCGGCACGGTCCAGAACGACATCCTCAAGGAATACATCGCCCGCGGCACCTACATCTATCCGCCGAAGCCGAGTATGCGGCTCATCACCGACATTTTCGCCTACTGCAAAGACCAGGTCCCCCAGTGGAACACCATCTCGATCTCCGGCTACCACATGCGCGAAGCCGGCTGCACCGCTGCCCAGGAGATCGCCTTCACCCTCGCCGACGGCATCGAATACGTCCAATCGGCCCTCGCTGCTGGCCTCGACATCGATGACTTCGCCGGCCGCTTGAGCTTCTTCTTCGCCTGCCACAACAACTTCCTCGAAGAAATTGCCAAGTTCCGGGCCGCTCGCCGCCTCTGGGCGAAGATCATGAAGGAGCGTTTCGAAGCCCGCAGCCCGCGCTCGCAGATGCTTCGCTTCCACACTCAGACCGGTGGGGCCACCCTCACCGCCCAGCAGCCGGAGAACAACATCGTCCGTACGACCGTCCAGGCCCTCGCGGCCGTCCTCGGCGGTACCCAATCCCTCCACACCAACTCGATGGACGAAGCCCTGTCTCTCCCGACCGAGAAAGCCGTCCAGATCGCCCTCCGCACCCAGCAGGTGCTCGCCTACGAAAACGGCGTCGGCGATGTCGCTGACCCCCTCGGCGGCTCCTACTTTATCGAAGACCTGACCAACCGCCTCGAATCCGAAGCCGCCGACTACATCAAGACGATCGACGGCCTCGGCGGCGCCCTGGCCGCGATCGAACGAGGCTTTCAGCAGCGGGAAATCACCGAGGCGGCCTACCGCCTCCAGCGCCAGGTCGAAGAAAAAGAACGCATCATCGTTGGCGTCAACGACTTCATCAACCACGAGGACGGCCACGCTGACCTTCTCCGTGTCGACCCTCGACTCGGCCAAAGGCAGGTCGAAAGGCTCCGCGCTCTCCGCGCCCAACGCGATTCCGCCGCCGTCGAGGCGCTTTTAGCCCGGCTCAAGCACGGCGCCGAAGGGACCACCAATCTGGTCCCGATAATGGTCGACTGCGTCGAAGCTCGCGTGACCCTGGGCGAGATCAGCCACTGCCTTCGCCACGTCTGGGGCGAACAGCGCGAAACGGTGGTGATCTAACTGGCCGACGACGATTCCCGCACCCTCGCCGACGACCGCCGGCGCCTGGTCCACGAACTCGATGTCGAGCGCAATCAACTCATGCGCAACGTCGAAACCTGCCGCATCCGGGACATCGAGCGGCCCTTCATCGGCCAATGGTCACTCAAAGACATCGTCGGCCACGTCGCCAGCTGGGAAGCCGAGGTCGTCTCCGCTCTCCGCGAATTGCGCGACGGCCGCCGCCCCGCCCTCCTCGACTTCGACCGCTCCACCATCGACACCTGGAACCAGGACCACGTCGAACGCAAGCGCGACGTCAACTTCTGGGGCGTGCTCGAACAGCTACGAGGCGGCCGCACCCGCCTCGTAGACGAGATCGACTCCTTTAGCGACGAAGACCTCGCCGCTGAAGGCTCGGTGCAGCGCCGGCTCGTCCATTCAGCGATCGATCACGACCGCGAACACTGGCACGAAATCGCCGCCCGCCTCGCCGGCATGGCGGGCGTGCGCCCCACCGGCCCTGTCTCTGTTCCTGAAGAAGCCGCCTCCACCACCTGAAAGGTTCGCGCATGCTCAGCAAGGTCCACCACGTCGGCATCGTCGTGACGAGCGCCGACGAAGCTCTCAAGTTCTACCGGGATGCCCTCGGCCTCCCGGTCACGGCCGACCGGGTGATCGAAGACCAGGGCGTTCGCGGTGTGCTCCTCAAGATCGGCAACTCCGAAATCGAACTGCTTCAGCCCACCCGCGACGACACTGGCGTCGCTCGATTCCTCGCTTCCCGCGGCGAAGGCATGCACCACATCTGCTTCGAATCGGACGACGTTGCCAACGAACTCGAAGCCGCCCGCGCCAAGGGCATCGAGCTCATCGACCAGCAGCCACGTCTCGGCCTCGCCGGGATGATCTGCTTCCTCCACCCGAAGTCCAACCACGGCGTCCTCGTTGAATTCGCGACGCCCGTCGCTGAAGGACACCAGTCCGCATGAGCGCCGGCGCCACCCACATCGACCACATCGTCATCGCCTCGAACGACAGCGCCGCCACCGCGAAGCTCTTCTCCGAAAACTTCGGCCTCGAGATCAAACGCACGATGTCTCGCCCCGGGACGCGGGCCCACCTCGAGTTCGCCAAACTCCTCGAAGTCGTCATCGAGTTCGCCGGGCCCGGCGAAGTCAAGCCGTATGACCAGGTGACTGCGCGCCTCGGCGGCTTCGTGCTCGCCGTCGATGACATCGACCGGGCGATCGCAGAGGTCCGGGCCGCCGGCTTCGAGGTGGGAGAGCCCCACCCGGCTGTCCAGCCCGGGGCAAAGATCGCGGGAGTGAAGAACGGCACCTCCGGCGTCCCTTTCGCCTTCATCCAGTACAACGCTCTCCGCCTCGACGAGTCACCGCGGTGAAGGTCAGGCGCATCGACCACGTCGGCATCGTCGTCAAGGACCTCGAAACGGCGCTGGCTACCTATCAGCGCAACTTCGGCTTCGAGGCGGCGCCCGGGCGCGGCGGCGAAGTAACCGCCCTTGGTATCAGGAACGCCTTCGTCTCGGTTGGCGACAGCGACCTCGAGTTCATCCAGCCCGTCACAGCAGAAGGGCCGGCTGCGACCTTCGCCCGCGAGCGAGGCGAAGGCGCCTTCCTGCTCTCTATCGAAGTCGCTGACATCAACGCTGCCGTCGAACACCTTCGAGCGCTCGGGTCCCGCGTCGGCAATCCCGTCAACGGTGTGTCCTTCGTCTCGATGCGATCGACGCACGGGGTGAACCTGCAGCTGGTGCAACGGGGGTAGGCTGGGAGACACTGCTTGCTCGTTTCGTCAACTAACGGTACAGAAAGCTGCACACATGACTGCTCCCGCCACAGCTAAGATCCGCGTCTTGATCGCCAAGCCCGGCCTCGACGGCCACGACCGCGGCGCCAAGGTCGTCGCCCGCGCCCTTCGCGACGGCGGCTGCGAAGTCATCTATACCGGCATCCGGCAGACCCCCGAGATGATCGCCGAAGCAGCCCTCCAGGAAGACGTCGACGTCGTCGGCCTCAGCATCCTCTCCGGCGCCCACCTCGAACTCTTCCCCCGCGTCGTCAGCGAGCTGAAGAAGCGCGGGGTCGATGATGTCCTTCTCTTCTGTGGCGGCATCATCCCCGAAGAAGACACCCGGCAACTCGAGGCTCTCGGATTCAAGGCCATCTTTCGGCCGGGGACGAACACCCAGGACATCGTCAAGTTCGTCTACGAGCACGTGTCGAGATAACCGTGGTCGAACTCGTCCAGCGCTTTCTCGAGGGCGACCGCCGGGCCCTTTCCCGTATCATCAGCCGCGTCGAGAACCAGACCTCAGAAGGCCGCGAGTACCTCCGCGCACTCTTCCCCCACTCCGGCCGGGCCCACACCATCGGCGTCACCGGGGGGGCTGGCTGCGGAAAGAGCACGCTCGCTGGCGGGCTCGCCGCTGAATACCGCCGCCGAGGCAAGACAGTCGGCATCGTCGCCGTCGATCCATCGAGCCCATTCACCCAGGGCGCC
Organism: Tepidiformaceae bacterium; assembly: GCA_041488155.1. Lineage (GTDB taxonomy): Bacteria > Chloroflexota > Dehalococcoidia > Tepidiformales > Tepidiformaceae > JBGPOS01. The sequence continues at coordinate 3,753 of JBGPOS010000074.1, forward strand.
ATCCTGGGAGACCGCATCCGCATGCAGGAGCTCACCCTCGACCCCGGCGTCTACGTCCGCAGCATGGCCAGTCGCGGCGCGCTGGGTGGCCTGGCCCCGACCATCGACGACGTCGTCGCCGTGATGGACGCGTTCGGCTTCGATTACGTCATCATCGAGACCGTCGGCGCCGGCCAGGATGAGGTCGAGATCGCCGGCACCGCCCTCACCACGATCCTCGTAAACAACCCCGGCACGGGCGACGACATCCAGGCGCTCAAGGCGGGCATCATCGAAATCGCCGACATCCTCGTCGTCAACAAAGCCGACCACCCCGGCGCCGATGTTCTCGTAAGCCAGCTCCAGGCCGTGCTTTCCCTCTCCCCCGCCGGTACCCGCCGCCCCCCGATCCTGAAGACGACTGCGACGAAGGGCGAAGGCCTCGCGCCCCTCGCCGATGCGATAGCCGACCACCGCCAGCAACTCGAATCCTCCGGCGAGCTCGAAAGGCAGCGGGCAATCGATGCCCGTCACCAAGTGCTCTCGATCGCCCGCGCCATTCTCCTGGAGAAAATCGAGCGCGCGATGCCCGAGGCGGACCTGGACAGCCTGGTCCGGCGCGTCGCCTCCCGCGAGCTCGATCCCCACACGGCCGCCGAGGACCTCGTCCGGGCGGCCAGCGAGTAACCGTCGTCGCTCGTGCTAGGATCGCCCAATGAGCGTCCAGCGCTACCGTGTTTGGTTCCGCAAAGGCGAGCGTGTGCGCCACATCTCGCACCTCGATGTGCTCCGTTTCTGGGAGCGCGCAATTCGACGCGCGGACCTACCCCTCTCCTACTCCCAGGGCTTCACGCCCCATCCCCGCATCGCATTCGCAGCTCCGCTCCCCCTGGGCTTTGTCAGCGAATCCGAAGTCATGGAGGTCAGCCTCGATGAGCGCGTGGACGCGGTCGAGTTCCGCTCAAGGCTCGCTGGCGAGACTTCCGAGGACCTTGAAGTCGTCGATGTCGCAGAGGTTCCCCTCAATGGCGCCGCACCCCAGGCCCTTCTCCTCTGGGCCGATTACGCCGTCCAGCTGTGCGGCTTCTCCCTTGAAGACGCTCGCGGCCGCGTCGATCACTTTCTCGCCCTGCCGGGACTCGCCTGGACAGACGAAAAGAAGGAGAAGAGTCGCACCTACGACCTGCGCGCCGCGGTGAACTCCTTGCGCGCATCCGCCACCAACGGCGGCGTCTGCCTCGCTATGCGCCTCCAGGCCGATCAGGAGGTTACCGCTCGGCCGGAACACCTTGTCGAGGCGCTGTTCCCCGGCGCCGAACCCGATCTGGTCGCGCGCACCGGCGTCGTCCTGGACGAGCCCTCACCTGCTCACGAAGCCTGGCGCCGCCGCGGACGTTTCGAACAGTGACCGCCACGGTCCGTCTCGCGCGCCCCCAGGATGGGCCGGGACTCTACCAGACCTGGCAGGCCCTCCGCCAGCACAACGCCACAATCGATACTCGCATCGTCCTCATCCCCGTTTCCGAGCGAGAGTTCGTCGCTGGATTTAGCGAGATGCTGCTCCGGCCAACCTCCGCCACCTTCATCGCTGAAGACGAAGGCCGCGTCGTTGGCTTCCTCTCGGGCGGAATCGAGCAGAACCTGCCCGACCGTCTCCCCGAGCGCCATGCTACGGTGGGCTACCTTTTCGTCGATCCCCGGGTCCGCCGCCAGGGCGTCGCCCGCCGTCTGTTCGAGTCGATGGCCGCCTGGGCCGCCCGTCAAGACGGCGTCGTCCATATGGAGATGACTGTGCTCGCCGCCGACGCCGCGGCAGCCGGCTTCTGGCGCTCAGTTGGCTTCACCACATTCATCGAACGGCTTTGGGCGCCCCTGCCAGGCGCCGAGAACGAGTGATCCTCTACCTCGTCCGGCACGGCGAAACCGCGGCCAACCGCGACGGCCTGGGGCTTGGACGAAGCGATCTGCCCCTGACCGCCCGTGGCAGCGAGCAGGCCGCCGCCATCGCCGCACACCTCGCCGCCACGCCGCTCGATCGCGTCTATTCCAGCCCCTTGCAACGAGCCTCCGTCGTCGCCTCCACGATTGCTGACGGACGCGCGCAGTCCGTCGAGCTGCGACACGCGCTCATCGAACTCGATGTCGGCGAGACGGACGGGCTGCCGATCGATCTGGTTCGGCAACATTATCCCGGCTTCCTCGCAGCGTGGTCGGGTCCCGACGCCGCCTCTACCCGGATGCCCGGCGGCGAGAGTCTGGCTGACCTTCAGGCAAGGCTCATCCCCTTCCTCGATGAGCTCGCGGGCCTGGATGCGCCAGCGGTGGCCGTCGTCTCCCACAATTTCGTCCTGCGCGTCATGCTTTGCCATCTGCTCGGCCTTCCGATTCTCTCGTTCCGGTCGATGACCCTGGATCTCGGTTCTGTCTCCACACTCTCAACGCGCAACGGTCGCACCGTCATTCGTTCGCTCAACGACACCTGCCACCTCACGCCTTGAACCTTGATATTCCCCGGCGTAGGTTGTGAAGCAATTGGCCATGCGCCGACTGCTGAACAGCCGCGCCCGCTTGCTCTTCCTCTTGTGCCTGGTTGTGGCGGGCTACTTCACCTACACCGCAGTCGTGGGCGCGATTCGCACCCACCAACTCCAGCAAGAGAAAGAAGACGCAAGGGTCGAAGTCCAGAACCTTAAGGACAAGAAAGCCTACCTCGAAGCCGTCAAGAGTTACGTTGCCTCCGATGCCTATGTCGAACAGCAAGCCCGGCGACAACTCGGCTACGTCCGCGACGGAGAAATCCCCTTCGTCGTCCTCAGCCCTCCCGTCCAGGACACAGGCACCCCGACAGGCGCCTGGTGGGAGCGGCTCTTCCCCCGCTAACCGTTCCCTTCTTGCCTCCACCGCCCGCCAAGTTGCGCGCTTCGCCCGAAGCGAGCAGCTCTTCAGGCGCACCAGCCGCGTTCTCGTCGCCCTCTCCGGGGGCCCCGATTCCGTCGCCTGCCTGCTGATCCTTCGCGAGCTACGCGCAACGTTCGGATTCGATCTGGTCGCCGCCCACTTCGATCATCAGCTTCGAGAGGAATCGGCCAGTGACCTGTCCTTCGTCCGCCGCCTCTGCGAAACGCTCGAAGTCCCCTGCAAGACCGGGGAAGGCGACGTCCGCCGCGTAGCCGCGGACACGCACGCAAGCCTCGAGGAGACGGCCCGGCGCATGCGCTACCAGTTCCTCGCCTTCGTCGCAGAAAACGAACGCGCTGACTGCATCGTCACCGGCCACACCGCCGACGATCAGGCCGAAACGGTCCTCCTGCGCGTCATCCGGGGCAGCGGTGTCCGCGGCGTCCGCGGGATGCTTCCCGCTGCTCCCGTTCCCGGAGCCAGCGCGCACCGCCTGATTCGTCCGCTCCTCGTCGTGCGCCGCGACCAGACCGTCGCAATCTGTGCCGAAGCCGGTATCGCTCCACTGAGCGATCCCACCAACGCCGACATCGCTCATGCCCGCAACCATGTCCGCCATCAACTGCTCCCAGCCCTTCGAACACTCAACCCTTCCGTCGACCGCTCCCTCCTCGGCCTCGCCGAAAGCGCCCGCGACGTCTTCTCTGAGATTGAACGCCAGTCCTTTGCCGCCCAACCCACCGCGCGCCTTCCGCACGGTGCGATCTTCGAATTGGCCGTTCTTGGTTCGCTACATAACGAAGCTCTGACGCTGGTCCTCGAACGCGAGGCCGCCTTCTTCTCGCTGGAGCCCGACGTCAATCGCACGCGCGTTCACAACCTGCTCACCGTGCTGCGAAGCGGCTCCGGCCGCGTCCGGTTCGGCGACACCATGGTCGAAGTCTCCTGTGGGCGCGCGCGCGTGGGGCCGCTCCTTGCCCCCCCGCACCAGTTCGAACCCAGGATCCTCAATGTCCCCGGTGTCACCGTCGCCGGCTCCTGGCGTGTCGAGGTGGCGACCAACCCGATCGAGCGGGCTCCCGGGGCTTTCTGCGCCGCGATCGAAGCGTCGCGCCTCCGCGGCGCGCTTCGCGTGCGCCCGCTCCGCCCGGGCGATCGAATGCTCTTTCGCGGGATCGTCCGGAATGTCGCCGACATCCTCACCAACGAAAAGGTGCCGGCCTGGGATCGTCCGGGGCTCGTCGCCGTCGCCGATGCCTCCGGTGTTGTGGCCGTCATCGGCGCCCTGCAACCCGACGTCGAAACCGCCCCTCCCGGCGACGCCTTGTTTGTCCGCGTTACCCGCCGACCGGCCTAGATCCGATGCCTGGCCCGGATTACAGCGCCCCGTGCACCGCCGGGACCACCTCGTCGATCAACCGCTGCGTCTGGTCCATCCACTCGTCGTCCGAAGCCGCGATCGGCCGGAGCACGAACTTAGAGATGCCCGCGTCCACGTACTCCCGTGCCCTTGCCACGATCTGCGCAGCGCCTCCGACCGCCATGTACTCCGCCGGCTCGAGTCCACCCAGGCGGGCGAACCCTCGCGCAGCCCGCTCCACGACCGGTTCGTCGAGGCTCCCGAAGCGGAACGGAAAGCCAGCCCCGTAGTGATCCGCGTCGATGATCCGCCCTGCTTCAGCGGTCGCCGCCTTTATCTTCGTCACTACCGGCGCGACCTGTGCGGGGGTCTGAATGCCCCCCAGCCAGCCGGTCCCGTACCGCGCTGTCCGCCGTACCGCCGCGTCGCTGCTACCTCCGATCCAGATCGGAAGCGGCTGTTGCACGGGCCTCGGGGAGATCGTCACGTCCTCGTAGCGAAAATGCTTCCCTTCGAACGTCACCGCCTCCTCGCTCCAGAGCCGCGCGAGCAAGACCAGCATTTCGTCCGACCGTGAGCCTCGTCCCTCAGGCTGACGACCCGTCGCTCGCCACTCAGGCGCTGTCTCAGCGCCCACCCCGAACGCAGGAAGAAGGCGCCCGCCGCTGAGAAAGTCCAGGGTTGCGCACTCTTTGGCCAGCACCAAAGGGTCGCGCAGCGGCAGCACGACCGTGTTCATCCCGAACTTCAGACGGCTCGTTGCCCCCGCGACGTAGCTCATCGTCGTCACGGGCTCGACCGTGGGTTGGGGCGAAACCAGCCGCTCGCTTACCCAAATGGAGTCGACCTCGCTTCGCTCGCAGAGGTCGAGCCAGCGTTCGAAGCTGGCCATGCTGGAAAACGGGAATCCGGCGATGCCGAGCCCCACGCGGATGCTCATGCGCGTTCACTCCCACCAGGCGTTGAACAACGTTAGCCGATGTCCGCTCGCCCGTCGCTGTCAGCGTCGTCTCAGGCGAGCGAAGTGCTGCCGGAAATGCTCGTGCACTGCGGGCGCCGCCACGAGCAGGCCTCGGATCTCCGGCTCCGACTGGTTGAACCGCAGCGGCGCTCCCAGGATGTCGGTCACCCGCAACCCCGCTGCGAGGCAGAGGGCGGCCCCAGCAGCCACGTCCCACTCGCTCCTCCCGTAGCCCGTCAGCACCGCCTGTCCTTCACCGCCGGCGAGCAGTGCCAGCCGGTAGGCAACACTGCCGATGCCTCGTGCCCGCGCCCCACTTGGCAAGGGCGGCACCTCATCCTGCTGGTGCTCACCTCGCCCCACCAGCACGTCATAGCGCTCAGTCAGGTGGATCGCCGGCTTCTCCCGCGCATCAACGCAGACGGCCGCCTGGAGGCTCCCCTTCGCCGGGTTGTAGACGACTCCAAGCGCCGCTTGCCCTCCGATGGCCAGCCCGACCGAGACGGCGTACTCCGGGATGCCCTGCAGGTACTCGCGCGTGCCATCGATCGGGTCGACGATCCACGTCCGCTCGCATCCCAGCCGTTCGGCGTTGTCGGTGTGCTCTTCGCTGAGCCAGCCGATGTCGGGGAAAGGACGTGTCAATGCGTCGTGGAGCATCTCCGCCGCCAGGATGTCCGCCTCCGAAACGAGTTCCCAGCCGTCCTTGCGGCCATAGCGGAGGCCCGCCTTCCTCAACTTCGCGACCGCGTCGCCCGCAGCACGCGTTGCCTCGACTGCCACCCGCAGTTCTTCTTCGAGCATCGATCCCACTGTCTTCGGCCCCGTCCGAACGCACAAACGCTGTCAGGCGAAGGCTGCGAACATCTCCTCGAACGCCTTCATCTGGCCGCCTTTCGTCGATGACGCCACCAGGATCGGTGTGCTCACGCCGGCCGCGAACCAGGCCTCGAGCCCCTTTCGCACGTCCGAAACTGAACCAAAGAGCGTCACGTCTGAAAGCCAGCGGTCACTCATCAGCCCCGGCAAGGCGTCACGGTCGCCCCGCGCCAGCGCCCCCTCAACCGCCTCCATCTCTTCCACGTAGCCCGCTTCCTTCCAGTAGTTCCGGTAGTTCGGGAGCATGAGGTAGCTCGTCAGCGTCCGCCGCGAGACGTTCATGGCCGCCGTTCGGTCGTCGTCGATGCAGGTCGGGAGCATGTTGCCCACGAAAAAGCCCCCCGCGAGCCGCTCTCTCGGCACACCCGCCAGCGACTCTTTCATGTGCGAGCGCGAGGCGTTCGCCCAGACCGCCCCTTCCCCGGCTTCGACCGCCAACCCCACCATCTTTCTTCGCAACGTCGCCAGCACAATCGGGGGCAGCTCCCCGACCTGTGGCCCGCCATCGCGCACCTTCGCGACGTACTCGCGCATGTCACTCAGCGGCTTGCCCGTCTCGACGCCGAGCCGGGCGTTCGCGGGTCCGTGGCTCACCCCGAGACCGAGCACGAATCGGCCGCCGCTCACTTCGTGGATGTACCCGGCCGCCTGCGCCATGTCGAACGGGTGCCTCGCATAGATGTTGGCGATGGCGGTGCCGAAGCGAATCGTGCTGGTCGCGTGCGCGATCGAAAGGCAGAGGCCCATGCCGTCGCCAAAGCTCGCGCAGTAGATGCCCTGGAACCCCCGACGCTCGATCTCTTTGGCGAGTTCGATCGTCGCCAGGCGGCGGCCTGGCACGGCGGCGAGGGCGAGGGCGGGCATCTGGGGCACAGGGCTACTCCGGGGCGAGGGTGTGAGAGGCGACTATACTGGTGCCCACCGGGAGGGTCACACCCGGGGTTTCAGGTCCCGCCGATACCGCAATGCCCGCCCCGCGCCGGCCCCAGTGTGCTTCCCGTCCCGGTACGCGACTTCTCCGTTGACCATCACCATCTGAATCCCCTCGGGCTCCACTTGCGGGTCGTCGTAGGTCGCCCGGTCGCGCACTGTCGCCGGGTCGAACAGCACCAGGTCGGCCCAGTAGCCTTCCTTCACCAGCCCCCGGTTGACCAGCCCGAAGCGTTCGCACGACAGGCTCGTCATCCGCCGAATCGCCTCAACCAGCGACAGGACCCCTTCTTCCCGGACGTATTTGCCAAGCACTCGCGGGAACGTGCCGAAAAGGCGCGGGTGCGGCTTCCCCACCAGGTTCGGGATCCCGTCGGAGCCCACCATCATTCGCGGGTGGCGCAGGTTCGCCGCGATGTCCGCCTCGTCGATGATGAACTGGATGCAAATCGTCCGGTCACCCTTCGGCGCGGTGAGGATCAGCCGCACGGCGTCCTCGACGTAGATGTCCCGCTCAGCCGCGATCTCCGGGATCATCCTGCCCTCGAACTCCCGGAAGGCGGGGCAGTTCGCGATGCGGACATTCGTCGCCCATTCGACGTCGATCCGGTCGAGGTTCACATACTGCGCCATCGGCCCGCTCCCGGCCGTATAGGGATACACGTCGAGCGTCACGTCCTGCCCCTCGGCGTTCGCTCGGTCGATGCGCGCAAGCGACTCGACCACCCGCCCCCAGTTGCGCTTTCCCGCCGCCTTGTGGTGCGAAATGTGGATCGCGCAGCCGGACTCACGCCCGATGTGCAGTGTCTCTTCTACTGCTTCGAGCAGGTGGTCGCCTTCGTTCCGCATGTGGGTCGCGTAGATCCCGCCGAAGGGTCCGATCTCCGCCGCCAGCGCGACGACTTCTTCCGTGTTGCTGTACCGGCCCGGTTCGTAGATCAGGCCCGTCGAAAACCCTACCGCTCCCTGCTCCATCGCTGTCGCCACCAGGCCGCGCATGGCAGCGACCTCGCCCCCCGTCGCGAGTCGTTTGTCCATCCCCATCGCCAGCCAGCGGATCGTGTTGTGCCCCGCCAGCATCGCGTTATTGATCGCCGGATGCTGAGCGTCGACCTTCGCCAGGTACCCCGCCATTTCCGCCCACTCCGCCCCGCCCGGCACGATCCCGCCACCCACGGGGATGACTTCGCCCGGCCGCGCCGGCGCCGCGCTCGAACCACAGTTGCCGCTCACCTCCGAAGTCACTCCCTGGGCCAGCTTGAACTCCATTCCCGGGATGCGGATGAACGCTGTGTCGTCGTGCGAATGGACGTCGACGAATCCGGGGCAGAGCACCTTCCCGCGCGCGTCGACGTCCCGCGCCGCCGCCCCTGCCCGTCCCACGGACGCGATCCGTCCATCGCGCACCTCAACGTCAGCGTCGAACTCGGCCGACCCTGATCCGTCGATTACCCGGGCGTTGCGGATGGTGATGTCGGCAGGCATTGGCAGCTCCCGGGCTCGAAGTCGCCCCGAAGCCTACACGAACCATCTCGCGCCTTCGAACCCGGCTCGCGTACCGAAGCGGCACCCGCTACGTTTGAACGGCTGCCACTCCGGCCCGAGACACCTATGCCAAACCGCCTCGCTCGCGAGACAAGTCCTTATCTGCTCCAGCACGCCGCCAACCCTGTCGATTGGTACCCCTGGGGCGAAGAAGCCTTTGCCAGGGCGCGGGCCGAAGACAAGCCCATCCTCCTCTCCGTGGGTTATAGCTCCTGCCATTGGTGCCACGTCATGGCCCATGAATCCTTCGAAGACGAAGCGACAGCCCGGCTCATGAACGACTGGTTCGTAAACATCAAGGTCGACCGCGAAGAGCGTCCCGACATCGACGGCGTCTACATGGCCGCCCTCCAGGCGATGACCGGACAGGGCGGCTGGCCGATGACGGTCTTCATGACCCCCGACGGGCGCCCTTTCTACACGGGCACCTACTTCCCGCCATCCGACGGACACGGCCGACCCGGCTTCCCGCGCGTGCTCGAGGCCCTCCACGACGCCTGGGTCGACGAACACGACCGCGTGCTCCAGCAGGCCGAAGGCATCACGGACCACCTTCGAGCCGCTGCCTTGCGAACCGAAGCTGCTTCCGCCGACGTCGATAACGACCTGGCGCGGACCGCCGTCGGACTCTTCCGCGAAGCGTTCGACGCGACCTGGGGCGGATTCGGCGGCGCTCCCAAGTTCCCCTCGCCCGGCAACCTTGAGTTCTTGCTCGCCCACGCCGCGCGAGAGCAGGACGCCGAAAAAGACGAACCCGCCTCCGTCGATATGGCTCTCCTCACGCTCCAGCGTATGGCGCAGGGCGGAATGTACGACCACCTCGGCGGCGGATTCTCGCGCTACAGCGTCGATCAGCACTGGCTCGTTCCTCACTTCGAGAAGATGCTCTACGACAATGCCCAGCTCGCCCGCGTTTACCTCCACGCCTTCCAGCTCACTGGAGAACCCTTCTACGAACGCGTCGTCCGCGAGACCCTCGACTACCTTAGTCGTGAGATGCGCGACCCCGAGGGCGGCTTCTACAGCGCCCAGGACGCCGACAGCGAGCGGATCGAGGGAAAGTATTTCGTCTGGACCGTTGACGAGGTGGAGCGCGTCCTTGGCCCCGACGCGCCCCTATTCTGCGCCTCATACGGCGTGACGCTCGAAGGCAATTTCCGCGACCCGCATCATCCCGAGCTCACGGGACGCAACGTCCTCACCGACTGGACCGCGCCTGAGGACATCGCCCGCCAGTTCGATCTGCCGCCGGAGGCCCTTGCCGCCCGGCTCAGCGATCTCCGCCTCCGGCTCTTTGCCGAACGCGAGACCCGCGTCAAGCCCGGCCTCGACGACAAAGTCCTGACCTCATGGAACGGGCTCCCCCTCGCGGCCTTCGCCGAGGCCGCCCGCGTCCTGGACAACCGGACGTATCGCGAGCTCGCCGAGCAGAACGCCGCTTTCTTTCGCGAGCAGCTCTGGCGCGACGGTACGCTCCTGCACACCTACAAGGCCGGCGTCGCCAAAGTGGATGGCCTTCTCGAAGACTACGCCTGCTACGCCCTCGGCCTCATCGAGCTCTTCAAGCTCACCGGCGACCTCCGCCACCTCGAGTGGGCGCGCGAACTCTTCGAATCCATCCTCGAGCGCTTTCACGACGACGAACGCGGCGGCTTCTTCGAGACCGCCGCAAACGCCGAACCGTTGCTCATCCGTCAGAAGTCCCTCTTCGATTCGGCCACGCCGAGTGGGAACGGGGCCGTTGCCCTCCTTGCTCTCTGGCTCTCGCGCTACTACAACCGGAAGGAGTGGGAGCAGGTGGCCCTCGAGGTCGTCGGACTGGTACAGGGGTACCTCCGCTCGGCCCCCACCGGGTTCGGCAGCGTCTGGCAGGCAGTCGAGTTGCTGTTGGCGCCGCACCAGGAGTTGGCAATCGTCGGCGCCGCTGCCGCACGTGCCCCGCTCGAACGCGAGGCTGCAGGTTACTTCCTCCCCTGGCTCGTCATCGCCCCATCGTGGTCGGGCGAGGGCCTACCCCTCTTCGAAGGGCGGGCCCCCACCGCAGGCGCCGCTGCTGCCTATCTCTGCCAGGACATGGTCTGCCAGCTCCCTGCCGCCACGCCCGAAGAACTCGCCCGCCAACTCGCCATGTAGGCCCGCGCCCCGGTCGCTGACGTATGATTCCGTGACGTCGCGACACGCGCCAGGGGGATTACATGAGAGTTGGGATTTCGCTCACGAGCTTCCACGCAACCAGCGACGTCCGCGCCGGCGCCCGCTGGATGATTGAGCGCGCTGCCGCCGCACGGAACTCCGGCCTTGACTCCCTCTTCGTCGGCGACCACCACGCGACGCCTGCGCCCTACTACCAGAACACCCCGATCCTCGGCCGCCTCCTCGCTGAATGGGGCGAGGCCCCGGCCGGCTGCCTCTTCCTGCTGCCTCTGTGGCACCCCGTCCTGCTCGCCGAACAGGTCGGGACCTTGGCTTCGATCACAGGCGGCCGTTTCATCCTCCAGTGCGCCCTCGGCGATGGCAGGCAGCAATTCGCGCCGATGGGCGTCCCCATTAAACAGCGCCCCTCGCGCTTCGAAGAATCGCTCGACATCATTCGCAGGCTGCTCGCCGGCCAGTCGGTCTCAAGCCAGGGCCGCTATCACATCGAGAACGCCCGCATTGCGCCTACACCTCCCGAGCCCGTGGATGTTTGGATCGGCGGCAGCGCCGAGCCGTCGATAGACCGTGCCGCCCGCCTCGGCGAGGCCTGGCTCGCCGGCCCCGAGTTGAGCCCCGAGCTCGCCCGCAAGTGGATCGACTACTACCGCGAACGCTGCGCTGTTCACCGGCGGCGCCCGACAGCTATCGCCATCCGCCGCGACATCTACGTCGGCGAATCCGACGAATAAGCCGAGAAGGTTGCAGCCCCCATTGTCTCCGCCGGCTACCGCGGCTTTGACCCTTCAGCCTGCACCTACGGCAGCCCCGCGACCGTCGCTTCGCGATTCCGCGAGTACGCTGCGATGGGCTACACCGACGTGATCGTCCGCCACCTCACCGACGAACCCGGGCAGGTTCTCGATTCAATTCGTCGCCTGCGCGAAGTGCGAGCCGCCGTCGCCTAGAAGTTGTTCGGGAGGTGCGGCAGGTAGTTCGTGCGGAAGATTGCGTCGGCGGTGTCCAGCGCCGGCTCCCGAATCGCCGAAATCAGCCCGGCTCGAGCCAGCCGCGTTGCTGAGCGGTGGCCGGCCAACAGGCTCGCCAGGCTGTTGATGCTCATGGTCAGATTCGGCTTTCGGTCCGTGCGCCGGATCGCTGTCGTCTTTCCGTCCGTTTCCATCAAGAACGAGCCGTTATTCCATGGGCACAGGTCGTCCTGCTCGATCCGGAAGGTCAGTTCCCCCCGCGACCCGTACGGGCGCTGCGGCACCGCCGCCTCGACATCGACCACTCGCATCCAGATCCCGTCCATCGTCGAGCGCTGGAGCATCCGCGGTTCGAGCAGCAGGTCCGGCGCCGGGTCGTCCTCCGCGATGCACGCCCAGATACGGACCGTCCCCACGAGGTCGTGTTTGAGAATGTACTGCCACAGCGCGCGGTAGCCCTCCATGTCCAGGGCCACGAAGTCTTTCACCGTCAGCGTTTGGTCCGGGCCCGGACTTGAACGCTCCGTGGCCTCGTGCGTGCCGTAGACCAGGTAGCCGCGCGGCTCACCCTCTTCGTTGCGGTAGACCACCGTGTACATCGCATCGCCTTTGTGGCGGGGTCGAAGCGTGTCGACCCGCCAGATGACCGTCGACCGGTGAAGCGCCATGTTGCGCGGCGTCGCATCCTGGATGTAGAGCTGCTTGATGATGGGGAAGGCGTCTTCGCTCGTCATCAGGCTCACGGAGCCGCTGGTCGGCCGGTTGTCGCGCAGCTGGGCCGTGCGCGGGTCGAACTTGTAGTCCACCCGGGTGGTCGCCGACCCGTAACCGAATCGCTGGTAGATCGCCGCCATGCTCGCCCACAGGATCGCGTACGCCTGGCCCCGCTCGCGCATGGTCTCCAGGCCCTGCTTCATGATCTGCCTCAAGAGACCCTGGCGCCGGTACGATGGCAAAGTTCCGACCGCGGTCACGCCGCCCATCCGCACTGGCTCCCCGTTGAGTCGCACCGTAAACGGGAAGACCCCCATCGTCGCAGCCATGCTTCCATCGACGAAAGCGCAGGTCGTCCAATCGGGCTGGGTGCTCCCCAGCTCCGTGTCGACATCGCTGGTGTCGTTGTTCGCGAACACGTAAGCGACGATCTTCCCGTATGCGGCGAGCTCCTCTGCATCTCGGCAGGCGCGAATCTCAACATTCATCGGGCGGCTCCTCACGTCTCGAGTCCGGGCTGCCTGTGGACTGGACCGGGTCCAGCGGAAGAGTATAGCGCAGCCGGATCGACCTATGGCTGCAGCGGCACGAGCGTTGCGTCCTGTGTCGCGAATATCTCGTAGGTCCCGCAGGCCTCGAGGTTGCTGAAGTCCCGCGCCCATGCGGGGGTGGCCACCTTTCCGAACGTTGTCCAGTGCTCTCCGCTCCCGTCATTCACGAATCGGTAGACCTCGCCGTACTTGCCACTGATGCTCCCAAGCGCGTCCCGCACGTCTGCTGTCGCCCCGATGTAGACGAAGTCGTTCCAGCCCGCTTTCAGCAGCACCGGCAGCGGCACCGTCAGCCCGAAGCCCTGCGCGAGCGACACCGGCTCTTCGGACAGGAACCAGTAGGCGTCGCCTGGTTCGAGGCTGTCCAGGGTGCGCCCCAGCGAAGTCTCGCTGAACCAATGCGTAAAGGTGTCCGTCCCGTCCATCAACCGGTAGATGGCCGAAACGTGCCCCGGGTTGGCCGGATCGGCGGGGAATTCGCTGCCCAACGTGGTTGGGCCGAGCCCGAAGAAGCCCGCATGGTTCCATCCAGCGC
>JBGPOS010000075.1:0-16505 GCA_041488155.1 Tepidiformaceae bacterium
CACCACTCCCACCCCGGCACAGTCGAGGGCGCGGCGCGCCGAGGCGAAAGCGAGCATGAAGCCCGTCGCCCATGGACTTGACTTCGAAGCCGCCGTGGGCCTTGAGATGCTTGCGGATGAGGCTGTTGTGGGCGCGCAGCACTTCCATCCACTTCGCGTCGCCGAGCTGTTCGTTGAGCGGCGTCGAGCCTTCGATGTCGGAGAACAGGAGCGTCACCGTGCCGTCCGGGGCGGCCTGGCGGCGGAGGTCGGGGTGCTCGGCCTGGACGGCCGTGGCGACGCGGTCGATGGAAGTGGAGACGTCGGCCGAGGCGATGCCCTGCAGCTCCATCTTCAGCCGCATCGCCTTCTCCACCGACGGCGCCATCTTCATCTCGCGGAACTCGGCGAGGGCGAAGTCGAGGTGTTCGAGGGCCTCAGTTCGCTCGCCGGGGTAGTGCTCGAGGAGCAGCTCGGCAAGCTGGAAGCGAGTGAGAGCGATCTCCGGACGGAAACCAATCTTCGCGCAGACTTCGAGCGCCTGCTGGTAGTAGCCCCGCGCCTTCTCCGACTCGCCGAGCAAGGCCGCGGCGCCGCCAAGCAGGCGGGCCGGACAGATGTCCCCGTTATCGGCGGTGCTCAGAGGGGCGGCCAGTTCGAGTCGCCTGGCGAGGATACCCGCCGCGTCGCGGTCCTCCAGGATGATGCTCGCCTCGAGCAGCCCCGCAACGGGAATCAGCATCAGCCGTTCATCGTCGTCCGGTCCGATGCGCCACTCCGACATCGTGCGTGCGAGGAGTTCCCTCGCCTCAGCCCTTCGGCCGGAATGGACGAGGGCAACGACCCTTACTGCCTGAGGCCATATCACGGTCGACTCCGCCCCAAGGCCCGCGAGCGCTCGTGCCCGCTCCAGCGACGAGACCTCATCCACCTCACCGAGGAGGACGAAGGTCCGCACGAGGGTGCTCTTGAGCAATTCGCCCAACGCCCCGGAGCCGAACTGCTCTCCGAGAGAAGGCAAGGCGCGAGCGCTGGCGGCCGTCTCCTCGACGCGTCCGTCCAGCAATGCAAGGCGCAAGGGAAGCGTCCGCGTGTTGAGAAGAAGTTGGGCGTCGCGGGTCCGCTCCGCAAGGTCCGTGGCACGGCGGGAGCATTCCTCGGCCCTGGCGCGGTGGCCCCAATTGAGGAAGACCTGGCCTATCCTTCCCAGCAGTTGGCCAAGAATCTGCGACGAGACACCAGCCGCGGGCCGGTCGATGAACTCTTCGGCCAGCTTCAGACGGCTGACCTGCCGTAGTGGTGGCCAGGGTGGGCCGATGAGCATGTAAGCCGCGTGGAACAAAGCCGGGTTGTCATCGAGCGAGCGGGCAAGCTCCAGAGCCCGCTGCGCGACTGCCCATGCCTCGTCCAACCGCTCGGTCTGCTGCACGACGGCGCTGAGGGCGATGTCAGCGTAGACGCGGTGGACACTTGTCGCGACGGCAACACGGTCGGCCCGCTTGGCCCAGCGTTGATAGGCGCTGCCCTGATACACGATGGCGCCCGCGTAGCGGAACAGGCCTGCCAGGCCGATCTGGCACGCGCGCGACGCCCTCTCGCTGTCCTGAAGGCCTTCGGCCAGGGCAAACGCTTCCTCGGCTATCTCTTCGGCCGCTCGCAGAGGTTCGCCGCCCGGCATGAGGGCCTCGCCCAGTGCCGATAGCAAATCGCAACGCCGCCCTCGGTCGTCGGGATCGAGCACCTCCTGCACTCCGAGTGCCTTCTCTAGAAGCCGTGCGGCCTCGCCGTAGTCGAACACCGAGACGGCGCGCTGTGCCGCTCGCCGGGCATAGTCGACTGCTTTCGTGAGGTCGGCGGGGTCGGTGGAGTAGGAGAAGTGCTCGGCCAATTCGGCGGCGTGCTCGTCGAGGCGGCGCGCGTACTGAGATTCGAGCGCGCGGGCCACGTCCTGGTGGAGGCGGAGCCGGCGGGGGGCAATCATCTCCTCGTAGAGGGTCTGGCGGAAGAAGGCGTGGGCGAAGCGGTAGTGCACCGCCCCCGAGGCGGTCTGCTCCTGCAGCACCCCGACCCGCATCGCCTCTTCGATCGCGGCAAGCACCGACTCCTCGGGCAGGCTGGCTACCGTGCGCAGGATATCGAAAGAGAAGTCGCGGCCGATGACCGCCGCCACCGCAAGGACACGGTTGCACTCGGCGCTTAGCCGAGAGATGCGCTTGCCGATGACGTCGCGCAGGCCCTCCGGGATCTGCATCGCGAGAGGGGTGTCGCCTTTGCCCCGGAGGCGGCCGCTCTCGTCGCGGGTGAGGATCCCCTCCTCAACGAGGTAGCGCATCACCTCCTGGACGAAGAGCGGGTGGCCTTCGGTCTGGCGGTGGACCTGCTCGGCCAGTTGCCAGGGCACCTCGCGGTTGGCGATGTTGGCCATCATCTTCTGGACGTCTTCGGGGTTGAGGCCGCGCAGGCGCACCGTGGAGAACGAGCCGGCCCGCCGCAGGTCGGCCAATGCCCCCGAGAGCGGGTGCGAGCGGTCGACCTCGACGTCGCGGTAGGTGCCGACGACGAGCAGGCGGGCTCCCTGGAGGTTGCGGGCCAGGTGGGTGAGGAGGTCGAGGGTGCCCCGGTCGGACCAGTGGAGGTCTTCGAGGAGGAGCATGAGGGGCTGGACGTTGGCGGCGTTGCGGAGGAAGCCGGTGACCGCCTGGAGGAGCCGCCAGCGGTCGTCCTCGGCGTCGCCGCTGGCCGAGACATCGACTTCGACCCGGTCGCGCACCTCGGAGACGATGCGGGCGACGTAGCCGGCGTTCGTGCCCAACTCGCTCTTGAGTGCCTCGGGGTCGCGGCTGAGGACGTAGGAGCGCATCGCCTCGACGAACGGAAGGTAGGGCAACGAGAGGGAGCCCTCTTCGTAGCAGTTGCCGCGGAGGGTGCGTCCGCCGCGCATGGCGACGTAGGTCGCGAGCTGGTCGCAGACCGAGGTCTTCCCGATGCCCGGCTCGCCCACGACCATCAGCAGCGCCCCCTCGCCGGAGAGGGCGTTGTCGAGAGCGGAGTGGAGCTGCTTGAGCTCCTGCTCGCGGCCGACGAAGGTCTGGCGGTAGACGGGGTCGGCGCTGAGAGTTACGGCCGACGACTGGGGACCGAGCGACGCGGAGGCCGGCGAGAGGTCGATGCTGGTGAGGGCCTTCGCGACCTCTGTGGCTGAGGCAGGCCGACCGGCGGGGTCCTTCTCCAACAGTCGTAGGATCAGGGACTCCAGGGGCTTCGGCAGGTCGGGGCGGTGCCACGAAGGCGCCACCGGCGGCGTGTTCAGGTGCTGGGTGACGAGGGCGACGGAGTCTTCGCCGACAAAAGGCGGCCGGCCGGTCGCCATCTCGTAGAGGATGCAGCCGAGGGAGTAGAGGTCGCTCCTGGGGTCTGGTGTCTGGCCGAGGGCCTGCTCCGGGGCCATGTAGCTGACGGTGCCGAGCATCATCCCCTCGGCCGTGAGGCGGGAACGGTCGAGGCTCACAGCGAGGCCGAAGTCGCCGACGCTGGCGTCGCCATCCTCGGTCAGCCAGACGTTGCCGGGCTTGAGGTCACGGTGGACGATGTCGCGGCGGTGGGCCTGCTCAAGTCCCTGGCAGACCTGCCCGGCGAGGCGGAGCACCTGTTCGAGGGGCAGCCTGCGGTCGGGAGCAGCGGCGATGAGGTCTTCGATCGAGCCGCCGGCCATGTACTGGGAGACGATGAAAGGCTGGCCGCCGTCGTCGCCAACGTCGTAGACGGTGACAACGTGGGGGTGGTCGCCGAGGCGGGCCATCGCCTGTGCCTCGCGCTGCACGCGTGCCAGCCCGCCGAAGTCGAGGCCTTCGGTCTTGATGACGGCGATCGCCACATCGCGATCGAGGCGGGTGTCGTGGGCAAGGTACACGCGCTTCCGCCCTCCCTCGCCGAGGAAGCTATTGACGACGTAGCGCCCGGAGACGAAGGAGGCGGGGAGGGCTGGCGAAAGGGCGACGGGGCGAGTGGGCGACGGGGCGACCGGCGGTCGCGGACTGTCGGAATCTTCAAGCATCTTGTCCGCGGCCTGGAGGAGCGCGGCCGCGTCTTCGTTGCCTTCGTCGAGCGACAGGGTTTCGAGAGCGAGGTCGCGGACTTCGGGCCAGTTGCGCTTGTCGGCGGCAGCTTCGGCCTGGTCAAGAAGTCGGTCGATGCGGCGCTGAATTCGCTCGGTGACCACAGCGGCGAATCATACCGGACTTCACCAAAGGCGCGCCGGGCTGGAGGTTCGGCCTGCCCACGCTCAACACCATCCGCCAATTGTGGAGGTGATGGCGCCGAAATTGAAGCCCCCGGCGCCCGGCCGAAGACCGCTCCACCCGGTTCAGGAGGACGACGCCCCCGGCCCGGATGGTCTGGAGAACGCAACGAAAGACGCTCTAGCGCGGCTGGAAGGGGATCAAAACCTCGAGGATCGATGACGAGGTCCCCGTGGTCACGGCCGAAATCTTCGCAACGTAGGTCTCGAACGACTTGTCGGCCTGGTTGCGGGCGCGGAACTTCTCGATGCCGCTGAGCGAATCGAAGATGAGCGCGAGAACGAACGGGGCCGGCCCCTGGCTCGTCACCGCGACCGACACAGCCGCGGGGGTGCCTTCGCTGTTGCGCATGCGCGCGCGCTCGGTCACCAGCTCCCGGACGGCTGCCGCCTTGCCCATCTGGGGGGTGATCTCGAGGCGTTGGATGTAGCGTGGAGTGAATCCCGCCTGCGTGGCGGGCAGCAAGATCTCGTACAGTTCGGGCCGAACCGCATGCCTCATCAGCGAGGGCGTTGCTGCAAGGGGTGCGCCAGCGATCCGGTCGCGAAATACCTGGAGGGCCGCCAGGTCTTCGAATGACATGTTCGCTCGAAAGGCCGGCGCTTCGCCGCCGTAGACAACCGTGGTCAGAGAGGCGCGGACTCCCTCACTCTGGCGCTGGCGGACTCGCTCCTCGAGTATCGGCCGGAGCTCGGGACCCTTGCCGATTGCCGGGAAATAGGTGATCTGATGACTGTACATTTGGTTCCTCTATTCTCGTTGGTCGGCCGAATCTACACTTGTTCTCGGGCGGGGCATACAGACTGACGCGGTGCCGTCTGGGCGCCCTCGTCAGGAGGGAACGGACGCGCCCACCGCCTGCAGGATCTTCTCCGGGTTGAGCCCGTACAGCTTGAGCACGTTGCTCCAGGTCATCTGCCTGACCTCGTCCTCAGGCACGCCCTTCATGATGCGGCCCAGCACCTCCATCGAGTGGGGCCAGATCGAGTCGTGGTGGGGGTAGTCGTTGCCCCAGAGGAGGCGGTCCACACCTATCAGGTCGCGAGTGCGTACGCCCACCTCGTCGTCTTCGAAGGTGGCGAAGAACTGCCGCCGAAAGTACTCACTCGGCTTGAGGGTCAGGCCGGGGGCCGCGGCTTGCGGACTGCGGTAGGCGGCATGATCCAGGCGCGTCAGCCAGTGAGCGAGCCAGCCCGTCTCCCATTCGGCACACACCCACTGGAGGCCGGGATGCCGCTCGGCGACACCGGATGTGATGAGGGTCTCGACCGTCCAGGCGATTGAGGCGTGCGAGAGGGCATAGCTGGAGATGGCGTTGAAGTGCGGAGGCAGGCCCATGTCCCAGGTGTTGCCGCAGAAGATGTGCATGGTCAGCGGCAGGCCCGTCTCTTCAGCGGCCGCCCAGAACGGCTCGTAAGAAGGATCGCTGTACGGGCGCGACGGCGGGGCCGTGCAGGGGATCGCGACGCCTCGCACGCCTTTCTTGGCGACGCGGTGGAGCTCGGTGATAGCGGCATCGACATCAGGGAGTGGCAGGCAGCCGACTCCGATGAGCCGCTCCGGGGAGTGGCTGCAGTAGTCGACGATCCAGTCGTTGTGGCGTTGGAAGACCGCCTGGACCACCTCGGGGTCGTCGATGGAGTAGGTGAGCATGTTCAGGCTCGGGTACATCACCTCGCCAACGATGCCGTCCTGGTCCTGCTCCTTGAGGCGGGCAACCGGGTCGCGCACTCCGGGATTCATCCCGTCCCAGCCGCGCGCGATGCGGACGTGGGTCTCGGGGTCGTCGAGGCGGTGGCCCGCGATGCCGAACCGGCCGACTGGGACAGGCCGGTTCTGCTTCGGCCAGTAGAGGAAGGTTCCCTGGCGCCCGTTTATCTCGTTCACGATGCGCGGGGCCCGCTCACCAAAGCGTTCGAGCCCTTCGAACACTTCAGGAGCCTCGACGACGTGCGAATCGCAAGAGTAGTAGCGTGCCTGGGCCATTGTTCTTCTCCTTCAGGAATAGGCGACGGTGGCTTGTGTCACATGACGTCGCGGACCCTCGCAACGAAGGCCTCGGTGGAGGCACTGCCGCCCTGATCGACCGGGAGGATCCGGCCTTCGGCGTAGACCGACTCAATCGCGGCTTCGATTCGGCCGGCGGCCTCCGTGAAGCCGAGGTAGTCGAGCATCATGGCAGCCGAGAGGATCGAGGCTGTGGGATTGATGATTCCCCGGCCGGCGATGTCGGGAGCGGTGCCGTGGACGGGCTCGAAGTAGGCCCACTCAGCGCCGTAGCAGCCGCTCGGGGCGAGCCCGAGTCCGCCGATGGTGCCCGCGCCCTCGTCGGACAGGATGTCGCCGAAGAGGTTGGGCATGACAACGACGTCGAGGTCGTGGGGGTTGGCCACCAGCCGGCGGGCGAAGTCATCGACGATGTACTCCTCGTAGACCAGGTCGGGGTAGCCCGCGACCACTTCGGCCACGAGCCTTCGGAAGAGCTCGTCGGTACGCCGGAGCATGTTGTACTTGGCCGAGCAGGTGACTTTGCCCTGGTGGCCGGCTGCCTTGCGGTTGAGGGCCAGCTGGCAGGAGAACTCGGCCACACGCCGGGTGTTCTCCTCGGTGATGACCTTGACCGCGTAGGCGCCGTGCTTGCCTTCAAGCGTTTCCCCTGGGCGAATACGGGAGTTGACGTTGATCCCGGCGGCGAGCAGGTCCTGGATGTCGCCATCGATTCCGTAATAGAGGTCTTCGATGTTCTCGCGGACGATGACGTAATCGATGCCCTCGGGGTGCTTGAGGGGTGAGCAGTAGCCGGGCCGCCAACGGATCGGGCGGACGTTTGCGAAGGTCTGCTTGCCCCAGCGCAAATAACCGATTCCGGCCGTCTTGCCGCTGGTGGCGCCGAAGAAGACGGCTTCGCTGGAGTCGGCCGCTTCCCTGACCAGATCCTCCGCTTCGGCCCGCGACATGGTCCGCGCCATCTCGTTGCCATCAGGGAGCACGCGCCATTCGATCGGCAGTTCAAGCGAGCGAAGGAGTCCGAGAGTGGGGTGGATCGCTTCAGGGGCGGCGTCGTCGCCGGGGATGACGGCGACCTTCTTGAGGGTGGTGTCCATGCCGGTGGGCAATCATACGCTTCGCAATCGGGCGAGCGGGCAGGGACTCAGGAGGGGGTCAGGCCTCTCCTGTCAGGAAGCGCCTGGGCACGTCGCGCATCATCAGGTTGATCGTGTCCTGGCTGACGCCCAGGGCGCGGAGCGCCGGGATCGCCACAGTCGACACGAACAGGTAGCGCGTGGGCCCGGCCGGGGGTGCGGACGATGTGGCGTGAATCGAAACTGGCGCGGGCGCGTAGTCGTGGCCAAGCATCAGGCGATGGGCCCAGCCGCGGTCGATCAGGGCCTTGACCGTCCCGTTTCTCTGTTCCCAATTCGGTCGCGGGTCGAATCCGGGGTAGCGGTCCATCGAAAGATAGACGCCGGCGTTCAGCAGCGACTCGAGGTAATCGACATCGGTGCTGTCGGCGCTGTGGCCGATGCAGATGCGATCCATCGGCGCGCCTTCCTCGCGGAAGATCTCGACCTGGCGAGTGCCGACGCGCTCCGGTGCCCAGTGGTGAGTGCTGATCGGACAGCCGGTACGTTTGCTGGCGCGAGCGGCGCCACGGAGAATGCGTTCGCCCTCGGGGGTGACGCCGCCCATGTCGTTCGCGACCTTGATCGCGCCAGCCTTGATGCCCGTATCGTCGATCCCGACCTCGATTTCGCGGACGAAGATGTCGGCGATCCGGTCGAGGTCGCGAGTCCAGAAGGAGCGAGGAACGTCGCGCCAGATGCCTGTGGCGACGACGATGTTTACCCCGGTCGCACGCGCGATGTCGCGCACGTACTCGACGTCGCGGCCGAGGTCGGGAGTCGTCAGGTCGATGATGCTGTCAACGCCGCCCGCCTTCGCCTCGCTCAACTCGCGGATTGTGGTCGCTCGCGTGCGTTCCCAATCGAACAGCCAGGGGTAGAAGTGGTTGTCGGCGCCCATTGCCACCAGCACGTGCTCGTGGCTGAGGATGGTCCCCAGGCGGGCGGCCTCGACGGGCCCGAGGACGGTCTCGACAGTAGTCATTGCTCCCCTCCGCTTGATTGCGCTCTCCGGCCGGCTTCGCGGAACTGCACGGTGCGTTCGAGCACGGCCAGGTCCTCCTGCAAGGCCTCGTCGCGGCGCATCACGACGAGGCGGGCGTCATCGAGGGCGGCGTTGTAGTAGACGGGTCCGACGAGCTCGGCGACGAAGTCGAGTAGCAGCTCGGCGCCGAGGTCGCCCGCCTGAACTTCGAGTTCGTCCTCGAGGTACTGCTGAAGCTGCTTGACGGCTTCGAGCTTCTCAGCCCTGGGGATCGCCTGGAGGGGTGGACCAACCTTAGCCACGAGGCAGACCGAGGCCGCGGGTGGCAATGACCCCGCGCTGGATCTCCGAGGTCCCGCCGGCGATCGTCGCGGAGACGCCCGCCAGGTAGTCGCGCGTGTAGCGGCCGCGGCTGACGGCGCCCGGCCCCTCATGGACCTGGCCGTTCATGCGCAGGGCGCGGACGGCGACCTCGCCCGCTCGCTGGCGAAGCTCAGAGCTGAGGAGCTTCGCGGCCGACGCCTCCTTGTTCGGGACGCCGCCAGACTGCTGCATGGAGGCGATCGAGTAGGAGAGTATCTGGCCGACCAGGACGCCGGTGTAGAGATCGGCGATGTCGTAGCGGTCGCGATAGCCATACCGGCGCTGCCGCATGACCGCAATCACGTCATCGAGAAAGCGGCGCGTGCCCGCGAACGTGGCGATGCTCGAGCGTTCGAAGTCGAGGGTCGCTGCTGTCTGGTACCAGCCCCGGTTTTCTTCGCCAACCAGGTTTTCGGCCGGGACGCGGACGTTGTCGAAAAAGACCTCGTTGAAGCTGTGGTTGCCTGCCATGTTGACCAGGGGGCGCACGCTGACGCCTGGCGCGTGCATATCGAGGATGAAGTTGCTGATCCCGCGATGCTTGGGGGCATCGGGGTCGGTGCGAGCAGCGAGCCAGCAGTAGTCCGAGCGGTGGCCGTCGGAGGTCCAGATCTTCTGGCCGTTTACGATGTAAT
Source organism: Tepidiformaceae bacterium (assembly GCA_041488155.1). GTDB lineage: Bacteria > Chloroflexota > Dehalococcoidia > Tepidiformales > Tepidiformaceae > JBGPOS01. The sequence continues at coordinate 9,383 of JBGPOS010000075.1, forward strand.
CATCGCCGTCCCGCGTCGCGCGAGTTGTGAGCGAAGCAAGGTCGGATCCCGCGCCGGGTTCGCTGAAGCCCTGGCAGTAGTAGCCGGTGCCCCCGGTGATGGCGAGGAGGTGCTTCTGACGCTGCTCCTCGGTGCCGTGGAGGATGAGAATCGGCCCGACGTAGAACACCCCGCGGCGGTGGGCGCCAATCGGCGCGCCGGAATAGGCCATCTCCTCGTTGAAGATGACCTGCTCCATGAACCCCATTCCGGCCCCGCCGTACTCTTCGGGCCAGGCGAGGGCGATCCAGCCGCGCTCTGCGAGTTTGAGCGAAAACGCCGGAGACCATCCCATCTCACCGCGCATGCCGTCGGCGTCGTCATCGCCGGTGGGAGGCAGCGTCTCGGCTACGAACGAGCGAACTTCCTGCCGGAACGACTCCTGCCCTGGTGTGAACCGAATGCGCATGCCGCCTCCGCGTCGCTTATGCGGCGGAGAATACACGCAAGCGCGGCGACCTTCGACTAATGAAACGAACCACCGAGCAGGTCGCGCGCCATGATGAGCCGCTGGACCTCACTCGGGCCTTCGCCGATCCGGCGGATGCGAATCTCGCGGTACCAGCGCTCCAGTGGCAGGTCCTTGGTCATCCCGTAGCCGCCGTGGATCTGCATGGAGCGGTCGACCACCCGCCCGCCGGCCTCGGTGCTGACGAGCTTGGCCATCGCGGCCTCGGTGCGGAACGGCTGGTCGCGATTCGCCTTGTCGGCGGCGGCGAGGGTCAGCCAGCGGCTTGTGCGGATGTCGATTTCGTTGTCGACGATCATCCACTGGATCGCCTGGCGTGACGCCAACCGGTCGCCGAACGTCTCGCGCTGGTTCGCATAGGCGATCGCCATCTCCTGGGCCTTGACAGCGACGCCGATGCAAGCAGCCGAGTACGGGATGCGTTGGCGGGTCAGCCGGTCGTTGGCAATGGCGAACCCTCGGTTGACCTCTCCCAGCACGTTGGCCGCCGGCACGCGCAGGTTGTCGTACTGGAGCTCTGTCGCGTAGCTGGTCGAGCGCAGAGTGTGGACCACACGCCGGACGTGAAACCCCGGCGAGTCGGTATCGACGATGAAGCAGGTGATGCCTTCGCGGCCGCGGGCGCTATCGGTGCGGGCGAAGGTGATACCAAAGTCGGCGGTGTCCGCCCCGCTGATGAAGATCTTGCTGCCGTTGAGCACCCAATCGTCACCGTCCTTCACAGCCGTTGTCTGGATGGCGCGAGCCGGGTCGCTTCCCCCTGAAGGTTCTGTCAGGCCGAAGAACCCGTGTTTCTCCCCTCGGAGCGTGGGATAGAGGTAGCGCTGCTTCTGGTCCTCGCTCGCCTCGTAGAGCTGCGCCAGACCGGCCCCGCCGAAGACGCCGTAGCAGGGGGCGTAGAGCCCCGCACGGTGTTGCGACATCTCGATGGCCATGAGCGTCCGGGTGACGATGTCGATGTCGGGGCCGCCGTACCGGGCCGGGATGTCGAGACCGTAGAAGCCCATCTCTCGCACCTTGGCTACCAGCCGGTCGCGGTCGTCGCTATGGAGTTCGCTCGCGTCGGGGTCGAGGTCGGCTTCGAGCGGGGCGATCTCCTCACGCACGAAGCGACGGATGGTGTCGACGATAATCCGCTGCTCTTCAGAGAGTTCGAGATCCAACGTTTGCTACCCCAGTCTGCCCAATCGAGCGGGACGATCGGTGCGGTTGTGTTCGGGAAGGTCTCCGTAGTCGGCGGCGTGGAGCATGAGCAGCTCCTTGTAGCGGCTCTGGTACTGCATGTTGACTTCGTAGCGGAAGCTGGTGGCCTGCGCGCCCAGGTTGCGGGCCTCGTCTGCCAGCGCGCTGCGCAGCCCGAAGAGCGACCTGCCCCCAGCGAAACCGATGTGAATGACGTTTCCGCCGGCATCGGCCACCTGAAATACTCCGAGCTGGCCAGGTAAGGCCGCTATGTTCGCCGCCGTGAGGTCGCGCCAGGGGCCAGACATGCGAAGTTGCATCGCGCTGGAGTCTACGGCATCAATCGCCGCAATCGAAACGCGGCTTACGTGCCTGTGAACCGCGGGGGGCGCTTCTCGAGGCGGGCCGCTATCCCCTCCCTGGCATCGGCGCTGGTGCGCGCCGCATCGACGAGAGCGTCGACGTCGGCGTGGGCGATTCCGTCGCGAAAGGCCATTTCGCGGACCAGGAGGGCCTTCATCGCGCGCAGCGAGCGAGGGGCGTTGGCAGCGAGCCGAGAGATTATCGCCAGGGCCGCGTCTTCGAGCTCCGGCGGCGGGACCGCGCGGGCGATGACGCCAAGTGCCGCCATGCGCGCGGCTGGCAGGGGGTCACCGAGGAGCAAGATCTCACGTGCCGCTACCGGACCGGCCACTTCGAGCAGTTTCTTCGCCAGGAACCAGGTGGGCGCGAGGCCTATCTGGGCGAGCGACATCCCGAAGGAGGCCGCCGTGGAGGCGACGACGAAGTCGCAATGCAGGGCCAGTTCGTTCCCGCCGGCGATGGCGTCGCCCTGGACGACGGCGACCACAGGCAGCGGGTAGTTCTCGATGGCGTGCAATACCGCCTCGATTGGGCTCTCGCCGGCGATCGGGCCGCCGGTTACCCGTTCGCGAAGGTCCAGGCCGGCGCAAAACACCGTCCCTGCCGCGCGGACTACCAGCACTCGCTCCTCGGGGGAGGGGGGAGTCTTGAAGGCCTGGAGCAGCCCGGCTAACAGCTCCGCATCGAGCGCGTTCCGTTTTTCGGGCCGGTTCAGGGTGACTGTGCGGACCGGGCCTGCAGCTTCGACCAGTACTTTGTCCACGAACTTCCTCCTCGCCGGGATCCCCCGGCGTCAATGACTCCCAGTCGGCTCGCGTGTTATCACTCCTGCCGCTTCAAGGGCCGCGACTTCCTCCGCTGAAAGCCCCAACAGTCCGCGATAGACGTAGTCGTTGTCTTCGGCGAATCCTGGAGCAGGCTTGGAAATCGGCACGGGCGTCTCACTGAGCGTGAACGCGACGCGGGGGTAGGGCGCCGGCCCCACGTTGGGCACGTCGACGAACTCGAACCCATGTCGCGCGACGACGTGAGGATCGCGGAGGAGCTCGCCGACATCCAGGACAGCGCCCGCCGGGACGCCTGCCGACTGGAGAGTCTGCTGCGCCTGGTAGTGCGTCCGCTTCGCGGTCCAGGCGGCGATGACGGGCTTGAGCGACGCGCGATTCGAGTGGCGTTCCGCGGCCGTAGAGTAGCGTGGATCCAGGGAGAGCCCCGGCTGGCCGATGGCGCCGCAAAGGGCCCGCCACTGCTCGTCGTCCTCGACCGCAATGGCGACCCAGGCATCGCTGCCCTTGCATGGATACACGCTGTGCGGGGCCATCGAGGGGTGGTCGTTACCCGCGCGGCGGCGTTCCCGGCCGTTCATGGCGAAATCGACGTAGGCGTCGCCGAGGACCTGGAACTCGCCTTCGATCATCGCCAGCTCGACGTGTTGGCCCTCGCCAGTTTGGAAACGGTGCCAGAGCGCGGCGAGCGTCGCGAACGCGGAGTGGACCCCTGCGTTTTGATCGCAGAAGAAGTTCCCGGGTTTCATCGGCGGCCCGTCGGCGTAGCCCGTCAGGTGGGAGAGCCCGCTCATCGCGTCGATACCGGGACCATAGGAGATGCGGTCACGATAGGGGCCGCTCAGCCCAAAGGCTGGCATCGAGACGAGGATGATGTCCGCTCGAGCCTGGCAGAGAGCGGCATAGTCGATGCCAAGGTTGCCAAGGACCCGCGGAGCGAAGTTCTCGACCACGACATCGGACTTCGCTACGAGTCGCAGGAAGAGGGCGCGGCCTTCTGGCGACGAGACGTCAAGGCTGATTGCTCGCTTTCCGTGGTTCAGTTCGTTGAAGATCATCATTCGGTCGTAGCTGCGGTCCTGGCCGCCTTCCCGTAGCGGCGCGGTGCCAGCTGCCTGCCGCGGCCGGCCGTTTGGCGCCTCGACCTTAATCACCTCCGCCCCCAGGTCAGCGAGGATGAACGAGGCGATCGGGCCGGCGACCGCGTTGGTGAAGTCGACCACCCGGACGCCCGCGAGCGGCTTCACGCTCTTGCCGGCCGCCGAGGGCGGTGGCTCTGGGCGCGGCAAACGGGCGAGCCATGCCGGCGAGTCTGCGCCCAGGACCGGCGCGGGACGCGTCACCCAGGGGGTCGCCATCATGCGAAAAGGCGCCCCCGGCTGGAGAAGCGGGCCCGCGCCCGGATGGTCAACCGTCACGAAGCTTCCGCGTTCCAGATGGTGGCTCTCAGACATGACTTCGCCGGGTTCCATCACTTCGGTGAAGGGTAGTCGCAGCTCCTGCGCACGGCGGACGACTTCTCCCCGAGTCTTGTCGGCCAGCCATTCGTCCATGATGGCGTCGATCTCGTCCGCGTGGCCCAGCATCGTCCCCAGCAGTTCGGGGTCGACAAGACGAGGGTGAGGGATGAGGGAAGCCAGGAGGTCGGGATAGCGGTTGTTGGAGTGGCAGTGCACGTAGCCGTCCTTGCAGGGGCGGATCGTGGACGGGTACGAGTGCTGCGGTGGGAATCCGAGGAGGCGAGTACTGTTTCGACGGGCAACTGTCCCGTAGAAGTACGCGATTTGCTCAACGCCGCCCAGGAGAAACGTGCCAGCTTCCATGGCGGAGACATCGACGACCTGGCCCGCTCCTGTGATGCGCCGGGCGAGGAGAGCAGCCATGGCGCCGAGGGCGGCCTGCGCGCCGGTCTCGTACTCGACGAGCGAGCCGTATGACTTGATCGGCTCTCGGTCGGGGGCGCCGGTGAGCATCATGTAGCCACTCAGGGCGTAGGCGATGAGTTCTCCCCCGAGGTAGCGGGCGTACGGGCCCGTTAGCCCGAAGGTCGTGGCATCGACGATCACGAGGCGTGGGTGGTCGCCTCGAAGCGCTTCCAGGTTGAGGCCCGCGGACCGCAATTGAGCGGGGCGGTGGCCGAGGATGAGGATGTCGGCCGTTGCCAGCAGCGCCGCCAACGGGGCTCGCCCTTCCGACGCGATGTCGCCGAGGCAGGAGCTGCGCTTGCCGGTATTGAGGTGGAGGAAGAGCCCGCTCTTCTCAGGGTCGAGTTGCTCCTCGGGGAACGGGCCGTCGCGACGCGATGGGTCGCCCGTCGAGGGCTCGATCTTCAGGACTTCGGCGCCAAGCCCGGCGAGCAGCTTGCCGCAGTACGGGCCGGCGACGCCGGTAGCGAGCTCCACCACCCGGATCCCATCCAGAGCTCCCGGCATGCACCCTCCCGCGGTTCAACTGCAAGGGCCGGGGCGTCCCCAGCGACTGGATTCTAGCGGCGAAGCTCGTCCCGCGTCAGCGAAGCGCGCCTGCGCCTGACACCACGAAGGCACTCGGGTAGCATGCTGGGTCGAGCTTCGCTCTTCGGAGGGATGGACACGGCTACCGCGCAATCCGCCCCCGCACGACAGATCGGCCGCCGCCAATGGGCGGCGATCGCTGGACTGCTGGGGCTGCTCGTCGCGGGGCTGATTTCGGTCATCGTGCTGGCGAAGCAGGCTTCTGAGCCTGACGCGCCGTCTGCAGCGCCGCCCTTCGCCGCCCCGGCCCTTAAGCGGCCGTCGATCGCTTACGACGTCGAGCGTGCCGACGGCAACACACTGACGGTATCGGGCGGGGCGGGCGGCGACCGAAAGAACAGCATCGAGTTGTCGTTGCCTTCGAACGCGCGCGTGGAGCTGCTCGATCGGGTGGCCGCCAGCGAGCTGCAGCCGGGCGACTGGCTGACCGCCGAAGGTATCCCGAACGAAGTCAAGAACTTCTCAATCCGCATGTTCATCGCTCTGCCCCAGCCGGGAAGACCGACCCCAGACGGTGTCGCCCTGACGCCCGGCGGATTCGCTGGCCACGAAGCCGCCCGGGACCGAAAGGAGCTACCGATCCTTGGCGGCATCGTCAATTCGGTCACCCCCCCTTCAGCCATCCTGCGAGCGGCGGGCGGGGATGTGACCGTCACGTTCACCGCCAGTGCTCCGCTCAGGCGTCTGCGCGCCGGGACGCTGGCGGAGATCCGCTCCGGCGACCGCATCGCGCTCCACGTTGGGAGCGATGGTCAGCCCGACAAGTCCTCAGTGCTCGTCCTCGTCGGCGGTGCTAACTGACGAGCGGGTTACTCGATCCTGAGCGCCTGCGCATCAGAGATGCGCGAAAGCAGCCGCACGGCGAGAAGAAGCGCCGCCCCGAACACGATCAACACCGCGACCGCGCCGCCGGCAACCACGGCCCACTCGGTTTGCAGGATGAACCCGGGCTCTACCTTCTGGCCGCTCTCGGTGACATCGAGGAACGAGAGCATGCGCCGGCCGACGAGCAGCCCCAGGTAGACTCCGGTAGCCAGACCCACAGTCGCCACGAGGCTGTATTCGAAGGCAAGCAGGCGGAAGACCTGACCCCGTGAGAGGCCGAGCGCCCGGAGGACTGCGAATTCAGTCCGGCGCCGCTGTACCGCAACCCAGAGCGACACGAGTAGCGCCGCGGCCACCAGCACCAGTACGGCAAGGAAGGCAAGGAAGAGGATTCCGCTCCCTCCGGCCGCGATCAGCGGGTTGTGCTCTATCGATGCCAGGTCTTCGCGGCGATCGTGGACGGCGTTGAGGCCGAACTCGGGAGCCTTGAGCGCTGCTGCAAGCTGCCCACGGTCCGCGTCCGCAGCGAGCGTGAACCAGGCTTCATTCAGCTCCGGCGTACCGCTGGACGGGATGAGATTCAGCCACGAAGTGAGGTGGTCGCGATTGAAGACGATAGAAGGGCCCTCTGAGGTCTGAAGCGTGGGGAAGAGGTGGTACGTGTCCTTCACCAGGATCGGCACGGCAATGGACCCAACCTGGATGATGCCGCTGACCCCCCTTCCGATGCCCGTGCTTGCCGCGAACGCATCGCTCGCGATCACCGGGAGGGGTACGTTTTCGTCGATGTGATACAGGCCTCGAACTTCCGTGCTGAGTCCGCTGCGCAGGACCAGCTTGCCGGAACTCCTCCCGGAGTGCGGCTGGTCCGTCGCGACCGAGAACTGGTCCTGGGTGACCGCACGGTTCGGCATCGTGGCCCAGTGCGAGGGACCTTCGAAGCCCTC
>JBGPOS010000076.1:0-15539 GCA_041488155.1 Tepidiformaceae bacterium
CATCGAGGACACGACCTCTTTCGAACCTACACAGAGGAGTTTCTGTTGGAGCGCCTGGCTGACGGCTACTGGGGCTCCCACGTCGACCGCTGGTTTGGGCCGGACCGCGAGTGGTCGGTATATGGACTGAGCGACTTTTACGTGGTGGAAGAAGGCGGGAAGATCGTCGCGTGTGCCGGCCTCTGGGATCGCGGGCGGGACGTCCGCGACCGCTGGCGGCACACCCGGACGGGAGAAGAGAAGGTAGTCGAAACGACCGCCGTGCTCGACATCGGGTTCGCCCGTGGCCACGCCCAGGCCATGGCGAGATTGCTCCGCTTCTTCGTTGGCGAGACGAATCGCCTGGGCCGAGACTTCCTCACCGTGCCGCTCGACCGATTCCCCAGGATCGCGTCACAGCTGGAAGGCTATGGGCCCATACCCGAGGTGCGTGCCCTTCGTTGGGGCATGAAGGAGCCCCAGATCACAAGGCCACATACTGACCTGGTCTACTGGTAACGAGGGAGCCAGCGGAAATTGCTGCCGGCGAGCGTGCGTCGTCTCCCCGCATCCAAGATGGCCACGATGAGGGAATCGTGTCAGCCGGCCAGACGGTACGGCCGAAGGGGGTAGTCCCCCCGTTGTATCAGACCCTCGTTCGACGGTCGTGAGCTCGGCGCCTTCCTCAAGGCCTGAGTAGCCGACCATCAAAGGGCGGGCGGGCGCTGCGGCCGGGTGGCTCGGTGGGCAGTAGCCGCCGAAGCCATTGCAACCGCGCCATTCGCGGGCGGGTAGCTGCCTGTTCGTGCGACAATTCGTAACTTCGCGCGGAAAGAGGTGGCCAGAACTGATGCCTGCTACGCACCATTTCCAGCCGAACACCTACCACCTGACGCTTGGCCAGCACGAGCCAGTGCTGACCATTCAGCCTGGCGACCGCGTTGAGACCAGCACGGTGTGCGCCGGGGGACGGGACCGCGATGGACGTGTCGTCTCGCCAGGAGGTAACCCCCAGACCGGACCATTCTTCGTCGAGGGTGCGGAGCCGGGCGATGTGCTCGGGGTCCGATTCGATCGAATCTCTCCGAACCGGCGCTCCGGCTGGTCGAGCACAATGCTGGCACCGAGCGTTGTCGAACCACACTTCGCCCGGACCCTCCCCGCAGAATGGGTGATGGGAGAATGGGACGTTGACATCGACAGGTGGACCGCCACCCTCGTTCGCCCGGAGACTCCCCTGGGGAAGCTGACGCTGCCCCTTGATCCCATGTTGGGATGCTTCGGAGTCGCCCCACCAGGCGGCCAGGCGCTGAACACCGGCACCTCGTCCGTCAACGGCGGAAATATGGACTATCGCGGGTTCCGCCAGGGCGTGACCGCGTACTTCCCGGTTTTCGCCCCTGGCGCCCTTTTTCACCTCGGCGACGGCCATGCCCTGCAGGGCGACGGAGAGATAACGGGGACAGGGATAGAAATCTCGATGGATGTCTCGTTCACCGCCTGGATTCATCGCAAGAAGCAGGCCATTGTCTGGCCCCGTGCCGAGGATGCCACCTTCATCATGGCGTTGGGGAACGCGCGGCCCCTGGACCAGGCCCTCCAGCACGCCACAACAGAGCTACTCCGCTGGCTGACCGAGGACTATGAGCTGGATCTGCGCGGCGCCTCCGTCTTGATGGGCCAGTGCATCCGCTACGACATCGGGAACGTGTTCGACCCGGCGTACACCGTCGTCGCAAAGCTGGAAAAGCGGTTGCTCGCGCCCTTCGCCAAGCCGGGCTCACACTTGCGGCCGGGCGTCTAGCGCCAGTTCGACACGATCGTCATAGCGTGTCCGGCATCGCCGCAGGGCGAGATACCCTCGAGGTTCGACCAGCTTGCCCACCCTTCTGGTGGAGCTTGAGCAGATCGCGGCATCCGAGCTGCCTCTCTCAGGAACTTCCGGAAGCCGCCTTGGCGGACATCCAACGTTCCGCGCGCCCGGAAGAGGATTCCGAGTTCAAGGGCGCGCTCAGGGTGTACGCTTCGCTCGATACAGAGGAAGTGCCCGAGATGGATTGGCTCAGAAGACTGTTCCGCCGCTGGTTTGGCAAGCCGGCTGAACAGCAACCGCCGAAGACCTAGTTGACCCTTCGCGGTCGCGGGTACGGTCGCGCCGATACCTCAGGTAGAACTACAAGGTGGCAGCAATGAACTGTCCGCGGTGCGGCTCTCACTCGATTTTTGGCAACCATGACTCCGTCGCTTGTCTCCCGTGCGGGCATGTCTTATCGGAGCCCGCCCGCGAGGTTTGGGATGCCGCCTGGGCGCCGCGTGGCGCCGGTCCACACGGTGGGCCACCCCTGACCGAGCAGGAGTTGCTCCTATGGCAGCAGGAGCGGCACCTCTAAGCTAGCCACTGGCGCGTTTCTCAAGGTTCGAGGTTGCGTGCGGACACCTCGGCGCGGCGGCCCGACGAGTAAGCTCTATCTGGGATTGCTTCGGGGCAATCTGGCAGAGGGTGTTGAGACATGGCGCGCCGGAAGTTCGCGACTCTAAGGGGCGACCCAGATGCACGGAAGTCTCACCGTGAGTTGAACACCGGAGCGAACCACCACGACAGCTTCTACTCAGGTTTGTCCACCGACGCCTGAGGGCCTCGGATCCTTCGCAAACTGTCGCTGTTCCTACACGATGCGCAGATCGTCTCGATTGCGAATTCGTTGGCGCAGGTCGGAACGAGTCGTTAGATTGGAAAACCGACACCGCCTACTAGGCGGACGGGAGGCCGCAGTGGCGAAGGGCCAAGAAAAGCCAGGCAAGAGCAACAAGCCGAAGGTGACGACTAAGGCAAAGCAGGCGAAAAAGGCGGAAAAGAAGGCGGGTTCGAACTAGCCATAGTCCCTGGCGAGGCGCACGCGCCCGAGGGAAGTCGGCTGAGGCCGATCTGTGCACACCGGGTCGGTTCGCGCACACAGCAACACGATCGGGACATCGTGTCGGAGGATGATGTCCCGCTGGCTGCCTTGAGGTCTCCGGTTCGCGCACGTAGCACGCCAGCAGGACGGCGGTCTCCGGGACGCTCGCGGGAACGTGCCCGAACCCGGCAGGCCGAGTGCCCGCGAGCGCAGGCCTGCCGGCCGAGGGCGTCGAGCGGAGGGAGCGCGTCGGAATCTTGATCGACGAGCGATAGCGCGGGGGGCGCGCACGTTCATGTGAAATTAACGCTGGCACACTGGCGTAGAAACCGGCATGCCGCAATGCTGCGGCATGCCTTTCCCCTGCTCCCGGCTCTCCGCTCGATGACGTCGGCTCCTCCTCCGGAGCCCCAGCCGGCCGGTCCACTGCACCTGCGTGGGATCACCAAGGTGTTCCCGGGCGTGATTGCCAACGACGCCATCGACCTCGACATCGTGCCGGGCGAGATTCATGCCCTCCTCGGTGAGAACGGGGCCGGGAAGAGCACGCTCATGAAGGTGCTCTACGGCTACTACCAGCCCACGTCCGGCTCCATCCGGATTGATGGCGAGGAGATCCGGCTCCGGACGCCGCAAGACGCCCGCCGGCACCGGATCGGCATGGTGTTTCAGAACTTCACCCTCGTGCCGGCGCTTACGGTCGTCGAGAACGTCGCCCTTGCCGTATCGGGCCTCCCATTCGTGCTCCCGCTGGGCGACCTCGCCCGCCGTCTCACGGAGCTCTCGGGGCGATACGGCTTCGGCATCAGGCCCGAGGCCCGGGTGGCCGACCTTTCGCTCGGCGAGCGGCAGAAGGTCGAGATCCTCAAGCTCCTGCTGGCTGAGGCCAGGTACCTGATCTTCGACGAACCCACCAGCGTCCTCGCCCCGCACGAGATTGAGGAGCTCCTCGATGTGTTTCGCGGCCTGCGCGCGGACGGACTCGCCGTGGTGTTCATCACCCACAAGCTGCGTGAGGTCATGGCGGTCGCTGACACGATCACGGTCCTGCGCCGCGGGCGCGTGGCTGCCACGCTTCCGGCCGCCGGGGCCTCGGAAGCCGCGCTTGTCAGCCTCATGCTGGGAGAGGACGAGTACGTCCTGCGGCGGCCGCGTGCGGCCGCCGAGCCGAAGGCTGAGGGCGTCCCGGTGCTTGAGCTCGCGACCATTGACGCCCCGGACCCCGCCGGTCGCGTGCACCTCCGTGGCGTCTCCCTTCGAGTCCGTGCCGGCGAGATCGTCGGGATCGCCGGCGTGGCCGGGAATGGCCAGGTCGAGCTCGGCGAGGTCATCCTCGGGTTGCGGCGCTCCACCGCGGGGACGGTGTTGCTCCGGGGAAAGGACGTGACGCACGCGAGCACTGCCCGCCGGCTTGGAGCCGGGCTAGCGTTCGTGCCGGAAGACCCTTTGCGGCTGGGGGCCATCCCGACAATGACGGTGCTCGAGAACCTCGTGCTGGCGGAGCGCCGTCGCTTTCAGGGCCCTGGCGGTCTGCGCATGCAGTGGAGCAAGGCGCGCGAGGCCGCGACTGAAACGGCGCTCGACCTCGGATTTGCCCTGCCCCGCCTCGATGCGACCGCCGGGGTACTCTCGGGTGGCAACGTCCAGCGCGTCGTGTTCGCCCGCGAACTGGCGCGCAAGCCCGCAGTGCTCGTGTGCTTCTACCCGACCCGCGGCCTCGACGTGGCGGCAGCCACCGCTGCGCGTGAGGTGATCCTCCGGGAGCGGGCGGCCGGCGCCGGGATCGTCCTCGTCTCCGAAGATCTCGACGAGCTGTTCGCCCTGAGCGATATCCTGGCCGTCATGCACGGGGGACGCATTGTGGAAACGATCCGACCCGCCGAGACGACGCCCGAGGCAGTAGGCTTCATGATGACCGGCGCAGCGGGGGCCAAGCTTGCTCACGCCTGACTCGAAGGCGGCGGTCGCGACCCGGTGGGCATCGCTCCGGAGGCTGTCACCGCCGGCGCTCCGGGGCCCGGCGCGGTTCGTCGCGTCGCTCGTCATCGCGCTCCTGGGGTTCGGTATCATCGTCGCGCTCCAGGGCGAAAACCCGGTAGCGGCGTACCAGGACATCGTCGACACGACGTTGCGCACGAAGTACGGCCTTTCCGAAGTCTTCGTGCGCATGATTCCGTTGCTCCTCTGCGCGTTGGCGGTAGCTATTCCGGCGCGGGTCGGGCTCGTGAACGTTGGTGGCGAAGGCCAGCTCTACCTCGGGGCGTGGGCGGCGAGCTGGGTTGCGCTTAGTTTCGGCAGCCTCGACCGGCCGGTGATGCTGGCCGGGATGTTCGCCGCCGCCGTCCTTGGGGGCGCGGCCTGGGCCGCGGTCCCGGCGATCCTTCGCGCGAGGGGGTGGCTCAACGAGACCATCAGCACGCTGCTCCTGAACTACGTCGGCATTCTCTTCGTCCAGTACTTCGTGTTCGGCCCCTGGAAAGACCCACTCAGCGCGAACTTCCCCCAGTCGAAACCCTTCCCGGCTTCGGCGGTGCTGCCCGCACTGAGCACGTACCGGCTCCACTTCGGGCTGGTGTTCGGGCTGGCCGGCGTCGCGATCCTCTTCGCGGTCCTGCGCTACACGAGGTGGGGATACGAGATCCGGGCCATCGGCGGGAATCCGGAGGCGGCGCACCGGAACGGGATCCCGGTGCGCCGTTACCTGGTGGTTATGCTCCTCGTCGGCGGCGCCATGGCCGCGCTGGCCGGGTTCGGCGAGGTGTCCGCGATCCAGGGCCGGTTGCGGCCGTCGGTGTCCCCCGGCTACGGCTTCATCGGCTTCCTCGCGTCGTGGCTGGCGGGCCACAACCCGATCACGATCGTCCTCATGACCTTCGTCCTCGCCGTGCTAACGGCAGGCGGTGACTCGCTGCAGATCAACCAGGGCCTCCCTTTCGCGAGCGTCAACCTCCTCATGGCGCTGACGCTTTTCTCGGTCCTCGCCTTTCGGGGAAGCAACCGGGTGGCCGCCTCATGAGCACGCCGTTCGTCCAGGCGGTGGCTTCCGGATCCATTCGCTCGGGGACCTCCGTCTTCTACGCGGCCCTTGGGGAGGTGATCGTCGAGCGGGCGGGCATGGTGAATCTCGGCCTCGAAGGCTGCATGCTCACGGGCGCCTGTGCGGGGTTCATCGCGACGGCGGAGTTCGGGAGCGCCTACCCGGCCCTCATCGTTGCGGCCCTGGCCGGGGGGCTGTTCAACCTCGTCTTCGGGTTCCTGGTGGTCACGCGGCGTGCCAATCAGCTGGCATCGGGCCTCACCATGGGCCTCCTCGCCCTCGGGCTCACGGCGCTCGCCGGGAATGACTACGTGGGCCGCAAAGCCGAGGGCCTCGGCCACTGGGAAATCCCCGGACTGAAGTCGATCCCGTTCGCCGGCGACGTGTTCTTCCAGGGCGACCTCCTTATCTTCGGCGTGGTCCCCGCTGCGGCGCTGGTGTGGTGGCTCCTGTACCGGACCCGCTGGGGCCTCCACCTGCGGACCGTTGGTGAGAGCCGCACGGCAGCCTTTGCCGCGGGGCTCAACCCATCGCGAATCCAGTACCAGGCGCTCTTTGCGGGGGGCCTCTTCGGCGGCCTCGGTGGTGCCCATCTCTCGCTTTCCGTCGCGGGCGTCTGGCTCGAGGGGATGACTTCGGGCAAGGGATTCGTCGCGGTCGCCCTCGTGATCTTCGCCAGCTGGCACCCGGTCCGCGCGCTAGCTGGTGCGCTCCTGTTCGGCGGGGCGGTCGCCTTCCAGCTCCAGCTCCAGGCACGCGGGGCGGACATCTCGCCGTTCCTGCTCGACACGCTCCCCTACCTGCTAACACTTGGCGTGCTCCTGGTGTGGGGGCGCCGCCGCCAGTTCCAGATGCCGGGGGGCCTTTCCGAAGTGTTCGAAGGCACCAACTGATGCTAGCGTGTTCTCGCCGGGACCCGGCCGCTCCGGGGTTCGGGCGCCAGTGGTTTCAGATCACTGGCGCCAAGCAACATGAGGAGGAACCCATGCCCGTCCAGAGTCCCCGGAATCCCCTGCTGATACTCCTGGCGCTCGTGGCGGCGATGTCGCTCGCGCTCGTCGCCGTCGCCTGTGGCGACGATGACAGTGGGGGTGGCGCGACCACGCTCGTGGTCGGCGCGCTTCATGTCGGCTCCGTCAAGGACAACGGCTATAACCAGGCCATGCACGAAGGTCTGGTCGACATGCAGAAGAACGTGAAGGGCATCAAGCTCATCGAAGCCGAGAACGTCCCCGAATCGGCGGACGCCGAGCGCGTGATGGAAAACATGATCCAGCAGGGGGCCAAGCTCATCTTCCCCCTGAGCTTCGGCTACCTGGATCCCGCCCTCAACGTTGCGAAGAAGCACCCGGACGTAAAGTTCGCTCATCCTGCTGGCTTCAAGAATGCCGACAACCTGGCCACGTTCTGGTCGGATACGACGTCGATGGCCTACCTCACCGGCATCGCCGCGGGGAAGGAGTCGAAGTCGGGCAAGCTCGGCTGGGTGATCGGCTTCCCGATCCCGAACATCCTCACGTCGATCAACGCTTTTGCTCTCGGCGCCCAGTCGGTGAACCCGAACGCCACGGTCCAGGTGATCGTGGACAACGCCTGGGTTGACCCGGCCAAGGAAGCCGAGGCGGTGAACGCCCTCGTCGACTCAGGCGTCGACGTCGTCACGATGATCGTCGACTCGCCGGCCACCGTGGTCCAGACCGCCGAGAAGCGCGGCATCAAGTCCATCGGCTTCCACTGCCTCTGCGTGAAGTCCGTCGCGGGCAAGGGCTGGATCACCGGCATCGGGTTCACCTGGGGCCCGCTCTTCACGAAGTACGCCCAGGATGTGATCAACGGCACCTTCAAGGGCGAGAACACCATCGGCTCTCTCGAGAAGGGCTACGCCGCCCTGGCTGATTGGGGCCCTAACACCAATGCCGACACGAAGAAGCTGGTCGAACAGGTGAAGGCCGATCTCATCGCGAAGAAGGTCGTCATCTTCAAAGGCCCGATCCTCGACAACGAGGGCAAGGTCCGGGTCAAGGAGGGTGAGGTCGCCGACCTCGGCGATCTGCTCGGCAAGACGGACTACCTCGTCAAAGGGGCGAGCGGAAAGATCAAATAGGGACGACGGGGCGTGAAACTCCAGATACCCGCGGACCCGTACTCCTGGCCGTTCGACGGCGAGGTGGAGCCGTCACGGACCGCACTCGTGTTGATCGACTGGCAACACGACTTCTGCGGTCCGGGAGGGTACGTGGATGCGATGGGCTACGATATCTCGCTGACGCGGGCCGGGGTCGAGCCCACGCGCCGGGTGCTGGAGTTCTGGCGTTCGGTGCCAGGTATGCCGGTGGTCCACACCCGGGAGGGCCACAAGCCGGACCTCTCGGACTGCCCGCCGAACAAACTCTGGCGTTCGCGCCAGATCGGCGCAGGGATCGGCGACGCTGGTCCCTGCGGCCGGATCCTGGTCAGGGGCGAGCCGGGGTGGGAGATCATCCCGGAACTCGCCCCCACTCCCGGCGAGCCAGTGATCGACAAACCGTCGAAAGGCGCCTTTGGCTCGACCGATATCGACCTGGTCCTCCGGAACCGAGGGATTACGCATCTCGTGTTCACGGGAATCACCACGGATGTCTGCGTGCACACGATCATGCGTGAGGCGAACGACCTCGGGTACGAATGCCTGTTGCTGAGCGACTGCACGGGTGCGACGGACTACGGCAATTACCAGGCGGCCCTGAAGATGGTAACCATGCAGAACGGCGTCTTTGGGGCGGTCACGGACTCGGCGACCCTGCTTGCAGGGCTGGCGCCACTCACCGGGAAGGCGGGATGAACCGCACGTCGACGCGCGAGCTGTTTCGCCGGGCCGTCGATGTGGTGCGGTCCGCGCCGCTCGACGGCCCCGGGCGGGTGCCGGCCTACCTGCTCCCATCGCCGGAGCAGCCGCCGGCCCCCGCGGCCGGCCCGGTCGAAGGGCTGGACGGCGACCTCTGGGATACCGCTGACGGGTTGCGAGAAGGCAGGATCTCCGCTGTGGCCGTCCTCGAAGCCTGTCGTGAGCGCGTCACCCGCTACGACGAACGATACGGAGCCTTCGAGTACATCGACGCCGCGGCCTTCGTCCCGAGGCCGATCGAGCCGGGCCTTCCGCTGGCCGGGGTTCCGCTGACGGTAAAGGACGTCATCCACGTGGCCGGAATGCCCACGGCCGGGAGTTCTGTGGCGATCCGGCCGATCGCTGCCGAGCGTGACGGGGAAGCGGTGGCCAGGCTCCGCGCCGCCGGTGCCCACCTCATCGGCAAGGTCGTCACCCACGAGTTCGCGCTCGGCGTGACGACCGCGCAGTCGCGGAATCCCTGGGACGACGCCAGGGTGCCAGGCGGTTCGAGCGGCGGCTCGGCGATCTCGGTCGTCACCGGGATGGCGCTGGGCTCTCTCGGGACCGATACCCGCGCCTCGATCCGAGTGCCCGCCGCGCTCTGCGGGCTCGTGGGGTTCAAGCCGTCCTACGGCCGCGTGCCGGTGGACGAGTGGCTTACGCTCTCCTGGTCGCTGGACCACCTGGCTCCGATGGGCCGGACGGTGCGTGATGTGGCCCTTCTCATGGACGTCATCGCCGGTCCAGCCGGCTCCTGGTCCGGGGCGCTTCCCGGGTGCGTGGAGGGGCTTCGCGTCGGGACGTCAGCTGCCTTCCTCGATGGGTGCGAACCCGGCGTCCGGGCGTGTTTCGACACGGCGCTTGCTGGCGTGAGGACGGCGGGCGCCGTGGTCATCGAGCTTGAGGCCCTCTCGCGGGAGGACCTCGAACTGGCGAACGCGGTTGGAATGATCCTGAGCCGGGCGGAGGCGGCGCAGTTTCACCTGGAGATGGGCACGGACCTCGACCGCTGCGTCCCGGACGTCCGGGATCAGCTCATGGAGGCGCTCGGCCTGATGGCCACAGACCTTGTCCGGGCGTTCCGCCTTCGCGGGATGCTCCGCGATCGGCTTGCCAGTGCCTTTAGTGGCGTCGACATCGTGGCGATGCCCACGTCGAAGGTGGTGGCCCCTCGCCGCGAGGACGCGGACCAATACCTGCTCGTGCTCTCCGCGAATTGCATCCCGTGGAGCCTGGTCGATTTCCCGGCGATCAGCGTGCATATGGGCCTTTCGGAAGGTCTGCCGGTGGGCCTTCAGCTCGTGAGCGGCCCCGGCTCGGATCGCTCGCTGCTTGCGACCGCTTGCGCGTTCGAGCGAATCCTTCCCCGGCCGCCGGCCTGGAGCCCCCGGTGACGGGCGTGGCGCAGGTGGCCGATGGCGAGAGGCCGGCTCTGGCACGGGTACGGTTCGCGCCGGCGACGCTTGTCGGGTTTCGCGCTGCGCGGATGTTGCGCGAGGGCGCAGAGGGCCGCCTGGTGGCCGTGGTCTCGGCTGCGGCCTACATGGAGATGGCCTCGGACGGGCGGATGCCTCACAACGTCGGGCGCGTACGCCACCGGGGACCGCGGCTCCTCTGGTTGAGCGGGCCGGGCGAAGCGGCCCACGGGCGGGCGCTCCTGGCTCCGCTCGACCTCGCGGCGCTCGCTGCGGGAGACCCGGTCCGCGTCAGAGACGGAGAAGTGACGATCGGCCAGCGGGCGCGGATCGGGCTGGCGGGGGCGCCTGTCTGGAAGCCACCCCGGATTGAGGCCCGGGCCCTACCCCCCGACGCTTGCGCCATCGACCGCATCGCGGAAGCGGTCCTGGTCGGGACCGGCGCTGCCGTGCCAGCCGCCGATCAGCTGGCTACCCTCGTGAGCCGGGTGGGGCTGCCGGGCTATTCGCTCGGTCCGCTTCTGGCGAGCCCCATCACCCCGTGTTCGCTGGCCGACCGGACCCTCGCGCTGGCCCACGCCTTGGTCGGGCTCGGCCCGGGACTGACCCCGGCCGGAGACGACCTCCTCGGAGGCGTCCTGTTTGCCATTCGGACGGCCGCGGGGCCGGACCCCGCAACGGCCGCTGCGCTGCGGCGGGCTGCAGCCTTGGCTCACGGTCAAACGAACCGCATCAGCGAAGCATTGCTGCACGACTACGCTCAGGGCGAGGGCCCGGAGCCACTCCACCGGCTCGCCGTCCGCTGTGCGGCCGCCGACGAGCCGGGCGCAGTCAGGGCGGGGTCGGACCTGGCCCGCATTGGGCACACCACCGGCTGGGCAACGCTGGCCGGTTTCCTTGCCGGCCTCCGGGCCGTTGCGCAATCGACCACGTCCAAGACGCCGCGGGGCTGAGCCCCCGGAAAGGAATCCGAATGGATCTCAAAACAGCCATCGAAGCGGCAAATGCAGAGACCGCGAGGCGCATCATGGCGTCCGATCCGGTCCTGCTCGACATCGCCCCAGCCGGCGAGGTGATACCCGGCCTCCGCGACCGGATGATCTTGCACTCCGGCCCGCCGGTGGCGTGGGATCGAATGTGCGGCGCCCAGCGAGGCGCCTGCATGGCGATGGCGATCTTCGAAGGCTGGGCGCCGACGCCCGCCGCGGCCGAGGAGTTGCTCGCCTCCGGGGCGATCACGTTCGAGCCGAATCACCACCACCAGGCGGTTGGTCCCATGGCGGGAACGATCACCCGTTCACTGCCGGCCTTCGTGGTCGAGAACCGCGCGTTCGGCAACCGCGCCTACAGCCGCAAAACCGATGGGCGACAGCAGTTCGGGGACTTCTCCGAAGAAGCCATCGACGGCCTCCGCCAGTGGCGCGACGTGTGGGCGCCATCGCTGGCGCGCGGCCTCCGCCACCTCGGCGGGCTGCCGCTCAAGCCGATCTTTAGCAAGGCGCTCCACATGGGGGACGAGCTCCACAACCGGCCCAACGCTGCGTCGATGCTGCTCCTCGCGGCGCTCGCGGGGCCGATGGTCGCGGCCGGCGTGGAGAAGGCCGCGCTCATATCGACCCTTTCGTTGGCCACCTGGGACGACTTTCTGTTCCTCGGGATCGCGATGGCATCCGCGAAGGCCGCTACGGACCCGGCGAGTGGGGTCGAGTACAGCACCGTGGTGACGGCGATGGCGCGCAACGGCACGGAGTTCGGGATACGAGTAAGCGGTCTCCCGGGACAGTGGTTCACGGCGCCGTCGCCGAGGGTGGAAGGCCTTTTCATCCCGGGATTTTCGGACGCCGACGCCGGTCTCGACATGGGTGACTCCGCCATCACCGAGACTGTGGGTTGGGGTGGGTTCGTGCTCGGCGGAGCGCCGGGGCTCCTGGCGCTCGTCGGTGGGACGCCGGAGCAGGCGCTGGCGTTCAGCCGAGACATGCGCCGAATCACGGTTGCCGAGAGTCCCGACTTCCTGGTGCCCGCCCTTGGCTTCGCGGGCGCTCCCGTCGGTATCGATATCCGCAAGGTGGTCCAGACGGGGATCCTGCCGGTGATCGACACCGCCATTGCCCACAAGGACCCTGGCTACCCGAACCTGGGCGCCGGGATCGTGCGACCGCCGATGGACTGCTTCAAGAACGCGCTGCGGGCCTTCGCGACGAAGTACGGGGCCTGAACATGGTCGTGGAGTGTGCCTTCCTCCGGTCACGGTACTTCGACTCGGTGTACCTGATGCGGGTCGCGAAGCGGATCTCGGGCGCGCCGGGGATCCACGCGGCGGCCGCGGTCATGGCGACTGAAAAGAACCTCAAGGCCCTCGCCCAGGCGGGCTTCGCAGGGGCCGAGACCTTCGACCCCTCGCCGAACGACCTGGTTGTCGCCGTGAGGGCGGACAGCAGCGAAAGCGCCCACGCCGTCCTCGACCACATCGAGGAATGGCTGGCCCGGGAGCCGGTGCCCGCCACCGGCGCCGTCTTCGGCAGCATTGAGGAGGCGGCGCGGGACCAGCCGGGATCGAACCTCGCGGTGATCTCCGTGCCCGGCGAGTACGCGGCGAACGAGGCCCGGCATGCGCTTGATTCGGGCCTCAACGTCTTCCTCTTCAGCGACAACGTCTCGGTCGAGGACGAGGTCTCGCTCAAGCGCCTCGCCGCCGAGCGAGGACTTCTCCTGATGGGGCCTGATTGCGGAACGGCGATCATCGGCGGGACGGCGATCGGGTTCGCCAATGCGGTCCGGCGGGGGCCGGTCGGAGTCATCGGCGCCTCGGGCACCGGCACCCAGGAGGTCACCACCCTCATCCACAGAGCCGGGTCCGGGATCTCCCACGCCATCGGAACCGGCAGTCGCGACCTCTCGGACGCGGTCGGCGGGGCATCGACGCTGGTCGCCCTGGACGCGCTCGAGGACGACCCGGGCACCGTGGTCATCCTTCTCGTCTCGAAACCCCCCGGAGAGGCGACCGTGCGAAGGCTCCGGGAGCGTCTAGCGCGCTGCCCGAAGCCGGTGGTGACATGCTTCCTGGGCACCGTCCCGGCCTCGGGGCAGCCCGGAGTCGTCGAGGCGGGGAGCCTGTCCGATGCCGCGTTCCAGGCCGTGCGGCTTGCCGGCGGTCACCCCGACGAGGGAGACCACGCTGCCGTTGCGGCCATTGCGGAGGAGGCGCGAGCGCGCCTCGGTCCGGGTCAACGGTGGGTCCGGGGCGTCTTCGCCGGTGGCACGCTGTGCTACCAGGCCCAGCAGGTCCTGGGCGATGCCGGCCTCGCGGTGCACTCCAATGCACCACTCGAGAAGAAGCTCCTCCTGGTGGATCCGTTTCGCAGCGAAGGCCACACGGCCGTGGACCTCGGCGATGACGTTTTCACCCTCGGCCGGCCGCATCCCATGATCGACTCCACCTTGCGGTCGGAGCGGATTCGGGCCGAGGGTGAGGATCCGGAGACAGCGGTACTCCTGCTGGATGTTGTCCTGGGGTTCGGGAGTGCCGAGGATCCGGCAGGCGATATCCTGGATGCGATCAACGCGGCCCGGCGCAGCGCTGCCGAGCGAGGTGGGCACCTGGCCGTGGTCGCTTCGATCTGCGGGACACCCGAGGATCCCCAAGACCTGAAGGCGCAAGCTGCCAGGCTGCGGAGCGCCGGTGTCGCCGTCTTCCCGTCATCCGTGGAAGCAGCCGCCGCCGCAGCCGCCATCGCCGGTGCGAGATGACAGGAGGCAGGTCATGGCCGATCGCGTGAAGGCGCTCCTGGCAAGCGGACCGAAGGTGGTGAACGTCGGGCTCGTGGACTTCGCGGCGAGCATGCGGGACCAGGGGGTCGCGGTGGCCCAGGTCGATTGGCGCCCACCAGCCGGTGGTGACGCCGAAATGATGTCGCTCCTGGATCGTCTGCTGTGATGGCGAGCACCGGCCGGGCGATGGGCGAGAAGGAGCGACGGAAAGTCATCGTCGTCGCGCTCGGCGGCAATGCGATCCTCCAGGAGCATGAAGAAGGAACCGCGGCTGAACAGATCGCCAACCTGGAACGCGCCTGCGAGCACCTCGTGCCGCTTATCCGGGGCGGTCACCGGGTGGTTATCACGCACGGTAATGGACCGCACGTCGGAAATCTCCTGATCCAGCAGGTCGAGGCGGCCGACCTGGTCCCCATGCAGCCGATGGACGTCTGCGTGGGCATGACCCAGGGCCAGGTCGGGTCACTCCTGGGGCGAATCCTCACGAATCGGCTCAGGCTCGAGGGCATCGAACGTGACGTCGTCGTCCTCGTGAGCCACATCCTCGTCGACCCCGAGGACCCGGAGCTCCAGCGGCTCTCGAAGCCTGTCGGTCCGTTCGTGGACGAGGCCACCCGCGACCACCTCGCGTCCGTTGCGGGTTTCACCTTCCGGGCGGTCGGACGGAACCCGGAGCGCCCCTACCGCCGGGTCGTCCCCTCGCCGAAGCCGCTCCGCCTCATCGAGACACGCCCGCTGCGGGCTCTTGCCGAATCCGGCTTTGTCGTGGTCGCGGGGGGTGGGGGAGGGGTGCCGGTGGTGCTCGAGGCCGACGGGGGTTATCGCAGCATTGAGGCGGTCATCGACAAAGATCTCACGGCGGAGAAGGTTGCGGAGAGCGTCGGCGCCGACCTCCTCCTCATACTCACGGACGTCGACCGCGTCGCGGTCGAGTTCGGCAAGCCAGGCCAGCGGAGCATCGACCGGCTGTCGCTCGAGGAAGCGAAACGCCTGGTCGAGGCCGGGGAGTTCGCGGCGGGAAGCATGCTGCCGAAGGTCACGGCCTGCATCGAATTCGTGGAGTACGGCGGCGAGGCCGCGATCATCGCGGGGCTGGGATCGGCCGACCTGGCGGTGCGCGGCGAGGCGGGCACGAGGTTCGTACGCGGATGAGCAGGGACGGGCGTATGCAGCACATCCTCGAGGCGCAGCAGTTCGACAAGAAGCTGATCGCGGAGGTGTTTCGCGAGGCCGAGCGTATGGAGGCGGTCGTCGCGGCAGGGGGGAGCGGCGACCTCCGTGGCAAGATCCTGGGGGCCCTGTTCTACACCGTGAGCACGCGGACGCGTCTCTCGTTCGAGGCGGCGATGCTGCGGCTCGGCGGCCAGGTGATCTCGACCGAGAACCCGCAGGTGTTCTCCGACACCTCCCTCGGGGGGAGCCTCGAGGACACGGTCCGGATGATCAACAGTTACGCGGACTTGCTCGTCCTTCGCCATCCGGAGGAAGGGGCGGCGCAGCGCGCGGCGGTGGTGTCGGCGATCCCCGTGATCAATGCCGGCGATGGTGGCGGCCAGCATCCGACCCAGGCG
>JBGPOS010000077.1:0-15429 GCA_041488155.1 Tepidiformaceae bacterium
GAGAGGTCTCCATGGCCGGAAGTTAGACACCGCCATGCTAAAGGAGGCCTCTCTCTCCATTCCCACACCCCTGACCCTCGACCCTCTCGGCAATTGCGTATACAGATACCCGACTGTCTCGCAGGTATCTGAACTCGTTCACGGGCCACAAGTGCGACCGATACCTTCCCCTTACTCTGCTCTACCATTGCCGTATGGCGAAGGTTGTTCCGGTCGACAGCCGCCTTCGAACCAGCTGGGAACGCGTCGCACACCGCTACACGGCGTACGACCTCGTCCTGCCCGGCGTGCCTTCGTTCATCTGCCAGGCGAGCCTCTGCAAGGCCCACTGTTGCAAGGTCTTCAGCGTCGCACTCGGCGACCGCGAGGTGGACCGCCTCGCCCGCAGCAGCGGCTTCGCCCCTATCGTCTTCCTCGAATGCGAAGACGGAAGGCCGATCACCTTGCCGCTGGCACAACCCTTCCTCCTTGCCCGCGACCGCGGCACCTGCCGTATGCTCGGACCTGACCTGCTCTGCTCCCAGTACGAGGGCCGGCCCGACGCCTGCCGCCTTTACCCCCACTTCGTGCTGTTCTTCGAGCCAGGGACCGAGCGGCCCGTACACTCCGACTGGCCGGCGATGACCGCGGCCGTCGACCGTTTCACGGGCCGCAGCGCCTCGCCCGTGCGCGCGCTCGTCCCGCTTCTCCTTCGCCACGTCGAGTGCCCGGGCTTTACCGGGCCGCCCCTCGATCGTCAGGCCTGGCGGACCCTGTTTCGCGAGACCTTCCGCCTGCAGTACAGCGAAGCTGCCGGCCGGGCCATCGCCGGACGCTAAACGCCTCCGCTGTTACCCTTTGGGCCGAGGATCGTTCACCCACCGTGACTTCGCGACAACTGGCGGCGCTGCTGCTCATCGCAGCAGTCTGGGGAGGCTCATTCCTTTTTATCCGGGTGCTCGTCGATGCCGGCATGGACCCGCTCGGCGTCAGTGCCGGGCGTTGTCTCCTCGGGATGCTTGTCCTCGCCCCGATCGCCTGGGCAGGGCGGCGGCAGTTCCCCCGCAGCCCACGCACGATCGCCGCGCTCGCTATCCTCGGCACCGTCAACATGTCCATGCCCTGGACCCTCTTCGCGATTGGCGAGCAGCACGTCCCCAGCGGCGTCGCCAGCATCGGCAACTCCAGCACGCCGCTCTGGACGGCTATCCTCGCGACGCTGCTCGTGCGCGGCGACGCTCTCACCCGAGTCCAGCAGGCCGGCCTCATCGTCGGCTTCTCCGGGATCGTTGCCCTCACAGGGGACGACCTGGCCTCCGTCCACAGCGATGCCTTCCTCGGCACCCTCGCGGTCCTCGCCGCAACGATGTGCTACGGCGTCTCGGCGGTCAGCATCCGGCGCTGGCTCCGCGACGTCCCGGCCGTACCCCTGACCATTGGCCAGCTCGTCTTCGCGTCGCTCCTCCTCGCGCCGCTCGCTTTGCTCACAGGCGCCTACGACGGCGCCGAGATGGGCCTCCGCCAGTGGGGCAGCATCCTGGCGCTCGGCGCGGCCGGCTCGGGCCTGGCGGTCACGATCTACATGTGGCTCATCGGCCAGGTGGGCCCGGTGCGAGCCTCGGTCGTCACGTACCTCTTTCCCCCGATCGGGGTCGCCCTCGGCTGGCTGTTCCTCGATGAGACGATCGGCTGGAACTTGCTCGCCGGCCTGGTCCTGGTCGTGGCGGGTGTGGCCCTTGTGCAGGGTTGGGCGCTCCACCGCCTGCCCCTTCGCCTCGCCGGCATTCGCCGGTCGCAGCCGGCCTCGATCCCCGACTGAGCCTGCCTCCCTCGACCCCGGAAGGCCTGTGCTAAGCTCGCCCGCGTGAGCCGTTCACCACTCGCTTCACGCATCCGGCCCGAAGTCAAAGCCCTGCGCGATGCGGTAGTCGCGATTCGCCGCGACCTGCACCAGCACCCGGAGCTCTCCTGGAAGGAAGAGCGGACCCAGGGGGTCATCCTCGATCGTCTCCGAGCCCTTGGCCTTGACGATGTCCGTCCCGTGGCCCGCACGGGCGCAACCGCCCTCGTGCGGGGCGCACGTAGAGAACCTTGCCTGCTCTGGCGGGCGGATATCGACGCGCTCCCAATCCCCGAGAAGTCCGGACTTCCCTTCGCTTCGACAGTACCCGAGGTGATGCACGCCTGCGGCCACGACGCCCACACCGCCATCGCCCTGGGCATCGCGGAGGTCCTCGGCGCGCACCGCACCTCGCTCCCGGGAAGCGTGCGTTTCGTCTTTCAGCCGGCCGAGGAGTCCTCCGGTGGGGCCTGCGGCTGCATCGCCGACGGGGTTCTCGAAACCCCGAAGGTCAGCCGCGTGCTGGGCCTCCACGTCAGCGCCGACGTGCCCATCGGGGCCATCAACGTCGCTTCCGGCCCCTTCTTCGCCTCGCCCACCGGGATCCGAATCCGCATTATCGGCCGTGGCGGCCACGCCGCCGCCCCTCAACAGGCGGTCGATTCTGTCGTCGTCGCGGCGCACGTGATAACAGCCCTGCAGACGGTCGTGAGCCGTTCCGTCGCCCCGTCCGATACGGCCGTACTCACGATCGGCACGCTCAAAGCCGGCTACCGGGGGAACATCATCGCCGATTCGGCCGCCCTCACCGGGACGATCCGCACTTACAGCGACCACGTGCGCGACCACATGATCGCCCGCGTCGAAGAGGTGCTCACCGGCGTCTGCGCTGCCTTCGGCGCGGAGTTCGAATTCAACCACGCGACCAGTTGCCCGCCTCTGGTGAACGACGAATCCGTGACCGCCTTCGTCAAGGAACAGGCCGTGGCTTTCTTCGGCGCCGGCAACATCCACTCCGCCCCCAGTATGGGCGCCGACGACATGGCCGAGTTCCTCCGTCTATGCCCCGGCTGCTACTTCTGGCTCGGCGCGCGCAACGAAGCCAAGGGCATCGCCGGCCGTCATCACGACTCCGGCTTCGTCATCGACGAGGACGCGATCCCGCTCGGGATGGAGTTCGGCCTGCGGTTGATCGAAGCTTCGCTCGCGGCGGTCTGAGTCAGGCGCGGGTCACCGAAGCAGCAGGCAGGGTAAAGGCGAAGGTAGCCCCTCGCCCCTCGCCCGCCTCCACCCAGATCCGTCCGCCGTGGGCTTCCACGATGCCCCGCGCGATGCTCAGTCCAAGCCCGCTTCCCCCGTGTTCGCGCGACCGCGACTTTTCGCCGCGATAGAAGCGGTCGAAGACGAACGGCACGTCTTCGCGGGCGATGCCCTCGCCGTTGTCGCTCACGGCCACCTCGACGCCGCCCGGGGCGGCGGCGGTGCGAAGCACGATCGCCCCGTCGCTCGGTGTGTGGCGAATCGCGTTCTGCACGAGGTTGTACAGCACCCGGCTGAGGCGCTGCGGGTCGGCCTGCACGGGCGCCGTGCCCGCTCCCGGTTCGAACGCCAACCGGATCCCGGCCAGTTCCACCTGCGGTCGAAGGGCGTCCATCGTCTCCGCGATTACCTCTTCGACGCGGAGCAGTTCGAGCCGCAGCCGCAACTCGCCGCTGTCGATGGTGGTCAGCTCGAAAAGGTCGTCGATCAACAATGAGAGCCGCTGGATCTCGCCGTTGATGGTCTTCAGGTACCGTTCCGAGGTCGTGGCGTCGCTCACTACGCCGTCTTCGATCGCCTCAACCATGACTCGGATCGTCGCCAGCGGAGTGCGTAAGTCGTGCGAGATCGCCGCGAAGAGGTCGCGGCGCGCCTGTTCGAGCTCTTCGCGCTGCTGCCGCGAGGCTTCAAGCGCGGCCGCCATGGCGTTGAACGCTCCGCCCAGGTGTGCGACTTCGTCCGCGCCCCTCATGACAACGCGCGCGGTGAGGTCGCCGCTGGCGATCCGCCCGGCCGCTTCCGTCAGCGCCTCGAAGCGGCGGCTCACGCTCCAGCTCATGAGTTGTGCGGGGCCGGCAGTAGCGACCAGGGCGTACCCGCAGAGCACGAACACGAGGCGCAGATCGTGGGGCGAGAGGAACATCAGCCCCGCCGCGACCGCGATGTTCAACACGAGCCCGGCGAGGCCAACGGCGTAGAAAAGAGTGAGCTGCCAGCGCAGCCGCAGCCGGCCCGCCCAGCGCGGCGCCAGCATCGCCACTGCTGCGCCTGCCGCGCCGGTCCCGGCCAGGGTGGCCGCCATGACCGCGAGGTCTCGTGGAGGCGGGTCCAGCAGCAACGCCGTCGCCACGAGGGAGACCGCGGCAGCCACGCCGATGCTCGCCAGGGCCGCGACCCGGGCGCCGGGCGCTCTCAGCGTTCCCATCGGTAGCCCACGCCCCAGACTGTCTTGATGTGCCGCGGATTCTCCGGCTGCTCCTCGACCTTCGTCCGCAGCCTGCGGATGTGGACCGTCACCGTGCTCGAATCCCCGTACCAGTCGTACTTCCAGACGCGCTCCAGGAGCTGCTCGCGACTGAAGACCTCGCCGTCATGGCTGACGAGGAACAGCAGCAGGTCGAATTCCCGGGCGGTCAGCTCTGCCGGCCTCCCGTTCACTTCGACCGTGCGGCTACGCGGGTCGACGGAGACTCCGCCGCTCTCCAGGCGGTCGCCGGGCCGCAGCACGGCCTCATCGAACGAACGCCGCAACACGGCCTTCACCCGGGCCACCAGCTCGCGGGGGCTGAACGGCTTCGCCAGGTAATCGTCGGCGCCGGTTTCGAATCCAGCGATGCGGTCCATCTCGTCGCCGCGCGCGGTGAGCATGATCACCGGCGTGCGTGAGCCTTCACGGATGCGCCGGCAGATCTCCATGCCGTTCATCTTCGGGAGCATCAGGTCAAGGACCACAAGATGGGGGCGCATGTCGGCGTAGGCCTCCATCGCCATCGCCCCGTCGCTGGCGGTGCGCACCGTGTAGCCTTCGCGCTGGAGGTAACGCTCCACCACCTCAACCACCACCGGCTCGTCGTCGACGACAAGGATGCGTGCGGATTCCATGCCAGACCTATGGTACGCCTCGCCCCAAACCCCAATCTAAACAGAGGGTGAACGTCGCTCGATCGCGGAGGACCGCCGTCGCCTGACGAGGTAGCCTGTCCCGAACCCGGCCGTCGTCGTGACGAGCAACACCGGCCAGGCGATGAGCAAGGCGGCGATCAGCACGCGGCCGTTCGACGGCGCCTGGCCTAACAGCCACGCTCCAAACAGCACCACGAGCACAATCCCCGACATTGCTCCGGCGACAGCCCCTGCCCGCGCGGGCCCGAACGACCGAAGCCCAACTCGCCCCAGGACGAGCAGGATCCGATAGCCTGCCGACATCGACGCGGCGAGATTGCCGCTCACCTTCGACTGCCCGCCCCGCCGGTGACGGTAGCCTGCCTCGACTTCGACGATGTTCAACCTGGCGGCGACCGCTCTTGCCAGCATTTCGACCGTCCAGCCGTACGTTTGCTCTCGCAGCCCGAGTCGTTCGAGCGCCTGGCGACGGATCGCCTTGAGCGGCGAGAGGTCGTGCAGCCTCCGTCCGGAGGCAAGGCCAATGAGCGCGCCGCTGAGCCAGTTCCCAAAGCGCGCCGCAGGGGTGATCGAACCGGGCTCAACGCCGGCCCCTCGGCGCACCGCCAACGCAGGGTCGGCGCCACCATCGATCGCCGCCAGCAGGGGGGCGATGTCTTCCGGCCGATCACTGCCGTCCCCGTCCATGAAGACCAGCACGTCTGCCTCCGCGGGCGCCCCCGCGATTCCCGCCGAACATGCCCGCCCGTAGCCCGGCGTTGGCTCTGAAACAACCGTGGCCCCCGCCTCCGCCGCCTGCACCGAGGTTGCGTCGCTGCTTCCGTTGTCGACGACGATCACGGCCCCGCCGAACACCGCCCGCGCCTCCCGCACAACGTCTCCGATGCAGGCTTCTTCGTCTCTCGCCGGAATGATCAAGGCCGGCTTCACGGGCGTCTCCTGAAGACTTCGACGCCGTCGCGGTCGAAGACTTGTTCGTACGTAGCCCGCACCGCGGCCAGCTTCTCGTCGTAGCCGGCCGCCTGCGATTGGCTACTGCGGTGCCCGTAGCGGTCGACGACCACCCAGTCGGCCAGGGTCTTCTTCGGCGGAAATTCGTAGACGTGATCGTGCTGCGAAACCCGGGCCAGCAGCCCCGACTGCGCTGCCACGCTCACCTGGTCGTCTCCCGGTACCAGCGCGAGCGCTTCGAGGACCGCCTGCCGGTGGGCCTCGCTCGGCGGCCGGTTTGAATCCGCGCCTGGCGCGAACGGGCTCAGCGCGAAGAACCCCGCCACCGTCGGCAGGAGTATCGACGCCGCCAGGAGGGGCCTGGGCACTCGACTCGCCAGTGCTGCAGCTCCCGCAAGTCCGCAGGCGAACGCCACCGGCAGCAGGTTCGCGCTGTAGTGCAGGTCGAGTTCGCGTTGCGCGTCGTGGTCCGCGAGCAAAGCCAGCATCAGGCCCGGAACAAGCAGCATGAGCAGCTTCGGCCGGGCCAGCGCCAGCGGCGCCGTCACTCCAAGGAAGAGAGCAGCCGTCCACAGCCGGGCAGGAGCGAACAGCTCGCGCACCACCGCGGGCAGATGGAGCAAGAGCCCCGGCACGAACGCGGCCTGGCTGTGAGTTCCAGCGAGATACCCGTAGCGCTCGACGAGGTCGCTCGGGGCGCCGTGGCGGAAGGCGGGCATCACCACCCCAACCACGATCGCGACCCAGGCCACGGAACTCCACGCCAGCCACTTCGCTTCCTTTTTCGCCCCACTCCCCCAGAGCAGCGCCAGGGCGAGCGCAACGAACACCGCGTCTTCCTTGAAAAGCAACGTCGAGGCCGCTAGCGCCGCCGCGAGGCGCGGATGCCCCGCCGCCATCGCCCAGAGCGCCGCGAAGGCCGGTAGCGCGACCATCATCTCGGGGTGGAAGTCGAAGTTGAGCCCGCGATGGAGGTACGGGTTGAGCAGGTAGGCTGCCGCGACCGCAGCTGCCGCCAGGGAGCCGATGCCCAGCCTGCGTCCCGCGAGGTACAGCGGAATAGACGCAGCCCCCGCCACGACTGCTTGCGTGGCCATCAAGAGCAGCGGTCCCGCGCCAAGCCGGTAGGGCCCGACGAACACGAGCAGGATCGGCTCGAAGTGCTGGCCGTTGAAGTTGTAGGGGATGAACGTCGTCTGGCCGGGCCGCAGGTGGCCGGTGTTGTAGACGATCTGGTCGAAGAAGGCGAGGTCGAACGCGCTCGTCTCGAAGTTGTCCCAGCGGCTCACCGCAACGGCGACGAAACACGCTCCCGCTGCGGCCGCCGCCATCACGACGGCCATCAGCCAGGCGGTCTCGGCCCTGTGCCCTGCTAGAGCGCCCAGGCCGAGCCGCACTTCGCGCAGGCCGCCGGGGGCTCGCCTTCGAGCATCCGCGCCCGCCAACGCTGGTAGCGCGGGCCGTTCCATATCTCCTCCAGCGTCTGCCGGAATGCGTTCCCCAGTACGAGCCCCTCGTAGGGCGCGTCTGTGAACGGTGCGATGCAGCAAGGGAGCACGTTCCCGTTTGCCGTGATGTAGACAAGCGACCACGGCCGCCGGCAGGCCCGCCACGGCGCTGCGGCCACGTCGGGCGCGAGCGGGGACGGCATCGCCTCTGACGACCCGCGCAGAGCCACTCCCAGCGTCCGGGCGACCTCAGCCGCCTCCTCGATCGCCGCCTCTTCAGCCTGCGTCAGGCGGCCGTAGAGCGCCTCATCGCCGGTCGCCCGGCCTCGTCCCGAATAGACCAGCCGCTGCAGGTAGACCTCGCTGATACCGGCCCGATGGGCTACCCGGACGAGCGACGGCAGCTCAGCTACGTTTGCCTTCATTCCCGTCATCCAGAGCGAGACGCGAGGCGTTTGCGACCCGGCTCGCTCCTTCGCTGCCGCCAGGCTCTGCACGTTCGCGATGATCCTCGCGAAGCCGTCCGCGCCGCGTACGAGCCGGTAGGTCTCGGGCGTCGCGGCGTCGACCGACACGCGGACCTCGTCCAGCCCGCTCGCGACCAGCCGGTCCAGCAACTGCCCGCGCAGGAGTAGTCCGTTCGTGTTGAAGAGCGCGTACGCCCCGCGAGCCTTCACGAGCGCGATGATCTCCGGCAGCCGCTTGTTGAGGGTCGGCTCGCCGATCCCGTGGAGGACGACACGGCGCACCTCCGGAGCCTGTTCGAGGATCGCCACTACCCGCTCTGGTGTGAGGTCGGCGAACGCCTCGGCCATCCCCCAGTGCTGCGGGCAGGTGGTGCAGCGCAGGTTGCAGCGGTTCGTGACCTCGAGGTAGAGCTCGTCCGGGGGGTGCGGCACGGTCAAGCTGCGAACGGCCTCGGCGGACGGGGCGGTCATGCCGGGCCGCCCCCGGCGGCAGCGCGGACGATACTGAAGTCGGGGGCGAACGCCTCCGCCTCACCCCGCACGAAGATGCGGTCGATTTGTTTGACCATGTTCTGGCCTGGATAGCCGGGCACGATCAGGCGCACCGGGAAGCCATGGTTCTCACTGATCGGCGCGCCGTTGACGTGCGTGACGAGGAGCGCCCGATCGTCGTCGAGGCGCCGGCGGTGCCAGGTGAACCCGTAGCCGCTAAGGCTGTGAAACGCCACCGACTTCGTTCCCGGACGTTCCCCGGCCAGCGCGAGCACGTCGCGCAGTCTTGGGCCGCGCCACATCGGACGCTCGGTCCAGCCGCTCACGCAGCTGATCCGGACCCGGTAGGAGTAGGCGGGCAATCCTAGAAGGTCGTCGTAGCTCAGCTCCATCGGGTTGTCGACTTCGCCATCGATCCGAAGCCGGTAGGTGGAGACATCGACGTTCGAGTGCTTGCCAAAGAGCGTCTCGACCGGGAAATCACCGGGTCCGCCTCGCTCTTCCTTCGGCACCCGTCCGATGAATAGCCCGTCGAGGTTCCACGACCGCGCTGGTGTGTTCTGGAAGAGCAGCGCCAGCCCAAGCCCGCTCGCGCTCATCCCTCCAAGCAGCGCCCGCCGTGTCACCCGCCCGCGGGGCGCTTCGCCGTAAGGCGACAGTTCGGGAGCCGCTTCCGCCCTCCCGGAGGTCGAACGAAGCGCTGCAGCCAGGTGCCACATGAGGTGGATGGTGACCAGCGGCGCGCCCACGATCGATGCCCAGAGGTGCACCTGCACCGGCTTCGCGTCGAACGGCCAGATGTTCGTGACCGTGTAGTAGTAATGAAAGAGCATGTACAGCCCGCTGAAATAGAGGACGAAGAAGTCGGCCGCCAGCAACGGCGAGAGCAGGCGTGGCACAGGCCCCGGCGGACCTGCGGCCTGGAACCGAGGCACCCGCAGGTAGTAGCCCCCAAGCCTGAACCCAGTCGTCCCGTACTTGCCCAGCAGGAAGGGGATCGAAGCAAGGCCCACGTAGAAGTGGACGAAGCGTACCGGTGTGAACCAGGGCGGCAGGTCGTAGTTGAACGTGTAGAGATAGAAGAATCCGCCGCTCGCGAAGAGCAGCGCAAGCATCACGCTCAGCGCGAGCCCGACGTGCGCCGTGAGCCGGGTGCTCGAAAAGGGGGGCACGGTGGCGCTCAGGGATGAACCTCGGACGAAAGGCGGCTCAGCGCGGCCCGCGTCGCCGGGCACCGCTCGGACCCGGTCAGCCGTTCAGCAAGCGAGGCCAGCGACCCGAGGTCGTCGACGTCATGCCATTCCGGGAGGACGGCGACCGAGTAGCCGAGGTGCCGCGCGTTCGACATCGTGCGTGCGAAAACCGTGCCTGTGCTCCATTCCACGCCGTCGAAGAGGCCGTCCGTGGGGCGCCGCGCCCCCGCCAGGTAGAATCCACCGTCGCCCGCGGGGCCGAAGACGAGGTCGTGTCCGGCCAGCTCCGCGAACGCCTCGGAGATAAGTCCCGAAGGCAGGTCCGGGCTATCGGAACCGATGAGGACCGCCCGTGCGTGCAACGCCAGTGACCGCCGCAGCGCGAAGAGGATGCGGTCGCCAAGGTCGCCGTCGGCCTGGACCCGGAGGGATGCGTCGCCGGCGACCGCCTCGAAGTAGGGAAGCGCGTCCGCTGGCGTGTACTCAACCGCCGTCGTCCAGGATCCCGAGGACGCGACTGCCAGCGTGTCCTCGAGAAACGCCGCCGCCAGCGCCGCCGCGGCATCGAATCCCAGCGCCGCCGCAAGGCGCGTCTTGGCTTCGCCGGAGAACGGCGCTTTCGTCAGGATCACGAGCTCGCCGGCGTCAGGATCCCGCGTCAGCGCGCGGATGCAGCCGAGCGCCCGGCTGAGGGCGCCGGACTCCGCGAGCAGGCTCACCCGGAACGCGCCGGGGTACCCCAGGGTTTCGCCCGGGAGGAGGAAGAGCCCTTCCTCGCGCAAGGCTCCCAGCGCCGGTTCGTCCACGTGGAACGGGGGCCGGGCAAGCACTGTCAGGCCAGCCGTTGCAGGGGTCCACGTCCACCCGTGGCGCGCCAGGACGGCCTCGACCTCGGGTTGGTTCCCGCGGACGTGTGCCACGACCCCTGCCAACCGCTCGTCGAATTCGCGGAGCGCCACCTCCGCGACGGCCACGGAGAGCGTCGAAGGACCGCCTGACAGCAGCCGCAACTCGCGTTCTATCCGTGCTCGGAGGGAGGCGTCGCGCGTGGCCACCCAGCCGATGCGCAGTCCCCCGAGTCCCAGCGGCTTCGAAAGGTCGCCAACGCTGACAGCGCCGGGATCAATGTCGGCCGCGGCCGCGATACGGCGGCCATCGAGAGCGAGTTCGCGGTACACCTCGTCGACGACGGGCACCGCGCCTGCTGCCAGCGCGCTCGCGATAAACGATTCAACGTCGATGATCTGTCCGCCGGGCACCGACGGGTTGCAGGCGATCGCCACCTCCGCAGACTGCGTCCAGCGGACCACCACCCGGGCTCCTGCTCTCCCTGCCGCCGCGAGCAACCCGGCGTAGACGCCGCGCTCGGCCACAGCCACGCTGTGCGCATCGAGCAACGCATGGGCGATCGCCGCGAGGCCTTCCGACGCTCCGGACGTGACCAGCACGTCGCCAGCTGCCAGGGTCTCGTATCGCGCCGCTATCGCTGTTCGCAGCGCCAGCGACCCCTGCGGAGAGGTGTAAGCGAGACTTTCGACCTCGCCCAACGCCGCGCTGTCGAGTGCGATCGGCGTTGGCGCCGGGCTTGAAACAGAAAGATCGACCATCCCCGCCCGGAAGTGCCGGTCGTAGTAGTCGATGAGGTCCAGGCCGGGGCTGTCGGTCATACGCCACCCAAGTCTGGGGTGGCAATGCGGTAAGCCGGTTACAGGATCCTGAACAGTTGACCGCCGCTCAGCCGGTGAACAGCCCGCCATCTGGGAAGATGATCTCCCCAGTAAAGAAGCTCGATTCGTCGCTCGCCAGGAACAGCGCGGCATTGGCGATGTCGACCGGCTTCCCGAGCCGCCCCAGCGGCGTACCGGCGATCAGGTTGCGCACCCGCGCCTCGTCCGCACGCATGCTGGCTGTCATCGGCGTCTCGATGAAGCCCGGGCCGATGGCGTTCACGCGCACCTGGTGGCGAGCCAGTTCGAGCGCCAACACCTTGGTCAGCATCCACACGCCGGCTTTCGAAACGCAGTAGTCCGCCGCGCCCACGATCGGGATCTTCGCCGCCCCGGACGCGATGTTGATGATAGAACCGGGCCGCCCGCTCGCAAGCATCCGCCGGGCGACCGCGCGATCAGTCAGCATCACGCCCGTCAGGTTGACGTTGATCACCTTTTCCCAGTAATCGGTCGGTTTGTTGATGAGCAGTGCCGCATCGCGCTCGCCGCTCACCTCCGACGGCTCGCTCCCGCTCACGTACAGTGCGTGCGAGATCCCAGCTGCTGCCAGCAGGACATCGATCTTGCCGAAGTCGGCGATCGCGCGGTCGGCGAGCGCTTCGCAGTCGGCCTCGCGGCTGGTGTCTGTGCGCACGAAGACCGCCTTTCGCCCGAGCGTCTTCACCAGCGATACCGTCTCGGCCCCTCGCTCCGGGTTCAGGTCGGCGACCACGATGTCGGCGCCTTCTTCGGCAAACCGCACCGCACAGGCCTGTCCGATCCCGCTCGCCCCGCCGGTCACCACCGCGACTTTGCCTTCGAGTCGACCAGCCATCGCGTCCCTCCCTACGGCGTCACCCCGCTCGCGGATTCTAACCGGGGGACGCTCGGGCGCTACTGCTGACCGCGATGCCCGGCCGGCGTCATTCGAACACCCACTTATCGGCATCCCGCTTCCACGCCAGGATCTCGTCCGGCCGGAAGAAGAGCGCGCACTCTCGCTTGCCACTCTCCGGACTGTCGCTGGCGTGGACCAGGTTGCGACCCCGTTCGAGCCCAAAGTCGGCGCGGATGCTTCCCGGTGCGGCTTCCGCAGGGTTGGTCGCACCCACGCTCCCGCGCACGGCCTGCACTGCGTTGGCGCCTTCGAACACGGCCGCGATCACCGGCGAGCTGGTGATGTACTCCACCAGCCCGTCGAAGAACGGTTTGCCTTCGTGCTCGGCGTAATGCCGGCGCGCCAGGGCGGTGTCTATCTGCATCAGCTTCAGGGCCACGATCTGCAGTCCGCGGCGTTCCAGCCGGCCGATGACTTCGCCCGCCAGGCCGCGCTGCATGGCGTCGGGCTTGACCAGCACTAGCGTCCGTTCGCGTGTCATGGATGCTCCATTCCCGGTCTCAGCGCGGCCCGCCAGCCCTGGCGGTGCGTGGCAAAGAAATACTCGGCTCGCGCAGGTAGAGCGCCTCCACTTCGCCGTCCCCCAGGTCTGCGAAGGAAGGCAGCGCGTGCGACAGCCCCGCCCGGCAGCGCGCCTCCGGCCCGATTTCCAGGCCTCCCAACGCGCCTGCGCCGTCTCCAGCCAGCTTCAGGCCCCGCAGTTCCGTCGCCGTCGCGCTTCTCAGCGCACCGGCCGGGGCCCTGGCGCGAAAGTCCTGCGCGGCGAACTCGCCCCTGCCCGCCGGGTGGATCGCCGTGAAGTCGCTCAAACCGGCCGCCGCGGCGACCGCTTCCATGGTTGCGATACCCCTGAGGGGCACACCCCGCGCGAATGCCAGCCCCTGGGCGGTGGCGATGCCCACCCGAAGCCCGGCGTAGCTCCCCGGCCCGCGCGTGACGAGCACGCCCGTGAGCCCGGCGCGACGTTCGCCGAGCAGCTCATCGATCGCGGAAAGCAGGAGGCGTGAGTGGTCTTGCGCCCCGTCGCGCGCCAGCGACGAGACGATCGCGCCATCGACCGCGAGGGCGAGGGCGAATTCGGTTGATGCCGTGTCGATGGCCAGGACAGTGTTCACGCTGCCCCGAGCGACTCCACCAGTTCGGCCCCGCGAGGGCCCCTCGGCAGGAAGCGCAGCCGACGTTGACGGTCCACGTCGCCGTAGCGCAGCTCCACCACGAGTCCGTCGCCGGGCAGGAGTTCGGCCCCACGCTCGGGCCATTCGATCACAAGGACCCCTCGCTCGGCGTAGTCCCAGAGCCCGAGCTCATCGAGCTCTTCGACGTCTTCGATGCGGTAGAGGTCCACGTGGAAGAGCGTTTCCCTCCCGCCATACTCGTTCATCAGGACGAACGAGGGGCTGTTGACCAGCGCCGCACAGTCGAGTCCCCGGCCGATGCCCTGGGCGAGACAGGTCTTGCCCGTGCCAAGGTCGCCACTGAGCAGTACGACATCGCCCTTGCGCAGCGCCCGCCCCAGGCGCTCACCCAGTTGCCGCGTCTCCTGCTCGTCGCCGGTCGCCAGCTCGAAATCGTGGTGGTCGGCCATGGAAGTCAGTATAGGCAAGCCCTTTCTTATGCCCCACGCGCCGGGCCACTGCGGAACGAGCACCCGCCTGCCGAACACCCCTATGCAGATCCGGTTGCATTTTGTCCAATCCCGATCGTATGCTGGCTGTGACTGCTGGACATCGGGCGACTCGAACGGTCGCGAGCAGTCCCCCGCACTCCCAGGCGGACATCGGTAACCAGGCGACTGCCTCCGTACGCGCGTCCCGGCCTACCGGGCGTATCCCCAGGAAACACAACAATCCCCACTTCAAGCCCATCCTCAACTATCCCAGAACACAAGAGAGCCATGACTGCACCCCTCAACATAGCTGAACTCGAAGCAAGCACGCGCGAAAACCTCATCGCCATCGCCAAAGAACTCGGCGTCGAAGCGGCTGGCACCTTTCGCAAGCCCGACCTCATCTTCAAACTCCTCCAGGTCCAGGCCGAAGCTCGCGGCAACGTCTTCGCCGGTGGCTTCATCGAAATCAGCGACGACGGCAACTACGGCTTCCTGCGCGGCGAAAGCATGCTCCCGGGCCCTCACGACGTGTACGTCTCGCAGTCCCAGCTCCGCCGATTCGCCCTTCGCCCCGGCGACTACATCACCGGACAGGTGCGCCACCCCAAGGACAACGAGAAGTACTACGGGCTCCTCAAAGTCGAAGCCGTCAACGGCATGGACCCTGAGGTCGCCAAGCGCCGGCCCTACTTCGAAAACCTCACCGCCATCTTCCCCAACCAGCAGATGAAGCTGGAAACCACCGCCGACAACCTCACGACCCGCATCATCGACCTCATCGCGCCCGTCGGCCGAGGCCAGCGCGGGCTCATCGTTTCGCCGCCCAAGGCCGGCAAGACAATGCTGCTCAAGAACATCGCCAACGGAATCTCCAGCAACTACCCCGACGTCCACCTGATCGTCCTCCTCATCGGCGAGCGCCCCGAAGAGGTAACCGACATGAAGCGCGGCGTCCGCGGCGAGGTCGTCAGCAGCACCTTCGACGAGCCGGTGGAAGACCACACCCGGGTCGCCGAACTGGCCCTCGAACGCGCCAAGCGCCTCGTCGAGAGCGGCAAAGACGTCGTCATCCTCATGGATTCAATCACCCGCCTCACGCGGGCTTACAACCTCGCCCTCCCGCCCAGCGGCCGGACCCTCTCAGGCGGCGTCGACCCCATCGCCCTCTACCCCCCGAAGCGCCTCTTCGGCGCCGCCCGCAAGTGCGAAGAAGGCGGCTCTCTCACCGTCCTGGCAACCTGCCTCGTCGATACCGGCAGCCGCATGGATGAAGTCGTCTTCGAAGAGTTCAAGGGCACAGGCAACCTCGAACTGCGGCTTGACCGGCGTCTCGCCGAGCGGCGCTTCTACCCCGCGATCGATATCCAGGCCAGCTCCACCCGCCGCGAAGAGCTCCTCCTCGATGAGAAGACTCTCAAGGGCGTGTGGCTTGTTCGACGGATGACGGCTATGATTTCGCAGAACTCGCCGAACCAGCTCGAAGCTACTGAGAGGATGCTCGAACGGCTCGCGCGAACAAATTCCAACGAGGAGTTCCTCGCCAGTATCAAGACAGACCTGTAGGCTCCCGCCCGCAGCCTGTCGCCCGGGTTCCTGTGAGAGAGGCAGCCCGGACAGCAGAAGAGGAGGATGCGAGCAAGGTCAGGTTAGGCTCGGCTCAGCCTGCGGAGTTGGCCGTACC
>JBGPOS010000078.1:0-15393 GCA_041488155.1 Tepidiformaceae bacterium
AGAGGTCTCCATGGCCGGAAGTTAGACACCGCCATGCTAAAGGAGGCCTCTCTCTCCATTCCCACACCCCTGACCCTCGACCCTCTCGGCAATTGCGTATACAGATACCCGACTGTCTCGCAGGTATCTGAACTCGTTCAGGGGGAAGCTGGCCAGCAGTCGGCGCGCCGGGCGCCAGGCGGTCCGGGCCACCATAAGACCTATACAAAGATAGAGGTTGGTCAGGCCCAACATAAGAACGACGCTGCTCGGGCGGGTGGTCGGTGAAACTCGTCGCGGGAGGGGCGTAGCTCTCACATTCACCCCGTCAGCGCGAGCCCCGGCGGCCGTCTCGGACCTTACCAGCTCGACAGGGTCCGGCTCCAGACGGCCGTTTCCCATGTCTTCGATTCGAGGCCGGTGGTATCGCGTTGCGGCGGGTTTTGGAGGCAGAGAAGGGGCGAGGCG
Source organism: Tepidiformaceae bacterium (assembly GCA_041488155.1). GTDB lineage: Bacteria > Chloroflexota > Dehalococcoidia > Tepidiformales > Tepidiformaceae > JBGPOS01. The sequence goes on from JBGPOS010000078.1 coordinate 448, forward strand.
GGCAGGAACGGAGTTACTTGAGTCCGCCGAGAGCGAGGCCGATGAGAAGGGCCATGAACACAGCGCAGAAGCCCATGAGGATGCCTATCGTTTGCCACATGCTCATGTCAGGGACCTCCGGCGGTGGTGGCGGCGGGCGCCGCGCGGCCTATGCTAGCGCGTCGCCGGGATAGAGGCATGCGCAGACGGCGTAGGGGCGGCGAGCCTTAGTATGGCGGGATGCAGATGACGGGCCGGACGAGGCGGTGATGCGGGCGGTGATGCTGGCGGCTGGAGACGGGGGGCGCCTCGGCCGCCACACGGCTGAGCTGCCAAAGCCGCTGGTGCCCATCGCTGGCAGGCCGATCGTGGAGTACACGCTCGACGCGCTCGCGGCGGCGGGGGTGCGGGAGGCCGTGGTCGTGACGGGCTACCGCGAGAGCCAGGTGCGGGCCGCGCTGGGCGACGGTGGCGAGTTCGGGCTGCGGCTTTCGTTCGTTTCGAACCCGCGTTTCCATGGCGGAGCGTCACTCTCGCTGAAGACGGCGCGGGAAGCGTGCGGCGACGAATCGTTCTTGCTCGTGATGAGCGACCACCTGCTTTCGGAAGGGCTCGTACGGAGGCTCCTCGAAGGAGGCCGGGGGACGGCGGCCGAGGGCCACTGCCGGGTGGCGGCTGACTTCGGCTACCGGGAGCAGGCTTACGTGGACGAGGCGACGAAGCTCGCGGTGGCGAAGGACGGCCGGGTTTTGGCGATCGGCAAGGGGCTCGTGGGTTGGGCGGCGCTCGATACTGGCGCCTTCCTGCTAACGCCGGAGGTGTGGGCGGCGGCGGAAGCGGTGGCGGACGAATGCGAACTGAGCATCATCTTTGGCGAGCTTGCGCGCAGGGGGAAACTGTTCGCGACGGATGTCTCGGGGTGCTTCTGGTACGACGTGGATACCAACGTCGACCTCGAGGTGGCGGCTGCCTTGCTCCCGGGCGGTGGGAGCGCGGGGTGACGGAGCCGGCCCGGCCGGGCTACGACGGCCTCGTGTCGCGCCACTTGAACCGCCGGTTGAGCAGGCCGACGGCGCGGGCGTTGGCGAAGACGCCGGTCACTCCGAACGCAGTCACGGGGTTCACGCTGCTGCTGGCGGTCGCCTGTGGGGCGATGATCGCTGCGGGCTGGAACATCGCCGGGGGCATTGGCATCCAGGCGGTGAGCGTGATCGACGGGGTGGATGGCGAGCTGGCACGGCTGCGGAACATGGCGACGCGCTTCGGGGCAGTGTTCGATGCCATCACGGACCGCTACGCCGATGCCCTGATGCTCGGCGGAATGACGGTGTACGCCGTGCGGTTCGAGGGCTGGCCGCAGCCTGAGGCGATCGGCATGCTGGCGCTTGGGGCGACGCTGACCGTGAGCTACAGCCGGGCGCGGATCGAAGCGAGCATGCGGGTGGCGCCGGGTGACGGGGTCTTCGGGCTGGCGAGCCGCGACGTGCGGTTGCTGGTGGCGGCGGTGGGGACTGTGGCCGGACAGTGCTACTGGACGCTAGTTGTGCTGGCGGCGGCTTCGGCTCTGACCGTGGCCTGGCGGCTCCTGTACCTGCGGCTGCGGCGGGCGGAATAAGGATCCGGGAAGGCCCCCGGCGCAATGGTAAAGGCCTGATGGTGACGGCGTAACGGCCGATTGATCTAGCATGGGGACGGGACGTCCCCGTCGCGTGGCGCCATGCGGAGCCGGCGATAGAAATGCGCCGGGTACGTCGTACACCACTCGCGTGACCGGCAACATCGCGAGGAGCCGGGACTGTCCCGCGGGAGCCGGGTCGTCCAAGCGGAGGGGATTCGACTTGAGGGCACCGCCACGCGCTCCGGCGAGCAACAGGGTAAGCAGGCCGCACCGCCTGCTCTTGCTCCTTGTACTCGGCGTGCTGGGAGCGGCGCTCCTCGGTGACCTGCCCGCAGGCCCAGCCACCGCGCAGGCCGACGCTCCTGGTCAGGACGTACGGCCCGGGACGCTCACAGCCTTCGAAGCCACTACGGGCGATGTGTTCACCAAGGTCGGGACGCCTTCGGGCGCCTCATTCACCACCGCGTCGTCCACGACCGCCACGTTCATCGTCACCTACACAGGGTTCTCGGCGCAGGCCCAGACGGCGTTCCAGGCCGCTGTCGATGTCTGGTCCAGCCTTGTCACCTCTTCGGTGCCGATCCGCGTCAGCGCCACCTGGGCTGGCTCGGGGCCGACGAATCTCGGTTCGGCAGGTCCGACGTTCTTCTTCCGCGACTTCACGGGCGCGCCGCAAGCGGGGACGTGGTACCCCGTAGCCCTCGCCAACGCCTTGAACGGGGCCGACCTGAATACAGGCGTGGGCGACATTAACGCCAACTTCAACAGCAACCGCTCAGACTGGTACTTCGGCACCGATGGGCAAACCCCTTCCAACATGTACGACCTCGAAAGCGTCGTCCTGCATGAGCTGGGTCACGGGCTTGGGTTCCTGGGTACCATGGATGTCACCGCCGGGTCCGGTTCGTGGGGCCTCGGCACCAATCCGGAGTTCCCCACCGGGTTCGATCGATCCACCGTCAACGGCTCGAACCAATCGTTGATTAACACGGCGCTGTTCCCCAACCCCTCGAACGCCCTCGGCACGCAGCTCGTCAGCAACAACGTGTTTTTCAACGGGACGAACGCCGTCGCCGGAAACGGCGGAGTGAAGCCTAAGCTGTACTCGCCAACGACCTGGTCCTCTGGCAGCAGCATCTCTCACTTTGACGAGACCACCTTCCCCGCCGGCAACGCGGATTCGCTCATGACGCCCATGCTGGCATCCGCCGAATCGATACACGCCCCCGGCCCTGCCACCCTCGGGGTGTTCAAGGACATAGGCTGGACGATCGCCTCCGCGTCCGCGGGCACGCTCCAGTTCACCTCCGCCACCTTCACCGTCGCTGAGAACGTTGGCAGCGCGGGGCTCACGGTCAGCCGCACGGGTGGCAGCACAGGCGCGGTCACGGTCCTTTGTTCCACGGTCGCAGGCGGGACCGCCACCGCCGGTTCTGACTACACCACCGTCACGAACCAGAGCCTGAGCTGGGCCAACGGCGACTCCGCCAACAAGACGTGCTCCGTGCCGATCACCGACGACGCGCTTGTGGAACCGAGCGAGACGGTCAACCTTGCTCTCACCTCGCCTACCGGTGGGGCCGCTCTCGGCGCCCAGGCCACAACCGTGTTGACGATCACCGACAACGACACGCCCCCGGCAGGCACGCTCCAGTTCACCTCCGCCACCTTCACCGTCGCTGAGAACGTTGGTTCAGCCTCGCTCACAGTCAGTCGCACCGGGGGCAGCACGGGCGCCGTCACCGTGCTCTGCTCGACCGTCGCCGGCGGCACCGCGACGGCGGGATCCGACTACACCACGGTCACGAACCAGCTCCTGAGCTGGGCAAACGGCGACTCTGCCAACAAGACATGCTCCGTGCCGATCATCGACGACGCTGTCGTGGAACCGAGCGAGACGGTCAACCTGGCGCTCACCTCGCCCACCGGTGGCGCCACCCTCGGCGCCCAGGGCACGACTGTGCTGACCATCACCGACAACGACACGCCCCCGGCGGGCGCGCTCCAGTTCACCTCCGCCACCTTCACCGTCGCTGAAGGCGGCGGCACCGCCTCGCTCACCGTCAGCCGTACCGGCGGCAGCACAGGCGCAGTGACCGTCCTCTGCTCGACCGTCGCGGGCGGCACGGCGACTGCGGGCTCCGACTACACAGCTGTCACGAACCAGAGTCTGAGCTGGGCCAACGGCGACTCGGCCAACAAGACGTGCTCCGTGCCTATCATCGACGACGCGCTTGTAGAACTGAGCGAGACCGTCAACTTGGCGCTCACCTCTCCCACCGGTGGAGCCGCTCTTGGCGCGCAGGCCACGACCGTCCTGACTATCACCGACAATGACTCGGCGCCGGCCAGCACCTGGTACTTCGCGGAAGGCTTCACGGGCAACGGCTGGCAGACCTTCATCTACCTGATGAACCCGAACCCCACTGTGGCCAACGTTGTCATCACGTACTACCCCGACTCAGGCGGCCCAGTTGTCCGCAACGTCACTGTCGCGGCCCAGCAACGCAGGACCCTCAACGCCACCAACCTGGCTGAGGGCCCCGGGCCCAACGTCGCGTTCGGCGTCAAGATAACCGCCGACATCGCCGTCTCCGCCGAAGAAGCAATGTACGCTGGTGCGTCTGGCGACTTCGCCCACTCCACCGCTCCTAGCAGCACGCTCTCAACCTCCTGGTACTTCGCAGAAGGCTTCACCCAGTTCGGCTGGCAAACCTTCGTGCTCGTCGCCAACCCGGGCCTGACGCCGGCGAGCGTCACCATCACCTACCAGGTGCAGGGCGGCGCCCCCGTTAGCCGCACGGTCGCGGTGGGCGCCCAGTCACGCTTCACCTTTGCCGGCCACGTCGATGTCCCGGACCAGGCGTTCTCGGTCAGCGTTTCGTCGAGCGTCCCTGTCGTCTCCGAGATGACGATGTATGACCCTGCCCGGCTTCTCGCCCACCGGACGATCGGCGTGACCGCACCGGGCACGACCTGGTACCTCGGCGAGGGCTTCACAGCCTTCGGCTGGCAGACCTTCATCTCGGTCGGCAACCCGAGTGGCTCGACCGCTAACGTCACTGCCGTCTTCCAGATCGATGGGGGATCGCCGGTCACCCGCAACATCAGCGTGCCAGCCAACTCGCGCGGCACGATCCTCGCGCACGACCCCGCCACCGGCGTGGGCCTGGACAAGGCCTTCGGCGTCAAGCTGACTTCGAACGTGCCCGTCGTGGTCCAGGAAGTGCTCATCGACCCCAACCCGGCCGGGCCGCGGGCCAATTCGACCATGGCTTCGGCGGTTCTAGGCTCGCACTGGACGTTTAGCGGCGGCTCCAGCGAGACGGGGATGGTCTCCGTCTACACGGTCAGCAACCCGAACGCGACCGCAGGGACGGTGACGGCCACCTACTACTTCGAGGACCTCTCGACACCACCATTCATCCAGACGGTGAGCATCCCCGCCAACAGCCGGGTCACGCTCGGTACGGGCCTCTCAGGCTTCCCGGCGGGCAAACGCTTCGGGGCGGTCATCACTTCTTCGGGCACAACCGTGGTCGCCCAGGAGGCGGTCTTCGACGAGCCGAACGTGCGCGCCTTTAGCGCCCTGGGCGCACCCTGACGAGCAGGGACAGCTCCTCATGAACCTCTCCATTGCGCGCCGGCGCGAGTCGGAGTCCCCGGCTGCCGCGCGCTTGGCCCGATTCTGCCTCGCCTATCTGGTGGCGCCGGCACTGACCGGCTGGTTCCTCTACGTCGCCCTCGAGTCTGCGAGCGGCCTTGTGCCGCAGACGATCCGCCTGTCGGCAGAAGGGGACTACAACCCCTACATGGACGACTTCGTCGTCTTCTATACCGCCGGGGACATGGCCCGGACCGGAGACGCGACGGATGTCTATGACCCTGCGGCCATCCACGCCCGCGAGGCTCAGGCCATTGGTGTCACTCCCGAGTCGATCATCACGCTGCCGTACTACAACCTCCCGGCACTGCTGCCTCTGCTTGGGCTGCTTGCAGCGCTGCCCATCGGCGCCGCCGCGGCTGTGTGGATGGCGGTGGAGCTCGGCGCATTCGCCCTGGCGCTCGGAGCCTTCAGGCGACTTCGGGCGCTGGCGGGCGGCGGCATCTTGCCGGTGATCGTCCTGCTCGCCATCGGCTCGTCGATGCCCTTCCACGAATCGCTCTTGCACGGGCAGATGTCTCTGTTGCTTGTCCTCGCCTGGGTCGCGATCTGGTTCGGCGCCTTCAAAGGGAAGGGCGACGGGTGGACTGTCGCCGGCCTCACGCTGCTTGCCGTAAAACCCCAGCTCGCAGTGGTGCCTCTCGGATACCTCCTGGTCACGCGCCGTTGGCGACCGCTCGCCCTCTTCGCGGGCATTGAAGCCCTGCTCGGAGTGGCTGGAGTTGTGCTCTACGGCCCCGGCATTTTCGCGAGCTGGTTGTCGCTGCTCCAGGCGGCGACCGGTTGGGAGAACGAGAACGGGATCTGGATCCACTCGATGTTCGGCTGGAACGCGTTCTCTCGGGCCCTGCTCGGGACCGGGCTCCACGACGTCCGCCTGGCACTCACCGCGGCGCTTGGCGTGCTCACGGCCGGGGCGGTGCTGTTCTGGGGGCGCAAAGCTCTGCGCGAGCGCCGCGACGCTTCGCTGTTCGCGATGCTCGTTTTCGCCAGCATCCTGCTCAGCCCTCATCTTTTCTCCCAGGACCTGATCCTCGTCGTGCCGCCCCTGCTCTTGCTGATGTCCTCCGGGAGCAGCGCGGAGCGCGCTGGCTGGACCGTTTACGCCCTCGCCGGGTGGCTGTTGACGTTCGTCCACTTCGACCTCCTGCTCACCTCGCCGGCCGGCGCCGCCATCAACTGGGTGACCGTCTGGCTGGCTGGCGGGATCTTCCTCGCCGGCCCGGGAATGCGCCAGGCGATCCAATTCGCGAACGACCTCTGGTCGTTCACGCCAACTACCTGGAGGCAATCACCGGAATGAATCTTCGGACACGAACGCTCGGTCAGATCACCATCGGCCTGGTCTTCGCCTCGCTGTTGGTCGTCTTCGCGCACGGTGAGGCCGCCCGCCGCCTCGACTCCGCCGTTACCTACACCTACAAAGCAGTCATCGCCAATCTCGCGAAGGACGGCACACCTTAGCGGGCGATTCGTGTCGGCCGACCCTCAGGGGATCACCTCCAGGTGGTCCGATTTGGTGTGGTTCGGGCCGGGGCAGGTCACGGAGACCGTACCGTTGTTCCCAAGAAGGCTGTTCTCCGGGATCGTCCACGTCCACGTGGCGACGCCAGCGAAGTCGGTCGTCTGCCCAACCAGCAAAGCCGGGTCGTTGCTGATGATGCCGCTCTGCGGCTCGGTGTAGACGATCGTGCAGGTGACGTTCGGCGCGACTGGCGAAGACGTGTGCAGTGTTGCCTGGACGGTGTGGCCGCGTTGCACGGGGTTGGGGACGAGGTGGAGGGTCATAGAGAACGAGGGGATTGGCGTGGCCGTTAGTGTCGGGACTGGCGTCACCAGGGGATTGCAGGGGAAGGCCCCTTTGTAGACGAAGCTCAGCGCGGGGTGGAGTTCGACGCCGTTTGGGGCGCCGCCGTCGATCTCGTTCCCCGGCTGGCCGAAGAATCCGACGCCGGTGATCGCGGCCGTCCCCTGCAGCAGCTTCGAGCCGGATGAGGGGGGGTTGCCGCAGGCCGAGATGAGGTTGACGCGGGCGACGTTCATGGCTGCCTGGTCGGCGGCGCTGGCGCCCGACAGGCAATCGCGGTTGGGGAACGAGACGACCATCGTGGCGTTGCTGCCCGGGTCAGCGACGAGGAGCTGGAGCTCTTTGTCCGGCGTCTGGCGGAGCGAGGCGAGGAGGACGTTGACGGAGTACACGGTGGTCTCGACCGGGGCGATTCGGGACGTGTCGCTCGAGATCGCTGGCCGCAGCAGGGCCCGCAGAGCGGGGATCGACTGGGCCGCCGGTTCGCGGTCGATGGACGCGGCGCCGGGGTCGGCGAGCGTCTTGACGAGTACACGCGAGCTGGCGCAGCCCCCGCCCATGGGCGTCGATGAGGGTGTGGACGAAGACGGGGTGAGGCCCGGACCGGCGTCGTCCCCGGCGAGCATGGGGGCGTAGGCGCGGAAGGGCCCGGCGGGCGACGCTGCCCGGCCACCGGCGGCGATCGCGAGGAAGAGGGCGACGACGCCGAGGATGAAGCCAAGGCCGGCGACTGTCGCAGGCCAGGAGGGGCGATAACGATGCATGCGTGCCTGCCTCGGGGTGGTAAGGGGCGCGTGCGAACGAGTGTCTCCCGCCTCGGGCCCACGTTCCAGCCGGCCCCGCGGGTGACCGTACCTGCCTGCCCGGCAAGATAGAGGTGATGCGAGGCAGGCGGTGAAGCGACTCGGGCTCGGGGTCCGAGAGTACGTCGGGCTCGGCGTGCTCGCTCTGACCATCGCCCTGGGCGCGGCTGTCTATGCGTGGCCCGGGGACGAACCGTCGACCCCTCTCCGGCCGACTCCTACGGCCGTAGCGGTTCGGACGACCGCCTCGGTCGAGCCGGGCAAGAGCACCGCGGGCCGCTGGACGCTTTCGTACTACTCGATCGGGGTGAAGGAGAGCGAGACGCTGGTGGCTCAGGGCGACGTCGCGGAGGTGCACGTAGACGCTCCCGGTGCGCCTTTCCCGGACGTACACGATGACTCCTGGAAGCTGGTCGCGGTCACGACCTTCGACGAACCGGAAGGCGACTACCAGCTGCTCGTGACCTATCGCGGCGACGTGAAGCTGTTCGTGGGTCCCGACCAGGTGGGGCAGGGGAGCGCGCGAGACCGGGCGGCCACCTTCGGCGCGACCTTCCACAAAGGCCCGGCAGCGTCAGTGGTGCGGGTTGAGATCGTCGATCGCGGCGGGCCGACCCTCCTCGATGTGCGACTGAACCCGCGCTAGCGCCGCCCCTTCTCCCGGGACACCGGGAGGCGGGGCGCTTGAGGGTTCAGGCGCAGATTCGAGGGTTGCTTCATCCTACGGAGTGTTGAGCACGTCGTGGTTGCAATGATTCCGCATGACGATCGTCCCATCCGCCCAATGAAAGGTCACGCGATTGGCGTCATCGACGTACGCCTCGTACACGCGCGGCGCGCCCTGGACACGGTGACTGTGGAGACCAGGATGTCGAGGATTGTCTGCGAGGCGGTTTATACAGTCCAAAATCGCGCCTTGCTGCTGAGGGGTCTTTTTCGCAAGCCGTCTCTTGAACGTTGGCTCCAGGACGATGTCTGGCAGTTCCGCTACGCCTGTTCGCCGGCCACCGCCGGTTCGTCGTCTGACAGAAGCCAGGCGATCGCATCCTGCGAGCTGGTGAATCGTCGTCCGTTACCGGCCGTAAGCGACGCCATTGTTTCCCGTTCTGCCGCCTGCCAGCGATGATGCCAGTAGTACGCCTGAGAGGCGGGCACGCTGCCCAGTCGCCGCGTGCGAACGCCTTCGACGCGGGCCAGGCTGCCGGACGCAAGTGCGATCGACTCCGCGGAGAGTTTGTTCGCCGATAGAGAAGTGGTCTGCCCAGCAGTCACGGCGAATGTAGTCATTTCAGGTCTCCCGCTGCCCGCGCTTGTTTCTGTGTTGCGTCAGCACGTCAATCAATTCCCCCAACCGTTCCGGCGTGAATGAGACTCGGCACACGGTCTTGACCGGCACATAGGATAGCGCCTCTATCTGCTGGCGCCGCTCTTCGTCTGTCCCCAGCAACATAGGTGGCGCTATCTGTCCGATGGTAAGAATCAGCTCGTTCTCAATTCCTTGCATGGCGAACTGGTTCGCAAACTGGATCGGAGCTTCGTCGAGCCCGACCCAAACCACCGGGACTTGCCGCTCAGGTTCCTCGGCCACCATGGTTCACCTCGCGAATCAGAGCATCCCACATGGCATGCGAAATGAATTATGGCAGAGGTGCGCGCCCTCCGCATCGGCGCACACCCGATCGGGACGCCCGCCCGTCCACTTCCCCTTCTCCCGCGCACGGGAGAAGGGGGCAGGGGGATGAGGGCGCTTCGGCGAATTTCCCCCGAAGCGTTAACCCTCCACCTCCTCCGCCCGTTGTTACGTCCGAGGGCAGCAGTCTGCCGGGCAGACTGGTGTGTTTCGACAGCCGGTCGAGATTGACCTTTGTGGTCGACCTCGGTACTGTTGCCCGGATTCACGATCGCCAACGGGAACCTGGCGCCGTGCGGATTCGCATGCGCGTTGGAGGGTTCCTTGGCACGGATCGTTTCACCTCACGTCTCTGCGCACGGTTTGATCGCAGCTTTCGCTGCCCCTGCGGGTTGCCGTCCATCGCGGATGGAAGCCCGTTTTTCGTTTGAGCTTACGGAGCGGGCATCCACTGTGCCTGCCCTGGCGGAAGGAGGTCGCGCAGTCTCGCGCTGACCGGCAGGCGCGCGCCTCAGCCCCCTATCTATATAGGGAGCGGGTGCGAAGGCCGGCGGGCGAGAGAAGAAGAGACGAATCGACGCCTTGAGGAAGAAGCCCGGACCCGCCCAGGAACCCAGCGCTGGGGGACGGCGGGCGACGAGCGGGCGACCTCAGCAGCAACGGCAGGCCTCGGCCAAGGCCTTTCGCCTCAAGCGGGCGGAGGGGCAGGCCAGGGTCAAGCAGTTCGCCCGCAGATCCGGGCGAGTCCGGATGAAAGCTGCCGCCTTCGGGCGGCGAGCCCTCGAACAAGGGAACCGGGAGAGGGTGACCAGGACAGTCGAACCAATGACTGGAGAGGTAACCCAATTTGACTAAGGAAATAGCCAAGGCGACGAGGAGCTGGCGGACCCGCACAGGGTTCGCACTGCTGCTCCTGGTCGCTCTCATCGGCGCGGTGGCACTTGCGGACCGCGCCGGCCAGAAAGACGCGAAGGCGGCCGTGAGCGTGACAACGCCCGCAGCGCCGACCGCGGACAACAGCACCTCCGCCCTGATCTACCTGGGGCGCGTGACGTTCACCGGGTCCGTAGCGGTCGACGCCACGCCCTCGGGCGCCGGCGCGTTCGTGCGCCTCGACGTCGGCATAGGGTTCGCCGTCGTCAGCGTGGCCTGTAGCCAGTCGTCTTCAGGACTGACGCTGACACCATCGGCCACGGGCACCAGCGGTACGTGCGGCATCGCGGGCACGTCGGCCGCCATCGGTACGGTGACGGTCACGGTCGTCGCCCAGGTGCTGCCGACGGTGCACGGTGGCGGGCAGGTGACCCCGATCGGCCAGGCGACTGTGACCGCTTCGAACGGGAGCGGCACGGCGACGAGCCTGCCCTTCGCCGGCTACAACTTCATTACTGGAGGCGTCAATCCGCCGGCAGTAATCAACAGCAGCCTCGGCAACCTGGGGTCGATCACGATCCCGATCGCCGACTTCATCACCTACTGCAGCGACCCGGCCAACCCGGACATTCCGGCAGGGAATCCCCGAGTCGGGACCCCCGGTGACATCATCATCGCAGGGGCGGCGGCTGTCCCAGCGCCCGTGCAGACGTTCAACACGGGCAACAATCACGCGTTCGGAAACCACGTCATCACCGGCATAGCCGACGACGCTACGCCAGGGGTGACGGTCACCATCAGGCTGCGTGACGTCCGCTCGGGCGGCGCCAACATCGGCTGCGGCAGCTACATTTACACGCTCCGCTACGCGCTCCCTGAGCTTCGGCACACGGTAGCTACGGTTGGCGGGCGGTGGCTGGAAGACCCGATCGCGGGCCAGGCCGACACTCAGGACGTCCCGAACAACATTCGCGGCTTCCGCCACACCGTTTGTGCAATCGAAGCGAACACCGACCGACTTCCGGCGGCGTTCGACATCTCGATCCTCTTTGGCCTCCCCGGTAGCCCGCCGACCCTCGGCATCGGCCCGGCGGACATCATCATTGAGACCACGATTCCCGCGCAGAACATCAACGTGGGCCAACTGATCCGCATCGACTCCGAGATCATGCGTGTGCTCGCGGTGAGCCCAGGCGACTTCGGTTCGACGCTGACCGTGGCCCGCGGGCAGCGCGGCACCACGGCCGTTGGGCATTTTGGCGGGGCGACGATCTTGAAGTTCTACGTCCCGATCCAGTTCCCGCTTCCCGGCCTGTCCGCCATCAACGTGACCGGCGGCGGTGGGGCGACGGCGATCACGGACCCGGACCCGACGTTCACCGACGCCAACCTCTACGTGAGCACGACCGACGCTTCAAACGGCGCCACCTGCATCACGTGGCTGTCGACGGAAGCGGGCGACCAGGAGCTGAGCATCGTCTACACGGGCTCGGCCGACGGTCTGCCGCACACGGTGGACTGGGACTCGGACGCTGACGGAAACGGCGTCGCCGTGAAGAGCAACCGCTCGATCATCAAGGAATGGAACGTCCTTACTGATTCGACGGTTACCCGCACTTCCAACGGCGATACGGCCACCGGCAGTTCGTCGACGCCGTTGCTGAACGAGACGCTGGCAGGAGTCTTCGACCCGTCGACAGGCTTCTACCGCTTCCCGCTTACGACGATCACCGACAAGTTCAACGGCACGCACGTGACGCGGACGGGTGTGGTCTGGACGACCGCTTCCCCGAACCCGGGTCTCTGGGGCGTGAACTGGGCGATCACCCTATCCGCGCCCATCCTCGGCTCGACGTGTGTGGTGGGTAGCCCGGCTTCCGGTGTGACCGGCCCGTCCGGCGTCATCTCAATCTCGCTGTCGACCAGCGTCCTGGGATGCGCGCTGAACCAGTCGTTCGACCTGACCATCATCGGGACGGGCCCTGGGCCTCTCGGTTCGGGTGTGAACCCCACGGTGACTGAGGTCATCCACTTCACCGTGACGACAACTGTACCGAGCAAGCAAGTATTCCTTGCCTGGGCGGGGCAGCGGATCATCGTCGAGCACGACTGGCGCGTACCGCCGGGCGACCTGGGCGATACCGCCCACCCGCTTGGCTTCTGCCCGTTCTCGGATTCCGAACGCCAGCGGTTCGCGGTGCGCTACTTCAAGGGCAGCGGCCCCGGTAACTTCGTGCCGGGCCTCGGCGCGATCATCCTTTCGCCCGACCAGGCGGAAGTGCTGGTGTCGTTCGACAACAACCAGACGGGCGACGCCCCCCTCAACCCGCAGGGAGCGTGCATTTCGCGCGTGATCTACGAGTCTGAGGACCCGGGCGAAGTCGACATCGAAGCCTTCGTTTCGGGGACGCTCTCGCAGATCCCGTTCAGCCTCGACGCCACGAAGGTTGCCTTCGTCGTCTACTACATGAAGCTGGAAAGCGTGACGCTGAGCCTTGTCACCCAGACAAGCAAGCCGCTGCACAACAACCCGCTCAACACATCGGGCCTCAACGACTGGTTCCCGAGCAACCCGTGGGACGCGACCAAGGACGCCAAGGACAACACGGCGGACTGGAACGTTTCGCGAGACCTGCTCGTACGCGGGCGAGTCAAGGGGTGGTTCCTGACAACGAACCCGTCCGGCCGCGCGGCCGGCACGGATAGCAATGGCGGAGGGCTGCCGGCCGGCCGTTGGGTGATGCCCGACGACTGGGGACAGCTGTTCGGCGGGGCTTTGGCCCTGGCCTTCCGACCGCAGTACGACTACATGATTGCCCCCGGCAACGTGAACGGGCAGGCATTGATTACGCCGAACGGCGTCTTCGCGGGCGGTAACACGTTCGCCAACCTCACGACGCTCCGGGTGGACGCGACCTCGACTACGACCACCTTCATCCTGAACGGCACCGCGCTCGGTCTCGTCGTCGGCAGCCAGCTGCGTATCGACAACGAGATCGTGACGGTGACGGCGATCACGGTGGTGACCGTCCCATCGACGACGCTGTGTGGCCCGGTGACGGGGACCTGCACGCGCGTCTCGGTGAACCGTGGCGACGCCCTGCCTGGGGTGCTGAACCGGACGACACCGGCGGCGCACACTGCGGGGACGGCGGTTGCGGTGGTTGTGCCAGGCACCGTGCCATTCGAAGGGCCGTTCAGCCTGCTCGACCTGCCTCCTCTGGGGATCAGTGCCGCTCTGAGCGACATCGTCCCAGGGGCGATCCGGGACACGATCTGGGCTGACGGTGTCATCGACATGTGGGACGCGCCCGTACCTGAGGCTGAAATCACGGTCGACGACCGTGGCGCCGGCTTCATCAAGCAACTGCGCAAGCAGGACGTGTACTACCTGGGCACGACCGTCAACACGGCGGTCGGCGTGCAGGTGTTCCCGAACCCGTACTACTTCACCGACATCCCCGGCTCGCCGTACCTACCGGCGATCGTTGCTGGCGGTGGGTACCTCTGGGACACGTTCTCATTCGACGGACCGGGTGGCTTCGGCAACCGGTCGTACGAGCTCTGGACCGCGATCCCGGGCCTGATCGCCAACGAACCCGGCATCAACCGCTACGGCATCGCCGACCCGACGATCGTCCTGGCGGCGAACGCGGCGAACCTGATCGCCGAGCTCAACGCCATCCGGGCGGCGTACACCGTCGCTGGTCTCAGCGGCGAAGCGGCCGGCCTCGGGCGGACGCTGGTCGTCTACAGCGATAACCATGGCGAGTTCATGGTGATCGCCAACGGCGACTTCAAGCTTGACTACTCCGGGTGCGTGACGAACGCGCTCGGTGGCGGCAAGCAGTGCAAGCCGGGCGACAAGGTCGGCGTGAGCACGCTCACGGCGGTCGCTGACTACCCGGACTTCCGGGGCAAGCACTATCCGCTGGCGTCGAACGTAGCGACGGTCAACTGGACCTGGGGCGGCTACAAGGACGTGACGGTGGAGAAGGGCGAAACGGACCAGTACAAGTACGTGGTGTTCCACGCGCTTGACCGGGACGGCTTCTGCGACACCGGCATCCTGGGCGGGGCTGGCGCGGTGTTCTTCGGGGTGAGCCTGCACCCGGTGAAGACGGGCCAGGCGAACGACAACATCTACAACTCGGTGACGGGCCTCCCGAGCCCGAGCGAGACGGTCGACTTCATCCTCGAGTCGGGTGACGGGAAGGTCCTGACATGGGCCCTGAACGGCACGCGGAGCGGGGAACGAGGCGAGGTGGACGGGGTCCAGACGTTCTCGACGCTGGTCAACGACCCGGCTGTGACGGGCATTCTCGAATTCCCGTTGTCGTCCTTGGCGAAGGCAGGGTCGGTCGATGAGTGCCAGGCGTGGATCAAGATCTCCAACAGCCTCCTGGGGCTGACGGACGTGTTGGTCATCGCGCACGACGACGAAGGCGACATCGGGTTCGACAAGATCATTGACTTGACGAACACGACGAGCTACTCGCTGTCGTTCCGGTGGAGCCTGGTGACGTGGGTTGGAGCTGATGGGATCAGCCCGACGGACGCCCTGAAGGGCAC
>JBGPOS010000079.1:0-15352 GCA_041488155.1 Tepidiformaceae bacterium
CCGGTGAGGCTATCGGTGTCGACGGCCCGGCGCAGGTGGCGGATCTCCATTCGCGCGCGGAAGTGATGACGGGCAAAGAGCCAGAGGGCCCCGACAAGGGCAGCGATCAGCACAAGGCCAAGCGCCAGGAGGTCGTAGATCAAGGGGCGACCTTCGGCTTTGAGGGGCTGTGCGGCTGGTAGACAAGGGGAATCCGAGCTGGTTCGGGAAGGCGAAGGGCATCGTAAACGATGGCTGCTGGCGGCATTACGCAAGACCTCAAGTGACTGAAGCCTTCGCGTTTCGGCAGCCCGGCTGTCGTGCCCCGGTGGGGTTTAGACCCGTAGCTTTGCGTCACCGGCTTTCGCCGGGTTTGCCGTTTCGTCCGGACGAGGTCAACGCGCCCGTCTTCGGGGCGCACACCGACAATAGCGGTTTAGGAGGCGCGCCGCCGTGGCCAACCGGTGGACAACGGGAGGGGGATTGGTGTCAGGTCGGTGTCTGCTGAGCCCTGGGCGCGCAGGGAGACAGCGGGGCGGGCTGAGAGGCTCGCACAGGCGGGGCAGCGGGGAATGCGGGTAACACGTGGGGTCTGAGCGAAGTGGAAGCGCGCCGAGCAATCGTCGCATTCCATGCGGAGGAACATCTTGCCTTCCGCGAACTTCGGATTGACCCGCTGGCGTCCGTTCGACTCCACTTTCGACTGCTCCTGCTTCAAGTAACGACTACCGGGCGCCGAAATGAAGGTCGCAAAGATGAAGCTGAGGCGACGAGGAGCCACCTGCGAGCGATGGTATACTCTCAAGCATGAGAGATGGCCTCCGGCATCTCCTCTCCGCTGCCGATCTGAGCGGGGAGGAGATTTCATTTCTGCTCGACGCGGCCTCGTCGCTGAAGCGGGCGCCTCAACGGCTGCTCGAAGGCAAGCAACTCGCGCTGCTGTTCGAAAAGCCTTCGCTGCGCACGCGCGTTAGCTTCCAGGTAGCGATGCGGCACCTCGGCGGCGAAACAATCTACCTTGCCCCGCAGGAAGTCGGGCTGGGGGAGCGGGAAGCGATTAAGGACGTGGCGCGCGTCCTGGGGCGGTACGTCGACATCGTGGCTGTCCGGACCTTCGGGCAGAGCATCGTCGAGGAGTACGCACGGTATTCGACGATCCCCGTGATCAATGCCCTGACGAACGAAGAGCACCCGTGCCAGGCCCTGGCTGATCTGCTGACAGTCCGTGAGAAGCTGGGCGACCTGCATGGGCGGTCGTTGGCGTTCGTGGGCGATGGCAACAATGTATCGGGGAGCCTGATCCTGACCGCTACCTCCCTGGGCATGGACGTGCGGATGGCATCACCCCCCGGCTATATGCTGCCCGAAGCCGTGATATCAGAGGCGAGCGCGCGGGCCAGTGACAGCGGAGGTCGACTCACGCTCGTCACTGATCCTGTGGAGGCGGTGAGTGGGGCCGAGGTGCTCTATACCGACGTCTGGGTTTCGATGGGCCAGGAGCGGGAGGCGGAGCGGCGGCGGATCGACTTCGGCAACTATCAACTCAACCAGGCTCTCGTGGCCAGAGCGGCTCCGGGCGCGCTCATCATGCACGACCTGCCGGCGCATCGCGGCGAGGAAATCACCGAGGAAGTCATCGAGAGCGAACATGCGATTGTGTTCGACCAGGCTGAGAACAGGGTCTGGGCGCAGGCCGCGACGGTTGCGTTCCTGCTGGGAGTCGCCGGAGAGATTTCGGTCTGAGGCCGCCGCTGACCATCGAGGCGGTATCATTGGGAGAACCGCCGCTGCGGCGCCTCCGTTGATTCATGCCTGACTTCAACCACTTCCGTGACATCCTGAGCCAGTTCAGGGCGTCGAGCGCCATCGACGTCCTGCTGATCGCAGTGGTCATTTTTTGGACGCTTCGATTGCTGAGCGGAACGCGAGCGATGTCTCAGTTGCGGGGCGCGCTGGCGTTGCTCCTGGCGGCGGTCGTGCTCGGGCGCCTCTTCGATCTCAAGGTCATCAACTTTCTTGTAGATAACTCATTCACGGCGCTGCTGATCGGGGCCGCCATCGTCTTCCAGCCAGAGATCAGGCGGGCGCTGGACCGGCTTGGCCGGACGGGGCTGCGAGGGTGGCTGAACCGGCCGCAATTTGAAGAGGTGATCGACTCGGTGGTCAAGGCGGCGGGGCGGATGTCGGCTGAGCGCCACGGAGGCCTGTTCGTGTTGGAGCGTGACACCGGCTTACAGGACGTCATCGAGACCGGCATCCCCGTGGACGCGCGAATTTCACCTGAACTGTTGGCCGGGATCTTCTATCCGAACTCCCCGTTGCACGACATGGCGGTAGTCCTGCGCGACGAGCGAGTGGTGGCCGCGGGCTGTGTACTGCCGCTGACGACGGACCTGCGAAGCGGACAGCGCAACCTCGGGACGCGTCATCGCGCGGCGATCGGCATCACCGAGCAAACTGACGCGCTATCCGTAGTGGTTTCTGAGGAAACGGGGACTATCAGCGTCGCGCTGGCTGGTCGATTGACTCACGTGGCGGACGAAAGACGGCTACGGGTGGTGCTGGAGTGGCTTCTCGACCCAGCCGCTGCGGCAGCCGGCGCGCGTAATGGGGCCGCGGGTGTGCCAGTATGAACCGGATCGGGCGTTCGGCGACGTCCTCCGGGCGGCTTGTCCTCGACCTCGGCCGGAAGGGTGTGTCGAACGTCCACAGCCATTGGGCACTCGCTGCGTTCAGTTTCGTGGCCGCGTTCGGAGTCTGGTTTGCCCTTCAGGACGTCGAGAATCCACGTGTAACGGGGGTGGCTCCAGTTGGCGAGAACGATCCGCTCGTGCGGGTGGAAGCCGTCAACGTCCCAGACGGATACCTCGTGGTCGATCTCCAGTCGATCCAGGTTCGAGTAGAGGCGAGGGAGCGGGACCTACCTCAGTTACGGGCCGGGGATTTCAAAGCGACGGTCAATGTCTCCAACATCGACCCTGGATCGACCGTGAGCCGCCCGGTTCAGGTTGAGTCACGACGTGACGGTGTGAGCGTCGTGGGTGCGATTCCCGCCAGCGTCCAGGTAACGTTGAAGAAGGCTGAAGTCCGGGAAGTGCCGGTGCAGATAAACCGCACGGGCGTGCTGCCTGCCGGCTACGAGGAGACCGATTCCCCCTCGGTCGACCCGCCGTTTGTGGAGATTCGAGGATTGCCGGAGCTCGTAGCGAGCGTAAAGTCGGTTGACGTCGACGTGAATCTCAGCGGCGCGCGCGACGCCACGGTGGTGCTTGAAGGCGACCTCGTGGCGAGGACACAGGCAGGCACGGGCAACGCCGTGGCCGTAGCTCTTTCGCAATCTCGGGCGAAGGTGACCTTCCGGATCAAGCAGACACTCGCCCAGCGGACAGTCGCGCTCTCACCTTCGATCGTGGGATCACCTGCAGCCGGGTACCTTGTGGCCAACGTCTCAATCGAGCCGCCCGTGGTTGTCGTCACGGGGGTGAAGGCGTTCGTCGACAGCTTGCAGCAACTAACGATCGAGAAGCTCGACGTGACGGGCGCGACGCGGAACATCACCCAGACGCGACAGATAGAGCGCCCGTCGAACGTTTCGACGGAACGCCAGACGGTCGTGGTGCGGGTTGAGATCAGGCCGATTGATTGCGGCGGAAGCCAGCCCGCTACCCCCTGTGGCTGGGCTTCGGTGGCCCTCGCCCCGCTCTTCGAATTCCCGCTGGGGCTGACCGCAGAGCCGGGGGTGTACATCGTCCAGGTGAGGGTCTCGGGACCTCTCGCTACGCTGGCGACGCTGAAGCCGAGCGACTTCAAAGCGACGGTTTCGCTGATCGGCGGATCCGCGGGAACCGGTCTTTATCCGGTGACGGTTGTGCCGCCCGCCGGAGTGAAGGTGGAAGGCGTGGACGCGCTGATTGTGGTCCTTCACCCAGTGCCCGTCCCATGAGTGCAGCTGTGGGGACGCTCCCGCGGGTTGTGATCGTGGGGAGGCCGAACGTCGGCAAATCCTCGCTGTTCAACCGGGTCGTCGGGGAGCGAAGGGCGATTGTCGAAGAAGAAGCTGGTACGACGCGGGATCGGGTGGAGGCAGACGTGGAGTGGCTCGACCGCCGGTTTCGCTTGATCGACACCGGCGGGTTCGAGACCGCTCTCGAGAACGTCTACGCGGCCCAGATCGTCGAGCAGATCCGGACGGCGATGGCGAGCGCAGCGCTGATCATTCTCTGCCTGGATGCGAAGGACGGGTTGACTACCAGCGATTACGACATCATCGACGTCATCCGACGCGCTGCCGTCCCGGTGATTGTGGTGGCGACCAAGGCAGACAACGAGCGACGAGAAGCCACGGGCATCGCCGATGCTTCTGGGTTGGGGCTGGGAGAAGCGCTCCCGGTAAGCGCTTTGCACGACATAAACGTCGGATTGATGTTGGACGAGGTCGTACGCCGCTTGCCAGAGAGCGGCGCGACGGTCGAGTCGAACCGGGTCCGGATTGCGATCATCGGGCGACCCAACGTCGGAAAGTCGGCGCTTCTCAACGCAATCTTGGGAGAGCAGCGGGTAATCGTCAGCGAAGTTCCCGGGACCACGCGAGACGCGATTGACTCAGACGTTGAGACACCGGAGGGGGCGTTCACGCTCATCGACACCGCCGGGGTCCGCAAACCGGGCAAACTGGGGCAGGGAGTTGAGCTTCACTCGGTCATGCGGACCAGGACGGCGGTGGAGCGTTGCGACGTCGCGGTGCTGGTGGTCGACGGAACGGAGGGGGTGACCGCGCAGGATGCGCACATCGCCGGGCTGGCGATCGAGGCTTCGAAAGGCCTGATTGTGGCGGTGAACAAGATAGACCTCTGGGAGGACGCCGCGGAGCGCCGAGAGTGGGCCGACCGGCAAATGCGTGGAAGGCTGCAATTCGTCCCCTGGGCGATGGTCACGTTCATTTCGGCCCTGGAGGCGAAGGGCCTTGGGCGGCTACTCGAGCTCGCAACCCAGGCGATGGAGTCTCGACGGCGCAGGGTGCCGACGGCCGAGCTCAACGCGCAACTGACACGGGCGATCCGCGACCATGTGCCACCGCTTATCAGGAACCGGCGATTCAAGCTGCTGTACGCGACGCAAACCGACATCGAACCGCCGACATTCGTGCTGTTCGTGAACGACCCGGCCCTGCTGCACTTCAGTTATCGACGGTATCTCGAGCGGACGATTCGGGAAGCCTGGGACTTCGAGGGAACGTCCATCCGGCTGGTGTTCAGGGCGAGGAGCGGGGATGATGCGCGACCATGATCGGCAGCTACGTGGGTACTGCGTTGATCGGATACCTGGTTGGGTCTATCCCGTCAGGACTGGTCGTAGGGTACATCTGGCTGCGGCGCGACATTCGAAAGTCCGGGAGCGGCGTAACGGGCACGACGAACGTCCTGCGCACTGCGGGAAGGCTTGCGGCGGGGATCGTGCTCATCGCGGACATCGGCAAGGGGGTCGGTCCGGCGTTGCTGGGGCGGTTCGCGTTCGACGATGACGGGGCTGCCGCCGCAGGCGCCGCGGCGGCGATCGTGGGCCACGTATGGCCGGTGTTCGCTGGATTCCGGGGCGGGCGTGGAGTGGCGACGGCGTTCGGGGGTGTCCTTGGGTTGGCGCCGCTGGTGGCGCTCGTTTTCCCGCTGATCGCGCTTGCGCTGGTGGTCCCGACGCGATACGTGTCGCTGATGTCCGTGGTGGGGACACCACTTTCGGCGGGCGTCGTCGTGGTCGCAGCGGCTCTAGGGTGGGAACCATGGGCGTTTGGGTTCTACGCGCTGTTCGCGGTGGCGGTGGTCGAATACCGGCACATTCCGAACATCAGGCGGCTGTTGGCCGGGACGGAACCGCGCATCGGGCAGGGCGGCGATAGAGCCGCAGCGGGCTGAGCAGCGTGGGCAATTTCGTTGTGGTGGGCGCGACATCGTGGGGGACCACGCTCGCCTGGCTGCTGGCCCGAAACGGGCATTCGGTCTCGCTCCTGGTACGTGACTCGGATGAGGCGGCGCGGGTCGAGGCGCGGCGCGGCATCGCTCGCCTGCCGGAAGTGGTGCTGCCGTCCGGGGTGGTCGTGCAGGCGAGGGAGACCCAGGCTGGCAGATTCGACGGATATGTCGTGGCGGTCCCGGCGCAGTCCTTTCGGAACGCGTGTGCATCGCTCAGCGATGCGAAAGGTACTCCGGTGTTATCGGCCGCGAAGGGGCTCGAACAGGGCAGCGGGCAGCGCATGAGCGAAGTGCTGATGGAGTCGGGGTGGCAGCGCGAAGCGGTGTCGGCGCTGTCAGGGCCGAACCTGGCTCACGAGATAGCACGGGGGTTGCCGGCGGCGGCGGTGGTCGCGTCCCGATCGATGGCGATGGCCAAGACGTGGCAATCCGCGCTTTCGGGAGGGGCGTTCCGGGTATACGCATCAGATGACGTCGTTGGGGTGGAGTTGGGTGGAGCACTGAAGAATGTGATCGCGATCGCGGCCGGAGCGGCTGCGGGGCTCGGCTTCGGGACGAACGCGGTGGCCGCGCTTGTGACTCGCGGGTTGGCCGAAATAACGAGGCTCGGCGAGGCGATGGGAGCGCGACCGGCGACGTTCCTCGGGTTGGCCGGCGTTGGCGACCTCGCCGCGACGTGCTTTTCGCCCTTGAGCCGCAACCACCAACTCGGGGAGCTGTTGGCGCGCGGCGCCACAGTGCGAGCAGCGCTCGATGAGATTGGGGAGACTGTCGAAGGCGCCGCGACGGCTTCAGTCGCCCTTGAACTTGGACGAGCTGCAGGCGTTGAGATGCCTATCACGGAGCAGGTGTGCGCGGTACTCGAGGGAGCCACCACGGTCTTGGAAGCGGTGACGGCATTGCTCGGCCGGCCGCTGCGGGCTGAAATCGAGCCGCGAGCGTGAGGTGCTAAACTTGGCTCCATGGCTCCCACGGCATCCGACACCCTGGGGGCGCTGCTGCGGGCTGTAGCCGCTGGCGATGAGCCGACGTGGACACAGTTGACAGCTCTGAGCGCTCTCGGACCGGAGGAAGCCGCTGAGCTCGCAAGGGCATGGCCGGGGCTGCCTGCGGGGACGAGGGAAGAGCTGCTCGTCCGAACCACAGAGCTCGCCGAAGACGACGTTGTGCTCGATTTCGTGGAGTTGGGCAAGGTCGGCCTCGACGACGAGGACGCGAGTGTGCGACTCCGCGCGGTGGAATCGCTATGGGAGACGGAAGACCGCGCCGTAGCTGATCGGCTGGTGGCGATCCTGCGGGGTGACGTGGAGGTCGCCGTGCGCACGGCGGCGGCGGACTGCTTGAATCACTTCGTCATGCTGCGGGAGTGCGAAAAGTTCGACGCAGCCCGCGGTGATGCGATTGTGGCGGCGCTCGAAACCTGCGCGCGAGACGTGGCTGAGCCAGTCGAAGTGCGAGCCGGCGCCATCGCGGCGCTCGGCCCCCGGAATCTGCGTTCGGTCGCGGAGATCGTCGCGGAAGCGTACGACGACCCGGATCGACGGCTGCACATCGCTGCCTTGAGGGCGATGGGTGACTCCGGGGACGGACGCTGGGTCGACAACCTGGTGCAGGACTTCGCCTCGGCGGATCCAGAGTTCCGCTACGAGGCTGTCCTCGCGGCAGGCTCTATCGGGTCGGAGGAGACGCTCGGGCCGCTCGGCGAGCTGTTGGAGGACGAGGACAGTGAGGTGATCCTGTCCGCCATAGAAGCGCTGGGTGAAACGGGAGGCGATGAAGCACTGAGCGCCCTGCTTGAGTTCTCAAAGCGGTCGCCGGGAAGCTTCGAGGAGGCAGTGAAATCGGCTCTCGCGGCGGCGTCCGAGCCGGTCGCGGGTCGTGGGGGTCTGGCGAAGTGGTAGCGAGAAGGGCCGCGGTGGAAACGGTCTCGGCAGGCGGGGTCGTTTGGCGGAAGACGGAGGCGGGAGAGGTGGAGGTAGTGCTCTGCGGGCGGAACGCGGACTCGATTTGGGGGCTGCCCAAGGGCACGCCAGACGACAACGAATCGATCGAAGCGACCGCCCTGCGTGAAGTGCGAGAGGAGACAGGCCTCCTCGTGCAGCTGGGCGAGAGACTCGGGGCGATCGAGTATTGGTTCACAGCCGGCCCCGTGCGGTACCACAAGTTCGTGCACCACTGGTTGATGGAACCGACCGGCGGCGATGTCGCCGATCACGACGCGGAGTTCGACGAAGTGGAGTGGATGCCAATAGCGGAAGCGGGGCGCAAGCTCAGCTACGACAATGAACGGCGGATACTGGCAGAGGCGGCCAGGGCGCTCGGGGCGAGCCTTTGATCGGGGAACGAGACTTACGGCCGTGTGAGGTCGTGGCCGAGACGACCCGCCTACGGCTGCGCCTCAAGAGCCGGGAAGACGCTCTCGACGACTTCGAGTGGCGGCGCGATCCCGAAGGGGCTATGTACGACGGTGCACTGCCGCTCGCGATGACGTTCTCCGAGTTCGTCGAGCACGTCGAGCGCGACCTCGGCTTCGTCGACCCACGCCGGCGAATGTTCGCGGTGGACACCCGGGAGGGGTTGCACATCGGCAACGTGATGTACTACAACGCTGACTCGGCTCGCGACTCGGCTGAGTTCGGGATCAGCATCGGACGAAGGGAGTGGCGGGGGCACGGATTGGGATCGGAGGCGGCGATAGCGTTCCTGCGGCTTCTGTGGGCGACCACACCTTTTCGGCGCATTTACCTGCACACGCTGGAGTGGAACGAGCGAGCCCAGCACTGCTTCCGCAAGGCGGGGTTCGAAGAGACAGCGCGGGTCCTGCGCGATGGGAAATCGTTCCTTCGAATGGAAGCACGGCGCGAGTGGTGGTTGATGTGGGAGATGGAGGGCTGCTTCGCGGCGGTACCCGCGGAGGAACCTTCGACAACGGCGGGCACGTAGCCGGACCGCATCCCCCGGTTCACCCTCCTGTTACCGGTTGTACCGATCGCTGGGGCCCCGTTGGCCTCTCCCGGGGCCTCTTCCGCGCCGACAATGACATGAGAACGAACTGGTTCGGGGCCATGTTATGGCGCCGGTCGACGCGAGGAAGAGGATGGAGCAGGGCCGCCCCGAGGTCATCGGTGCGCTCGCGATGGCGAGCGACCGTGAAGTCCCGCCCGAAGAGCCGCGCACACAACGGCCGCGGCTGCGCACCCTCCCGGTCCTCCCTACGGCTCCCGATTCGGTAGCTGACCTGGGACTGCCCCAGCGATTCATTGAAGACCTGGCCCTGAAAACCCTGTATCGCACGCCAATGCCCACGCCAGCCGGCGTGGCGGGCGCGATGAAAATCGCGCCCGCGATCGCCCGGCAGCTCATCGACGAACTCAAGCGCGCCCGCCTGGTGGAGACAACCTCGGCTTCTGGCCGGCTCGAGTCAGAGTGGCGTTACCGGCTGACCGAACTCGGACTCCATGAGGCAGAGAGCGCGTTTGAGAGGACTCGCTACGTGGGGCCCGTGCCGGTGCCGATCCAGGAGTACTTCGCGCACCTCGACGAGGACGGCGATTCAGGCGGCGCCGACCCCTCCCGGATGGTGAAAGCGCTTCAGCAACTGGTGCTTGGGCGCGACGTGGTGGCGAAAGTTTGCCTGGCT
This sequence comes from Tepidiformaceae bacterium, assembly GCA_041488155.1. Lineage (GTDB taxonomy): Bacteria > Chloroflexota > Dehalococcoidia > Tepidiformales > Tepidiformaceae > JBGPOS01. The sequence continues at coordinate 9,586 of JBGPOS010000079.1, forward strand.
CTGACTTCGGGCCGGCCGGCAATGCTGTGGGGCGCGCCGGGGAACGGCAAGACGACGATCTTGGAGCTCTGCGGCGAGTCGATCCACGGCGTGGTGTTGCTGCCGGTCGCTGTGTACGTGAGCGGGCACGTGATTCGGCTGTACGACGACCTTGTGCACGTCGCGGTCGAGGGGGATGAATCGCCCGAGTGGGACGGTGGTGACCGCCGGTGGCTGCGGGTGCGGCGACCGTTCGTCTTCGTCGGGGGCGAATTGCGCCCGGAGGACCTCGACCTGGCCTATGACCCGGCGCTCGGCTACCACCAGGCCCCGCCTCACGTGAAGGCACACGGCGGGCTGCTTGCCATCGATGACTTTGGACGGCAACAGGTTTCGCCGCAGATGTTGCTGAACCGCTGGATCGCGGCGCTTGAACGGGAAGAAGACACGATGACCCTGGTCACCGGCGAGCGGATCACTTTCCCCTTCCGTTCGACGATTTGCTTCAGCACGAACCTCGAACCCCGCTCGATGCTCGAAGAGGCACACATGCGGCGGATCCCTTACAAGATCCACATCCCGGAACCAACCGAGGGCCAGATGGCCGAGCTTTTCCAGCGATTCGCCAACGCGATGGGAGTCAACTACGAAGCGCAGAATGTGGCTGTAGCGGTCGATATGGTGCGCAAGGCGAGCGGAGGGAACCTCCGAAGCTGCCAGGCTCGCGACATTCTCCAGCTCATCATGGAAGAGTCACGATTTGTGCACCGGCCGCCGTCGCTGGAAGTGGCGGCAGTGCGCCGTGCCTGCGACCTTTACTTCGGCATCGACCCGGGCGTTTCCACCGGGTAGTTCCGTCCACTGCTCGTCACGTAAGTGACCGGGCGGGAAGCGACGCCGTCCTCCTGATCATATCCGGCCCACTCGCGGCGGAGTGCCGTTCAGCTTCGCATCACGAGATCGTCGAACTCCTCAGCGGTAAGGTCACTTCCCAGCCAGATGAAGACGGCGACAGCGGCGAACGCGAAGACAACCAGTAGCGCTCGGATCGGTCGGTTCACCACTGGCTAAGTATATCCCTCCTCCGCAACCCCAGACCGGGTTCAGGACCGGCGGTCGCGGTCGAAGATCTAGCCGATGGGTACGAGTCTCCCGGCACCTCAATCGAGCCCAACTCTCCAGGTCGTCCGGCCGCGCCTGCGGTTGGTCCGAGCCTTCTCAACGGAGGAGGAGTTGCGTCCGTTGCTCGAAGGCCTCTGGGTCACGGGCGACGGGGAACGATGGCGATTTCGACGTCCTGTTCGGCACCTGCGTGGAGCGGGATAGCAACTGCGCTCAGCCCAGTTGGACCGTCCAGACCATGGTTCCAGGTGCGTCCATGAGGATCCAGAGAGCTGTGCCGGTCACCATCGTCGAAAATTCGTTCAAACCGGGGTTGTTCTCGTTCTCGGTGAGATAGATCTGCCAGACGCCGGCGATGGAGTTCCAGCGGTAGAGCGCAACGACGCGGATGAAGATGTCGTTCGTGTTGGGGTCGTTGGGGGACTCGCGACCGCGAAGGGCGTCGGAGACGCTCATGCCATTGGCGCCAGCCCAAACCACGAAGCTCCAGGAGAAGGAAAGCGAATAGGAGACGAGCGCCGTGCCGGTGTAGGTGAAGGTGGTGGCGACGGTGACCGGACTTGGTCCGCCGGGGGCCATCACGACGACCTCGACCGTGCCGCCGGAGTGCGGGGGTGTGGAGACCGTCAGGTGGCTGTCGTCGAGCACCGTAGGTACCGCGCCTGTAGCACCGAAACGCACTTCGGCGGCCCCCGTGAATCCCGTCCCGGTGATCGCGACCGTCACTCCTCCCGCAGCCGGGCCGGAGGAAGGCGCAAGGAAGACGACCGTTGGGGCTTCGACGTAGGTGTAGTGGTCTGCGTCCACGATCGAGCTGGTGCCGCCGCGGGCAGTCACGGCGACATCGACAGTTCCGGCAACGTGAGCTGGTGCGGCGACGACGAGGCTCGACTCGTCGATGGGCGTCGGCGTGGCGGGAACACCGCCGAAAGACACGACGGTAGCGTCGGTGAATCCCGATCCGGTGACCGTGACGAGGTTGCCACCGGACAGCCGGCCGCGGGAGGGCGAGACCCCTGTGACCGAAGGGGCTCCGAAGTAGGTGAACTTATTGAACCGTGAGTTGCCGTTGAAGGCCCCGCCCACGGTGATGACTACGTTGACGATGCCGGGCGAATGCGGAGGCGACACGACTGTGAGGCGGGTGTCGTCGAACACGGCGAAGGAGAGGGCTGGGACCCCTCCGAAGGTCACGCTCGATGCCCCCGTGAACCCTGCACCCGTGATGTTGACGGCCGTGCTCCCGGCTTCGGGGCCGGCGGTGGGGGACAAACCTGTGATCGAAGGAGCGGCAACGTAGAGGAAGTGGTCGACGTCTGTGGTCGGGCTTATGCCGCCAGGGGTGATGACGACAACATCGACCACGCCGGGGGTGTGGGCGGGGGAGATTACAGTGAGGTGGGTGGCGTCGGAGAAGGTTGGCACGGCCGGCTGTTCCCCGAACTTGACCGTCGTCGCTCCTGCGAGCGAGGTGCCCGTGACTGTGACCGCCGTTCCGCCGGCCTCCGGGCCGCTCGCTGGGACCACCGATGTCACAACAGGCGCGGCGACATAAGTGAAGGTGCCGGCCGACGCTGAAATCGGGCTGGTGCCGGCCGGGGTTACCACGCGCACATCGACGGCGCCGGCTGGATTGGGGGGTGAGGTCACGTTGATCAAGGTGTCGGTCACGACCACAGGGATGGCTATGGCGGAACCGAAGTCCACGGTGGTTGCGCCGGTGAATCCCGCTCCGGTGACGGTCAGGTGGGTGCCGCCGGCGACCGGGCCCAGGGTGGGGCTGACGCTGGAGACAGTCGGGCCGGCCACATAGGTGAACAGGTCCGCGAAGGTCGCTGCGGTAGCTCCACCGGGGGTTAGAGCGACGACGTGGACAGCCCCCGCGGCCAGGGCGAAGGGTGCCGGGGACAGGGCGTGGGAGTCGTCTACCACGGTCACCGTGGTCGCGGTAGCGCCGAAATTGACAACCGTCGTGCCGAGCAGACCGGTGCCGGTAATCGAGACGACGGTGCCGCCGGACGTGGACCCGAAGGTTGGCGAGATGGTGCTGATCGCCGGCAAGTAAGTGAAGTTGTCGGCGAGTGTGTTCGGGCTCGTGCCCAGGGGAGTGGTGACGGCGACGTCGAGTGTGGCCGCCGGGTGACTTGGAGTGACGAAGCTGAGGCTCGTGTCGTTAATCGGGCTGAATCCCACAGCGGCACCGCCGAGGGTCACGCTCGTGGCGCCGCTGAAGTTCGTCCCCGTGACGAACACCGTGGTGCCGCCTGAGGGCGGACCAGCTGCCGGCGTGAGCGAGGTGACTGTTGGAGGTCCGACGGCGGACGCTGGCGATACCGAGCTGGTCAGTGTCAGGAGGGTAAGGGCAAACAGGAAAAGCAGGACCGCGGCAGATCTCACATCAATTCGCCGCTCTTGGCCGGGCGGTGTTCGCACTCGGCTAAACCCCCTGCATGGTGTCCACGTCCAGGCGAGAGATCTGGTTCGCCACGGGGTCTCTGTGCCTACTGTAGCGCGCAACAGCCGAATGGGGGAACGAAGATCGGGTTGGTCTGGTCGCCCGCACGACTCCTGACTTCACACGTCACTGGCGGGAGCCGCAGCCGCTTCGCTGCCCAGCCATAGCGACGAGCACTCATCCGCCTCCGTCCCCCGTTCGATCATCGGTATGCGCCCCACTCCGGGATGACAGCGTGAAGGAATTATTGTCGAGTTCAGCTTCGAACGATTGGTAGCAGGGAGGGGACTCGAACCCCTGACCTTGCGATTATGAGTCGCACGCTCTAACCAGCTGAGCTACCCTGCCCCGAAGAGTCAGCCTAGCAACGGGGGAGCGTCGGGGCAACGAGCGTGGGATTACACGACGCGCGCGAATGAGCCTCGCGTGGGGTCTTTCGTGACCTCGATGCGGCGGTCGAAGCGTTCGCGGAGTTCTTCGATGTGGGTGACCACGAGGATAAGGCGGAAGTCTGCAGAGATTGCGGTGAGGGCCTCCACAAGGCGGTCGATGCCCTCCGCGTCCTGGCTGCCGAAGCCCTCGTCGATGATGAGCGTGGGAAGTTCTGCTCCGGCTCGTTCGGCGAGGAGCCGGGCGAGGGCTATACGAAGCGCGAAGTCGACCCGAAAGGCCTCGCCCCCGCTGTACATCTCGTAGTCGCGGGTCCCAAGGTCGTCGCTGATGCGAATGTCGAGCGTCTCGACCATGCCGCGGGTGGCCGACTCGCGCAGGGTAGTCAAGGCGACGTGGATGCGTCCGCCGGTCATGCGGTCGAGCATGTCATTGGCGGTGCGGTCGATGCGGGGGAGTGCCTGGTCGATGAGCATGGCCTGGACCCCGTCTTTGCCGAAGGCACGCCAGAGGTCGCCATAAAGCGACTCCTCTTCGCCGAGAGCGCTCGCCTGGTCGAGGGCCGCCTCAACGCTTGTCTGGAGGTCCCGCAAGGTCTGCTGCTGTTGCTCCAGCCGTCCCTGCTTGCGAGCGAGGTCGGCTTCCTCCTGGCGGGCCGCCGCGAGCTCTGTCTCGCCGGCGTTCAGTCGAGGCGCGACGTCGCTGGCTGCAGCGAGGGCCTCGCTGGCGGCAGCCGCCACACTTTGGGCGGTGGCGAGGTCTCCGCGGCGCGATTCGAGGTCCCGCTCCTCTCGCTCGACCTGAACACCGAGGTTGGCAGACCGCTCACCCGCCATCAACCAGTCCCGATACGACTCCTCGACGCCGTCGAGCTGCAGCAGCTCCTGGCGAAGGGCCGCGTGGGCGGCGGAGTCGTACGCCGTCGCCAGGAGCGCACTGCGGGCATTCGCAAGTCGGCCGTGGGCTTCGACAGCGAATGCACAGCTTGCGAGGATCTCTTCCGTGAGGTGGAGCGACTCGCTCAGCGCGGGGACGACCGTGGTGGCCTCCTCCGCGATGGTCAGGCGCTGATGGAGGTCGATTTCGCGGGCATGGAGGGAGTCTTTCCGCGACCGCAGGTCGCGTTGGAGCGCCGCGGCCTCGACACCGTGCAGGTCAGCCTCGGCTTTGGTCTGGGCCGACTTCTCGAGCGCCGCGTGATACTGATCGCCGAGAGTGCGGCGTTGCGCGGCGTACTCATCGCGGACGTGGTCGAGGTCGCCGGGGCTGAGTGGCTGGCGGCAGACCGGACAGACCGCGACTCCGTCGAGCTGGGCTGACCGCTCCTTGAGCTCCTGTGCGAGCTTTCGAAGTTGGCCGGCTTCCGAGTCCAGGCCGGCGCACCGCTCACGGAGGCGTTGGTCTGCAGCGACCGCGGCTTCCAGGCGTGTCTCGAGCGCGACGAGTTCGGCATGCTCGTCCCGGCAACTCCCCTCGTCCAGCCTGACTCCAGGGAGGGTGGCAGCCAGCGACTCCGCCCGCGAAAGGTTCTCTTGAAGGGTGGTGATGGCCGCGGTCAACCTCGTGCGCTCTCCGGCAATCTCGGTTTCGGCGGCGGCGATGGTCGACTCGTGCTGGCGCGCCTCGGCCTGCAAATCTGCGAGCCGGCGCTCGCTGGCGCGGACGGCGAGGAGGCGCTCGTGGCGAGCGGCCACCTGATCGCCTTCGGCAAGGAGGCGGGCGAGATCCGCCTGTTCGTGGTGCAGCCGTTCGATGGTCAGCTCGCAGGTGTCGACAGTGGCGCGGGCGGCGGTGGCGCGGTCTGTCGACGTTTGCGCTTCA
>JBGPOS010000080.1:0-14518 GCA_041488155.1 Tepidiformaceae bacterium
AGGGGAACACCATGGACCGACCGCTGCTCGTGGGAGCACAGGCTTCCAATCCTAACGGCGTGACTATCTGGCGGACGGTGCGCGAGCAATTCATCGCCAAAGGGATGCCGCTGGACTATGCGCTGTTCTCGACGTACGAAGCGCTCGATCGCTCGCTCATGGCGGGAGCTATCGACATTGCCTGGAACGCACCGATGGCTCACGCGCAGACTCTCATCCAGAGCGGGGGAGCCTGTCGCACGCTGGCGATGCGAGACACCGATCGCGAGGTGACGACGATCATGCTCGCTCGGGCCGACTCGCAGCTCACCGGCCCTGCTGACCTGCGAGGGAAGCGAGTCGCTCTTGGGGAACCCCTTTCCAGTGAGCTGTGCATCATCCCGATGCACCAGCTCCGCCAGGATGGCCTCAACCTCGGCAAGGAGTGCGAGATCGTCGAGTTGGAGCCCAAAGACTCAGCGGGGGGTGAGCGCGCGCTCGACGTCCTGACCATTGTGGCGGCGATTGAAGATCGGAAGGTGGACGCTGCCACGCTGTTCGAACCCTATTTCAACATCCTTGTGGAACGCGGGCGGCTGAACCCGGCCGCCTACCGGGTGCTCTGGCGCAGCCGGCCGTTTTCGCACTGCGGCTTCGCGGCCCGGCCGGGACTCGCCGAAGAGACTGGGCGCCGGTTTGTGGAGATCCTGGCGTCGATGGATTACACGAACGCAGACGTCAAGGAAATGATGGACCTGGAACATCTGCGGGCGTGGGTGCCGGCAGACGACTCCGGGTGGCAGGATCTTGTGGCAGGCATCAAGGAGGCGGATCTCGTCGGGAGCGTTTTCTAGACCGTTGCTGGTGTGAGCGCGGCCCGGCGGCGAGCGATGAACACGCCGTAGCCCGCCCTCCCCACACCCATGAGCGCTGTCCAGGTCTCGCCTGCTTCCTCCTGTGCGACTGCCGCCGCTTCGCCCCAGCGCTCGACGTACCGCCGCCGCCACAGCTCGTCGTCTTTGCGCGAGGTGGGCATTGCGCTGACCACTTCATTCGTCCAGTCCTCCGCCAGGAGCACGTCGAGGCCGAGGCCGGCCAGGGCCGCCACGTACTGGGCGACAGTAAACAGCGAAGGGAACGCCGAGCGCCGCCGCACTGCGTCGAGATCGCTGGCTGTGATCCCGGGGCGGGCGATGAAATCGGAGAAAGCAAACACGCCGCCCGGCCGTAAGACCCGTGCAACCTCCGCCAATACCGGTCCTTTGTCCATGTGACAGAGCGCATCCTGGCTCCAGGCGCCGTCGCAGCTGGCGTCAGCCAGTGGCAGGCGTTCAGTCCGCGCGCGTACCGGATGAACCAATAAATCGAGCCCTTCGCGGCGCGTAATCTGATGGGCGGCCCGATGCATTCGTTGGTCCATGTCGATGCAGACGATGGTGGAGGCGAAGCGCCGGGCAAGGAAGCGCGCTGGGGCACCGAGCGCGGAGGCGATTTCGACAACGCGCCCGCCTGATGCGAATCCGTGGTCCGCGGCTCGCGCGGCCAGCGCGACCGTGGCCTCTTCGGATCCAGCGTGAAAATGGTGTCCGCTCCAGCGCAGCCACCACTCCATGCCAGGCTCGTCATAGAACTCGGCGACCGTGCGGCCGTCCATCGGGGCAGTATATGCCGCGAGGACAGTGTTCCCAGCGCGCCGGTGGCGCTAGAGACCCGCTGCCAGACCGGTGCTCATCTTCGAGGGCGGCCTCCCACCTTTCGGTGGCCGAATTCCAGTCCCGGTCGAGCTCGATCGGGTGGGCGCTTTGGCCACCTCGCCGAACTCAAGCGGACGGCCGAAGCTTGCCCTGCGAATAGAGTCTTTCGCGGCGTGCCGAGGCTGTCAGTCGGCGACGAGGATCAGGGTGCCGGTGGTGGAGAGGCTGCCTCCAGTGCCGTTGACGATGCACGACCGGGCGGCTGTCTGTTTGCCGGGCAGGCCGTGGACGCCGTCTTCGGCGATGCCGGAGAGCTGGCGGTAGGCCTCGACGAGCAGTTGCATGCCGTACATGCCGGAGTGGTTGAAAGAGAGGCCGCCGCCGTTGGTGTTGATTGGGAGGCGGCCGCCGGGGGCCGCGTGGCCGTCCTTCCAGAGGCGGAAGCCTTCGCCGCGCGGGGCGAGCCCGAGCATCTCCACGGTGATCCCGGCTGTAACGGTGAACGAGTCGTAGACCATCGCCATCTCCATGTCCTCTGGTCCCATGGCGGCCATTGTGTACGCAGTTGCTCCCGAGGCAGCCGCTGAAGTGGCGGTGAAGTCCTCCATTTCGAGCATGTTTGAGTGGCTCATGTTTTCGCCGGCGCCGGCGATCCACACCGGCTTTGTGCGAAGGGTGCGGGCGATTTCGGGGCTGGTGACGAGTATGGCTCCGCCGTAGTCGGTGACGAGGCAGCAGTGGAGGAGGGTGAGCGGCCAGGAGACGATGCGCGAGTTCTGGACGTCGTCGACGGTAATCGGCCCGCCTTCGGGGTGCGTCTCCTTCGAATGCATGATGGCGCGTGGATTGAGGGTCGCCCACTGCCGGGTGACGACCGAGATGTGAGCGAAGTCGGCGGGCGTCGTGCCAAAGCGATGATTGTGGCGAGTCATGGCGTGCGAATAGTTGGAAGGGGCGCCGGAGACGCCGTAGGGCGCGACGAACTGGGCCTCGGGGCTCCAGGGATCACCGGGACCGCGCCCGCCGCCGGCGCCGCGTCCCCTGGTGGCACGGGCCGACCAGCCGATCTGGCCGTGGGTGACGAGCGCGACCTCGATGATCCCGGCGTGGATAGCCGCGAGGGCATGGTGGACGTGCATTTCGAAGGAACAGCCACCGACGGAAGTCGTGTCGATGTACTTCGGGTGAAGGCCGAGGTATTCGGCGATCTGGGAGGAGACGCCGGCACCGAACACGCCGTCGATGCGGGAAATGGGGATCCCGGTCTGGGTGCTGACGTTCTTGATCGCCTCGATGTGGAGCTGGAGAGCCGACATGGGGGTTTCGAGGTAGCCGATCTCGTTGGATTCGGCCGCGCCGACGATGGCCGCAGCCCGGGAAAGTACACCAGGCATCAGTTCCTCCTGAGGGGCTAGACGACGCGCCAGAACGGGATGTGGACGTCCTCGCTCGCGGGTTCGAACTCCACGCGGACCCGGGCTCCGATACGGATCTCGGCGGGCCTCTGCGGGTCGACGCCACGGAGGACGGTGAACATCCGGTCACCTTCGTTGAGGTCGATGTACGCAGTGACGAACGGCACTTCGTCGGCCCAGCCACCAAAGGCCCGGTGCTGGACGGCGAACGTATGGATGTGGCCGTCGCCGCTGGCCTGGAACCACTCGATATCCGTGGCGTGGCAGTGGGGACAGATTACGCGGGGGTACCAGTGCACGCGGTTGCACGTGGTGCAGCGAGGAAGCATGAGCTTGCCGGCCTTCGCACCATCCCAGAAGGGCTGGGTGATGGGGTCGGGTTCGGGGATGGGTTTGTTGTAGGCGGGCATGCTGGTCTCCTGCGGCGGCAGACTGAAGCGCGGCGAGCGGGCTGAGAGCGGCCAGCAAATATGCCACCAGCCGCCGTCGAGAGACTATGGGGGCGAGTCTCCGCGGTCAAACGAGGCGGACTGCGAGCGAGACTACCGTCGTGAAGCGCGCGGTAAAGCGCGATCACGGCGGCAGCTGGCCCATGGGCGGGCCCTCGCGGAGCGTGTTAGCCTCTCCCACGTTCGAGCGGGATCACGTTGAAGACGGAGGACAACAAGCGATGACTCAACTGCCGCGGAGCGAGCTGGGGAAGACGGGCCTTGAGGTGACCAGGCTGGGCTACGGCGCCATGGAGCTGCGAGGGGCGCCGAGGGGCCCGGAGGTCCCGGACGCAGTGGCCGAGCAGGTCCTGAACGCTGTGCTGGACGGCGGGATCAACTTCATCGACACATCGCCTGACTACGGCCGGAGCGAAGAGCTGATCGGGCGGTTCATCTCGCATCGCCGATCGGAGTACTTCCTGGCTTCGAAGTGCGGCTGCATCATCGGCGCGCCTCCACCGGGGGCGGGCGAACGGCCGCGACACATCTTCACCGCCGAGAACATCAGGGCGGCCGTCGAGCAGAGCCTGCAGCGATTGAAGACGGACCACCTCGACCTCGTGCAGTTCCATGCCAGCCCTTCGCGGGTGGAGTTGGAGGAGCACGGTGCGCTGGAGGCGGCCATGGCGCTCAAGCGGGAAGGCAAGGTGAGGTTCGTTGGCATGTCCGGGACTCTGCCCAACCTCATCGAACAGATAGAGATGGGCGTATTCGATGAGTTCCAGATCCCGTATTCGGCGCTGCAGCGAGAGCACGAGGACGCGATCGCGAAGGCTTCGGCGGAAGGGGCGGGGATCGTTATCAGGGGCGGAGCGGCGCGCGGAGCGCCGACCGATTGGGAGCACCGGGCGAACTACATGGTGCCCGGGGCGACGGCACGTGACCGCTGGGAAGGGGCGCGGCTGGATGACCTGCTGGATGGGATGAGCCGGATGGAGTTCACGCTGCGGTTCACGCTCTCCAACCCGGACCTTGATACGACGATCGTCGGGACGAGCAACATCGAGCACCTGCGCAACAACATCGCCGCTGCCGCGAAAGGAGCGCTCCCGGCGGGAGTGGTGGCGGAGGCCAAGCGACGGCTGGCGGAAGCGGGCTCTCGTCCGGCGAACGAGTCTTGAGGGGCCGCTGAGCGGAAGGCGTCAGGCGAGGGCCAGCGTGTCGACCGGGAGGCCGCGCAACGAGAACGCCCCGGCGTGTTCGACGCGCACATCGACGAGGGAGCCCACGCGGGCTGGCGCGTCGAGGTGCACGAGTTTGCCGGTGCGCGTGCGGCCGAAGGGCTGTCCGGCGCGGACACCCTCGACAAGCACGTCGACGGCGCGACCAACGTAGGTCTGGTTGATCTCGCTGGAGATGCGTTCCTCGATGGCTTCGACGCGGTGAAGGCGCTCGGCCTTCACGCTCGCGGGGATGTCGTCGTCCATTGTGCGGAAGGCAATCGTGCCGGGGCGGGGGGAGTAGGCGGCGACGTGGACCTTGTCAAAGCGGAGGTTCTCCAGAAGCTTGCAGGTCTCTTCGAAGTCGGCTTCGGTCTCACCGGGGTACCCGACGATGATGTCGGTGGTGATGCCAGCTCCGGGAAGCAGGGCGCGGACTTCGGCGATCCGGGCCAAGTATTCGGACTTCGTGTAGCCGCGGCGCATCGAGGCGAGGACGGCGTCGCTGCCTGACTGCACCGGGAGGGAGAAGCACTCCAACACCTTGGGCAAGGCCGCGACGGCCTCGAGGATGCGGTGTGTCATATCGCGGGGGTAGGAGGTGAGGAAGCGAATGCGGTCGAGGCGTTCGATCGACGAAAGCTGACGCATGAGGTCCCCGAGGTCGGGTTGCCCGAGGAGGTCGTGACCGTAGGCTTCGACCGTCTGGCCCAAAAGGGTGACTTCGCGGACGCCGTGGGCGGCCAGGTAGGCGACTTCGCGGACGATCTCGTCCATCGGGCGGCTGCGTTCGCGCCCGCGACGATACGGGACGATGCAGTAGGTACAGAACTTGTTGCAGCCGTGCACGACCGGGACGTAGGCGCAGGGGCCTTCGGGGATGGCGTAGGTGGACGGCCAGAATTCGCCGCCGAGCTCTTCGGCCGGAGCTTCGACCAGGGCCATGACCGGATCGAATTGCTGAGGTCTCGCGAAAGCGTCGACGAAGGGAAAGCGCTGACGGAGGTCATCCGTCTTGAGCCCGACCATGCAGCCCATGACAGCGAGCTTCAGGTCCGGGCGGTCGCGCTTGAGTTCGCGGACCCGCCCGAGCTTGGAGTAAGCGCGGTCTTCCGCGTGCTGGCGGACGCTGCAGGTGTTGATGACGACGATGTCGGCGCGTTCGGCGCGGTCGACCGACTTGAGGCCGAGGCGATCGAAGCCGGCCGCGAGCTTTTCGCTGTCGGCCTTGTTCATCTGACAGCCAACGGTCCAGATGTAGTACTTCGAAATCATTGCTGGGGCTGCTGAGGAAGAGTGGCGGAGGGGGAGAGATTCGAACTCTCGACTGATATTACTACCAGTAAGCGCTTAGCAGGCGCCCGCACTCGGCCACTATGCGACCCCTCCATGAGGTTTGCCATTGTACGGCCGGGCTGCTTCTCTGGTCATCCCAAGGCGGGCGGTTGGTGCGAGCGGAGCGCGTGAATTGTAGGCTCCATCCACACGACTACAGGAGGATAGCCATGCGGTACGGGGTTGCCATCCCGCACGCCAACGCGTTCGCAACGCCAGAGGCCCTGAGGGCGATGGCGCGGGCGGTCGAAGACCTTGGGTTCGATTCGTTGTGGGTGAGCGACCACATCATCGTGCCTGAGGGGTCAAGCTACATCCCGGAGTTCATGGATGAGCCGCTCGCGACGCTGGCGTTCCTGGCGGCTGAGACGAGGCACGTGACGCTCGGGACGAGTGTGCTGATCGTGCCGTACCGGGACCCGGTGTTCGCGGCGAAGTTCCTGGGGACGGTGGACTACCTCAGCAGCGGCCGGCTCGTCGTCGGGGTGGGGGCCGGCTGGCTGGAGGAGGAGTTCGCGGCGCTCGGCGTGCCGTTCGGGGAAAGGGGACCGCGGACGGACGAATACCTGCGGGTCTACCGCAACCTCTGGGAGACCGAGACTTCAAGCTTTGAAGGACGTTGGAAGACCTACACCAAAATGCGGATGTTCCCGAAGGCGGGTCCGAGCCGGCGCGGGACGATCCCGATCTGGGTCGGAGGGAACGGCACAGCCAGCATCCGTCGGGCGGCCGAACTGGGTGACGGGTGGCACCCCATCAACCTGACGCCGGCGGAGTTCGGAAGTTATGTCGCCAAATACCGTCGGCAATGCGAACGGTTCGGAAAAGAACCGGGGCCAATCTGTCTGCGGCACATGCCTGGCGGGCGGACGCGACCGGCAGGTGGGGCATGGCCGTTGAGCGGGGATTCAGAGGAGCTAGCGGCCGACATCCGCGCCTACGCAGCCGCGGGCCTGGATGAGCTGATGCTTTCATTGCCAGCGCGAAACCTCAGCGAGTTGCTGACGATGCTGCGCCGGTTCGCGCGCGAGGTTTGTCCGCGCGTCTGAGCGTTGGAGGTGGAGCAGCTACACTGCGGCCATGGCAGCCGCTGTCGTCGTGGTGATCTTTACTGTCCGGCATGAGCAGCTGTCGGTGCTGCTGATCGAACGGGCGGCGGAGCCCTGCCGGGAGCAATGGGCGCTGCCGGGGGGCCAACTGCTCCCGGGCGAATCGCTGGATGAGGCGGCGACGCGCAAGCTCGCCGACGAGACCGGGGTCTCGGACGTGTTTCTCGAACAGCTCTACACGTTCGACCGCCTGGGCGACGGGCGTGCAGACACGGTGGTGACCTACTTCGCGCTCGTGGATTTCGCGCGCACGCGGCTGCGATCGGAGTTGGAGTGGCGGCCGGCGTGGCACGCAGTGCCTGGGCTTCCAGAGCTGGCGTTCGAGAACGAGCGAGTGCTTGGGTACGCGCGGGAGCGGCTGCAGAACAAGCTGGCTTACACGAACGTTGTCTACAGCCTGCTGCCGGAGTTGTTCACGCTGACCCAAATGCAACGGGTGTACGAGGCGATCCTGGGTGAGCGGATCGACAAGCGAAACTTCCGGCGGCGGGTGGTAGGTCTTGGGATTGTGCGAGCGACGGGGCAGACGATGAAGCAGGGCGCGCACCGCCCGGCGATGTTGTACGAATTTACGAGGCGCGAGCCAATGGCCCTGTAGAGTCGTTGCGTAATAGTTGGCAGCCAACTATTGTGCGGACGATGCCGGAACGCGAACTTCTGCCGGGCGAATATGCCGTGCTTGCCCTGCTCCGGGTGGGTCCGACGCACGGCTACGAGTTGGCGCGGTGTTTCGCCGGCCAGGAACTCTCGGCGGTTTGCCCCATCGAACCGGGCCTGCTCTACACCTACCTGCGAAACGTCGAGGAGCGGGGGCTTGTGACCTGGGAAGAGCTGCGGGTGGGGAAACGGCCGCCGCGCAAGCTCTACCGCCTCTCAGAAACCGGCGTGACGCTGATCGACCGGTGGCTGCAGGCGCCGGTCGAGCGGATGCGCGAAGTGCGGAGGGAGCTACTGGTCAAACTCTATGTGCTGCATCTGATCGCACCGGAGGGAGAGCGCGAGCTGCTGCGCGGGCAGGTCGTGGCGTGTGAGCGGTACATCGACGACATCCCGGACGGGCAGCCGAAGGACAGTTTCTTGCGGCTGGTGAACGAATCGAAGCGGGCGGCGGCGGAGGGCACACTCGAGTGGCTGCGCGGGTACGAGCGGGAGCTGGACGCCGCACGGCTATCGGTGTAGCGACGCCATGCGAATCGCACGCTGGTTCTCGAGGCCGAGGTGAGGCGCCTCATTTCCTGGCGAGTGGCGACTGTCTTGGCGGGAGCGTTCGGATGTCTCGGGGCGAGTCTGGCCTGTGGCAGCGACGATGCTGCAAGCGCCTCGCTGCCTGGGACTCTTGAGGGTGAGATAAGAGTGTTCGCAGCCTCGTCTCTGAGCGAATCATTCGAGGAGATAGGCAAAGATTTCGAGACCGAGAACCCGAGGGCGAAGGTGACCTTCAACTTCGCCAGTTCGTCGGCTCTGGCGACGCAGATCAGTGAAGGCGCACCGGCAGACGTGTTCGCTTCAGCGGATGTGGCGACCATGAAGTCGGTGGCCGATCGGGGGAACTCGGAGGAGGCGACGATTTTCGTAAGGAACACGCCCGTAGTCGTCACCCCGAGGAACGGGGGGGCGTTGCGGTCGTTTCAAGACCTGGCAAAGCCAGGGGTGAAGCTCGTGCTCGCGAGCAAGGACGTCCCGATCGGGCGCTACGCGCGCGACATCCTGGCAAAGGCTTCGGGTCCAGGGGGGATTAGCGATGACTTCAGCGGCAAGGTCCTGGCGAACCTGAAGAGCGAGGAGGCGAACGTCCGGGCCGTGCTCTCGAAGGTCCAGCTGGGGGAAGCCGACGCGGGTGTGGTCTACGTGACCGACATCGGGTCGGCGAGGGGCGAAGTGACAGCGGTCGAGATTCCGGCCAAGTACAACGTTATCGCGGACTACCCCATCGCGGTGATGAAGGCCAGTAAGAAGAGCGCGCTGGCTCGGGCGTTCGTTTCCTACGTCCTATCGGAGAAGGGCCAGGCGGTGCTGTCGAAGTACGGATTCAGGACTTCGCGGGCTCCCCAGGACTGACAGGGCGAGCTTCGTGACGCGCCTCGCTCAGATGAATCTCATGAAAGGCGGGCACTTGTGATCGAGAGGCTCAAGAGACCGGGCGTTGCTGACCGCGGGGGCGCGGTGACGGTGATTGTCCTGAGCTGCGTGTTCGCGCTGTTCTTCATCCTGCCGTTCGCGGGCTTGATCGAGAGGGCGCTCGAAGATGGTGGGGCGTGGGAGACGTGGAAGACGGCGCAGGCGCGAGACGCTCTCTGGCTTTCGCTCTGGACCTCGACGCTCACGGTGGCGCTGGCGATCGGTCTCGGGACGCCGGTCGCGTACGCCCTGGCTCGCACTCACTTCCGTGGTAGGACGGTCATCGACGCGCTGATCGACCTTCCGATCGTGCTGCCGCCAACGGTCGCGGGAGTGGCGCTGCTGACGGCGTTCGGCAGGAAGGGCGTGCTTGGGGAGCCGATCGAGTCGTGGACCGGGCTCACGTTCAGCTTCACGACGACCGCGGTGATCATGGCCCAGCTGCTGGTGGCAGCTCCGTTCTACGTGCGGGCGGCGCGAGGCGGCTTCGACGCGGTTGACCCGCAGTATGAGCGAGTGGCCTACACGCTCGGGGCATCGCGGGTGCGGACGTTCTTCCGGATAGTGGTCCCGCAGGCCGCACCGTCGCTGCTTTCGGGGATCGTGCTTTGCTGGGCGCGAGCGATGGGAGAACTCGGCGCAACGCTGATTTTCGCGGGGAATTTCCGTGGCGAGACGCAGACTATGCCCCTCGCTATCCTCCAGGCGTTCGAAGGGGGACCGGGGTTGAGCGGGGCCATCGCCCTTTCGCTGATGTTGCTGGCAGTGGCTCTGGGTGCGCTGGTGCTGTTCCGGCTGGTCGCCCGCGGCAAGGTAGCGCTGTGACGCTCGAGATCGAGGCAGCTCTCCAACTCGGGGGCTTCAGCTACGAGGCCGCATTCGAGGCTCGTGACGAAATCGTTGTGCTGTTCGGGCACTCGGGCGCCGGGAAGAGCGTGACACTGCAAGCGATCGCCGGCCTTCTCAAGCCACAGACCGGGCGGATCGTCATCGACGGGCGGGTGATGTTCGATTCGGCGGCGGGGGTCAACCTCCCGCCGCAGGTCCGGCCCACGGGGTACGTCGTACAGGACCTCGCGCTGTTCCCGCACATGAGTGTTGCCGAGAACGTCGGTTTCGGAGCGCCACGTAGCGGGCATCGAAAGGTACGCGTTGCTGAGCTGCTCGGGCTGTTGCAACTGGATGGATTCGAGGGGCGGCGGCCCCGCTCGCTGAGCGGTGGACAGCAACAAAGGGTGGCCCTCGCACGAGCGCTTGCGCGGGACACGCGGCTACTGCTGCTCGATGAGCCGTTCAGTGCGCTCGATGAGTCGCTGCGGGCCGGTTTGCGACGCGAGCTGCTTCGGCTGAGGGCGGAGCTCGGACTGACGATCGTGTTCGTGACGCACGACCTGAGGGAGGCGCACCTTCTGGCGGACCGTCTGGCCGTATTCGACGCCGGCCGGTTGCTGCAGTTCGAGGCGCGGGAGGCCGTGTTTCGGCGTCCGGCGAACCGGCGGGTCGCGGAGCTCACGGGCGTGGCGAACCTGTTCCAGGGCCGGGTCGACCGGATCGACGCCGGCGGTCTGGTGTGTGAGGTTGGGGGATCGGCGTTGCGCTGCACACCCGGCAGCGGGTTGCGGTGTCTTCCCGGCGATACCGTTGACATCGGCATCCGGGCTGAGCGGGTCGTGCTACGCCGGGGGGTCGGCCCGGGCGAGGAGACGAACGTGTTCGAGGCCCGGATCGTGGAGGAGTTCGCCTACGGATCGACCCACACGCTCCGGCTCGTACCCACCGGCCGCGGCCCGGCGCTGGAGGTGGAGCTGGCGGCGCGCCCGTACGACGTCCTGGGAGTGGCTGGACGAAAGACGTGGCTCGTCGAGCTGCCCGCTGAAGACTTGCAGGCGATGCCGGTCAGTGCGGCGGCGGCGCTTCCGTGAGTTTATTCGCGACTATGGCGTAGAGCGGGTCGGATTGGCCTGGAGACGGGCTGAGGTCGTGGGCCATTGGGGAACCGAAAACTCCGCCGAGGCGGAAGTACAGGGCGATGAGGTCGGCATGTTCGCGGTCCCCGAGACTGCGCCAGACGGCGACGGCCTTGGTGGGGAAGCATCGGTTCGAGTAGGTGACGATGAAGGGTGCTCCGGGGCGGAGGACCCGGCCTACCTCGGCGAAGACTTCGACAGGCCGGGTGAGGTACTGGACAGAGACCGTAACGATGGCCCCATCGAAGCAATCGCCAGCAAAGGGGAGGGTTGGCTGACGATTGAGATCTTGCACGATCCGGGCGGTGAGCTGGGGGTTCTGGTCGAGTTCGTAGGCGTTCAGTCCGAGCCCGGTGACCTCGGGGAAGAGACCGGGTGGGAGGTGTGAGACCCAGCTCGACATGAGGTCGAGGATCTGGCCTCCCGGGGGCAGTGCGGTGCCGTAGAAGGCACGGGCGGCGGCGATGGCGGGGTCGTCGATGTGGGTGACGAGGCGGGGTTCGGCGTAGAAGAGGGCGTCGTCGGATTCATCGACACGCTCGAAGTGCTCAGGGCCGAGGGGGTTGCCGGACGGCCGGGTCAACCTGAGTCAGGCGCGAACGGCGCCCGCAGACCGTTCGACGATGGCCGCCTCGTAGAAGTTGGCTCGGGGGTGGCCGGCGATGATGCCGTCGGGGGTCCGGGCCGAGTGAGCCTTGCGGAACGCATCGGACTGGGCCCAGGCGATGAAGGCCTCGCGGGACTCCCATACGGTGTGGGAAATGTAGTCGCCGGCATCGTCGCCACGGAGGAGTGCGAACTCAACGAACCCGGGGGAGCCCTGGACGTAGCTTTCGCGGGTTCGCCACATCTCCTCGAATTCAGGGCCGCGGCCGGGTTGAACCTGGAAGTGATTCATGGCGATGAACATCGCGGACCTCCGGGAGCTTTTGGACAGCATAGCGCATCAGGTGAGGGGGCCGGTGTACTCCAGATCGAGACTGAGGAGGCGGTTGGCATTGTCGAAGAGGATGCCTTTGCGCACTTCGTCGCGGAAACCGACCTGATCCCAATCACGAAACCAGCGGTCGGGCTGCATGACCGGGTAGTCGCTGCCGAAGAGGACGCGGTCGCTGATGAGGAAGTTGGCGTACTGGATGAGAAGAGGGTCGAAGTAGAGCGGTGACCAGCCGGAGAGGTCCATCCAAACGTTGGGTTTGTGGTTGAGGATGGCGAGTTGCTCTGTGACCCAGGGAAAGGCGGGGTGGGCCATGATGACCCGGAGGGTGGGGAAGTCTGCGGCTACGTCGTCGATGTAGGGAATTGGGCGGCAGTATTCGAACTTGATCCCACCTCCGCCGGGCTGGCGGGCGCCGACGCCGGTCATGCCGGTGTGGAAGAGGACCGGGACTCCGAGTTCGGCGGCCTTCTCCCACAGGGGGTAGAACGCGCGGTCGTTCGGGAAGAAGCGTTGCGTGGAGGGGTGCAGCTTGAGGCCGCGGAGGTCCAGTTCCTTGATAGCGCGTTCGAGTTCGCGGACTGCGAGCCGGCCCTGGTGGGGATCGACGCTCGCGAAGCCGATGAATTGCTTCGGCCAGCGCTGGACAAGCGATGCGATGTAGTCGTTGCCTGTGAATCGACGGCCCGTGATCGAGGAGTCGTCGATATCGACGAGGACGCCGAAGATGTCGCGTTCGGCGTAGTAGTCCGCCATCTCGGCGGGGTCGACGGGGCGCGGGCCAGAACGGAAGTAGGCGGACATAGCCTGCTCCGCTTCCGACGGCGGGACGCCGCGGGGCGGGTGGATGTGAATGTCGATCGCCTTCGGCATGGCGCTATTTAGCCACAGCGGGCGGTCCGATTGCTACGGCCTGCGACGGGCGAGGTGTCAGACCGGGCCCTCTTCCGTGCTTATCACACGTTCGAGAAAGGCGCGGTAGGAGGCAGCGGCCAGGGCGTCGCGGCCGGAAACGGGGTCCAGCTCTTCGAGGAGGTACTCGATCCGGTCGATGTAGGCGTCGGGGTCGGCGTTGTCTGTGGCGCAGTACCGCTCGAAGTCTCGGACCAACCTCTCGGCGGCTTCATCGACGCTTCGGTCGAACTCTGTGACGGGCGAGCTGTGTGTCATGGCCGGTTCCTCTCCGTCTTTGTCGCCCGAGTTCCTGGGATCGGGCCGTGCGTTCTCACCGTGGTCCAGTCCGTGGCCTCCATCAAGACCGGTCGGCTCGAAGTCCGCGGCCGATCGTCTACTCGACTGCGGGCGCGCGCCGCTTATGATGCCTCGACGGCCTGAACGGCGAAGAACTCGAGGGGAACGTGTACTTCCTGTCGCTCACGATCCGGAACGTGTACACGAGGAAGGTTCGGACGTTCCTCACCGCGCTGGCGATCGCGATCAGCATCATGACGGTGGTGACAATGGGTGTGCTGACGCACAGCCTGCGGCGGACAGCGATCTCGATCCTGCGGACGGGTACGGCGGACTTCTCGGTGGCGCAGAAGGGCGTTTCCGACGTTATCTACAGCTCGATGGGGCAGGAAGACGTCGATGCCCTAAAGGCCTATCCGGAGGTGGACAGCGTGGTGGGAGTGCTGGTCGCCCCCATAAAGCTTGACGACGACCATCCTTTCTTCTTGCAACTCGGGATCGATCCAGAGAACCTCGGCCGCTTTGGGGTAGAAGTTGTGGCTGGAGCTCCGTATGGCCGGAATGCGCCAGGAGAACTGATGCTTGGCTTTCGGGCTGCGCGCGATCTGCACAAGACCATCGGCGACTCGATTGCCCTCGACGACCGGACCTACACGGTGGTCGGGATCTACTCGACCGGGCAGGTTTCCGGCGACTCGGCCTCGATGCTTCCGCTGCCGTCACTGCAGGCGGACGAGCGCAAGCCCGGAGTGATTACACTGGCCTTCGTGCGGGTGAAGCCTGGCGCGAGTATTGACGCGCTGCGGGCGAGGATCGAAAAGGACCGGCCAGAGCTGGCGACCGTCCGGACGGAGTCGGACTTCGGTAGGGTGGACCGCAACCTCGAACTTATCAACGCTGCGAACATCGGCGTCTCGGGGCTGGC
This sequence comes from Tepidiformaceae bacterium, assembly GCA_041488155.1. Lineage (GTDB taxonomy): Bacteria > Chloroflexota > Dehalococcoidia > Tepidiformales > Tepidiformaceae > JBGPOS01. Next base: position 14,322 of record JBGPOS010000080.1, read on the forward strand.
ACTGGTCATCGGGGCGGTCACGGTGCTGAACACAATGTTGTTGACGGTGTTCGAGAGGACGCGGGAGTTTGGGGTGTTGCGGGCTATCGGCTGGTCACGCGCGCGGGTGCTGCTGGAGGTGATGATCGAGGCGGTGGTGGTGAGCCTCGCAGGCGCGATGGCGGGGGTTGGAGGGGGATTCGTGGCGGTGCGATTGC
>JBGPOS010000081.1:0-14122 GCA_041488155.1 Tepidiformaceae bacterium
CCTCTCCGCTGCCGCCGCCCGCTGGGAGAACACCTACAACGCCGTCCGGCCCCATCAGGCCCTCGGCTTCCTCACCCCCACCGAGTTCCTCGCCACCACCCAACAGGAGGATCTGTCACGGACGTAGTGAACCAATACAGCCCGTTGCCGGGAACCGGGGCAGACCGTATTCTATGCCGTCCCTGTGGCGGCCGGCGGTAACACTTGAGTAACGAGCAATCCTTCGAGACGATGTCGGCGGACGAGCGCACCCGTCTCCGCAAACAGATGGCGGACCAGGCGGTGAGGCTGGCCGTGAGCAGCCGCTGGGACGAAGCCGCGAACCTCAACCGCGACATCGTGCGGCACTTCGGCGACGAGGCGGAGACATTCAACCGGCTGGGGAAGGCCCTCTCCGAGATCGGGCAGGTCAACGAAGCGCGCAAAGCTTACGGCCGCTCCATGGAGATCGACCCAACGAACACCATTGCGCGTCGCAACCTCGACCGGCTGGCGGCCATGACCGATGCCGGCGCGGCCAGCGCTGCCCCGAGCCAGCTCGACACGCGCCTGTTCGTCGAGGAGACCGGGAAGTCAACGACGACGACGCTCCAGGCGGTCGACGCCGAACGAAGCCCGATGCTCGACCCGGGCGATGTGGTGGAGTTGAAGGTGAAGGGGAACGCCGTCAACGTCCATTCGACGCAAGGCGAATACATCGGGATGGTCGAGCCACGCATCGGCCTCCGGCTGGCGAAGATGATGCGGGCCGGAAACCAGTACACCGCCGCTCTGGTCACGACCCAGGACGACCTGAAGGTGATGATCCGGGAGACGTTCCAGGATGCCTCGCAGATCGGACGCGTGAGCTTCCCTCAGTCCCGGACGACGGACGTGCGCGGGTACACACGCAAGGGTCTGCTGCGAAGCCAGATGGAAGACCTCGAGATGGGCGGCGATGAAGACGAAGTCGAAGACGACGAGCCCGAGGACGGGTGGAGCGAAGCGAGCGACGACCTCGAATCGCCGGTGGAGATGGACGTCGACCACGACGACGAGACCTTCGATTGAACGGCCCTCTGCCAGCCAATACGATGCCTGCATGCTGCTGAGCTGAGAGACACGGCCCCACGAACAGGCGGATGCCGGGAACGGACGCACTCCCGCCTTGCTTTTCGACTCGCCCGGTGACCAAACCTGCCGGGCGCGCTCAACAGAGGTCCCCTTGTGACTGGATTCGCGGTTGAGGCTCGAGGCCTCGTCAAACGGTATGGAACGCTCGTCGCGGTGGACGGCATAGAGTTCACGGTCCGGGCCAACGAATGCTTCGGGTTCCTCGGCCCGAACGGAGCCGGCAAGAGCACGACAATCAACATGATCGCCTGCACGTCACCGGTGACGGCCGGGATCTTGAAGGTCGCCGGGCTCGACGTGGCGCGCGAGCCCCGACGGGTGAAGGCGCAGCTCGGCGTGGTCCCCCAGGAAGACAACCTTGACCCGGACCTGCCGGTGCGCCAGAACCTCGAGGTGTACGCGCGCTACTACGGGCTCTCCAAGGCAGCGTCAGCGGCGCGGATCGAAGAGTGCCTCACCCTGTTCCAGCTCCAGGAGAAGGCGGATGCGAAGGTCGACGACCTTTCAGGGGGGATGAAGCGGCGGCTGATCATCGCGCGGGCGCTTGTCCACGAGCCGCGGATCCTGGTGCTCGACGAGCCGACGACCGGCCTTGACCCCCAGGCGGGCCACCTCGTCTGGCAGAAGTTGCGTCTGTTGAAGTCGCAGGGGGTGACGATGCTGCTGACCACGCATTACATGGACGAAGCGGCGCACCTCTGCGACCGGCTGGTGATCATGCACCGGGGCAGGATCCTCGCCGAGGGCAACCCCCACGATCTCATCGCTGAACATGCAGGCGGCGAGGTGCTCGAATTGCGCGCGGGCCCCGCCGAGCAGGCGCCGATCGTGGCGCAACTCAGGAACATCGAGGGCGTCGACATCGAGGAAGTGGAGGACATCGTCTACGTCCTGGGGGCCGGAGAGGCCGGGCGGCGGATCGCCGCCGAGATCGGCGACCCGGGCCGCGCCTTCCTCCGGCCGGGCAACCTGGAAGACGTGTTCCTCACGCTCACCGGCCGGGGGTTGCTGGATTGAGCGCGCTCGCTTTCCGCCCCGACCTTTCGATCGGCGCCTTGCGCGTCTGGCAACGCAACCGCGACGTGACCTTCCGGCTCTGGAAGACAGAGTTTCTCGGATTCATGGTCGAGCCCTGGCTGGTGATCCTGGCCCTTGGCCTTGGGCTCGGGCAGTTCGTCGCCCTCGACAGCGGTGAACGTTATGTACGATTCCTGGCGCCCGGAATGCTCGCGCTGTTCCCGATGTTCGCGGCGGTGTTCGAATGCGCCTGGGGGAGCTACGTGCGGCTGGAGATGCAGGGCACCTACCGGGCAGTGGTGGCGACGCCGGTGAGCGTGGACGACGTGATCACCGGTGACATCCTTTGGGGCACAACCCGGTCGGTGCTCAACGCCGCCTACATCCTGCTGGTCGTGGCGATCCTGACGCCCTGGCTGCACATGGTGGACTCACCCTGGGCGCTGCTGGTCGTGCCGATCTCCGTGTTCCCAGGGCTCCTCCTGAGCGCGATTTCGATGAGCTTTGCCTCGGTAGCGCGGGCGATGAGCCAGTTCAGCTACTTCTTCAATCTGATCGTGAACCCGATGTTCTGGTTCGGGGGCGCGTTCTTCCCGTTCGACCAGCTCCCGGGCTGGGCGCGGCTGCTCGGCTGGTTCATCCCGCTCAAGCACGCGGTCGACCTCTATCGCGGGCTGCTCACCGGCGACATGGAGTGGATCATGCTCGGCGACCTGGCCTGGCTGGCTCTGGCGACTGGCCTGTTCTACTGGGTCGCGCTCGTGGGGATGCGGCGGCGGCTGATCGAATAGGACGTTAGCTCCCGCGCGGGCAGCCGAGGAGGTCGCGGAAGACGGCGGAGTCGCCGGCGGGCGGCGTGCCGGAGAGCTTTGGCGCGAAGCTCGTTACCTTCTCTCTGCGCACAGCCATCGGGCCGTGAGCGGGGTCGCGGAAGACCAGGGTCAGGAAGTAGTCGCCCTTCGGCAGCTGGAGGGCTTCGCCCTTGTCGACCAGGCGCAGCTGGAAGCAGACGGTCCCTTCGAGGACGCGCGACGAGCCGCCCGTCCAGCGGGCGACGACGCCAGCGGGCGATTCGAGCCAGAGCTCCATCCCGGCGCCGTCGCGGGCCTTTAGCTGGAGCACGACGATGAGGGCCGGGGTGCCGTTTTCGAGTTCCGTGAAGCGGGCGTTGCCAAGTTCCACTTCCCAGCCCGAGGCAACATCCTGCGGAGCGGGCGGTTGGTCAGGCGGGTCGTAGGCGACAACGCCGCGACTCACGCCGAGGAGGGCGAGCGCCGAAGGCGAGGTCGTGTTCGAAGCGTCCGGCTTCTCACACGCAGCAAGGAAGACAAGGGACAGCAGCGCCAGCCCGCAGACAACGAGTCTGCGGGCGGCGAGCGCGCCTGGCCCCTGTCCCCTGTCCCCTGTCCCCTCGCCCCTACTGATGGGCTCGCACCTCTGCGATGCGCCCTGTGACGGCGAGCATGCGGTTGAGGGCGCTCATGTAGGCGCGGGCGCTGGCCACGATGATGTCGGTGTCGGAGGCGCGGCCGGTGTAGGTTTTGCTGTCCTCTTCGATCCGGATCGTGACCTCGCCCTGGGCGTCGATACCTTCGGTGACGCTCTTTACGTCGAACTCAGTGAGTTTCGGCGTAAGGCCCGTGATCCGGTTCATCGCCCGGTAGACCGCATCGACCGGGCCGGTGCCGGTCGCGGCATCGGTGCGGATGTTGCCCGCGGGGTCGATGAGGCGGAGGGTGGCTGTGGGGGTCGAGTGGTCGCCGGCCGAGACCTGGACAAGGTCAAGCCTCCAGGCGGCGTCCTCCATGCTGCGCATGTTGTCGGAGATGATCGCTTCGAGGTCGCGGTCGTCGACTTCCATCTTTTTGTCGGCTAACTCTTTGAAGGTGCTGAAGGCGCGACTGAGTTCTTCGTCGGTGAGTTCCCAGCCGAGGTCTTCGAGGTGTTTCTTGAAGGCGTGGCGGCCGGATAGCTTGCCCAGGACCAGCTGGGTGCCCTGGGGGATGCCGATCTCCACCGGGTCCATGATTTCCCAGGTTTCGCGCAGCTTGAGAATGCCGTCCTGGTGGATGCCGGAGCCGTGGCGGAAGGCGTTCTTGCCGACGACGGCCTTGTTCCACTGGACAGGCATGCCCGAATAGGCTTCGACGAGCTTGCTCGAACGATAGATCTCGCGCGTGTTGATGCTGGTTTCGAAGCCGAAGTAGTCCTTGCGGGTCTTGATCGCCATCACGACCTCTTCGAGCGAGGTGTTGCCGGCGCGCTCGCCGATGCCGTTGATGGTCACTTCGACCTGGCGGGCGCCGTTCTGGATGGCAGTCAGGGTGTTGGCGGTGCAGAGTCCGAGGTCGTTCTGGCCGTGGAAACTGACGCGCGCTTTGTGGATGTTGGGGACGTATTCGAACACATCCCGGAAGAGTCCGCCAAGTTCTTCGGGGATGGCATAGCCGACGGAGTCGGGGATGTTGATAGTGGTCGCACCCGCATCGATGCAGCGTTCGATGATGCTGAAGATGAACCGCGGGTCGGAGCGGGTCGCGTCCATAGGGCTGAACTCGACGTTGCTCGTGTACTTCGCAGCGTAACGGACCATCGCCTCAGCCTGGGTCAGTACCTGCTCACGGTCCTTGTGGAGCTGGTGGGCCATCTGGATGTCGCTGCTGTTGATAAAGACGTGGATGCGCGGGTCGGCGGCTGTCTTGATCGCTTCCCAGGCGGTATCGATGTCGGTGGCCACAGCGCGGGCGAGCGCGCAGATGGTGGTGTCTCGCACTTCGCGAGCGACGGCCTTGACGGCTTCGAGGTCGCCGGGAGTGGAGCAGGGGAAGCCGGCTTCGATGATGTCGACGCCGAGGCGTTCGAGCTGCTTCGCAATCTCCAGCTTTTCCTGGGGGGTGAAGGCGACGCCGGCGGACTGTTCGCCGTCGCGCAGCGTGGTATCGAATATGTAGATCTTTTCGGGCATCGGGGCGTTCCTCTCCGTGATGAAGGTAGACCTGCCGGGGCCGTTGGCTCAAACGGACGAGGGCGGTCAGCGAAAGGTTCGTATCAAGGGGGAGGCTGCGAGGGCCTGTCGCAGCCGATCAGGCGCCGCGGAGGGCGCGCCCCGGTGAGTCCGGGGCGAAAGCATCTTCCTGTCGGTGTGGGACATGGTGCGAGCACATATTGACGGTAGTGTGCCGGAGAGTCGGCCGCCCGGCAAGGGGATAGTCGGCGGACGAGGGGAGAGGGAACAGGGGACAGGGGACAGGGCAGAGCCGGCCGGCTCATACATCGATTCATCCGAAGCGTGGTTGAACCCAAGAGGGCGATCCGCCAGAATCCCTCCCATTCTGTCCAGGTGGTGGGAACGAGATGGCGGAACAACAGGCTGCAACATTCGAGCTGAAGAATCCGGAGGACGCGAAGCGAGCCTGGCTGTGGGACTCACTGCACTGCCCGCGGCCCCTGCCGCCGCTAGCGATGGAAGGAGCCCTGACTTTCTACGAGTCCGGCACCGGGTTCGGCGCGCAGGCGATCAACGGTTACGTCTACATGTCGCCCGGCGGGCCGCCCGCCCCGACGATCGATCTGCCCCCTTCGCCTTACCCGGACGCGATGCAGACCTGGGAGCGGCACTACCTGCCGATGCTCCAGGCGATCCTCGAGACGCTTCGGACGCGCGACTACGACGCGCTCACAGCGGAACAGCTGGCCGCAAGGCTGCCCGGCTACGTCGAGGAGTCGGTGCGGGCGCTCGCCTGCACGATGGCCGCGCTGGGACAGTTGATGGGACCGAGCGCAGCGTTCGTGGGCTTCTGCGCTCAGCACTTCGGCCCGGACGGGCCGATCCGGGCGATGACGATGCTTCAGGGCTTCGCCAACGAGTCGTCGATGGCGGGCGAAGGGCTCGGGGCGCTGGCGAATCGGGCAGCGGGCAGCCCCGCACTGCGGCAGGCGCTGCGGACCGGGAAAATCGAAAGCCTGGAGACAGTCGCCGGAGGAAAGGAGTTCCTCGCGGCCTTCCGAAGGTATCTCGACGACTACGGCTGGGGGACCCAGACGTGGTTCGAGGTCTACCGGCCGACCTGGCGGGAGGACCCGTCCGTCCCGCTCCGGATAATCGCCCGCTACGCGGAGGACCGCGAACACGGCCCGCAGGCTGCGCACGAACGAGCGGTGGCGATGCGGGAGCAGACCGTTCGCGAGACCGAGTCAATGTTGCCGAACGCGGAAGCGGTGGCCGCCTTCCGTGAGCTCTTCGCCGCGGCGGCCTCGTACGTCCCGGTGATCGAGGGCCGGGCGCGCTGGCAACTGGCCGCCGGCGGGCTCACGCGGCTGCCGGCGCTCGCGCTGGGGCGCAAGCTCGTGGCGGGAGGGAAGATCGCCGAACCCAACGACGTCTTCTTCCTGGGCATGGACGAACTGCCTGCGCTGGCGCTAGCGGGGGCCCAACCGGCGAAGTCCGTGGTCAAGGAGCGGCAGGCCGAACTCGAGAAGCAGCGCGGGCTGCAGCCGGTGCCGATGCTCGGCACGCCTCCGCCGCCGGAGACCATCGACCCGGGCATCGCGTTGATGTTCGGCTTCGGGATTGTGCCGTCGACGGATATCCGCCGGATCACGGGCATAGCAGCAAGCAAGGGCGTGGCCCGTGGGAGGGCGCGAGTCATCATCGACCTCGACGACTCGGACCGGCTGGAGGCCGGGGACGTGCTCGTCTGCCCGTTCACGGCGCCTCCGTGGACGCCGCTTTTCGCAATCGCGTCGGCGGTGGTCACGAACGCCGGAGGCGTGCTCTCGCACTCGGCGATAGCGGCCCGCGAATACGCGATCCCATGCGTCACAGGGACCCAGATCGCCACATCAGTGATCCCGGACGGCGCATGGATAACGGTCGATGGCACGGAGGGCGTGGTCCGCGTCGAAGCGTAGACTGGTCACGCGGGCGGGCGGGCGTCCCACCGGGCATAGAATCCAACCGGCGAGCGCCCGGGGGGCCACGCTGGAGGAAGCAGCATGCAGGCGCCGGAACCGGCCGAAGCGGCGCGTGGGCGCCGGCCGCAGGGGTTGCGCGGGAGCCTCGACGAGCTTTCGCTGCGAGCCTCGCTGATCGCGATCTGCGCTCCGGTGGCCGTCGTCCTCCTGCGGCTGGCGACCGGCTACTCACCGGGAGGCGACAACCGCGGCGACATCCCGGACCCGGTACTCGCGATCGCGATCGCCTCGTTCATCCTGGTGCCGATGCTGGCCTTGACCGGGGCGGCGACGGCCCTGGTCGTGATGGCAGCCACCCTGTGGTCACGAGACGACCGATCCTGGCGGGCGGTTTTTCTGCTGTCGGTCGGGGCCTCGGCGATGGCGACCGCCGTCCTCTACGACATCGTCGTGATCCCGGAGATCACCGCGCGCTAACGGGTGGAGGGCGGGAGAAGGGAAGGGCCGCCCCGCTGCGGCGATCCTCCTTGTTACGTCCCCGACCCGCTCGGAGTAGAATCGCGCCGCGATGGACGAAATCCGGGTGGTTATCTCGGGCACTGGCAAGATGGGCCGCCAGGTTGCTACTGCCGTCGCTGCGGAGGCGGGCATGACAGCAGTGGCCTTCGTCGACGCCCTCGCGAACGTCGGCCGCATCGAACATCTGCCGGTCTTCACCGACCCCGAAGCCTGCTTCGACGAGAAGCAGCCGCAGGTCGTCATCGACTTCACGAACGCGGCCTGGACTCCCGGGCTCGCCGAGGCGGCCCTCGCACGCAAGGTACGGTGCGTTATCGGCACCACGGGCCTCCCCGACGACTTCATGAAATGGCTGGCGAAGGAAGCGAAGGCGAAGAAGGTGGGCGCGGTCGTCGCCCCGAATTTCGCCATCGGCGCGGTCTTGATGATGCACTTCGCGCGCCAGGCAGCCCGCTTCTTCGACAGCGCCGAGATCATCGAGCTGCACCACGACCAGAAGCTCGATTCCCCGAGCGGGACCGCGAAGACAACGGCCGAGCTGATGCGGGCGGCCCGTACCGAGCCGTTTACCCACCGAACGAGTGAAAAAGAGACCCTTCCCGGGGCGCGCGGGGCGGAGTTCGGGGGGGTCGCGATCCACTCAGTGCGGCTGCCGGGCCTGGTCGCCCACCAGGAAGTGATCTTCGGCGGGGTCGGCCAGACGCTGACGATCCGTCACGACACCACGGGCCGTGAGTCGTTCATGCCGGGTGTGGTGGCGGCGACGCGCGAGGTAATGAAGCTCGACCACCTTGTGGTGGGCTTGGACACGCTGTTCGGGCTCAGCCAGGCCTGACTCAGGCGCCCGGCTCGCCGTCCTCGTCGAGGGCGAGCGGGAGCGTGCCGTTGCCGCTAGAACCGTTGCGGGAAGGCGGGATGCCGTGTCCCGCCGGAGGCTCGTCGAGCGCGATGGCGGCGATCGATGCCACCTGGTCGCCTTCGGCCACGCGCATGATCGTCACCCCCTGGGTGTTCCGGCCCAGGAGGCTGATGGAGTCCACGGATGTGCGGATCACTATGCCGTCGCTGGAGACGAGCATGAGCTCTTGCCCGGGCCGCACCATCCGGCAGGCGGCAACTCTGCCCGTGCGGTCGGTGATGTTGAGAGTCTTCACACCCTGGCCACCCCGGCCCTGGAGCGGGTATTCGTAGCCGCCATCGGGGCGGTTGATGAGCGTGCGTTTGCCGAAGCCGCGCTCGGAGATGATTAGGAGCTGGTCGCCGTCGTCGATTGTCTCGACGCCGACCACGTAACCGCCCTTTGGCAGGCGCATGCCGCGGACTCCGCCGCTGGTGCGGCTGGCGTCGCGGAGGTCATCGATCTTGAAGCGGATAGCCTGGCCTTCGCTCGAAACCATGAGCACGTGGCTCTCGTTGGTGGCGAGCCGGGCGGCGATCAGCTGGTCGCCGGGGTCGAGGCGCATCGCGATCTTGCCGTTGCGGCGCACCTCTTCGAAGTCGCTCAGAGCGGTCTTCTTGATGATCCCGTCGCGGGTGGCGAGGAGCATGAAGTCGCGGCCATAGTCCTTCACTGCGACGATCGTGGTCACGCGTTCGCCGGATTCCATGTCGATCAGGTTCGTGATGAAGCTGCCCTTGGACTGCTTCTTGAGGTCCGGGATGTCGAAGCCGCGGAGGTGGTAGACCTTCCCCTGGTCGGTGAAGAAGAGCAGGTTGTCGTGCGTGTCGCAGACGATGAGCTTCATGACAGCGTCTTCTTCGCGGATGGCGGCGCCGCGGCTGCCTTTGCCGCCGCGAGCCTGCACGCGGAAGGTTTCGAGCGGCATCCGCTTGATGTAGTTGCGGATGCTGAGGGTGATGACGCTCTCCTGGTGGGCGACGAGGTCCTCTTCGCGGAAGTCCTCGGCTTCGGCTTCGACTATCTCGGTGCGGCGGTCGTCGCCGTACTTCTTCTTCAGGTCGGCGACGTCTTCCTTGATGAGGAAGTCGATCTTGCGGGGGTTGGCGAGCAGGTCTTCGAGGTAGGCGATCTTCTCGATGATCTGCTGGTATTCGTCCAGGAGCTGCTGACGTTCGAGCGCGGCGAGACGGCGAAGCTGCATGTCGAGGATGGCGCGAGCCTGGAGTTCGCTGAAGACGAACACCACCAGTCGCGTCCGGCGCTGGCGAAGGAGGGTGACCACCGCGTCGGGCACGGGCTGGAGGCCCTGCAGGAGGTCCAGCGCGTTGCCTGCTGAGTCGGCGGCGCGAATGGTGGCGATGACCTGGTCGAGGATTTCGATCGCGCCGAGGAGCCCCTGGAGGATGTGCTCGCGCTCGCGGGCCTTTTCGAGCTGGAATTCGGTGCGCCTGCGGATGACCTCGCGGCGATGTTCGATGTAGAGCTCGAGGGCTCGCTTGAGCCCGAGGCGACGCGGGGCGCCATCGACGATCGCCATCGTGTTGACGGCGAAGGTCGAGCGCATGGCGGTGTGCTTGTAAAGGAGGTTCTTGACCTGAGCGACCGAACCTTCGCGCTTGAGTTCGACCACGACGCGCATGCCGTGGCGGTCGCTTTCGTCGCGAAGGTCTGCGATGCCCTCGATCTTCTTGTCGCGGACGAGGTCGGCGATCTTCTCGACGAGGGTGGCTTTGTTCACCTGGTAGGGCAGCTCGGTGACCACGATCTGGGTTCGGCCGCGGGTGCTTTCTTCGATCGTCGTGCGGGCGTGCATCGTGATGCGGCCGTGGCCTTCGCCGTAGGCGAGCCGGACCTGTTCGCTGTCTTTGCCGACCAGGGCGATGCCGGCGGTGGGAAAGTCGGGGCCTTTGACCACCGTCAGGAGGTCGGCGAGGGTGGCTTCGCTGTTGTCGATGAGCATGGTGATCGCGTCGGCGATCTCGCGCAGGTTGTGAGGCGGGATGTTCGTCGCCATGCCGACCGCGATGCCGGAGGAGCCGTTGAGCAGGAGGTTCGGGAGGCGCGCCGGGAGGATGACCGGCTGCTGGTGGCGCCCGTCGTAGTTCGGCTCGAAATCGACTGTGTTCTGGTCGATGTCGGCGAGAAGCTCTTCGGCGATGGGGGAGAGGCGGGCTTCCGTGTAGCGCATGGCCGCGGGCGGGTCGCCGTCGACGCTGCCGAAGTTGCCCTGGCCATCGACCAGGGGGTAACGAAGAGAGAAGTCCTGGGCGAGGCGGACCATGGCGTCGTAGACCGGGCCATCGCCATGGGGGTGGTAGCGCCCGAGGACGTCGCCAACGATGGCCGCCGACTTGCGATAGGCGGTGCCCGCTCGCGCTCCGCCGTCGAACATGCCCCAGAGGACGCGCCGCTGCACCGGCTTGAGACCGTCGCGGATTTCGGGCAGGGCGCGGGCCACGATCACACTCATTGCGTAATCGAGGTAGCTCGTGCGCATCTCGTTTTCGATGCCGACGGGACGGACGTTGGCGGTGGGTTGCATGGTCATGGGAGGGTGCAGCTCCGGGATGCGGGAGGCGGAAATACCGCTAAGGTAATTATACCAATTCGAAGCTTAGGGGCACGTCCGTTGGAACCGCGAAGCGGGTCCGGACGTTAGATCAGCGAGAGCAGACGAGAGCAGGAGCGGGGAGCGGCGATTGAAGCGAAGGACGAGCCTGGGGCCACAGGAAGAGAGGGTCGTGAGGCTCACGGCTGTGCGCGCGGGCGGACTCCTTGCGGCTGGGCTCGCGTTGGCGGTCGTCGCGTTCGCTGTGCCGTCGTTGGCGGCCAGCGCCGACCCCGGGGGTCTCTCACCGGAGCGGGCCGCGATGATTCGCACGGGGGCGCGACATACGTCTCGCCTCCCACCGCTTGCGATGGAGGTTGTCGACGTAAGCACGGCGGGCGGACTCCGTCTGGAACGGCTTCCTCGCGCGACCGTCCGGTGGGAGACGATTTTCGGAGTCCCCTTCGCCACGACAGAGGTTTCGCCGGACGGGTCGCGCACGCAGGTCAGCGCGGCCTGGGCCATCGCCACTTGGGTGGCCTTCATTTCGGGGGAAGTGGGAGTCGCGGTCCTGTTCGTGCGCGAACTGGCGCGAGTGTGAGGGCGCAGCCGCTGACGGCCCCACTGGCCCGCTGAGCGGAACCGGCGAGACCCCATCGGCGTTGGGAAGGCTAGATGCGCTGTAGGGAAGGCTGGGCGGCTCGATGAGGCTCGCTTCGACACAACGGACGACGTGGATGCTCCCGATCCTCGCTGCGGCCGCCGCCGTGCTGCCCAGTGGTACCTGCAGCCCCGGCGACGACTCCCCTGCCGCGCTGGCCTCGACGGCGACGGCCACACCACCGCCCACGAACACCCCGAACCCGGAGCCGACCGCGACACCTACGCGCCGCCCACTACTGCAGACGGATCGATGCCGGCCGGTCGACCAGATCGGCAAGCTGGGGCTCGCAGTCACGTCGGGCTCGCTCTGCCTCGTCTGGCGCGACGACTGGGATAGCGAAAGCGGCTTTCGCATCGTCCTCCAGTACGAAGAGCAGACCCTGGTGGGTGGAAATACGACTGCTGGACCCGGGGAGCGATTCGAGTACCGCATCGGGCCCAATCAGCGCGACTTCGTTGTACCGGACGCTGACGCGCCGTACTCCATCAGCAAACTTCCCTGCGGCAGGCGCAAGGACTACGCAATTTCGCTATTCGTGGTGTTCCCGGGCGGCCGGGAGGAACCGGTGGATGGCCTCGCGGTCATACCCGAATGTGGCCGGCCGTGAATCCGCCCCGCGCGTTCGGACGTTAGGTTAGGTGATGCGAGGGCGCAGGAGCGGGGAGCAGACACGCACCCTGATCGCGGACGCACGGTCGGCTGCGAAGACTCGCTACACCAACGACAGCTGTACCCCCACGACCTCTTCGACCATCGAGGGGTCGTCGAGCCTCGCGTTGTTCACCGCCTGCGAGACGGTGCGGGCGACCAGGTAGTCGTCGGCGGCGGGCGTGAGGAGCGACTTCAGGCGGCCGAAGTCCGTCTCGTGCTCATAGAGCCAGTGGGCAACCGCGTCGTCGGAGAGGATGACGGGCATCCGGTCGTGGATGCGCCCGACCAGGCCGTTCGAGTTTGTCGTAACGATCGCGAAGGTCCGCTGCCACTCCCCCGGCGACGTCTGGAACGACTCGTGGAGCCCGGCCATGAGCAGGAGGCCGCCGTTGGGGCGGTGGAACCAGAACGGCTGGCGATGCTTCTTGTCCCCCGTCCATTCGTAGAAGCCGTCGACCGGGACGATGCAGCGCCGCTTGCGGAATGCCTCGCGGAAGGCGGGGGCGCGGTCGACGCTCTCGGCGCGGGCGTTGATCTGACGGGCGGCGCCACGGCCGTCCTTCGCCCAGCTGTTGACCAGTCCCCAGGTCGCGGTCACGAGCTGGCGCTGCTCCTGGCGTTCCCGGACGACGAAGTAGGGCTGCGTCGGGGCGATGTTGTAGCGGGCCTGGTAGTCCTCGGGGACCGACTCGGGGGGGATGCCGAGCTCTTCCGCAAGGAGCTGGCGTTCGCGGTAGGTCATCGAGATGCGCCCGCACATGCCGCGATCGTACGCCATCGGGGCTGGCCGGTGTCCGTTTGTGGCACAATTCCGTAGAGGGTCGACTTGCGCGGTGCGGTCTTCATGGACGTCGGCAGGCACACCCCGGGTTCGGGAGAACGGATGATCGCGTTCGTCGTGCGCTGGCTGATAACGGCCGCCGGGGTGTGGGTGGCGGCGCAGTGGGTGGACGGGATCCGGCTCGAAGGGTGGGGCCCGACTCTCCTCGTGGCACTGGTGCTCGGCCTGCTGAACGCCTACCTCAAACCGTTGCTGGTGTTCGGAACCTTCCCCCTGCTCATCATGAGCGTCGGGCTGTTCCTCATCGTCATCAACACCGCGCTGCTGGCCCTGACGGCCTGGTTCGTCGGGAACTTCACAGACGACTTCCACATCGACGGCTTCTGGGACGCCTTCTGGGGGTCGGTGGTGATCAGCCTGGTGAGCTTCTTCATCACGCGCTTCGTCAACCCGAATCGGATCGCCCGGGGCATGTCGAGGAGGTCGCGCGCGATGGGTGTCGGGGTAACGGAGTGTCGGGGTGTCGGGGTGTCCGCTTGCACCCCACCGTCCCGCCGTTTGGGTCTACCGTGGGTGGACGCAGGAGCCCGGCGTGAGTAAGGGGAGACCATGACCACACTTGAGAACCGGCCGAACACCGCACTCCTCGTCGTTGACGTACAGAACGGCGTCGTCGAGCGGGCGCACGAGCGCGACGCAGTCGTCGCGAACGTCGGCAGCCTTGTCGAGAAGGCGCGGCGGGAACGGGTCCCCGTTGTCTGGGTCCAGCACTCCGACGAGCAGTTTGCGAGGGGGAGCGACGACTGGGGGATCGTCCCCGAGCTGACTCCGGGCGACGCCGAGCCGCTCGTCGAGAAGAACTACGGCGACTCCTTCGAGGACACCACCCTCGAGGCTGTGCTGTCGGGCCTCGGAGTCGGGCGACTCGTCGTCGTCGGCGCCCAGACCGACGAGTGCATCCGCTCGACGCTCCACGGCGCCGTCGTCAGGGGGTACGACGCGACCCTCGTCAGC
>JBGPOS010000082.1:0-13173 GCA_041488155.1 Tepidiformaceae bacterium
CGCCGGGCGATGGCAAGCAGCGTGGCCGCAGAGGCGAGGGGGCCGTAAGCTCAGGCCCGTGACAGCCGAACCCGCACAGCCGCGCCCTTCGCTGGCGGCGGTGTTCCGGGCGTTCCTCACGGTTGGGTTGACGAGCTTCGGGGGAGGCCGGACGGCCTACTTCCAGGAGGCGATCATCGCGCGGCGCAAGTGGCTCTCCGATGGTGAGTTCCTCGAGGCTGTCGCTGTCAGCCAGGTGCTGCCGGGGCCGAACATCGGGAACCTCGCGGCATTCCTCGGCCAGCGGCTGCGGGGTTGGCGTGGAGCCGTGATCGCTGTCGCCTGCCTCACCGTCCCTGGCGCACTGGCGATCCTCGGGCTGGCCTGGCTCTACTTCCACGGCATGCCGGCCTCGGTGACCGGCCCCGTGGGTAAGGGCGTCAGCGCCGCTGCGGTCGGATTGGCGGCTGCATCTGTGCTGCGACTGCGCGGGGGCGTCGCTCACATCAGCGGCTACGGCATCGCCGCGGTCACGTTCGTGCTCTTCGGGCCCCTCGGCTGGCCGATTCTGCTCGTGCTCGCGGTCTGCGTACCGCCATCGTTCGCCCTCGCCTGGAGCCGCCGGCGGTGAGCGACCTGCTCGACCTCATCTTCGTGTTTGGCCGCCTCAGCCTCGTGGCCTTCGGGGGCGGGATCGGCATCTTGCCAGAGATGGAGCGAGCGAGCGTCGGCGACCACGCCTGGGTCACGCATCGCGAATTCGTCGACGCCTTCGCGCTTTCGCAGGTGACGCCCGGCCCCGGGATGCTAATGGTCGTGGTCATCGGCTACCGGGCCGCCGGCCCGCTGGGGGCGTTCGTTGCCGCGCTGGCGATGTTCGTCCCGACCTCGACCATCACCTGGTTCGCCGCCGACCGTTGGTCCCGCCTGGGCGAACGGCCGCTGGTTGCATTGATGCGGGGCACGCTCTCGCCGGTGGCGCTCGGGTTGCTGTCGGCGGGTTGCTACACGCTCTTTCGGATTGCAATCGGAGGACCGAGCGCCGCCATCATCGCCGCCGGGGCGGTGCTGGCGGTGGCCTGGGCGAAGCTGAGCCCGGCGATCGCAGTGCTCGCCGGAGCGGCGATCGGGATCGTCTTTCTGCGCTAGCGGGGAACGGGACGGTAAAGACCGCGTTTCAGCGCAGCACAGTCACGCATGTGGACTATCTCAAGGACGCGGAACTCCTTATGATTGCCGGGACATCCTTTACCGGAGGTACGCGATGCGACGCCCTGCCCTCATCGCCACACTCCTCCTGCCGCTGCCGTTCGCCGCGCTGCCGCTGATCAGCCTGGTGCTGTCGGGTGGCGACTCGCACGCAAACGACGAGTACACCCTCGCATCGAACACGCCCGCCCTTGACACCCCGATCAGCGGCCAGTTCGACACGCCCCTGGCGTCGTCGACGTTCGTCGATCCCGTCCACCTGAGCGGCTGCGGGGGCCTCGGCCTGGGCTTCCCGATCGAAGGCTAGCGGCGCCCGGTGGTACGATTGAACCGGGAAACTTCCTCGCGCCCGAGATGAGGCCGCCAGCACGTTGGTAGCTCCGTCAGGGTTGTGGGCTGCGAGTTTCCCGAACGGTCCTCGCCCGGTCATGGGCCTGTGGAGGAACCACGATGACCCAGACACGCACGCGCCGGCCACGCTCTTCCCAGACCATCCCGGACTACCTGCTCAGCGAGCGCCAGCTCGAGGACATGTACTACTACATGCTTCTCGCCCGACGGCTCAACGAGCGCATGCTGGCGCTCAACCGACAGGGTCGCGCGCCTTTCGTGATAGCTGGAGCCGGGCAGGAGGCGGCGCAGGTCGGGGCGGCAATGGCCCTCAAGAAGGGTGAGGACTATCTCGTCCCGTACTACCGCGACCTGGGAATGAACCTGGTCCTGGGCATGACCCCGCGCGAGGCCATGCTCAACCTGTTCGGCAAGCGCGATGACCCAAACAGCTACGGCCGCCAGATGCCGTCGCACTGGGGCAATCGCGAACGGCGCATCGTCACGCAGTCCAGCGTCGTCGCCACCCAGCTCCTTCACGCCACGGGGATCGCGCTGGCGGCGAAGATGCGGAAAGACCCGATCGTCGCGCTCACTTGCTGCGGCGAAGGCAGCACCAGCCGAGGGGACTTCCACGAGGCGCTCAACTTTGCGGCCATTCACCGGCTTCCCGTCATCTTCTACGTGGAGAACAACGGCTACGCCATCTCCGAGCGCTCGGAGAAGGAGATGCCCGTCGAGCACGTCGCTGATCGGGCTCGTGCATACAACATGCAGAGCGCGGTCGTCGATGGTATGGACTGTGTCGCCGTCTACCAGACGGTGCGCCCTGCCGTCGACCAGGCTCGTCGCGGCGGCGGGCCTTTCCTGATCGAGGCGAAGTGCTACCGCCTCTGGCCGCATTCCAGCGACGACGACGACACCCGTTACCGTCCGAAGGAAGAGCTCGAGGAGTGGACGAAGAAGGACCCCGTGAAGGTGTTTCGGCAGCGAGTTGAGACCGATGGGATCTTCCCCCGGGAAGACCTCGACGAGATCGAGCAGCGCGTCGAACAAGAGGTCCGCGACGCTGCGCAATGGGCGGCAATGCAGCCGGATCCGGCGCCGGAAGATGCGCTCGGGTTCGTTTACAAGGAGCTCTGATGGCCGACGTCACCGTCATCGAAGCGATCCGCTCGACCCTGGATGAGGAAATGGCCGCCGACGACCGCGTCTTCCTGATCGGAGAAGACGTGGAGGCGGGCGGCGTCTTCCGGTGACGGAGGGACTCTCGAAGAAGTACCCCGACCGGGTGATCGACTCGCCGCTGGCGGAGTCGTCGATCATCGGGATAAGCATCGGGGCCGCCCACTACGGCCTGCGTCCCGTCGCGGAGATCCAGTTCGCGGACTTCATCCACGCGGGATTCGACCAACTCTGCAGCGAGGCATCGCGCTGGTGTTACCGGACGAAGGGCGATTCCTACCTCCCGATGGTGGTGCGCACGCCCTGGGGCGGCGGTGTCCACGGCGGGCAGCACCACTCCCAGAGCATCGAGGCTTACTACTCGCACCTGCCCGGCCTCAAGGTGATCGCCCCGGCCTTTCCGGCGGACTACCGATCGCTTCTGAAGGCAGCCATTGCCGACCCGAACCCCGTGCTCTTCCTCGAACACAAGCGGACGTACCGGCTGGTGAAGCAGGACATCTCCGGTGATCCCGGCGAGACCTCCATCGGGAAGGCGAGGGTCACTCGCCGCGGCGCCGATCTCACGATCTTCGCCTACGGCCTGATGCTGCACGAATCGCTGGCCGCGGCCGAGCAGCTCGCAGCGGAGGGGATCGAGAGCACCGTCGTCGACCTGCTGACACTCCTCCCGCTCGATGTCGAAACGATCCTCGAGAGCGCCAAAGCGACCGGGAAAGTGCTCATCGTCCACGAAGACACGCTGACTGGCGGGCTTGGCGGCGAAATCGCGGCGCTGATAGCGGAGCACGCCTTCGAATACCTGGACGCCCCCATTCGGCGCGTAGCGGGCCCGGACATCCCCTCGATGCCCTACCACCACGCCATGGAGAGCTTCTTCATGCCGGACCGCGAGAAGATCGCCGCCGCCGCGCGCGAACTCGCGGCCTACTAGGAGGGGCGATGGCCACCGTCACAATGCCCCAACTCGGGGAGAGCGTCACCGAAGGCACCATCCTTCACTGGTTGAAGCAGCCCGGCGAGGTGGTCGCCCTCGACGACCCGCTTTGCGAGATAGAGACGGAGAAGGTGACGGCCGAACTCCCGTCCCCGTTCGAAGGCACGATGGGCGCCATCCTCGTGCCCGAAGGCGAGACGGTAGAGGTAGGAGCGCCCCTGTGCGAGGTCGCGGAGGGGGCAGCCGTCACAGCGGGCGCTACGGGCCCAGCGCCCCGGTCCGCGACCGGGTGGAGCGGCGGACCAATGGCCATCCCGCCCGAAGAAGCTCCGGCTCCGCTCACCTCGAACGGGGCCCTGGCCGCGGCGCCACGAGCAGTGGCTGTGGCCACTCCGGCAGCAGTGAGCAGACGGCCCGACAGCCGTGAGCGCTTCTATTCGCCCGCCGTCATGCGGCTCGCCCAGGAGCACAAGGTTGATCTCTCGGCAATCCGCGGTACGGGCGTCGCGGGCCGGGTTACCCGGAAGGATGTCGAAGCGCTCGTGGCGGGGTCGACGACGGGCGCCGCCACTGGGGCCGCCCTGCCGGCATCGGCCACGCCGTCGCCCGCCCCGTTCGAAGTGGTCACGCTCTCCGCGACGCGCCGCACCATCGCCGAGAACCTCAGACGGTCGAACCTCGAAGCGCCCCAGGCCTGGACCATGGTCGAGGCTGACGTGACGGGCCTGGTCCGCCTTCGCGACCGGGAGAAGGAGCATCTCGCCCGCGTCGAAGGGATCGACCTGACTCTGCTCCCGTACTTCACCGTGGCCGTTTGCGAGAGCCTTCGCGACTTCCCGATGTTGAACGCGCGCTGGGAAGGAGAGGAACTCCGGCGCTACGGTCGCCTCGATATCGGCATCGCCGTCGCGGCCGAGTACGGGCTCGTGGTCCCTGTCATCCACGACGCGGGCGACCTGAGCGTGGTAGGTCTCGCCCGCCGCATCACCGAGGTGGTGCAACGGGCCCACGCCCGCAAGCTGCGCATCGCAGACGTCGAAGGCGGGACGTTCACCGTCAACAATACGGGGTCGTTCGGATCGATCGCCTCTAAGCCCATTGTCAACCACCCGCAGGTCGCAATCGTCACGATGGAGCGGGTCGTGAAACGGCCGGTGGTCGTGGAGGGAGACGCGATCGCGGTCCGCTCGATGGTGAACGTTTGCCTGAGCTTCGACCACCGCGCGCTGGACGGCCTCGAAGCCGGGGGCTTCCTCGCGAGCCTGAAACGCCGCCTCGAAGCGTTCGCCTAGCCGCGGGGCGGGAGGGCCTCCAGCGCGCGGCCGATGACCATGCGCTGGATCTGGTTCGTTCCTTCGAAGATCTGGAAGATCTTGGCGTCGCGAACCCACTTCTCCACCGGATGGTCGCGCATGTAGCCCTGACCGCCGAGCACCTGGACGGCATCGACGGTGACCTTCATCGCCATATCGCTGGCAAGGCACTTCGCCATCGAGCCCTCGGCCTGGAGGTAGGGTACGTTGGCACCACCCATCCAGGCTGCACGCCAGACCATCAGGCGAGCGGAATCAACGGCCATCGCCATGTCGGCGAGCATGAAGCTCACGCCCTGGTTCTTGATGATGGACCGCCCGAACTGGACCCGGCTCCTGGCGTAGTCGAGGGCGTACTCGTAGGCCGCCCGTCCGATCCCCAGCGCGTAGGCGCCAACCACGGGGCGGGTGCGCTCAAGGGTCATCAGTGCCCCGAGCGCTCCGGGCCCGCTGTCCGTCCCACCACTACCGCCACCTCCGCCAAGCTTGTTCTCGACCGGGATGCGGCAGTCGCTCAAGACGACGTTGGCCGTGTGTGAGGCGCGGATGCCCATCTTCTTCCAGACAGTCCCCGAGGCGAGCCCGGGCGTGCCGCGGGGGATGACGAAAGCGCCGAGGCCGCCCCAGCCTTTGCTGCGGTCCTCGGTGGCGAAGACAACGTGCACATCGGCGATCCCACCGTTTGTGATGAACTGCTTCTCGCCGTTGAGGACGTAGTCGTCGCCGTCACGCACTGCCGTGGTCTGGATGTTCGCGACGTCGGAGCCCGCGTCGGGTTCGGTCAGGCACATCGCTCCGAGGTGAACCTCCCTCGCGTCGGAGGCGATTTCGGGCAGCCACCGGGGGCGCTGCTCGGCTGAACCGGTCGCCGCTATTGCCGCGGCAGCGAGGCCCGACGAATTGATCGCCAGGGCGATCCCGGCGCACCCCCAGGAAAGCTCCTCGGCGAGAATCGACGGGAGGAGCGATGACCCGGCGCCATCGAGGATCCCGCCCTCTCGCGAAACACCGAAGCCCACCCCGGCCGCCTTCTTGATCAGGTCGTACGGGGTCTCTTCGTGCTCGTCGAAGTAGGCAGCGACCGGACGGATCTCCTTCTTGGCGAAATCGTGCGCCGCCTGCTGGACCATCTTCTCTTCTTCGGAGAGCTCGAAAGAGACCATCACCAACCTCAGCCCGCGTTGTGTAAGCATCCTACCAGCCGGCCGGCAGGGGAGACCCGGGCCGGCCTCACTTCGCTGGCGCGAAAGGCCTCGCCGAGAGAACATAAGTGGCTGGCCGGACGGGTGAAGCGTCCGCCGCGAGGCAACGAGTTCAGTCGTCGATGCCGAGAGAGAGAAGCCGCCCAGCATTACAATCCGTTGTGGTGTTTCGGCGCATTCTTCACAAAGAAACGCCCACTCCGTGTGGACACCGCCGATCGGCGCTGACTATGATAGCGCCGCCCTAGAACCAGTGACGTAGGACCCGAGGTGAGCGACCAGTGGACGAGTGCATCGCCCAGTTCCTGAACTTCCTCGCCGTAGAGAAGAACGCTTCGAGCAACACTATCGCCGCCTACCGAAACGACCTCGCCCAGTTCGAGATCTACGTCGGAGCCGGCCGCGCGCCTGCTCCGAATCGCTGGCAGAAGGTGGACGGCGAATCGGTCGTCGGCTTTGTCGGCGACATGAGAGGCCGTTCCTACAAGGACGCCACCATCGCTCGCAAGGTGGCGGCGGTGAAATCTTTCTTCGGGTTCCTGGCGGCCGAGGCGCTCGTTGAACAGGATCCGACAGAGCAGTTGAAGTCCCCGCAGGTTGGGAAATCGCTTCCGCGCGCCCTCACGATCCGCGAGGTCGACGATCTGCTCGAACAGCCGTCGCGCCGGACATCGCCCGAAGCGCGGCGCGACAAGGCGATGCTCGAGCTCCTCTATGCCACCGGCTTGCGGGTCACAGAGCTTGTCTCACTGGACCTGTGCGACGTCGCCCTCGAGAGCGATCCGGTCACCGTGCGTTGCATTGGCAAGGGCGAACGCGAGCGGATCCTGCCGCTCCATCAGCGCCCGGTGGAAGAGTTACGACAATACATCTTCCACGTCCGCCCGCGCCTGGTGCGCAACCGGAAGGAAACGGCACTGTTCGTCAACCGCCGTGGAGAGCGGCTGACCCGCCAGGGTTTCTGGCTGATCTTGAAGAACTACGCCAGGGAAGCCAACCTCGACAAGACCGTCACACCCCATACCCTGCGCCACACCTACGCGACCCACATGCTCTCGGGCGGTATGCCGTTGCGTAATGTCCAGGACGCGCTGGGGCACGCCAGCATCTCCACCACCCAGATCTACACCCACCTCACCGACGACCTTAAGCGCAAGCAGTACGACAAGGCCCACCCCCGCGCCTAAACCTCTTGAAACGGCCAGACAGTTTCCCGAGGGCCGCTGTAGGCTGGCGCGATGAACCCGCCAGCCGTCCTGCTCGAGGCGCTTGCCTCGTCGAACGCGGCCAGCGCCCTGCGCCTGCTCGACCTCGCCGGTAAACTCACCGATCTACTCCCGGAACTCGAAGCCGGGCGCGCCTTCCAGCAACCGGAGTTGCACTACTACGACGTGCTGGACCACAACCTCGCCGCCGTAGCCGCCGTCGACGTCGCGCTTGGCGACGGCCCCGACGGCCAGGAACTGCGCGAGGCGGTCTCGTGGATCGAATTCGACGAATCCCTCCTGCCCGAAATCGAAGGCTTGCCCCTTCGAATACTTCTGCGCCTCGCCTGCCTCGTCCACGACATCGCCAAGCCAGCTACCGCGATCGTCGCTGAAGGTCGCCTGCGGTTCCCCAGGCACGGGGCCCGCGGCGCCGAGATGTTGCGAGAAAGACTCCCTTCACTCGGCTTCGGACCTGCAGCGACCGACTTCGTCGCTAAACTCGTGCGCTACCACCTGCGGCCCGGCGAACTGGTGAAGGCGTGGCCGGCGAGCGACCGGGCGGTGCGCCGCTTCGTCGCCGACATCGACGGCCATGTGCTGCCGATCATGCTCCTGAACCTGGCGGACGGAATGGCGACGCGGGGGCCACGCTACACGCGCGACAACTTCCGCAGGCACCTCAGCTTCGTGAACTACGTGGCAGCTCGCGCCTGGGCCGTTTCGGAAACCCAAGAGCCTCCCCTCATTAGCGGCGACGACCTCATCGCCGGCCTCGACCTCTCTGGTGGACGCTTGCTGGGGGCTGTCCTAACATCGGTGCGCCGGGCGCAGGCTGAAGGCGTGGTTTCGAGCAGGGACGATGCGCTCGCCTTCGCGCGATCAACGTTCGCGACGCTCACAGCGGAAGGCGGCGAGGGCGGCAGGCAGGAGTAACTACCCATGGCCGTGATGTGGAGCGTCATCCTCTACACGGGCCTCGCAGTCGCGGCCTTTTACTTCATCCTTCTCCAGCCGGTGCTGAAGAACCAGAAGGAGCAACGAAAGGCTGTGCGGATGCTCAAGATTGGGGACGAAGTGGTGACGACGGGGGGTCTCATCGGAGAGGTGAAGGACGTGGTCACGCCAACGAACGGCCCGACGGAACTGATCCTCGAGATCGCACCAGGGGTACGCGTCCGGGCTGTCACCGACGCAGTCTCACGCCGCCTGACTACGCTCGAGCCAGAGCTAGCCGAAGAATCTTCCCCGGCTACCGCGCCCAGCGTCGAGGCGTCCCAGCACAGTGCGTAGCCGCTCGACGCTCCTCCTTTTCCTGTTCGTCTCTATCCTCAGCGGCCTGGCCCTCATCACGGTCTGGCCGAGCGAGCCGGACCGTTATCTGCCGGGCGACTTCTGGCCTCAGGGACGCGGAATTGACGCTCTCGGTCTCACGCGCGAGACGATGCGGCTGGGGCTGGACTTGCGGGGCGGCTCCTACCTGGTCCTCGAGGCGGACCCGCCCGCCGACTACAAAGGCGACATCAGCCAGGCGCTGGAGGTGGCCAAGGAGGTCGTCGACCGCCGCGTCAACGCCTTCGGGGTCAGCGAAGCCGAGGTCCAAAAGACGAGTGGGAACCGGCTGAGCGTCCAGGTGCCGGGCCTCTCCCTGAGCGAGGCGCAGAACCTCATCGGCAAGACGGCGGCGCTGGAGTTCAAGGTCTTCGACGATAACGGCCAGCCGATCCCGGCGACGGGCATCGTTAACGGCGAGACGATCGCCATGACGGGCCAGCACCTCAAGAACAACACGTTCCCGCAGACGCAGGGGACCACGCAGTCGGTCAGCTTCGAGACGACCGGCCTGGGGTCTCAGCTCATGGAGCAGATCACCTCCAAAGCGTTGGCCTTCACGGTGGGTGATCCGCGTCGCGACCTCCTCATCTTCCTCGACGACCAGCTCATCTCTCGAGCCACGGTCCAGAGCGTCATCTCGGACCGTGGGCAGATCACGGGCCAGCGCAGCTTCTCGGAATCAAGCGACCTGTCGAAGCAACTGAACGCAGGCGCCCTCCCTATCCCCCTCAAGACGATCCAGTCGAGCGAGGTGAGCGCCACGCTGGGCGAGGATTCCGTTGTCGCTTCTGTACACGCCGGCGAAGTCGGGCTGCTGGCAGTAGCGATGTTCATGATCCTCTACTACCGCCTGCCGGGAGCGCTCGCAGCCGTCGCCCTGGGCGTCTACACAGCGCTGACGCTGGCCGTGTTCAAGATCTGGCCAGTCACGCTTACCCTCTCGGGCATCGCCGCCTTCGTGCTGTCGGTGGGCATGGCCGTCGACGCCAACATCCTGATTTTCGAACGTGCGAAGGAAGAGCTGCGGCGCGGCCGGACGCTCAACGCCGCCATTGATATCGGCTTCCGGCGCGCATGGTCTTCGATCCGTGATTCGAACATTTCGACACTGATTACCTGCCTCATCCTCTACTGGTTCGGCGACCAGTTCGGGGCAGCGCTCGTCAAGGGCTTCGCCCTGACGCTCGCCATCGGGGTCGGGATCAGCATGTTTTCGGCCATCACCGTAACCCGGACGTTCTTGAAGATGGTGGTCGGCACGCCTCTCGCCGGGAACCACTGGCTGTGGAACGCAGAGGAGACCAGGGCTGCTGCCCCCGCCGGACGGACCGCCGAGAGTTCGGGAGGCCAATAGTGCTCGACTTCGCCGGCAAGCGGTGGTGGTACCTCGGGGTCTCACTGGCGCTCTTCCTGATCGCGGCAGTCGCCCTGGCGATACCACCCCACCTCCGTGCCGGGATCGAGTTCACCTCCGGGTCGTCCTTCACCCTCGAGTTCAAGCAGAGCGTCAAGCAAGAAGACATCCGCACGGCGATGGCCGAACTGGGTCACGGCGAGGCCCGCATCCAGGGTGCGGGCACGAACACCTTCCTCATCCGCACGAAGGAGCTTGCAGGCGCGCCCAGCGTCAACGAGGCGAAGCCCGTCGGCCCACAGGAGGTCCAACTCGGAGACTTCGACAAGATCAAGCAAGGGCTCCAGGAACGCTTCGGCGACGTGACGACTCAGGACTTCTCGACGGTCTCCAGCACCGTCTCCACGGAGATAGCCCGAAATGCCACGACGGCCGTGATTGCGGCCGCGATCGCGATCCTCATCTACGTGTCCATCGCTTTCCGGCGCCTGCCGAAGCCGTGGCGCTACGGTACCTGCGCTATCGTCGCCGTCCTCCACGATGCGTTCATCGTGCTGGGACTCTTCTCAGTTCTCGGAAAGTGGCTCGGGACGGAGGTGGATACTGCGTTCATCACCGCCCTCCTCACCGTTATCGGATTCTCTGTCCACGACACGATCGTCGTGTTCGACCGCATCCGCGAGACCGTCTCTCACGACCCATACATCCCGTTCGAAGAGGCGGTCAACGCCAGCCTGACGGAGACGCTGGCCCGATCCCTGAACACGTCGTTCGTCGTGGTGCTGACCGTGCTCTCGCTGCTCCTGATCGGGGGCGTCACGATCCGCAACTTCCTGATCGTCCTGCTCGTGGGGATCATCAGCGGGACCTACAGCAGCATCGGGATCGCCAGCCAGATGCTCGTGGCCTGGGAGAACAACGACATCGGGAAGTTCATCCGGCGGCGGCTGGGGCGGAAAGAGCCTCGCCCCGAGCCCGAACTCGCCTGATCGTCAGGCCCTGGGCCCGAACAGGCCCGCCGGGGTAGGCGCCGCCGCCGGGAGGTTGCCCGCCAGCCGGTCCCGCAGGGAAGCCCCAGGAGCGTAGTCAGTCGTGAGGTCGGGCGGGCGAACGACCACCGGCATCGGAAGAGCGTGGCCGAAGACGAGCGCTTGCTGCTTGCTTTCGAGCGAAGCGATGACCTGGCGCAGGCCGGACCGCCCGGAGAGTCCCCCCACCAGAGCCTCCACGTCGGCTTCGCTATCGAGCTGGAGGCAGACCCGCGTACCAATTTGCGAAAGCACCTCCGGATCGATCTGGCTCGGGCGCTGGTCGATCACCATGAGGGTGACGTTGTACTTGCGCAGTTCACGGGCGATCTGGCCGAAAATCGACTGCCCGGCGAGCGAACGATCGACGAACTTGTGCGCCTCCTCGATCACGATGACGAGCCGGTTCGGCTCCTTCGTCCGCTCGCCGGCGGCGCCCTCCATGGCCTCGCGATAGGCGTCCCAGATTCGCCGCGAGAGCATGTTCGCTACCAGCATGTAGCTCGTGAGGTCGGTGCCGTACTTGCCGAACTGGATGACGACGCTCTTGCCACCCTGGAGCGACTGGACGACGTAGCGGATCACGTCGCTGAACTGCCCGCTCCCGCCCTGGACGAAGTCCCGCCGGCGGATCTGCCTGAGGCCTCTTCGCAGGTTGTCGAACGACCCCGGGTGGATGCCCAGGCGGCTGGCGACCCTCGCCCAGCTGACGGCATCGTCGTCTTCACCAAGGCCGAGGACCCGCCCGACGTTGGCGGACGGATCGCCCTGGGACAGTTCGTCAATCCAGTCGCGCCCGAAGCGCGTCTTGCATTCGAACGCCGCCTCGATGGCAGGGCCGGTGAAGTCGGTGGCCGATTGGAGGACCTGGAGGTCCTCCGGGTCGATGTCGCGGGTGCCGATGACGACGCGGCCGTCGGAGTCCGGGGCGGTCGCCTCGAGGCTGTAGACCGCGACGTCGCTCGGGTGCCGTCCCTTGAGGGAGCGCCGCTGGCCGCCTTCGAACTTCATGAAGTTCCCGTAGTCGTTGTGCATGTCGAAGACGAGAGCGACGGTCTTGTCGCGGTTGGTCGCCCTGCGCGATGAATACGACACCATGGCATCGAGGAGCTGGAGGGCGAGCACCGATTTCCCCGTGCCGCTCTTGCCAAAGATCCCCGCGGAGCGCTCGAACAGCTTCTCCACGTCGACCACGACTTCGACTCCCGCCATCCCGAGCGGGGTGCCGATAGTGATGCCTGGCCGATCTCCGGTGTCGAAGGCAGAGTCGATGGCTGCCTGGTCAGCGAGGCAGACGCGGGCGAAGTGACGTGGCAGGCGGCGCGCCCGTGCTGACTGACCGGCGACGTCGCTCACCTCGAGGTAGGGGTTGACCTCGATCGCGGTGTAGACGCCCGTGTCGAGCAAGACTTCGCGCAGGAGGGTGCTATCGAGGCCTTCGCCGGCGGGAGGCGGCCAGGACGTCGGGCCACTCTCGGCAGACTTGAGGAGGACGTCGGTGACCATGCCGAGGAGCTGGGCGCCGTCGTCGAGCGGGGCCATCACGTACTGGCCCAACTGCGCGGATCGGCCCGGATCGAGGCGAACCTCGAGGGTCTTCGTCAGCGAACCGCCGACAACGACACCGAGCTGCTCCGATGTCCCTGTCACTGCGACACCCCGCGAAGGATGCTCGTGAGCCGCGCCGGATCGGCCTTGAGCAGGCGAGCCAGTTCCTTGCCCGCCCGGACGGTGAAGTCGTATGCACCGGCCCCAAAGCCGGCCGCGGCGCCACGGATTGCGGCAGCGATCACAGAGTCGTCCACGCCCGGAGCGGCGAGCAGGAGGGCAAGGAACGCTCCGTCGCCGGCGACCCGGACCACCTCGCCTCCGGTGGCAGTTTCGACCCGCGCCAGCAGCGGTGGAGGCATGGGCGGGAGGATCGCCCGGGGGGTCTCTCCTTCGATGTAGCCGCAGTTCACGACGGTCACTCGCGTCCGCAGGAGCAGGCGGATTTCGGGGTTTTCGCTCATCACCTGGGCGGCAGTCTGGCCGGGGGCGCCACGGGGCTGCAAGGGCCGCGTGGCATCCTCCGGACCGCTTTCGCAGTCGGCGAC
>JBGPOS010000083.1:0-13126 GCA_041488155.1 Tepidiformaceae bacterium
GACGTGGGAAGGCCCGCCGAGCCTCGCCCGGAAGCTGAAAGCATGACGCCGCCCCTCGCCGGCATCCGCGTCGTCGACCTCACGATGGTCTGGGCCGGGCCCTACGGCACCCGCCTGCTTGGGGACTACGGCGCCGAGGTCATCAAGGTCGAGTCACCCACCCAGTGGGATCTCATGCGTGGACTCGGGCTCATCCCCCGCACCCGGGTCCGCTGGTACAACATGTCGGCTTACTTCAACCACAACAACCGCGACAAGTACGGCCTTGCTCTCGACCTCAGCGGCCCCCTGGGGCGGGAGGTGTTCCTGCAGCTCTGCAAGGCCAGCGACGTCCTCGTTGAGAACTTCCGCGCAGACGTTATGTCGAATCTTCACCTCGCCTACGAGGATGTCCGCGAGGCGAACCCGTCCATCATCTACGTCTCGATGCCCGGTCACGGCAAGACCGGCCCCGAGAAGGACTACGTCGCCTACGGCTCGAACGTTGAGCAGCTTGCCGGCCTTGTCTCCCTGTCCGGGTACGAAGGCGGCGAACCAATGAAGACTGGCTTTAGCTACGGCGACCCTGTTGCTGGCACAGCCCTGGTCGCGGCCGTGGCCATGGCCGTCCGCCATCGCAACCACACTGGCGAAGGGATGTACGTCGAGATCGCTCAGCGCGAGAACCTCACCGCCTTCGTCGGCGAATGGCTCCTCGACTGGAGCATGAACCACATCCACCGCCCACCCATCGGCAACCGGCACCCCCACGTCGCACCCCACAACCGCTACCGCTGCGCCGGCGACGACAGCTGGCTCACCATCGCCTGCGCGGATGAAGCACAGTTCGCGGCCCTCTGCACGGTCATCGGCGATCCCGAATTGACCGCCGACCCGCGTTTCGCCACCAACGCTGCCCGGAAAGCGAACGAAGACGAGTTAGACGCCCGCATCGAGGCGTGGACCTTGATCCTCGGGCACTACGAGGCCATGCATCTGCTCCAGCGCGCGGGCGTGGCAGCCGGGGCCGTGCTCAACATCCCCGAACTCATGTCCGACCCCCAGCTCCGCTCACGCGGGGCCTGGGCGCCCCACACCCATCCCGACGCCGGCACGTGGGAGATGGAAACGCCGCCCTGGATCTTCTCCCGCACGCCGGGGCACGTTCGTATGCCCGCGCCGGGGTTCGCACAGCACAACAGCTACGTCCTTCGGGATCTCTTGCACCTCGACGAACAGGTCATCGCTCGCCTGAATGCCGAAGGGGTCACAGCCGACGTCCCGGACGAGACCCTGCACCAGTAGGCCGCCGCCTCGCCGTCAGACAAACAGCAGCAGCAGTGGCACGGCCACGATTGCGACCAGGAACGCCCCGAGGTTCCGGGGCCGCGCTGTTATCCGGTGGGCCGCCCCCAGGATCGCTCGCGAATAGGGCCCGTAGGCGCAGGTCAGGATCGTCAGAGATATCACCGCCACCGACAGCATCTCGGTGAGCACCACCGTAAACGCCGAGTGACCCCCCAGCAGCACCGCGCCGAAGAGAGTATCGACGAACGTGGTGATGTTCGCGCCCATGACGTAGGGGATGATGTGCTCGCGTTTCAGATAGCCTTTGAGCGAAAGCGGAACGAGCACCGTGAGCGAGATTGACACGCTCAACGTCGTCATCGTCACGGCGCAACCGAGCAGGAACATCAGCGGCCGGCGGCTCAAGAAGTGCAGGCGCGAGGAGATACCCTCGGCCTCAGCGTCGAGTTGCGGCAACGCCCGGTCGAACACGGCGAAGCTCGAAAGCAACACTCCCACTCCCACCAGGAACACCATCCAATGAAGGAGGACGGCGTTGAGCGCGTCCACCGGCGGTCCGAACACGGCGTCCGTCACGTTGAGAAGGCTCGCCGGTGTGGCGAAATTCACCCCGTCCAACCAGCCAAGGTGCAGCGACAGGAGTCCGAGCGCGATGGCTGGTCCCTGGGTCGTGAACGTCGTGAGCAGAGACACCACCCCGATGTAGAGCCCGTCCGCGTTGCGCCGCCGCCGCAGATAGAGGACGAAGCCAACCGCCAGCACGATGAACGACGCGCCCAGGCGCGATCCGCCGACAACCCCGAACGCCTCCGCCTCGCTGAGGGTCCCGCCCGCCAGGAGGGTGATGCCGATTGCTGCAATGGGGGAACCACTCAGCGCCAGGTACGCCAGCAGCCAGCCGAAGCCCACCGCGTTGACGGGCCCGGAAACCTCTAGACCATCGAGCAGGGGCACGAGGCCCTTTGCTCCCGACTTGATCACCTGGAGGGCGAGGACAAACAGGCAGAGGCCCGCGACCGCCGCTCCCAGCCGGATCGCGTTCCGGAAACCGGGAAGGTGCAGGCGGGCAGGCCAGGCCGATCCGTGCTCAGGCGACGGCCCGGCCACCACTCGCCGATCGGCTCTAGCCAACTCCCGCCATGCTCTCGATCAGGATCTTCGCTACCTCGGGTCGCGAAAACTCCGGTGGCGGCAACTGACCAGCGCGCAGCATCTCCCGCACCTTCGTCCCCGAGAGGACCAGCCGCTCTTCGGGTGTCGCCGGGCTCGTCTTGGTGGTCGCCATCGAGCCCGTGCGCAGGCACCAGAAGGCATGTTCGAAGAACAGCGGCTGTATCCCCAGCTTCTCCATGTCAACTTCGTCGAAGATCCGCTGGGCGTCGTACGTGCCGTAGTAGTTGCCGACGCCAGCGTGATCGCGGCCGACGATGAAATGGGTACAGCCGTAGTTCTTGCGCATGATGGCGTGGAAGATGGCCTCGCGCGGGCCTGCGTAGCGCATCGCCGCTGGCAACACCGAAAGAGCCACGCGCTCCTTCACGAAGTAGTTTTCGATCAGCACTTCATAGCACCGCATGCGCACTTCGGCGGGCACGTCGTCGTCCTTCGTGTCTCCCACGAGCGGGTGGATCAGCGCCCCGTCGATACTCTCCAGCGCCACCTTTATCAGGTATTCGTGCGCCCGGTGAATCGGGTTCCGGGTCTGGAATCCGACGACCGTCTTCCACCCGCGTTCCGCGAAGACTGCTCGCGTCTGGGCCGGGGTCAGCCGGTATTGTCCGAAATTGTCGTAGGCGGGGAGCGCGACCGCCTGCACCTGACCGCCCAGGATCAGGTCACCCGACGCGTACATCGCGGCCACACCCGGGTGCGCCTCGTCCGTCGTCCGGTACACCTGCTGCGCTTCGTGCTGCTTATCGCGCCGGTACGTCTCTTCGACCGCAATCACGGCCAGGAGAGTCCCATCGCCGTCGCGCAGGGCAGCCTGCGTCCCCGCGCGAAGCTCTGCGGCCCGCCCAGCGTCTACCGCCAACGTCACTGGCACGGACCAGGGAAGTCCGTTGTCGAGCTCCATGTGGTCCACGACACGGCGGTAATCGCTCTCACCCATGAAGCCTCGCAGCGGGCTGAAACCGCCGTTGGTCAGCAACTCGAGGTCGCTCCGCGTCCGCGAGTCGACAACGATCGCTGGCAGGCCGGCAGCCTCCCGCCGGAGCGCATCCCGCTCCTGCACTGGCGCCAGCAAGTCGACGAGGCTTCCCCCGTACGGCTGCCCCAGGCCGCTCATCGGGTCACCGCCGGCGATTGGATCAACCCGCCGCCTGCGAGGTGAGAGACGATGCGCTGCAGGCTCGCCTCCATGGTCTCGATCCCGGTCGGACAGGAGACCTCAGGGTTCAGGGGCGCCTCGTAGGGGTCATCGATGCCCGTGAAGCCCGGTCGTTTGCCGGCCCGCGCCTCCGCGTACATGCCTTTCACGTCGCGCGCTTCGCATTCCTCGACCGTGGCCGCAGCAAACACTTCCACAAACGAAGAGCCGTCTCCCTCGATGAGCTTGCGGTTCTGATCGCGTATGTCGCGGTAGGGCGAGATCGCAGCTGTGATCACCGCCACCCCGTTCCGCGCCAGCAGGTTGGCCACGTACCCGATCCGCAGGATGTTCGTGTCCCGGTCCTCCTTGCTGAACCCAAGTCCTTTCGAGAGGTTCGTCCGCACGACATCACCGTCCAGGATCTCCACCTGCCGCCCGCCTTCCCGAATGATCGGCGCCAGTGCGTCGGTGAGTGTCGACTTCCCGGCCCCCGAGAGCCCGGTGAACCACACCACAAATCCGCGTTCGTCAGCCATCCCTTAGTACTCCCTGCTTTGTTCGACTTTGCCCTGCGGCAACAACAACCGGCCTTCGAGGCCGGCTGAAGATCGTGTCAATCAGCTCCCGCCGTCACGTATGCAGGCCGCACTCGTCCTTTTCGAACCCCTGCCAGCGGCCAGCCCGCCCCTGAACGCCCGGGACCGTGCAGTTGTAACAGCCGATGCTCGTGTATCCCTGGTCGAGGAGCGGGTTATAGGACACCTTGTTCCTCACGACGTAGTCCCAGGTCTCTTTTTCCGTCCAGTTAGCAAGAGGATTCAGCTTCACGACACCAAACTTCGGCGCCCACGACACGATGGGAGTGTCCGCTCTGCCTTCCGACTGATCCCGCCGCAGTCCTCTCACCCAGGCCGTCTTCCCGTCGAGAGCACGCCGGTTGGGCTCGACTTTCCGCAGCTCGCAACAAGCGTCCGGGTCGCGCATCCAGAGCGCTGCCCCGAACTTCGCAGCCTGCTCTTCGTGGCTCAGCAGCGGCTTGTAGACTTGCACGTTGCGCAGCCCCAGCGCCGGCACCGATTGCCGCATCGTCTCGTGCGTCTCTTCGAAGAGGTAGTCTGTGTCGAGCACAAACACGTGCACGTCCGGCTTGAGCGCCGCCACCATGTGCAGGATTGCCATCCCGCTGGCGCCACCGAAGCTCGCCCCTACCGAGAGCCCGTCGCCGAAGGTCTCCACAGCCCAGCTGATGATTGCCTGAGGCTGGAGCGACTCGAATCGCGCCGCGAGTTGCGCGATCTCAGACTCGGAGAGGGTCGTTGCGGGCATGTCCATCCAAAGGTGAGTGGTTCACTCGACTTTATCAACAACCTCCGTTGCGAGCAACAGAGGAGATTGCTACAGTCGATCCTACTCGGAACGATCTGCCACGGCCCCGGCTGCGGCGTCCGGGTCAAAGGGACGGTCATGGCAGAAGTCGAAACTATCGTCTACAGCAACGAACCCGGCAAAGTTCTTCCCATCCTGCAGCGCGAGCTCGAAGACTTCGAGACCGAGGCCACGCGTTTTCTCAACGGCGAGTTCGATGAGTCCCAGTTCATCGGTTTCCGCCTGAAGCAGGGCGTCTACGGCCAGCGCCAGCCCGGCGTCCAGATGATTCGCTGCAAGCTCCCCTTCGGCGCCGTCACCTCCGAGCAGATGGAAGCCTTCGGCGAAGTCGCCGAGCGCTTCGCGCCGTTGCGCAAGGGCCACATCACCACCCGTCAGAACTTCCAGTTCCACCACATCCCCCTCAAGCGTGCCGCTGAAGCCCTTCGCGTCCTCGGCAGGACTGGCATCTCGACCCGCGAGGCCTGTGGCAACACCGTCCGAAACGTCACGGGCGACCCCTGGGCCGGCGTCAACGGCGAAGAGCTCTTCGACCCGACGCCCTACGCGGGCGCCTTCGCGCGCTACTGGCTGCGCAACCCTCTCTCGCAGCTGCTTCCGCGTAAGTTCAAGGTCGCCTTCACCTCTAGCGACCGCGACACCGCCATCACCGGCATCCATGACCTCGGCTTCATCCCACGCATCCGCGACGGCGTCAAAGGCTTTGAGATGCGCACCGGGGGCGGCCTCAGCATCATGCCCCGCAACGCCATGGTCCTTAGAGAGTTCGTCTCGATGGACGAATACCTCAAGGTTTCCGAAGCGGTGATCCGCATCTTCGAAAGGGCCGACGAGCTCCGCAAGAACCGCGCCAAGGCCCGGATCAAGTTCCTCATCGACCGCGTCGGCATCGAAGAGTTCCGGCGGATGGTCGACCTGGAGCTCGAAGGAGACTGGACCCGTAAGGACTTCCGCCCCGATCGTCTCCTCGTGCTCGACAACGAAGAGTCCACCGCTCCCGCCAGGCGGCCCTACTACGAGCAGCCCAACGGCGACCGCCGCGGGTTCAGCGCCTTCGTCAGCGCGAACGTCAGGGCACAGCGGCAGCAGGGCTTCAGCACCGTCCAGGTGAAGGTCTCCCGCGGGGACCTCAAGCCCGAACAGTTCAAGGGCCTCGCCGCCATCATGCGCGAATACTGCAGCGGCCGCGCCCGCACCACTGTGCAGCAGAACCTCGTCCTCCGTTGGGTACGCGACGAAAGTCTCTACGAAGTCTGGCAGCGGCTTCGTGCCGTCGACCTGGGGGAGTCAGGCGCCGACCAGGTAACGGACGTCGTCAGCTGCCCCGGGACGGACAGCTGCAAGCTCGGCATCACCAGCTCGATGGGCTTGAGCGCCGCCATCCAGGCGAAAGTCGAATCCCTCAACATCGAAGACCCACTGACCCGCCGCGTGCACATCAAGATGAGCGGATGCCCGAACAGCTGCGGCCAGCACCACATCGCCAACATCGGCTTCCACGGGGCAGCGATGAAGGTGGGCGACCAACAGCTCCCCGCCTACCACGTTTTCGTGGGCGGGGCCTACGACGAAGGCCTCATGCGCATCGGCACCCAGCTCAAGCTTCGCCTTCCCGCGAAACGCGCCCCAGAGGCCGTCGAGCGCCTCCTCGCCATGTACGAGCGCTACCGCAACCCGGGCGAGGTCTTCAACGACTACTTCGACCGGGTCGGGGCCAAGCCCTTCGAGGAGGCCATCCGCGACCTCACCCTCCCGGGCGAGTTCGACGACGAGAACCAGTCGATGTTCATCGACTGGGGCAAACTCGACCTCTACCGGCTCGAGCGCGGCGAAGGCGAGTGCGCGGTCTAACGAACTCCCGCCCGAAACGACGGGGGCTCATTCAGCCGCTGTAGCTCCATCCGGCGTAGCTCGAGGTCAGAGGTTCACCCTCGCGCAGCACCCCGCCGTTCACCACTCTCCCGGTCACCAGCGTGTGATCCCCGACCTGGAAGAACCCTTCTGCTTTGCACTCCAGCCAGCCCAGGGCGCCCTCGACGATCGGGCAGCCAGACTCGTTCTGCCTGTACGCCACGTCTTCCAGTTTGTGGTGGATCGCAAGGCGGCCGCCGTGGCCTCGCCCGCCCACCTTCGAACCAAAGTACGGCTGAGCGAACTTCGCAGCCAGGGCCCGGCCGGCGTCGTCCTCGCAGAGGAAGTTCACTGTGAACGACTGATTGGCGCGTATATTCGCGAGCGTATGAGAGTCTTCTTCGAACGCCACTCCAACGAGCCGCGGCTCGAACGATACTTGCATCAACCAGTCGGCCATCATTCCGTTGACGCTCCCCTCCGCATCGCGGCTTCCGACGATGTAGAGCCCGTACGGCATCTGGTCCATCAGCTGCAGGACATCACCCTGGCTTCCCACCAGGCTTGTCACGTGGCACCTCCCGAAGCGTTCTCGCTAGATTCAGTCTTCCCGATGTGTGGCGCCGAGTCACGGCCCATGGGGTCGGCCGGTCTGGGCCAACTGGCCCCGGATCGGCAGCCTGATCGGAGCGCAGTGGCTGATCACACCCACCAGAACCGGCGCGGCGACCCGGGCTTTGCGCCCACGAGCTTGAGGACAGCCCAGGTCCCGCACTCGACCGCCCACAGCAACGAGAGCGCAGTTACGACGATCACCGCTCCGGGTACCGCAACAGGCGAAATCGCAACGGCGAAAAGCACCGCGAGCAGGATCTGCCAGTATCCGCAGGGGTGAAGCGCCCCCGCCAGCCGGACCGCGCTCCACATCACCCAGCGCCGGACGACCGGCACGCCAAGCTCCCGCATGATCCGGCGGAAGATCCCGTCGGCGTCGCACCGGCTGACCCGCTTCTCCTCGAGCAGCCAGTCGTGCACCACCGCCGCTTTTGTGTACCGGCCCGAGGTTGGCACGAGCCACGTAAAGAGGCGCGGCACCGAGGCGAAGTCGGTCTGAAACCCCGCCGGGATGGTGAATTCCTCGCGCTTCCCCGCGTACACGAGGTCCGCAGAAAGCTTCCAGAGGCCGTCCGCGACCTCTTCCACCACCAGCCCACTCTCAAATGGCATGGGTATCCTCCTGCGTGCTCTTGTTGGTTACGGTGCTCTCACGGGGTCGTCTTCCGCGGCCGGCGAGACAACTATGGACCTCCGGGGCAAGTCCGCGCGCCGGTGTGTCGCTGCGGGGTGACTACTGTCCACGTTAGTGCCTGACCGGAAGCGTCCGCACAGCCCGTCCTCTCTTTCAAGCCGGTGACGATTGCATGAAGTTCTGATGTCCAGCCGTCAGCGTTGACTGCGGGCACCTTAGAGTGGCTGCAAATGGTCACCAGCCCGATTACGCTCGTCCTACAGCAGCTCCACGGGCGCCTCAGCGCACTGCGTAGCGGGGAGGTGGCGAGCTACATCCCTGAGTTGACTCGCGCAAACTCTGAGCACTTTGGCATCTGTGTGGCCACCTTGGGCGGCGAAACCTACGAGGTGGGAGACGCTGACGTCCCGTTCACGATCCAGAGCATTTCGAAGCCGTTCATCTACGGGCTCGCACTTGACGATAACGGCGTGGACGCCGTCACGAGCAAGCTGGGCGTCGAGCCCAGCGGAGATGCATTTAACGCCATAAGCCTTGAACCTGGGAGCGGTCGGCCACGCAACCCGATGATCAACGCGGGCGCCATCGCAACAGCGTCATTGGTGCGGGGCGAATCGAGCGACGACAGGCTTCGGCGAGTCCTCGCCATGCTGAGCGCCTACGCCGGCCGCCCTCTCACCGTTGATGAAGCGGTGTTCCGATCCGAGCACGAGACCGGGCACCGGAACCGGGCCATCGGACACCTGCTGCGGAACGCCGGAATCTTCTCCGACGATGTCGACGATGTGTGCGACCGCTATTTCCGCCAGTGTTCGGTGCTCGTGACCTGCAACGACCTCGCGATGATGGCGGCAACCTTAGCCAACCGAGGCGTGAACCCTCGCACCGGCGAACGTGTACTCAGCGGCGAGAACGTGGGGCGGGTGCTCAGCGTGATGAGCACCTGTGGGATGTACGACTTCGCAGGGGCATGGATCTACAGGGTCGGTATGCCTGCGAAGAGCGGTGTCGGCGGCGGTGTGCTGGCGGTGCTCCCCGGCCAGCTCGGGATCGGAGTGTTCTCGCCGCGCCTGGACGAATACGGGAACAGCTTCCGCGGCGTCGCCGCCTGCGAAGCGCTTTCGGCCAACTTCGGCTTCCATGTCCTGCGCCCGCCGCTCAATCTGGTCGGCTCGGTGCGGGGCTCATTCCAGCTTTCGAAAGTGCGATCGAAGCGAGTGCGGACGCCGGCCGAGGCGCGGATCCTCGATGACCGAGGGGACGAAGTCGTCCTGCTGCAGCTCCAGGGGCCCCTGGCCCTCAGCACCGTCGAGCCCGTCCTTCGGCGAGCCCTCCAGGAGGCGGGACACGCGCGTACGCTCTTGCTTGACTTCACGCATGTCGATGGGATGAACGAGGGCGTTGCCGCCCTCGTGGGATTGCTCGCCCACGAACTGCGCCGCGTTGGCGTGGCTCTCGTTATCTGCGGCGTATCTGAAGGCGACGACTGGGATGGCGCCGCCGAAGCCTCCGTGATGTTGTTCGCCACTCAGGAAGCCGCCCTCGAATGGTGTGAGGAGGAGCTGCTTGAGTCGGCGCCCGCGGGAACGTCCGTGACGCTTCGCGAGCACCCGCTGGTCGCGGAGCTCGATCCTGCGGCGAGCGCGCTGCTCGAGCAGATCGCGGTCCATCGACGGTTCGCAGCAGGCTCCCGCATCCTCAGCAGGGGCGACCCGGCCGACGCTCTTTACCTGCTAACCGCCGGGCGGGTTGAAGTCAGCCTGGCCGTCACGGGTGAGCGTCGCCACCGGCTCTCTACGCTTGGCCCTGGCACGGTGTTTGGCGAGCTTGCAGTGATGGATGAGAGTCCTAGGTCGGCGGACGTGGACGCCGTCACCGACGTCGAGGCCTATGCAGTCCCGGTCGCCGCGCTCAGCGCCCTCGAAGGAAAGACCCGAGCCCTGCGGCTGCAGCTCGTTGAGTCCCTGGCGAGGGAGCTGGCCCAGCGGCTGCGGCGGGCGAATGCCGAGATCGAAGCCCTGGCGGGTTAGCTCTTAGGCAATCCAATCGACGCAAGGGAGCGGCCGACACCAGGCGGGTACAGCACCCTCCGCCATGTGCTTGGCCCTCGCAAGGGACGCAGACGCGCCCCGTCCCGGGTTCGGTGCAGCGGTGAGCCAGGCCAACTGGCGCACCCGTTGCCGTCGGCCACGGCGATCACAGTTAGCCCGGACGTCTTCTCTCGGCGGCGACAGCTTTCCGCACAGATGTTTCAATCAAGACCTGATCGCTTTAGGATCGAAGTGCATGCGGATCCTCCACTTTGCGGACCTTCACATTGGCGTCGAGACCTACGGCCGCCCCCTCGCCGACCGCGGCTGGTCGTCGCGCATGCAGGACTTCCTCGACGCATACGACGCCCTCGTCGACTTCGCCATAGCGGACGGCGTCGACGCTGTCATTTTCGCCGGCGACGCCTACAAGGCTCGCGAACCGACCCAGACCCATCAGCGGGAGTTCGCGCGGCGAATCCAGCGCCTCAGCGCGGCTGGCATCCCTACCTTCCTCCTCGTCGGCAACCACGACTTGCCGAACGCCGAGGGGCGCGCGCACGCCCTCGAAATCTACCGCACCCTCGACGTGCCCAGGGTCTCGATCGGTGACGATTGGTGGTTCAACGAATCGGGGTTCGTGCCCCAGGTCCTGTCCACGAAGTCCGGCCCCCTTCAGGTCGCCTTCCTTCCTTGGCCGCAGGTCAGCCGCCTCCTGGCCTCCGATCCGGAAGTCGCCGCGATGTCCATCGAACAGGTCCACGGGCTCGTCGAAAAGAAGCTCTCCTCGCTCATCGCCGCGCAGGGCGATCGCCTCGACCCGGGCATCCCCGCCATCCTCACCTGCCACGTCTCCATCAACGACTTCCTCGTGCGCGACAACCCAGGCAGCGAACAGTGGATGACCGTCGGCACCGCCCCCACGTTGCTCAAGAGCGCCTTGCACGCAGCCAGGTTCGACTACATCGCACTCGGCCACCACCACAACAACATGGACCTTCGCATGCAGACACCGTGCTGGTACGCCGGCT
The DNA here is from genome assembly GCA_041488155.1 of Tepidiformaceae bacterium. Lineage (GTDB taxonomy): Bacteria > Chloroflexota > Dehalococcoidia > Tepidiformales > Tepidiformaceae > JBGPOS01. Next base: position 11,146 of record JBGPOS010000083.1, read on the forward strand.
CCATGCAGCCAGTGGACTTCGGCGAAGAGGGTCAGCCCAAGGGGTTCATGGTCTTCGACATCGACCCCACACGCCGCCTCGGCGATCGCATCTACGGGACCGGGCTGCCCCGGCTCGAGCCTGTGCCCTCACGGCGCTTCGTCACCGTCGACGTCTCTCCCCGTTCGCCCGACCCCACAGCCGAGGTCTGCCAGGCCGTTGCGAACGCCGATGTGCTCGATAGCATCGTCCGCGTGAACGTAAAGCTGTCTCGCGAGCAGTCTTCTGCCTTCCGCATCCCGGACGTCCGCCGCTTGCTCGAATCGGCACACTACGTCGCCGGCATCCGCACGATCCTCCCCGACGAACAGCGATCGAAGCTGCCACCGGGAGTCCAGCCGGACGCTGCCTCCCCCATCGAGACGCTCGATACGTACTTCAAGTCTCGTCAGCTCGATGACGCGCGGCGCGCGAAGCTCCTCGCCGCAGCTCGCGACCTGGTCGAATCCACGGGAGGGGCTGGTGCCTGAACGCCGGCCACTCCGTGTCGTCCATACCTCCGATGTCCATCTCGGCGCCTACACCGGTATGGCTGATCGCCACTGGCAGGAACGCCGCGAACTCATGGAGCTCACCTTCTCGCGCGTGATCGACCTCGCGAACGATGTCAACGCCGACGCCCTGATCATCGCCGGCGACTTCTTCGATAACGACCGCGTGAGCGAGGCGACGGTCACTTTCGCCGCCCAACAGATAGCCCGCTTCCAGGGCCAGAGCTTCCTCATCCCGGGCAACCACGACCCCATGGACCCCGGCAAAATCTACTGGCGCCACGACATGGAAGCGATCGCCCCCCGCCTCACTATTGTCCGTGAACACCGAGGCGAACTCGTCGAGCCCGCCGGGCTCGATCTCGTCCTCTGGGGCCGCGCCTACCTCGATAGCGACTGGCACTTCCGCCCCCTCGAGGGCCTTCCGGAGCGTCTCGATGGACGCTGGCACATCGCCCTCGGCCACGGCCACTTCGTCCGCGAAGGCGGCGACTTCAACCGCTCGCTCCTCATCCGCGAAGCCGACCTCGAAGCCGCGGCCGGCCACTGGGACTACATCGCCCTTGGTCATTGGGAGCCTCACGCCGACGTCAGCACCTCCGAGGTCACCGCTGTCTACTCCGGCGCTCCAATGCCTCTCTCCGATGCCAACCGCCGGGCTGGCTGGGCCGTCGTCGTCGACTTCGCCGACCGCGGCGTCGCCTGGAAGCTCCACCGCGTCGACCCGCGGACCCCACCCGAGGGACCATGATCCCGCGCCGACTCAAGCTTCGGAACTTCCTCTCCTACCGTGAGTGCAGCCTCGACCTCACGGGACTGCACATCGCCGTCCTCTCCGGTCGCAACGGCGACGGCAAGTCCGCCCTGCTCGATGCCATGTCCTGGGCCCTCTGGGGCGAGGGACGGGGAAAGCTCGAAGACGACAAGATCCATCTCGGCCAGCAGGAGATGCTCGTCGATTTCGAGTTCGAGGTGTCCGGAGACTTGTTCGATGTGGTGCGCAAGCGTACGCGCGGTCGCGCCGCGAGCCTGGAGCTCTTCCAGCTCGGCCCCGATGGCGCGCGTACGGCCCTCACCGGCGGCACCATCGGCGAAACCCAGCGCGAAATCCTCTGCCGCGTCCGCATGGACTTCGACACCTTTGCGAACAGTGCCTACCTGGCTCTGGGCCGCGCCGATGAGTTCACCCGCCGTGCTCCCGCCCAGCGCAAGGAGGTCTTCCGCAAGATCCTCGGTCTCGAACGCTACGAAGAGCTCTCCTCGGCGGCCAACGACCGCAAGAAGGAGACCGCGGCCACCCTTCACGAAGTCGAACGCCAGGTCGGCGAAGCCCGCGACCAGCTCGCTCAACTCCCGGAAGTCGAGGAAGCTCTGCTCGAAGCCGGAGCGGCTTCGGCCCGCCTCGCGCCACGCATCATGTCGTTGGAAGAGCAGGTCTCGAAGCTCCGCCA
>JBGPOS010000084.1:0-12737 GCA_041488155.1 Tepidiformaceae bacterium
CTCCACAAACTGTCGTGACAGACTCGAATGGGGCGCCGCTCTATACGTTGGGGTCCTCCGAAACAGACGGGCTACTGGCTTCAGATGACCCCGTTGCCAGGCACCGGAATATGATCAGGATGTTGCAGGGCAAAGTCGTCAACCGGTATCTCTACGGCATGCACAGGCTCGAGCTCCTCAAAAAGACGAAGTTGCTCGGCAGCTATGTCAAGGCTGATTCAGTTCTCGCCTCGGAGTTGGCGCTCTGCGGACGTCTGCGCGAAGTCGACGACGCCCTGAACTACTTTCGCCTCCTGGATAACCCGGGGAAGCTCTCGTTCTCGTTGCAGAACTACCTAGACCCCAGCCTCCGTGGCCGCCTGAAGGTCTCGCTCTCGTTCCGGCGCAGTTACCTGGAGTTCTTCCTGGCGGCCTGCAGATCACCTCTCCACCCGGCCTCGAAGGCACGCGCGCTCCCGTCCTGCTTCCTTCCCGTGGTCTATCGAGTGACCCGCGGCCAGGCCTTCTAACCGGGAAGCCAGGATTTCGGCCGCCGACCCGGACGTTACTTCGCCTCTACACAAAGTCACCAAGTTTATGATCAGTATGAGGCGTGGCCTCATCGAGTTCCGACCGGTCACGGCGACCACTGCTGAGTGTCATAATCCCGACACACAATCGGCAGCGCATGCTCCTCGGAGCCATTGCGAGCGTCCTGGTATCTCCGCTCATCACTTCCGCCAGCCAGGTCATCGTCGTCGATGATGACTCCACCGACGACACCCGGAGGGTGGCGGCGGGGTGTGGAGTCCGGGTAGTCAGCGTGTCCTGTCACCACCCAAGCGGCGCCCGCAACGCTGGACTCCAGCTAGTCGGCACGCCTTACGTTACGTTCCTGGATGACGACGACGCCTGGCTACCGGGCAATCTGGAAGCCCAACTGTCCGCCCTCGAGTCCGACGAAGAGGCGGCATTCGCCTACGGTCTCGTACGCGGCGCCGACGAAGACCTAACGCCGCTCCCTGCGACGTTCCCGCAGCCACCGCTCGCTTCCGGCCTCGCACCGGAGAAGCTGCACCTCGCTTATCCCCAGCTGGGCGTCGTCCTCTTTCGAACCAATGCGGTAACCGAGGTTGGCGGATTCGACCCGGCCATCCGCTACCACCAGGATGCCGATCTCATGTTGAGGGTCGCGGCCCGCCGGCCAATCATCGGAATAGAGACGGTGGGGCTTCTCTATCGCTTACGGTCGCCCTCCCGGCAGAGGGCCAACTACCACTGGGCTATGCGCGATGTGACGAGGTGGGCCCCCAGGCACCTCGGTATTGGCCTGAAGCCGTCCCTGCAATTCAGGTTACGTACCCGAGGTCTGTTTTTTTCCCGGTTCTGTGAGGATGCCGCTGCCTGCAGAGCGACCGGCGACCTTCGTGGAGCTCTCCTCTGCCTCGCCCGGGCGGTCTGGATTTCGCCGGTGCACGTGTTTCGGCATCCATCGTTTCTGTTGAGGCCGCACCCCAACCCGATGCCCAGTCGCGCAGACGCCTTGCACGGAACTGGGCTCTCCTGAGGGCCGGCAACTCGTCGATCTCCTTCACTCTGCGGCGTTCTGAGCCCGGCACCCACTTGGGCCGGCCCCTGCTGAAGGGCCAGCTCGCCCACAACCCTTCGGCGTTCACCAGGTAAAAGGATCCGCCCACCACCACTACTTAATCCCGTGTCCACCTCCACCGGGTCTAATTTCGGCGTGCAGAATCCCCTTCGGCGTCGCGGAAGTCTGGGCCCTCCAGGACCACGGCACGCGGCCCAGGCGTCCGTCGCGAGGTGCTGCACCGGCCGCCCGGAAGCGGCTCTGCCCCCGGACGAAATTGCCTGGTGAAAGCAAATTCCTTGCCAATCGATGAAACGCGACGAAGGGATGGTCCGTGACCATTTCCGCTCCCAGGCGGGTCTCCCTGCGTAGGACCGCGCGTTCGCTGGCCGCTCGCGCCCCGGTTGATGTCGTGCTGCTCGATGCCGAGTGCCGCCAGACGCTGGCGTGTCTGCGGACCTACGCAAGGGCCGGGTTGACCACGACAGCGGTCGCGTCCACGTCGATGGCCCGCTGGGCGCCCGCCCTGCAGTCCCGGTGGTGCTCGTCGGCCGCAACCGTCCCCAGCTTCGAAAACGGGGCCGGCCCGTACGTCGATTCGCTGATTGAACTGCTCGATGAACACCCCGCGCGGATGCTGCTCCCCGCCCACGACGGGTCTATTGAGGCGATCCGTTCTCGGCGCCAGGAGCTCGAAGCCCGGGTCGCCATCCCCCTGGCGAGCGAGGCCGCACTGGATGTCGCTGTGAGCAAAGAGCGAACCCTCGCACTCGCCGCGGAGCTCGGGATCGCTGTCCCCAGAAGCATTCTCGTCGAGCGACTATCTGACGTTCGGGCAGCAGCCGAGGAGGTCGGCTACCCGGCCGTCATCAAGCCGGTCCGATCGTATGTCCAGAAGGGCGGGCAGGGCCTGCGAGTTACAAGCGATGTCCTTACAGGATCGAATCAGCCAATCGGCGAATACACTCGGGGGATGCTCCATTGGGGAGGCCGCGTCCTGGTCCAACCCTGGCTTCCGGGAAGGCGCGAGGCGGTCAGCCTGTTCTACGCGCGGCAGAGATTTTGGGCCGAGTTCGCTCAGATCTCTCATCGAGAATGGCCGGTGCTCGGTGGAGCGTCGGTGCTTTGCGAGAGCGTGCCCCTGGCGCCGGACCTACGGGACGCTTCCGAGCGGCTGGTTCGTTCTATGGACCTCGAAGGCTGCTCGATGGTCGAGTTCCGGCGCGACGAGCGGGGCCGCCCAGTCCTCATGGAAGTCAATCCGCGCATGGCTGGGTCAGTCGCCCTCGCCATTTCCGCCGGAGTCAATTTTCCCGGCCTGACTTTCGCCTGGGCCACCGGCCAGCAGCTCGAGGAAGTGAAGCGCTACCGGGCGGGCAGGCGCTTGCGATGGCTCGCGGGGGACATCTGGAACCTCAAGTGTGCGCTCGATCACCAGGGCAACCCGGACACGCCTTCCGCCAAGGTCGCCCTCGCCACCTTCCTCTCTGATTTCGCACGCCGCCCTGCTTCCTTCGACCCGGTGGCGATGCGCGATCCTCGTCCCTCGATCGCCGAGCTCCGCGAGACCGTGTTAGGCCCCGCGTGGGGGCGCGCCCGAAGGGCGAACCGCAACCGTCGCCCCACCCCGAATGAGGTCCGCCCATGAGTGCTGGTCGGGCGACCACAGACGTAGCCATCGTCGGGGCTGGCCCTTACGGCCTCTCCCTGGCCACGCAGCTCGTCGATCACCACGTCGAGCATCGCATCTTCGGGCACCCCATGCAGACGTGGCGGCGGATGCCGGCGGGCATGTACCTCAAATCGCTGGGGTTCGCCACGAACATCTACACCCCGCGCCATTACCTCACTCTCCCGGAATTTTGCAGAGAACGTGGGCTCGAAGACTACGAGCCAATCCAGTTCTCGACCTTCGCCGACTACGGCGTGTGGATGCAGCAGAAACTGGTGCCCCACCTCGAAGAAACAGGAGTCGAGCTCCTTGCACGAGAGCAAGGGAGTTTCGCCCTGACCTTGGAGACGGGCGAGCGCCTCCTCGCGAAAAGAGTGGTCGTCGCGGTGGGCCTCACGTACTTCGCCCGCCTTCCAGAAGTCCTCTCCGGTATTCCGAGGGAACTCGTTGCTCACACCAGCCGGCCTTTCGAGTTCTCCCGATTCAACGGCGCCGATGTCACGGTCGTCGGAGGCGGCTCCTCCGCCCTCGAAGCCGCTGCCCTGCTTCACGAGAATGGCGCGCACGTGCGCCTGCTCGCCCGCAGCAACATCTCGTGGGGTCAGCGGGGACCGCGGGATGGTGAGCGGTCGTTACTCGACAGGCTGCGGCTCCCAAACAGCGTTGTGGGCCATGGCCGGGGAAACTTGGCGCTGCAGCATCTGCCCATGTGGATGCACTACCTGTCGGCCGAAAGGCGGCTACGCGCCCTCCGCACGAGTTACGGTCCGTCAGGCGCCTGGTGGCTGCGAGCGCGGGTGGCGGACAGGTTCCCCCTCGATGAGCACACGTCTGTCGTCGCCGCCACTGTCGAGGGAGGCCGGGTGTCCCTCGGCGTGAAGGATGCCGATGGGGGCGAGCGCACCGTACGGACGGATTTCGTGGTCGCCGGCACAGGCTACGAAGTCGACCTCGACCGGTTGGCGTTCATGGATGCCGGACTGCGCCGCGACCTGGACCGCATCGAGCGCTCTCCCCGGCTCTCCCGCCACTTTGAGTCGTCTGTCCCCGGCCTCTACTTCATCGGCCCAGCATCTGCCGCCAGCTTCGGCCCTTTGTTCCGATTCGTCGCCGGGGGCGCGTACACGGTCCCCGTGGTGGCCAGGCACCTGGCCCGCCGTTCCCACCGGCCACGGTTTGCCGTACGCCAGCGGCCGGCGACGGGCGCGCGGGTCTTCCCGGAGGACGTGGCGCGGCGCTAGCCGCCCTGGTTAGGCCTTCATCCCCGGCGGGCTTCAACGGAGCGCGGAAGCGCGCGTCGGCAGATCCGCGAGCGACTTGTAGAGCCCGAGCGCCTGGGCCACCACCTGGTCCATGTTGTAGTACTTGTAGGTCGCGAGTCTGCCGACAAAGTGGACATTCGGGTTGGCAAGCGCGAGTGCAGCGTACCGTGCGTACAGGGCCCCATTGGCCGGACGGGGGATTGGGTAGTACGGCTCGCCTTCGGCTCGAGGGAACTCATAACAGACGGTGGTCCTGGGATGGGTCTGCCCCGTCAGATGCTTGAATTCCGTGATCCTCGTGTAGTCCTGGTCGTTCGGGTAATTCACGGTGCCGGTTGGTTGGAACTGCGTCCGATCGTGAGTCTCGAAGCGAAATTCCAGCGAACGATAGGGGAGCTTGCCGAACCGGAACTCGAAGAAGGCGTCGATGGGCCCGGTGAAGATGAGCCCCCGGTGGGGGATGACCCTTGCCTCTTCGTAGTCGGTCTCGAGCATCACTTCGATGTTTGGGTGGTCGACCATCGCCTCGAACATGGCGGTGTATCCATGCGTCGGCATTGCCTGGTGGACGTCGGTGAAATAGCGGTCGTCGCGGTTGGTGCGCGTCGGCACACGGCCCGCGACAGTGGCGTCCAGCTCCGAGGGGTCGAGCCCCCACTGCTTGCGGGTGTAGCCGCGGAAGAACTTCTCATAGAGCTCCCGCCCGACCTTGCTCACCACGACGTCCTCAGATGTCGTGATGCGGTCGAGCGGCTCTGCCCGGTCGGCCAGGAATCGCTCTGCCGACTCGGGCGTGAAGCCTCGGCCGTAGAGCGTCTCGAGCGTCGTAAGGTTGATCGGGATAGGCACGAGCTTGCCATCAACCGAGGAGAGCACCCGGTGCTCGTACGGACGCCAGTCCGTGAAGCGGGAGAGGTACTCAAAAACCTCAGGCGAATTGGTGTGGAAGATGTGGGGACCGTAGCTGTGGATCAGGACGCCGTGTTCGTCCAGCCGATCATGGGCGTTCCCCCCGAGATGCGGGCGCCGGTCAATGAGAAGAACTCGCTTGCCCGCGCCCGCCGCCAGGCGCTCAGCCAGCACACTTCCGGCGAAGCCCGCGCCGACAATCAGGTAATCAAACATTACGTCGGCCTTAACGAGCTACGTAAAGCCGTCGCTCGCGGTCGATCCCGAAGCGGAAACTCTGGCGGCTTCCTTTGAACAATCCCCTGAGGTATTCGGTGGAATGCACGCGGTGCTTGGCGATTGGCTCGAGGATGGACCGGGCCAGTTCGATAGCGAACCGCTTCGCCAGCAGGCGGGCCGCCAACATATCGCCGCAGCGCAGGTGCTTCATGTAGAAGCCCCCGTCGCCGATCCCGTAGGCTTCCATCGTTTGCGGCCACTGCTGGCGCGTGCGATGGCCGTAATGCAGAACCTTCACGTCGGGCGACAGCACGCTGATCCTGGAGAGTCGAAACAGGCGGAACTGGAAGTCGAAGTCCTGGGAGGAGCGCAGCGCGCCTCCACCACCAAGGACCTCATCGAACCCTCCGGTTACTTCGAAGGCTCTCCGCCGGGCGGCAAAGTTGGCGCCCATCCCTGCCACCACGAACCCCTCCTGTTTGCCGAGGCGCCGCCGGATCGGGAAGTGGAGAGTCGGGATCACGCCGGGTTCCAGCTGCAGCTCCTGCGGGGCGAGTACCTGTCCGTAAACGAGGTCCGCCTCAGGATCCATCTCGAACTCTTTGCGAACCGATGTCAGCCAATCGGCCGGGGCCACGCAGTCGTCGTCGGTGAAGGCGAATAGCTCCCCGCAACCTCTGGACACGGCCGCGTTGTAAGCAGACGAAAGGCCGACCCGGTCAGTGTGGAAGAAGCGGAGCCTGGCATCGCTCTTCATGTCGCCCAGGGCTCCGTACGATCCCTCCCCGTCGCTCTGGTCTATCACCACCAGTTCAAAGTGAGGGTCGGTGTTGTCGAGAATGCTCCGTACCGCCCGGGCCAAGAGGTCAGGACGATTACGGGTGCAGATTACAGTCGTGATGAGGCCGGGTTCCTGTTCCACGGATGCCAAGCTAGGGCGGATGCGTAGAAAGAGAGTTGAGGAGCCGTGGCGCGACCGCTTCGGCCGGCCGAGCCAGTCGGCACGCCCTGGGAGCCTCGGCACTGGGGAGAGCAGACCGCAGATCGCCGCGCTTCGCGCGACGCTTTCCCGGCAACGATCCAGTCACCGGTGCTCAACAACCCAATCACGGAACCGGCCTACTGTGGATTCACAGGATTCAGTCGAAGGCCACGCATGGTGATGAGGACTTCCAGCCGGCACGCGATTGTTCGGCCGTCGATGAAAGCAGGGTGACCCAGTGAAAGTGGTCCTTTTCTGCGGCGGACTGGGGATGCGGCTCCGAGAACACTCAGAAAGCATCCCCAAACCGATGATCAACATCGGCTATCGGCCGATCCTCTGGAACGTGATGAAGTATTACGCCCATCACGGGCACAAGGACTTCATCCTCTGCCTCGGATACAAGGCAGATTACATAAAGAACTACTTCCTCAACTACAACGAGGCGATTTCCAACGACTTCACGTTGTCCGGCGGTGGGCGCGGCATGCGCCTGCTGAATAGCGACATCGACGATTGGAACATCACCTTCGTCGATACTGGAATGCACTCGACGATTGGGGAGCGGCTTCGCCTCGTGCGCCGTCACCTCGACGGCGAGGAGATGTTCCTCGCGAACTATGGCGACGTCTTGACCGACGCCCCTCTCGACCGTCTGATATCTCGCTTCCAGGCGTCCGGCAAGACGGCAGCTTTCTTGGCCGTGCGGCCGACCTACACCTTCCACGTCGTCGACATGCTCGACGACGGTCTGGTGAAGAAGGTCACCGACGTGAGCGTCGCCGACATCTGGCTCAACGGTGGCTATCTGATGCTCAGGCCGGAGATTTTCGATGACCTTCACCCCGGAGACGAGCTCGTCCAGCAGCCTTTTCAACGGCTGATCGAGCGCGAGCAACTCCTCGCCATGCGCTATGAAGGGTTCTGGGCGCCTCTCGACACTCTCAAGGACATGCAGCATCTCGAACAGCTCTATGCTTCGGGCGAACCCCCGTGGGCGCTCTGGCAGAAGGCAGCGGCGCTGTCACTGCCCCGATGACCAACGGCCCGCCGGTGGCGCTCGACTTCGGCGGCAACGCGGCTCCTCGCATCCTCGCCCTCGGGGCTCACTCGGATGACGTGGAGATCGGTTGCGGCGGCACGATCCTGCGCCTGGTCGCTGCCTTTCCGGCAATCGAGGTCCTCTGGGTGGTTTTCAGCGGCAGCGGAGACCGCCGGCTCGAAGCGGAGACCGGTGCCGCGGCTTTCCTTGCCGGCGCGGCCCGTTCGGAGGTCGTCGTCCAGGACTTTCGCGATGGCTTCTTCCCCTACCAGGGCGGGCTGATCAAGGAACATTTTGAACAGCTGAAGTGCCGCTTCGAACCGGACCTCGTCTTCACGCACTATCGAGACGACCGCCACCAGGACCACCGGCTGATTTCCGAGCTAGCGTGGAACACCTACCGCCAGGCGACCATCCTGGAGTACGAGGTCCCCAAGTATGACGGCGACCTCGGCAATCCGAACTTCTACGTCACGCTCGACCGGAGCATCGTCGATGCGAAGGTCGAGCACCTTCTCGAGAGCTTCCCCTCCCAGCGGCACCGCGACTGGTTCGATTCGGAGATGTTTCGGGCCATGCTCAGGCTGCGCGGGATGGAAGCTAGGTCGCCCAGCGGCTACGCGGAAGCTTTCTACAGCCGCAAGACAGTGGTCTGACACGCTCGAATCCAGGAAGGAATTCTTCACAAATGCGGGTTCTAGTCACCGGTCACCTCGGCTACATCGGATCCGTCCTGACACCGATGCTCGTCCGCGCCGGCCACGATGTGGTGGGGTTGGACGCCGACCTCTATCGGGGATGCACCTTCGGCCCCGGGCGCGATATGGAACCAGTCGCCACCATTGAGAAGGACCTGCGGGATGTCAGCGCATCTGACCTGGCGGGCTTCGAAGCGGTCGTGCACCTGGCAGCGCTCTCCAACGATGTCCTCGGCGACATCGATCCAGCATGTACCTACTCAATCAACCTCGATGCCTCCCTCCGGCTCGCGGAGCTTGCCAAACGCGCTGGGGTTTCGCGCTTTGCCTTCTCGTCGTCCTGCAGCATCTATGGCGCCTCTGGCGACGAGCTTCTTGACGAGGGCGCGACGTTCAATCCCGTGACGCCTTACGCCGAATCGAAAGTGCGGGTGGAGGCGGCGCTTTCCGCCCTGGCCTGCGAATCGTTTAGCCCGGTGTCGCTTCGGAACGCCACCGCCTTCGGCTATTCTCCCCGCCTTCGCCTCGATCTCGTCGTTAATGAAATGGTCGGGATGGCTGTTACCACCGGGGAGATCCTCATCAAGAGCGATGGCACCCCGTGGCGCCCCCTGGTCCACGTGGAGGACATTTCGCGAGCGTTTGGCGCGGTGCTCGACGCACCGCGCGAGTCGATTCACAACGAGGCGTTCAACATCGGAGCCACCTCCGAGAACTACCGTGTGAGCGAACTGGCGGAGATCGTCAGGTCGGCCGTCCCTGGGTCCAGGGTCGTCTATTCTTCCGGAGGTGGACCCGACAAGCGCTGCTACCGGGTAGATTTCGCGAAGGTGGCTGCCGGGCTCCCCGGGTTCGTTCCGCACTGGACCGTCGAACGCGGTGTCCGCCAGTTGGTCGATTCGTTCCGGGCCTTGCGTTTCCACGAGGCAGACCTTGCAGCCGACCGTTTCGTCCGAATCCGGCGCATCCGCTCCCTCGTTGAGCAAGGAGCGATCGGCGCGGACCTCCGATGGACCACGGCCCTCGAGCCCGCGGCAGAAGCCGTCCCCGGCGCACGAAGAGCGACGGTGCGCTGAATGCAGCCAGTGCACCGGTGCGGGAGCTTCAACGCGTCCGAGGCGCCCGGGAGAGTTGTGATCGCGCTGCCGTTTGGCGTCTCTGGCTGCTGCTCGAATTGACCAAGCACTTGAGGCAATCGACCATGGGCGGGGCCATGTCCAGCCGCGCTCTTCCCCTTTCGACTGCAGTTCGGAGTCTACGGCGCTACTCGCTGCGGTCAGTCGCGGGTGGCTTGCTCCTCCGGCGACACTTCGACAGGGCCCGGCTCGTGCTCTGGGCCGGTGGGAGCCCGAGACCCCGCATCCAAAATCGGGGCTGGCTCGAGACGGATGTCTGCACGCTCTGGTCCGGCGTCCGGATCGAGGTCGAAGCACAGGGGCGACTCAGCATTGGCCAGGGAACCTACCTCAATCGCAATACCGTCGTGGTCTGTCATGACCGGATCACGATCGGAGGCTTCTGCATGATTTCTTGGGATGTTGTCATCAGTGATACCGACCAACACCGCCGTCCGGGGATACAGACTGCGACGGCGCCCATTACGATTGGTGACGGGGTCTGGATCGGGACTCGCGCGATCATTCTGAAGGGCGTCAATATCGGGAGCGGCGCCGTCATCGGCGCGGGGGCCATCGTCACCCGCGACGTCCCAATGAACTCCCTCGCGGTCGGCCAGCCCGCTCGCGTGATCCGGTCGCTCCCCCCGTGGAAGGCTGGAAGCCTCCCCTGAGGTTCGGGCGAAGCGGGCGAGCGTCGTTACACGGGCGTGTGCAAGAATTTACAGCGGGTTCGGAAATCAAGTGCGAAGAAGTTACATCGCGTTATCATTTCCTCTTGTTCCACTCGTGTGCCAAGACCATATTGGGCGAGGTCCAAGCGCTAGCAAGGCTCCATGGTGGCACAAGGAGAGGATATGAGCGCGACCCACTGGAGTGTCGAAGATTATTTCGCAATTGAGTCGACACCATGCGCCTGAAGCGGTTGCTCCTGATCGTCCCTACCCTTGGCGCAATAGTGATGACGATTGTAGCTATTGTCGCCACGAACAACGGCTCAGCTCTCTCGGGCTGTCAATTCCAAACAGCTCCATCCGGCACTAACGTCGCGTTTTGCGACACATTCGATGCACCGGCCAGTACGGGGAATCGGTCCGGTCAGCTGAACGGCTCCATCTGGGGCGTCTCTCGTGCTACTGGCAACAACAACCCCGGCCAGGGTGCGGCGAACGCCTGGCCGTCCACTCAGCTTGACCTCTGCGGCCAGGTCCTGAGCGGCGCCACTCCTCCTAACGATGTGCGCGTCTGCAACGGGCAGCTCCGGGAGGCGCTAGACGACGGAACCTCGGTCGCTGTGATCGCGATGTATCCGAAGCAGCCGTTCGACTTCGGCGGGCGGACGGGGACGGCGGTCTTTGATGTCACCAACGACAGCAACGGGACACACCAGGCGTGGCCGGAGTTCTGGGTGACCGACCAGCCGATACCCGCTCCGTTCGCGCACTTTGGCGAATGGAACTCGCCGCGCAACGGCTTTGGCGTCCGCTTCGGCGGGAGCTTGCAGCCGGGGGGCGGCAGCGGCGACTGCCCGAACGATGGCACTCACCGTGTTGGAGTGGACTCGGCGATTGTCGTCCGCAACTACGTCTCGGACGACAGTGCCAACGGTGGAGCACTCCAGGTGACCTCGCTGGGCTGCGTACGTGCGGCGTCGGGCCCGAATGGCGCCATGAACCATGTCGAACTGCGGGTCTCGCAGAACCAGATCGACGTTTACATGACGGATGCGGGCAGCAGCACGTTGAAACTGGTGGCTCGAGTCTCCAACGCGAATCTGACCCTGACCCGGGGCCTCATCTGGATTGAGGACGTGCATTACAACGGGAACAAGGATGGTGGCACGCAGCGTGTGCACACCTTCGCCTGGGACAACGTCGGCTTCGATGGGCCGCCGACCTACCGCGACCTGACGTTCGACGTGCTGGACAGGGTCCAGGCGCGCGGAGACGGGACGTTCAATCTGGGCTGGGTGACGTCCGGCGCGAACCCGGTCACGCTCACCACTTTGCCGATGACCGCGGGGAACATCAGCGCAGCGAGCGCTCACTACCTGCTGTTGAACGCGGTTGCTTACGGCTCGGGGTCTCTGAGCGTGACCTATTCGCTGAATGGCAAGGGGTCGCACTCAGTACCCCTTCGCAACTCGACGTTCGGGAATTCCAACGCGATGGCCATCCCGATCAGCCCGAGCGAGTTGATAGCGGGTGCGAACACGATAGTGCTGTCCGGGAGCGACACGATGGTCGTCGCGAACGTCGACATCCTTCTCGTGGCCGCGGAAAGCGTGACCGGGTCAGGAGGGACCACCACTTCTAGCACCACCACTTCCACGTCGACCGTGCCAACGGCCACCTCAACGCGGTCCGGGGGCGCGACCGCTTCAGCCACATCCACGAAGACCGCCCCTGCGAACACACCAACGACTATCGCTTCCGGCACGCCGAATCCGTCCGCGACGCCGACACGGACACCGACACCGACACCGAATCAACCGCAGGGACCGCTGGCGCCACCGATGAGGGTGAACGGGACTGTGTTCCTCCAGGGCCAGGGAAGCGCCGTCGGCGCGAGGGTGTCAGTCTCTCCCGGCGACGCCTCGACGCTGACAGCGTCCGACGGTTCGTTCTCCATCGGCGGACTAAGACGTGGAAGGGTCTACACGGTCACGGTTAGAGCCGTTTGCCACGTCCGGGCCGCCCGAAGTCAACTAATCTTCGGGAACACTTCTCTCCCCGCGGTGACGTTGCTCGCCGGCGACACAAACGGCGATGACGCGATAACGATCGCTGACGTCTCCGCCATTGCTGCCCGCATGGGTCAACCGGCATCCGGGTGCCTCGACGCCAACGGCGATAATACGGTCGACGCACAGGACTTACGGATTGTCCTCGGCAATCTTGGCCTTAGCGGCGCCCTCGCCTGGTAGGCCCATGAAGGCGCCGGTGAGATCGCCTGGATCTGGCATCAAACATTCGACGGAGGCGATCTTGGCCTCTAGCTTTGGCAAGTCGCCTTCCGTCATCTCAGCCGCCGAACTGCGGGACGCCATCAGGCCGGCCGAAGGTCATCGTGTGGACCGACGCGTGATCCGTCCGCACCTGCGTGCTACGCAGCACCGCTGCCTTGAGGCGTTCCGGCTGTGAACAAGCACCGCCTGCTCATCGTGGGCGCCTGTTTGGCCGCTCCGTTCGTCCTTTCGCTGGCCTTCGACTCGCGCCCTTTCGGGGTCGCTCCCTGGTATCTCTCCCGGGCCTTCGGCATCGCCGCCTTC
>JBGPOS010000085.1:0-12315 GCA_041488155.1 Tepidiformaceae bacterium
GGGTTCGCGCAACCATGCCGGCCAGCGGGCCAGGCGAGCCTCGATCGGCGCGGCAAAGAGGATCAGACCGGCAGTGGCCAGGCCCGATAGCTGAAAGCCGACATCCCACAGCACCGATGGGGCCACGACCAGCATCACCAGCGCGGCCAGCGCTGGTGCATAATTGATCCCAGCCGGTAAGGAGACCAACCAAATGACCGCATTCGCATACCTGAGGAAGAGCGTCGTCCACAACGCTGAGAGAGAGGTGTCGCCGGCTATGCAGGAGCAGGCCGTCCAGGAGTTGGCCGGCCATCACGGCGACAATCACGGGTCCCTGGTCGTCCTGTCCGACCTGGACAAGTCGGGCCGACTAGGAAGGGAGAAGCGCCCAGGGTACGACGCCCTTCTGACCGCAATCGAAGGAGGCCAATGCACTGCGGTCTACTCGTACTCGCTCTCAAGGCTGGGCCGATCAGTGCAGGAACTCGCCCGTCTGATCGCCGATTGCGACAAGAGGGGCATCCCCGTCCGACTGGTCCGGGATGCCATCGACACTTCAACCGCGTCCGGGAAGGCCATGGCGCACATGCTGATGACCATGGCGCAGTTCGAGTCGGACGTGGCCAGCGAGCGCCAACTCGACGCGAATAGCCGGAAGCGCACCGAAGGCCGGCGGGTTGGTACCGCGAAGTTCTACGGCGACGCTCCGGGCGAAGATCCGGCCATCGTCCTGGCTGCATTCCATGAGGCCAGTTCCTACAACGGCGCCGCTCGGTTGCTCAACGAGAGAGGTGTCCAACCACGCGGGGCGAAGACCTGGTGGTCGTCGTCTGTCCGAGTCATCGTCCAGCGACTAGACCCGAGCGTCATCGTCCGGAGGGAGGAGCGCTCGAGCGCGCCAATCGTCGGATCGTTCCTGTTGTCCAGGCTCCTGCGTTGTCCGTGGTGTGGAGCCTTTCTGACGGCCAACCGACCATCGCCCGGCAATGGCACAGCCATCCGCTACGCCTGCCGGCGGGGAGCGACGTTGCCGCACGGAGGGCTGCACTCCATCGCGGAGGGGGCGATCCTCCCCGCGATCCGGGCGGAAGCGGAGCGCCTTTCTCCAGGCGGCTCGGTCGTCCAGACCGCGAAGGGCACCAGCGGTGATTACGACGTGTTGCTGGCCAAGCGGGCTCGAGTCGTTGACTCCTACGTTGACGGGAAGATCGACAAGGTCGGCCGTGATGAACGTCTGGCCGCGGTCGATGCCCAACTCGAGAAGGTCCAGGACCGCCGCGTGCTGCTGATCCGACCTCGCCTACCGATGGCATGGGGCGGCCCAGATGAAGGTGTCGCGGCCGTCAACAAGGCACTGCGCGACCTATGGTCCGAAATCACCCTCAATCCGGAGACATTCCAGCCGGTCGGATTCACCTGGCGAGTGCCAGAGTGGAGGTCGGCGGCATGACCGCAAGCCTCGGCTCGCCGATACGTCGTCGGACCACCGTGCGCCGACGACAAGGATGGAACAGGCGTTCTAGCCATGCTCGAGAAGGGCCTCCGGCTGTGTGCTACAATTGTTGAGGGTGCAGGAGTCGGCGTCGGGATCACTTCTCCGCCGGCCCGGCCCCCAAGAGAAGTGATCCATGACTAAACAATCGAAATGCCAGCGCTGCGGCGGACCACTCGGGGAAACGAGGGTGGATGAGGCGACGATCTGGGCAACGGCGCAGGGTCGGGTTGGCCAGACCGTGACGTTGGTCCCAGGCGACGTGTTGTATTGCGGCTCTTGCTGGCGAGTCGAGGGCGACCTGATTCGTGAAAGGCTCTACCAGCGGACGCTGGCTGATCGGCCCGACGCGAGCCCTGATGATCTAAAGCGAGAGTGGGGCCGCCTCGTGGCAGAAGCCGAACTGAACGGGTTCTTCTGGTGGAAGCGCTCGCTGGCGGGATCGGTCAAGGTCGCGGAAGAACGGCGCGATGCCCTGAGGAAGCGAGCCGATCGTGGCCGGCCGAAGTCCGGGCCGGTATGGGCAACCGATCGCGAGGTTGCCCGTCTGTTCACGGCGCCCTGCGACGAGTGCGGCTCGATACCCCACCAGAAAGGTTGCAAGGTTCCAGGCCGCGAGCGTCAAAGGCGTCACCGCTCGCTCTTGTAACGCTGACACCGCATCGAGGCGGTCTTCCGAGGCTCCCCTGCTACTTTGGGATTCCGGACCCAAAACAGCAGCAGAGGAAGCCAACATGACGGAGAAGATCAAGCCAAAGGATCGGCGACAGGCGCTGGGGATGACTATCGAAGAGGTAGCAGGCGCTTCCGGGCTCAACGCCAACATCGTCGCGCGGATCGAGGCGACCGGAGAGCCGCCGGGCGCTCTCCTGACCTACGAGAGGGCTCTGACGGCCTTCGAGGAGGGGGAGGCCCCGCCCGCCGCGCAGCCCGAATGGAAGGCGACCCAGGACGCCATCGGCTCACTGGGCTACATCGCCGGGAAGCCGTGGCAGGAACAGCCGACCAGGGCGGCCCAAAACGCCGCCAGGCAGGCGCAGTTCGCCAGCATCCAAAAATGGCGAGCCGAACAAGAGGCGAAGGAAGCCGCCGCTCGGGAAGTCGCGAATCAGAAGATCAGGGATGCAGCCGTCGCTCGAGCGAACCTGGGCATCCGCCTGACGGAACTGCGCGAGCAGGCCGGGATCACGCTGAAGCAGATGTCCGCTATGACCCACGTCCCGGCCGACATTCTGGGACGGATGGAGCGGGGCGTGCCTGTCGGCTACCGGAACACCGAGGCGATCATCGAGGCGTACAGCGCGATGTCATTCCTCGGCCCTGGTGGACTCCGACGGGCCGGTATCGCATGACCTGGGTCAAGGTTGACGACCGCGCTTTCGAGGACCCGCGTTTCCTCGAACTCGAGCGCGGCACCGGCCTGCTGCACTTCGAGGCGTTGGCTTACTCGAACCGGAACGTGACCGGGGGCCGAGTCACGCTGCGCGCCCTGCGAGCCTTGACCCCCGACCCGGACCCGGTGGCAGCGGCGGACGCTCTGGTGGCGGCCGGCCTGTGGAGCAAGACCGAAGATGGCTACACGGTCGTGTGGCTGCTCGATGACCAACCCAGCGTGGAGGAAGTCGAGCGGCAGCGGGAGTACAACCGCGGGAAGCAGGCCAGGCACCGCCGGCACCTTGCTGGCGACCATTCGGGGTGCGACCCGAGATGGTGCCGCGGTGCCCAACGTAACCCCGTTAGTAACCGGGTTACTACCGTAGTTAGTAACTCACCCCGACCCGACCCGACCGTAGGAAGGGGAACAGGAGTAGGGACCGCCGCCCCCGCCCGGCCTGCGGCCGGCGGGCGCGTCCCGGATGATGAAGATTCTGGTTCTTGCAGTCGCTGTGGAGTGGCAGCCGAAATCTCAGGTGAATCCGGGCCAGATGCTGAACTAGATTGGATTCATGGGGATGAAGGCGATTTGTTCTGCCCCACTTGCCGGCAGTTTGGCCGACACAATCCCGGTTCTTGTATGGCTCTCACCAAACCGGGGAAGAATGGTCCAGGCGGAGAGCCGTGCGCTCAACGGGTGAAGGAGGGGCAGCAGTTTTGCCAATACCACCAGCAGGAGCGTTCCCGCGGGAAGAACCCGGCGATTGGCCAAGGAAAACTCGACCAGATACGTGAACGAGTATCCCAACCTCGGCCAGTAGATGAGAGTGAGAGGACCACGATATGAAGCGCATTGGGTGGAGGCTACGGCGAAAACTGCGGCGCCGCCCGGCCCCTGTGGCTCCCCGGCACGTCCGGCACCTGTCATTTAGCCGCACCATCACACAGAAGCAGCAGGAACACGAGAAATAACCCAACCCCAACCCAGCCCCTATCAACCCAAACCCGAACCATCTTGGTTCGGCTTTTTTAGTTATTGAGGAGAAATTCAATGGCAGAAGACACTCGATCCCCCGCGCAGAAGGCACGGGAAAGTATCGCGACGAAGTTCGGCCAGTTCGGCAAGGCTCTGGCCGACCGGAAGAACGATGACGGTCAAGGCGGGAGCCGCGGGGCGAAGTACAAGGGCTCCGCGGCCGTGTTGCAAGGCGACGAGGCTGATCCAGGCGCTGGCGACGACAAAGGTGGCAAGGCATGACCGCTCCGATCGCATGTCCGTGCACCTGCCATCCCTTCGGCGCTGAGTCGGGGATCGCCTCTGGCACGGGCGAAGAATCGTGCGACACGGCCGCTGGTTGTGCTCTTCCGCGGATCAAGGCCTTCGGCGGCCAGCCCGAGCCCTGCGGTGAACCCTCATCAACGCCTTCCATCGTCCGCGGCGACTCGAAGATTCGAGCGGGTGCAGCATGACCGGACCGAAGCCGTGGCGAAGGTGAGATACCCGGCTCCCGGCGGAGGCGACTGCTTTCACAGGCCATCCTGCTGTGTTGTACGCCCTTATCGGGCCTCAACACCCCGGAGCGGCTCGGGGCGCTTTGAAATGCCTCAGATGCCCCATGGCTAGCAGTCAATGTCGGGTTTGCCAATCTGGTCGAGTGGACTCGATCGATGCGCTGTTGGCCGCCGGTCGGTCTGCCCGTTCCCTGGCCGTTGAGTTCGGCATCAGCAACGACTCGATGAAGCGCCATGCCCGGAATCACCCGAACCCGCGCATGACTCATCCTCCGATTGCTCCACCCGATGATCCAGGAGCGGTCCGGTCACTGTATGGCCGACTCGAGTCGCAGATGCGAACCATCGAGCGCGAGATGGACAAACCCGACATCGCCCATCGTCAGTATCTAGACCTGGCCAGGGAACTGCGCCTGATCGCCTCTGAACTAAGCAAGCATCAGGCCCCTGAGGCGGAAGAGTCGTGGTTGGATCGACTCCAGGGAACCACCGACTATCAGCAGTTCATGACCGATATTGAGTCGTTCCTTCTGGCTGAAGGTGGCCAGGAAATGCTTCAGCGCTTCCTCGCCCGTCTGCGCCTGGGGGAACCCCGATGATCGGCCGCTGGCGCCGGCTTCCGCTCCCGGTCCGGGCTTACTGGTCGGTCCGTGCACGCCTTCGGCTGTGGCGCTTTCGACGCCTCGAGCGCCAGGAGCGGCGTAGGGACCAGGACTTCGACCGTGACCATCCCACTGAACGCCCGTCAGGGATTAGACGCCGATGACGTTCAAGCCTTTTATCAAGCCGACCCCTCCTGTGACCTGCGGTCGTTTCCGCTCGTCGGCTGCTACCACCGGTTTCGGCCGGGCGAATGAGTCTGGTCTAGGTCAGAAGGCTTATGCGCTGCTCGAGAAGTATGGCCCGATGCCCGCTCCGGAACTGCTAGCCCGCCTGGTGCTGACTCGGCCATATACCAATTTGACCCTCCTAGCGCTTCAGCGGGTGCTATATCGCCGCTCTGATCTGGTCGCCCTCGACGGAGAAGCCTGGAGGACGGCCTCATGATTGATTCAAGGTCCACGAACCCGTCCGACGCGCTCTCGGGTCAGGAAGACGGCACGGAGAGGCTCCGGGACGTACTCGAGTCGCCCCCGATGACACAGCGGGAGATTGACGATGCGCGGTGGCGCGCCTGGGCGATTCAGCAGCCCTGTCCGTACGGCTCTGGCCGACACACCTGGACGCCCCACGACGGCGGGCGCCGATGTCCGTCCTGCGGGCTCGCCTACTGGCCCGATGGCCGCGTGGAGATCGGATGATGCCCCTCTGGAGGCCGGCCCGCTCCGCGGTAGACCCGTCAGTCGATGGTGACGAGTTGCAACGAGATAATTGTGGGCTGGGGATTCTCGGGTGTCCAATTTCTGTGCCGGCGACCGCCGGTCAGGATCTGGAGGTTCTCGTGATGACCAACCACACCGACCCGTACCCCGAGCGCGTGCTCGCTCTCGAGGCGGAGGGCATGACCACCAGCGACGCGCAGGCCGTCGCCGATGCCGAACTCATGGGTGCCAAGTCAATGCGCCGCAAGGCCAGGCGCAGCACCGTGGCCGCTCCGAAGAAGCGTGGCCCCCGTGAATGCTCGTGCGGATGCGGGGAGATGACGAAGGGCGGCGCATATCGGCCCGGTCACGATGCTCGACACCACGCCGCGCTGAAGGCAGCCGGCAAGAAGCCGAAACTCATCGGGGCGAAGCGCGGGCCTAGGGCTGTTGGTTGAGCCCGGACCGGATGAAGCGCGCCCGCTCCGCCATCCCCTCACGGGTCAGCGGTAGGCGCAACTCGTCGTCGATCGCCAGCACCTGCCAGTCCTCGACCTCGAGGTAGACCGGTTCGTCCCGGTCGAGGGCCGGCTCTAACTCGGCGAGGTCGCGCCAGTCCCCTAAGAACTCCACGCGGTGCCCGTCATCGGTCAGGCCGATGCCATAGCCACTCCCCGCGGCGGCCAGGAACGCGATCGAGCCGACCTTCACCCGCATCTTGCCAATGAGGGTAGCGGTTGCATCCCGGATGGCGCGGCGACCCCTGCTACGCTCTCGGCGTGGAGATCAACGTCCTCTACTACGGCGACAACCTCGATGTCTTGCGCCGTCATGTTGCCGACGAGAGCGTTGACCTTGTGTACCTCGACCCGCCGTTCAAGTCGAACGCCAATTACAACGTCCTGTTCAGCGAACACGGCGAGCGCGTAGCCGCCCAGATCCAAGCCTTCGAGGACACATGGGAGTGGAACACTGAGGCAGCGGCCGCCTACCAGGAAACGGTCGAGCGAGGCGGCCCCGTAGCGAAGGCCCTGACAGGGTTCCGCACGCTCATCGGGACGACCGACATGTTGGCCTACCTCTCCATGATGGCGCCGCGCCTCGTGGAACTGCATCGCGTCCTCAAGTCCACGGGCTCGTTGTACCTTCACTGCGACCCGACCGCGAGTCACTACCTCAAACTCCTGCTCGACGCGACCTTCGACGTCAAGAACTACGTCAACGAGATCGTGTGGAAGCGTCAGACGTCGCACAACGATGCAGCCCAGGGAGCCAAGCATTTCGGGCGGCTCCAGGACGTCTTGCTGTACTACGCGAAGAGCCCGACCTACTACTGGAGCCAGCCGTACCGGGAGTACGACCCCGAGTATGTCGGGACGTTCTACCGCCACGTCGATGAGAATGGCCGCCGCTATCGGCTCAGCGATATCACAGCGCCGGGCGGCGCCTCGCCCGAGAAGCGAAACCCGCACTACGAGTTCCTAGGCGTGACCCGGTACTGGCGCTTCAGCGAGGAACGTATGAAGAAGATGCACGAGGCAGGTCGCATCGTGCAGACGAAACCCGGGACGGTGCCCGCTCAGAAGCGGTACCTCGATGAAATGCCAGGCATGCCGCTTGGCACTTGGTGGGACGACATCCTGCCGGTCCAGGCGCAGGCCGCCGAGCGCCTCGGGTACCCGACACAGAAGCCGCTCGCGCTGATGGAGCGGATCATCGAGTCATCGTCGCGTCCGGGCGACCTGGTGCTCGACCCGTTCTGTGGGTGCGGCACGACGATCGACGCCGCCCAAGCGCTTGGGCGCCGATGGGTGGGCATCGACATCACGCACGTCGCCATCGGCCTCATCAAGCACCGGTTGGTGGACCGGTATGGGCCGGAGGTCACGAAGACCTATCGGACTGTCGGCGAGCCCACGACCACCGAAGACGCTGCGGTCCTGGCACGCGAGGATCCCTTCCAGTTCCAGGCGTTGGCGCTCGGACTGGTCGGCGCGCGGGTCGCCGGGAGCGATAAGAAGGGTGGCGACAAGGGCATCGATGGTCGCCTGTTCTTCCACGACAGTGTTGGGGGCGAGACCAGGCAGATCGTCTTCTCGGTCAAGGCGGGCAAACTCGTCCCGAACTACCTCCGTGACCTGCGCGGCGTGATCGATCGCGAGGAGGCTCAGATCGGCGTCCTCTTGTCGTTCGAGGAGCCGACCTCAGGCATGCGGTCAGAGGCAGCGAGCGCGGGGTTCTACGATTCACCGTGGGGTCGCCACCCGCGTCTCCAGATGCTAACGGTCGGCCAACTCCTCGATGGCCGTGGCATCGATTACCCGCACGTGGCCGGCGCCAACGTCACGCACCGTCGCGCGACCCGCGCCAAGGTAAATCGGGGCCAGCAGACCTCGCTGTTCGGTGGCGCGGCGGGCGACGAGGAAGAGGCCACGTGACGGACGACCTGGCTGGCGCCGCGGCCCTTCATTGCAACGATCCAGCGCGGCAATAACCAGTTCGCCGACGCTGTCCTGGGCGAACTAGTTGCGGGTCTGTTGCGGCTAGATCATTCGCAATGCGGTCATTCGTGCTTGGCGGCCCGACCTACGTTGACAACCCGCAAGAACCCGCATAGACTCGGGCCAGGGTCCAGATGGCTCCACGCACGAAAGGATGGGTTCTGTTGAGCGACGAGGTTGAGTCCGAACTGCAAGTGCTGCGGGATATTCGCGATCTCTTGCGGCCAATCGCTGATTACTACCAGGCTGGCTACGACCTGCGCCAGACGGTCAGGGCGTTGGTGAATGGGTCACCCGCCCGCCGCAAGGTGTGGGATCTGATCGATGGTGTCCTCGTCCAGAAGGAGTTGGAGAGGCAGTCCGGCATGGACCAGGGCAATCTCAGCAAGTACCTGAAGGCGCTGCGTGCAGCCGGCGCCATCGCGGGCGACCCGCCTAAGCGGGCCGTGGAGGTGTAGGGGTGGATCCGAACGAGAAGATGCTCGATTTGCTCGGTCAGATCGTCAAGTGGAGCCGTGAGGCTGCCCTACCGAACCTGCAGAAGCGGGTGGGCACGATGCTGGACACCGAGATCAAGGTGAGGGTCTATCACGCCATTCGGGACGGCATGACGACCATCCGGAAGTTGGAGGATGCAGGCCTGGGCGTGAGCCGGGACTCCGCTCAGAAACTGGTGGAGGAATGGGAGGCAGCCGGGCTGGTGGATGCCGGGTCGATTCCACCGAGGGCGACCTTCACGCTTGCTGAGTTGGGCATAGCGACTCCTAATCCGAAGGAGACGCATGGGAAGAAATCGGCCACGAAGTGAGCGATCCGTACACCCAGGGCCGGCTCCAGGACATCGAGAAGCACGTCCGCAGCCTGGACGAGACAGTCAAGGTGCTGGCATCGGTCGATCGGCCAGCCGTCAGGAAGCAGATCGAGCAGGCCTTCGCTGACCCCAGGGTCATCATCGTTTATCGAGGCGTTCAGGAGGGGCTGACCCAGCCGCAGATCGCGGGCCAACTGAAAGCACGCGTCCTGTCGAACCCGACGCAGTCATTCGTCTCCGGTGCGCTCGCCAACCTGCATGACCGCGGCTTTGTTGACAAGGCGCCGAAGGGCGCCGGCTACGTAGCGGTCGAGGGGTGGGAGAAGTTCAACCTGAAGAAGACGCTGCGGAAGATGCTGAAGGCGGCGGGCGTTGATGACCTTGCGTGACGCGCCGCCCGAACTACTCGAGGCCCTCAACGAAGCGTGCACGGCGTACGGCGTCACCATGAGCGTCGCGGACCGGGTGGCGGTTGCGCGGAGGCTTGCCAGTCTGCCAGTCGGCACCATGACGGCAGGGCAGGTGGCGGATGCATTCCAACAACAGGGCCTGCGACGCCCGCCTGCCGGGTTCGGCACCGTCCTGATATCCAGGATTGCGAGGCTCGGGGCCGCTCCATCGCTGGAGGACGTGCTCCTGGATTTCCGTAAGTGGGCCATTGACGCGCTCAGCGCCGAGTTCGGTGCCGGCAAATCGAAGGCCCGGGAAGAGTCGCTGAGGAATCAATTGCGCGGGTACCTGACCACGCACGCTGAGGTCGAAACTCGGACGGGCCGCGGCAAGACGGACATCTACATTCCCGAGTTCGACACCGTCATCGAGGTGAAGGTCTGGACCGATCAGTCCACCTACGACCAGGGGGTTGAGGAACTCGGTCGATACATCCACACCAAGCAGCCGAAGGCCGCCCTCATGGTGGTGTTCGGCGACCGGGACCCGCTGCCCGCCATTGCCGCGAGCCACCGCGATCCTTTCGCCGAGCCACTGGAACTCGAGGGCCTGAAGGTGCCGGTGATCGTGGTCCCATTCGAGGGGGTCGCGCCGAGCAAGGCGCTGCGTGACAAGAAGGCGAGGACTCGAAATGGATGATGAATCGATTCGGCTGCTGCGCTCGATTGACCGCCGTCTAGCGCTCCTCACCGTGCGAGAGGAACGCGAGGTCCAATTGCGACTGAATGAGGAGGTGCTACGCACGGAGGCCAAGAGGGCGATATACGACGCCATCGATGGCCGACGCGGCAGTCCGGAACTGGCCCACGCTGTTCGCGCCAGCGAGCGGGCCGTCCAGATGTTCGTGAAGGAGTTGAGTGATCTGGGGCTGGTACGACCCGTTACCCGAGCCGGGCGTGGCAACGTCGTAGAGAAGGACGAGGTCGGCATCGCCGAGTGGCACCTGCGTCGCGCGCGGGAAGACGTCATGGGCTAGCGGTGGGCTCGGCGCTACCTCCCAGGTATTGCCCAGCAGCCCACATCGGGTGTACACTGGCGCCAGGCCGAGTGCCGATGCGGCGTGCGCGCGCGATCCGCCCAGCCGGGCGACCATCATGGCCCCCGCCATGAGCGCCGCCCGCACCACCGATGGCGAGGCGCCGGTCAGCAGCACGTAGCCGGCGATTGCCGCACCGGCCGCCGCGGGGGCCAGCCAATGCCCGCCCCTGCGTTGCTCCAGGGGCCGGGCGAGCGACGCGACAATGGCCGCCACGATGGCGATGTTCCAGCCCGAGATGGCGACCACGTGGGTCAGCCCGGCGATAGCGAATGAAGTCGCGATCTCCGGCGCAATGCTGGTCCGCACCCCGAGCAGAATGCCGGCGCCGAGCGCGGCCTCTGGCTCTGGGACCATGTCGTCCAGACCATTGAGCAGCCACCTCCGCGCAGCAGCCGCGATCTCTGCCGGCCCCGGCTGCGATCGCCCATCGAGCACGCGCGCCTCACGCGCTCGGACCAGCCCGCTGATCCCCTGGCGCGCCAGGTAGGCGGGGTAGTCGAAGCCGTCGAACGCGGCTGGCGCCTCGACCGCGGCGACCAGGGAGACCTGATTCCCGACCGCCAGGGGCACCGATCGCGGCAGCGTGGCGAGCAGGCGTCCGCGCACCGCGTGCCCGGCGCCGACGGCGCGCGCGACTTCGAGATCCTCGAGCACGACCTGCTGCGACGAGCCTCGCGGGCGTGGGTCGTCGACCACCGTGCCGACCAGGCGTACCTCGCCATGCCCGATCAGCCCCGACACGCTCCCGGGCCCCGACGGCAGCGCGAGAGTGGTGCCGCGCCAGGCGCCCAGCGCTAGTCCCACTGCCAGCGCCGCACAGGCCATGGCCGTTGCCGGCCGCCGTACGAGCGCCAGCGCCGCCGCCACCACGGCGACCAACACCGCAGCGCCCAACGCCAGCGACCCCGACCGCGCATCGGCGGCCAGGATCCCCAGCACCGCACCGGCAAGCGCTCCGGGAAGCGCGAGGCGCGTCGCCACAGGCCGATGGGAGGCCAGTCAGCCGACGGTGACGAGGTCGCGGATCTTGTCCAGCTGCGCGGTGGTCAGGACCTTGCGCGACACCAGCTCGTCGAGCGACCCAAACGGCTGTTCCGCCCGCGCGGTGACGATCTTCTGCACCGTGGCCGGACCGATCCCGGGCAGCGCGTCCAGCGCGTCGGGGGTCGCCGAATTCAGGTCGACCAGCCCGCCGCTCGTGCCGGTTCCGCCCTTCGATCCGCCGCTTCCACCTGACGTGCCGACGGCCGGCACCACGATCTGCTGCCCGTCGCGGACCACGGCCGCCAGGTTGACCTGCGCCGCCGCCGCGGCGAGATCCGCTTCGGGGGCATAGCCGCCCGCCGCCTGGATTGCATCCGCCGCCCGTGATCCGGCGGGCAGCTCGATGATCCCCGGAAGCTCGACTGCTCCCTCGACATCGACCACCAGCACATCCGGCTGCACGGAGGCGGCGGATGCGGAGGGATCCGCGAATGGGTCGAGCGACGCGTCCGAGGTTGGCCCGGCAGCGGCTCCGACGGCAAGCAGCAGCCATGCGCCCAGCCCCACCGCCACCAGTGCGGTGGCGAGCGCGGCCACGGCGATCCGGTCGCCGATCGTCACGGGCGCTCCTCCCGCTGCGGGAGGCGAGCGGATGAGTTGACCTGTCCGAAGCCCGGCGTCCGGGCACTCGACGCCGGGCTCCGGAAGCAGGACGCGCAGCCTAGGGGGAGGGGCCTTACCCGTCGCTTACCGCTGGCTCATCGGATCGGTTTGGGCGGGCGCTACTCGCCAGGCGAGACGATGTTCACCAGGCGACCGGGGATCTGCACCACCTTGCGCGGCGCTCGCCCCTTCAGGTAGGCCTGCAC
>JBGPOS010000086.1:0-11972 GCA_041488155.1 Tepidiformaceae bacterium
CCGGAGTACTGCACCGGCATCTCCCAGCCGCCGAAGGGAACCATGCGGGCGCCCGCGCGCACGTGCGCGGCGTAGAGCGGGGTGCGCTTGAGCGGGGCGTTCACAACCACGCCAGTGTACAACGGAACGCGCCGGTCGGCGCCGGCGCGCCCCCCGCCCGCGTGGTTCAGCGCGCCGGTTGGGGCGGCGCGGGCGCGTTGGCGGGCGGCACCGAGGGGGCTGGCGCGGAAGCAGGCGGCGTGGGAGCCGAGGCCGGCGGCGGTGGAGGCGGCGGGAGCGCAACCGATTGCGACGCAGCCACGACTCCGGGGATCTGGTTGCCCTTGGCGTACATGCATTGCTGGTACGCGATGTCGTAGCGGCGCTGGACCGTCACGTGCGCGGTTTCACCGGCGCTGGCGCCGGCCGCCGTCCCGAACAGGAGGCCACCGCCGGCGCCGATCGCCGCCCCCGTGCCCGGGCTCCCAGCGGCTGCCCCGATGGCGGCGCCGAGCGCGGCTCCGGCCAGCGTCCCGATCGCGGCGCCGGTCACGGTGCTGCGGGTCGCCGCCTGGCCCGGCGTGATTCCGAGCCCCTGCTGCGCCCACTGCCGGCACACCGCGTCGTCGGTCTGGAACTGCTCGAAGCTCTTCACGGATCCCGGCAGAACCATGACACTGGGACCGGTCGGGATGGTGGCACACCCCGTCACGGCCACCACGACAACCAGGGAAAGGAAACCCGTCTTGTTCATTGTCCCGGCGGCGCCGTCTGCGGAACGACCTTCAGCCAGCCGGCGGGGCACTGCTGGACGTAAGGGTAGTAGGCCTTCGCGTCGGCGCAGTAGTACCAGTAGTACGCCTGCGGCGCGGGCTGAGCCGGCTGAGCCTGCTGCTGGGTGTAGGCCAGCGGCTGCTGCTGGATCACCACCGGCGGAGCATACGAGTAATACGGAGGATACCAGAAGGGATCCCCGCCCCAGCCAGGCCCCCACCATGGTCCGCCCCAGCAACAGCCACCCCAGAAGGGTCCCCCGATGAACACGTGTCCGTGGAACCCGTGTCCGTGTCCCCCCCAGGCGCCGGCGTGGGTCGGGGCCGCAGCCGAGACGAGGAGCGCGACGACCACGAGGACAAAGAGCTTTTTCATTTTCCCCCTCCCCATGCTGCTCGGGTACGCTCCAAGACTCTCATAACCGGGCTAGACGTCAACCGCCTGAAGGCGGCGGCGCGGCACCCGGGGCTGGAGCCGCCGGCCCCGCCGGAGCGGGCGGGACCGGCGGCGGTCCTGGCGCTGCCGAAGGCCCCGAGGACGACGCCGGTGGCGGAGCCGACCTCCCCGAGGGTCTCCCCGGGATCTGGTTTCCCTTGGCGTACATGCACTGCTGGTATGCCACGTCGAACCGTCGCTGGGTGTCGCCTTGCTGCTGTGCCCATTGCCGGCAGACGAGGTCCTCCGCCCGGAACTCATCCAGCGGCTTGCCGGGCGCCGGCAGCACCATCACGCTCGGGCTGGTGGGTGCCGTCGCGCAGCCGGCGAGGGCGAGCGCGGCGAGCAGGACAGAAAGGCGGTGTCCGATCATCGGCGCTTCCCTCCGCTACCCGTTCCCGGGGGGAACGACCTTGGTCCACCCCTTCGGGCACAGCTGGACGTACGGGTAATAGGCGACGGCATCGGCGCAGTAGTACCAGTAGTTCGAACCGGGCTGCTGCATGTAGACCTGCGGCCCCAGATCGATGATAACCGGCCGGGACGGCGGAGGGGCGTACAAGAACGGATCGTCCCAGAAGGGGTCCCAGAAGAAGGGAGCGCCGATGAAGGCGTTGGGCACGAACACGCCGCGACGATGGCCGTGGAAGCGGCCCGAGCGCCCACCGTGATGTCCGCCGCCGTGCCCGCCCGCCATCTGGAGGTGCGACGCCGGCGCACTGCCGTGCGAAGGGAAGCCCGCCCGAGCATGGGCTGCGCTTCCGAGGGTGAGGCTGACCGCCGCCAGGATGACACAGCCGAGCCGTTTCATACCGCCTCCCCCTCCCTTCAGCCTTCCCGCAATTCGAGGCCGGGTCAACACTCCACACGTTGGACGCCGAACGCTCCTCGGTGCTTCACGCTTATCGGCGCTGACCCGACAGGGTAGTGCCGGTCTTCTTGACCACGCCGTCACGCGGGACTAGTCTTTCCGCACCTTCCGATACCAGGCTGAGGAGGACGCCCAATGAGGCTCGTCCCGCGATCGGCCACGCTCGCCATCTTCCTGATCACCCTCGCGCTGCTCCCCGTCGTCGGCCATGGCGCCGCCCGCTACGACCCGGGGGCCAGCGACACGGAGATCAAGATCGGCAACACCAACCCGTACAGCGGCCCCGCGTCGGCCTACGGCACGATCGGCAAGGTGATCGCCGCCTACTTCCGAAAGGTCAACCAGGAGGGCGGGATCAAGGGCCGGAAGATCACCTTCATCAGCCTCGACGACGGCTACAGCCCGCCCAAGACCGTCGAGCAGGTGCGGCGGCTCGTCGAGCAGGAGGAGGTGCTGTTCCTCTTCCAGACCCTCGGCACCCCGTCGAACACGGCGATCTGGAAGTATCTGAACGACCGGAAGATCCCCCAGCTGTTCGTGGCGACCGGCGCGACGAAGTGGGGCGACCCGGTCGGACACCCCTGGACGATGGGCTGGCAGCCCAACTACCAGACCGAGGGGAAGATTTACGCCCACTACGTGCTCAAGCAGGTGCCGGACCCGAAGATCGGCATCCTCTACCAGAACGACGACTACGGGAAGGACTACGTGAAGGGGTTCAAGGACGGGCTCGGCGAGGCCGCCCGCAAGGTCATCGTCGCCGAGCAGACCTACGAGATCACCGACCCCACCGTCGACTCGCAGATCGTGAACCTCAAGACCAGCGGCGCCAACGTCTTCTTCAACGTCACCACGCCCAAGTTCGCCGCCCAGGCCATCCGCAAGGTCCACGAGATCGGGTGGAAGCCGCTCCACCTCCTCAACAACGTCTCGGCCTCGGTCGGGACCGTCCTCAAGCCCGCCGGCCTCGACGCCTCCCGCGACATCATCACCGCGATATACGGGAAGGACCCGACCGATCCGCAGTGGAAGAACGACCCCGGCTTCAAGGAGTGGCTGGCGTTCATGCAGAAGTACTACCCCGACGGCAACGTCATGGACGGCGCCAACGTCTACGGGTACTCGGTGGCGCAGACCCTGGTGCACGTCCTCCGCCAGTGCGGCGACGACCTCACGCGCGCCAACGTGATGCGGCAGGCGGCGAACATCAAGGACCTCGCGCTGTCGATGGCCCTCCCCGGGATCAAGATCAACACGAGCCCGACGGATTTCTACCCGATCGAGCAGGAACAGCTCGCGCGGTTCAACGGCGAGTACTGGGCCCTCTTCGGCGAGGTCTACGACGCGGCAAAGATCCGGTGAGCGCGGTGGCCCAGAAGCCGCTGGAGATCATCCTGATGCGGCAGCTCGCCAGCTACCTGGCGATGCCGATCTTCCTCGTCGACCCGCGGGGCGACATGCTTTTCTACAACGAGCGCGCCGAGGCGATCCTGGGCACCCGCTACGACGAGACCGGGGAGATGCCGCTCGAGGAGTGGTCCACGGTCTTCGCGCCGACGGACGAGGACGGCCTGCCCCTGCCCGCCCGGATGCTCCCGCTCACGATCGCCCTCAACGAGCGGCGCGCCTCCCACCGGGTCCTGTGGATCCGCGGCCTCGACGGCGTCTCGCGGCGGATCGGGGTGACCGCGTTCCCGCTCGAGGGCCAGAGCGGCCGGCATCTCGGCGCCGTGGCGATCTTCTGGGAGGACGAGACGCAGTGAACATCACGCTGTGGGGCACGCGCGGCTCGCTGGCGGCCCCGGGGCCCGAGACCGTCCGCTACGGCGGGAACACCGCGTGCGTCGAGGTGCGGGGCGGCGACGACAGCCTCCTGATCCTCGACGCCGGAACCGGCATCCGCCGCCTCGGCGGCACGGTCGAGTCCGAGGTCCGGCGCATCGACGTGCTCCTGACCCACCTGCACATGGACCACATCCAGGGCCTCGGCTTCTTCACGCCGCTCGACCAGCCGGGCCGCGACGTCCACATCTGGGCCCCGCCCTCCACGACCCTCGACCTCCGCAGGCGGCTGTCGCGCTACCTGTCGCCGCCGCTGTTCCCCGTGCGGATCCGCGAGCTCCCCTGCCGGCTCACCCTCCACGACGCCCCGCTCGAGCGCTTCCGCATCGGGCGGTTCGAGATCGAGGCGAGCCTCGTCTGCCACCCGGGCTCGACCGTCGGCTACCGGATCGGCGAGGACGGCACGACGCTGGCCTACCTGCCCGACCACGAGCTCGCCCTCGGCGCCGCCAGCTTCCCGGCGGAGCCGGACTGGACCTCGGGGTTCGAGCTGGCGTCGGGCGCGGACCTGCTGATCCACGACGCCCAGTACACGGAGGTCGAGTACCGGCAGCGCGTGGGCTGGGGCCACAGCACCATCGACCAGGCGCTCCACTTCGCCGCGACGGCGGGAGTGAAGCGTCTCGTCACGTTCCACCACGATCCGGGCCACAGCGACGCGATGCTCGATCGCCTCACCGAGGAAGCCTCCCGCGCGTGCGGCCTCCCCTTCGAGCTGATCCCCGGGACGGAAGGCCTCGGCTTCGAGCTGTGACCTGCCGCCACCCGCCGGGCCACGGGAAGACGCGATGAAGCTCGACGATCAGATCGCGCTGGTGACGGGCGGCGGCTCGGGCATCGGCCGCGCCATCGCCCTGCTCTTCGCCGAGGAGGGTGCGCAGGTCGTGGTCAACGACATCCGGCTCCCGGCGGCCCAGGAGACCGTGGCGGCGATGGGCGGGCGGCGGGGCCGCGCCATCCAGGCCGACGTGGCCGACAGCGGGGCGGTGCGGGCCATGTTCGCCGAGATCGCGCGGGACTTCGGGCGGCTCGACGTCCTCGTCAACAACGCGGGGATCGCCGAGACTTCCTCGGGCGACGTGCAGGGCCTCGCGGGGAAAGCCGAGGCGCGGATCGGCGAGATGGTGAGCGGCCAGCCGATCCAGACCCACTGGGACGTCACCCAGGAGCTGAGCGACGAGGCGTGGCACCGGATGATCGGCGTCCACCTGAACGGCACCTTCTTCTGCACCCGCGAGGCGCTCCGCCTCATGAGCCCCCGCAACCGGGGCGCCATCGTCAACATCTCGAGCGTCGCCGCCCTCATGGGGATCGAGGTCGCGCCGCACTACGGCGCCGCCAAGGGCGGCATCCTGTCCTTCACGCGCTCGGTCGCGCGGGAAGTGGCTTCGCGGAACATCCGCGTGAACGCCATCTGCCCCGGCTGGATCGACACGCCCATGACCGCGCCCCTCACGCCGATGATGCGCATGCTGGCCACGAGCCAGATCCCGCTGCGGCGCTTCGCCGAGCCCCGCGAGGTGGCCACGGCGGCGCTGTTCCTGGCCTCCGACGACAGCAGCTACGTGACCGGCCAGTGGCTCTCGCCCAACGGCGGCCTCTTCACGGGTTAGTCCGCACTATTCACGAATGGTAGTCGCGTGTGGCGGGCGAGGTGGTCGGTCCCCAGCGGGTGCTTCCACGACGAGGGCCGCAGCGCCTGGACCAGGGGCCTTGGCGAGCCCGTCCTGGAACAGCGTCTTCATCCCCTTTGCGATGGCCACGGCCCGGCTGGCCGCGCCGTCGCGCCGCTCGGAATCCGGTAGCGCGCGCTCAGGAGGCGGGCCGCACTTCGTGGTTTGACGAGGAGATAGGGCCGGAGCAGATCGTCGTGTCGGCCCGAGTTCGGACTGTTGATCAGGATGTCGCTGGTTCGAGTCCAGCCCGGGGAGCCAACCTATGAAAGAAATACGTACAGTCATTGATCGTCTGAAAGAGTTCCTTAGGAAACGGAAGCATCACCCTAATCTCGAGCAGTTTCCAGATCTTGACAACTCTGTGTATTTCATCGCGACACCCCCTGCTGGGAGTCGGATTACGGCTTGGGGGAAACTTCAGGAATGTGAACGACGTCTGGCTGCATTCAAGTGGGCTGAAGCCAGAAATGATCCGAGGACTCCAACGAACCGCGTCGCCCTGAATGATTCGGTTAGCATTTTAGGCTACCCTGCAGTTCGTAAAGGATCAATTCGTCAAGAGCGGCTCAGCGCTTGCCTTCGACCAGTGGATTGCTAAACTGCCCGAGAACGACGTGGTCATGCGCGGTCTTCGTAGGCTTCGCCACTTCGAGGCCCACGTCGAAGCAGAGCTACCGCCAAGTCTGGTAAGACTTCACACAGGGGACAGTTTGCCAGACGGTACGTCGGCCACGCAGGTTTCCCGCAGTTGGCAACTTGCGCCTCTGGATGCTTTGGAATTGACGAAGTTGAAACATGCACCCCTCAAAGTCGCCGATCTTCACAATTGGAATCTTGTCGTTGCACGAGACGACATCTCAAGCTTGTTCCAACAGGGGCCTTGGGAAGCTAAAGGCTGTCCTCGAAGCGGCGGAGCACTGCACGGATGAGCCACCGGGAAGATAGGTAACAGAGAAAACCGCGAACGTAGGTAACACTTTAAAAGGGCCTGGAACCCACCGCAATAGCACGCTGGCGCAGACTTTTTGCGCCCATCCAAGAACAATCTCAGCAATGGGCCGGCAGTAAATTGGGAGCAAGCGCCCGCAACGCAAAGGCGGCGCCACTTCGCTGTCGCGGGTGACGCCGCCCTTGTGTCCAAAGCGCATGTGGCCTCAGCTCCCTGAAAGCTGAGAACAACCAGGGAACCTTGGCCATTCCGGGCACCCTGTGTTACCGATCGTCGCTGTCCTCATCCTCTGAGGCGGGCACCGACGGCCTGACGGGTACCAGCACTCCCGACATTACCCAAGCCGTTTGGCTGGGAGCGAACCGGGGTGCCAGCAATCCATCGTTAATCTCCCGCGTTATCGCAAAGCGATTGAACTGCGTCGCCGGAATGAACAATCGCTCATTATTCGGAAACCCGTCCGAAGCGGTGTCCACATCGCCTTCAGCAGCGGAGATGACGCCATCGCTGTTTGAATCCACCTTTGCGACTTCGGCGGCGTAGGCGTCGAACAGACGTGTGTTGAAGTCGGTGACGCCTGGCTCAAAGGAAGCCACCCTCTCGTAAACGTCCAGAAATATCTCGTTGGCCAGGCCGCTGGGAATGAAGCGTTGGCGGAACTCCCGCTGCGAGTCATCGGTCGCGTCGAACTTGTCAGGATCGCGCGGACCGGAGGCCTGGATTACGCCCTTGTTGCTCGGGTTGTCGCCGTAGAGCACCGGGTCGTTCTTTATACCGTGAGGCCCCGAGCCAGGAACGATGGACTGGAGCGCGCCGACCTGACCCTTTTCGAAGGTCCCGGGGATGCCGCCGGTGAAGGGCAGCTCGTACAGCGGGTGAATCCAGTTCGTGGTGTAGTTGAACTCCCAATAGGCGTGAGCGTCGGTTTGCTGCAGCGTGTTCCAGGCGCCCATGCTCAGTTGGATGGGGACGACGTTGGTCTGGATGCCGGGGAAATGGTCGGTTGGGCTCGGGAAGTGCACCGCATTACCATCCGTAGTGAAAATATTGCCTGGAACGTTGTGGCCGCTACCCATGTGTCTCAGCAGATCGGCGTCGGCTTTCAAGATTGTGCCGAACTGCGCATGGCCAGTCGAGCGTGGCGTGTCGTTGATCGGAGCCACTGTCAGGTCATGGATCATCCACCCTTCGTACCAGCCGCTCTCGTTGTTAATAACGAACAGGCCGGAGATGTCGGTGAAGATGTCGATGAACGCCCCCACATTGTTGGGATCGGTCGGCAAGCCGGGCTTGGGTTCCAGAACCACGCGCACGGCGCCAATCGTGGGCAGGCCGCAATTAGGTCCAGTCGCGGTGAGCATGGCTGTGTCATTCACACCAGGTATCAGGCTGGTAAAGGGGTCCGGCTCAAAGCCCGTCGTATCCAATAGGTAATACTGGAAGAGCTCGCTGGGTTTGGGCTTGAATGGTGCCTTGTCAAAATGAGCTTCGGCGTAAGCCTGTGTGGGAAGCTGGCTGTGAGGCCGGTCTGCTAGTCGAACCAGCCGGTCCTTGAGCGGATCGGGCAAATGACGTATGTCTCCTCGGTGGCGAACTTCGGCCATGTCCTCGTTGGCGTGCCGGTTCGGGTGGCAGGGCGGCGGCGGTTGCTCCGCGTAGCCCGCGGGAGGACCGAGGGTCGCCGCCCAGAGCGCTGCCAGCGCCCAAAGAGTCGTCTGCATTGCGCGTCTGCTTGTTGACTTCGTGGTAGCTCGTAGCATCGTCGTGTTCTCCTGTGATCGCGTCGCGAATGCGAACCAGATAGGGACCCGGGCTTCTTTCCTCTCGTGGGATCCGGCGGAGGTGGTGCCCTTCCCCACGGCAACAGGAACTGCTTCGTGACTGGATCGATTGCCATCAGCCGGGTGGTCGGACGTGGCGTCAAAGAGCAGGCCGTGAGTCCCGGTGGGTCGGCCCGGCGCGGTGGGACCCTGATATTCCGTGGGATTGTCCAGCGGTTGTCGTGGCACACGGTTAATGTCACGCTCGCTGGTGTAGCGAACTCGATGAGATCGACTTGGGCTCGTGGGGGTGCCCGAAGGTATTCATGACGTCCCGATGCCGGTGATGGAGCTCCGAGAGCGCCCGCTCCTGGCACACAGCAGGGCGAACTCCAGGACCCGCCCGGTCCCGTCTGTTGACGCGGCAGCGTACAGGCGGCCTGCCTCTTCGTCTTCCCACCACGCCACCGCGACGCCATCTACCACAGAGAGATAGAGTTCCACCCCCTCGACCTCCTCTTCCGCGGCTCCAAGGCGCGCGAGCGGCAGGAGCTTCGTGACGAACAGGGAGACCTTGTGCCCCCCCACCTCGTAGAGGACGTACGCCGCGGCGGAATCGGCCACCGATGACATCCGCCCTCCCACGAGGCGATCGTCCGCTCGGGGGAGCCGAGGGAGTCGCAGCGACGATCCGAGGCGGCGCTCCAGCCAGGCCGTCATCCGGACCGGGTCAGAGGTCCTGAATTCAAGCGGATCGCCTGGTCCCTGGCTGTACAAGAGATGCTTGGCGGCGAGCTCCGCGGCGACGGGGGGCAAGGGCTTCGGGCCCGTGCTCCCGGGAATGATCAGCAGCAGGACGAGAACCCCCCCGATCGCGGCGCCGGTCAGAGAGGCAGAAAGGACCGCAAATCGTCCGGGTCCGGACGACACGTCGGATGCCCCGTCATCCTCGGCGCGGACTCGCTGAAGGACCTGCTCGCGGAGGGATGCTCCCGGCTGATCCTGGGCCGCTTCGGCTGAGAGCAGGGCATGCAGGGCCGCTTCCGAGTCCATCACCCGGCGGCAGCGCTGGCACCGAACGAGGTGTCGGTGCATTCGGAGGACTTGCATGACCGACAGTTCCCCATCCAGATAGGGATCGATGGCGCTCGCGAACTCGTCGCAGGTCATGGAGTCATCTCCGAGCGGTGACGGCTGTCTCGGAGGCAGGCCCGTAACAGTCGACGGCCCCGAAAGAGTCGTGACATGACGGTGCCCATTGGGAGGGTGAGCGTCTGGGCGATCTCCCGGTACGAGAAGCCTCCGATGTGAGCAAGAATAATGGCCTCCCGGTAGGGCAAGGGGAGCTTGAGCATGGCCGTTCGGATCTCCTCTCCAAGCGCCTGAGCCAGAGGAGGACCGCCTTCATAGACATCCTGGAGAACCTCGACCGGGCTGAGCACCGACGCGTCGATGTCTTCGAGGCTTACCCGCGGGCGTTCGGCGGCCCGGCGGTCCGCGTCGCGCAGGTAGACAGACCGGAGGATGGAGAACACCCACACTTTGGCCGCTCCCGGATGCCTCAATTGATCAAGGGACTTGAACGCCCGAAGGCAGGTCTCCTGGACGAGGTCCTCGGCATCCGAGACCTGGTGCGTCAGGCGGCGGGCTGCTCGGTAAAGGTCCGTAATGTGGACCAGGATGTGCTGTTCGAATCGTTGAACTTTGGGACTCTCTGCCGACGGGTTCACGTGGCCAGTCTCTTCATAAAGAGAAGAGCCGAGCGCACCGCGAAATATTCCCACTGAATCGAATTGAGATTGGAAGGTTCGTCTGGAATGGGGCGGGCCAGAGCATGCCGTTTTGACGATCCACGAGCTTCACCCACGCTCGGGTCGTTCAGGAAGAGGCCACGACATCGGGTCCCGGGCCGGCTAAAGGGTCAGCCCCACGTGAACGGCGGTGAGTCTGGGCCCCTGGCCGGCCTCACACCAGGTCGACCTCGAAGGTCGGGCTCGCTGATATCGGTGAGTGCAGGCCCCCGATTTGAACCAGCGACCCCTGAATTCTAGGCCGTCAGGCGACGCAACTCCTCAAAAAGGCGTTTAACATCCGGAGGCGGGGCGAGACAAAGAGTTCGATATGTGTCGACGAAGGGGAGCCAACCTTCTCAGAAGGCCCCCTGACGGGTGTACAGCGGTCTTCTGGGATCTCGGTGAGCTAGGGCCGGTGACCGAGGAGAAACCCGTAGCGCACCGACCCGCTGGCGAGACCCCGGGCCGCGCCGATGGCGCCCAGTGCGTTGCCACGACGCAGCGACTCGCCGGCGTCGCCGTGTAATCCCTCGCGTGCGCGGAGCAGTAGGCCTCGCCACCCGACGCGCTCGAGCGCGGTCGCCGGGTCCGAGCGCGGATTCCGTGCGATCCACCGCTTCCACGCGCACGAAGCCCGCCTCCGCCAGCGCCACCGCCGCCTCCGCCAGACTTCGGAGGTTCGGCAGTATCCAGCCTTCGTACATCGCCTGCGCCGCCGCCGCGTCTCCGCCCTCCCCGCGGAAGTAGTCGAAGCAGGCGAGGCGCCCGCCCGGTGCGAGCAGCGCAAGCGCGTGAGCGAAGAACCCGGACACGTCGAGGGCATGGCTGAGGCTCTCGATGGTCGCGATCACGTCGAACCGCCCCGCCGGAAACGTTATCGCCGCGAAGTCCATCACCTCGAAGCGAACGCGATCCGCGAGGCCGCGTTCCACCGCGAAGCGACACCCCAGCTCACACTGCTCTGGCTCGAGCGTGACGCCGACCACCTCGGCGCCCCGGTGTTCTGCCAACCACAGCGCCGTGCCGCCCACGCCGCAGCCGGCATCGAGGACTCGCGTGCCGGGCCCGATGGCCGCCCGCTCCGCCAGGTCCGCGTTGGTATTCACGTGCGCGTCGTCCAGGCTGTGCGGTCCTCCCCGGGACAATCCAAGGTGCAGCGCGAGGGATGGACCGCACCAGTGCCACAGAAAGTTCCGCACGGTAGTGGCGCGGTAGTAGCCACGGATCCGGTCCTGGAGCCACGCGGGGGTGCTGGCCATACGGCGATTCTAGGGGGCCGGCCGGGCCCCTTCAATGTGGAAGTTGGCCGCCGGCGCGACTATGATCGCCCCGTGGCCGACCGCGGGCACGTGTCGGACGCGCTCGACGGCAGCGGTTGGGTGAGCCGAAGACGCCGTTTCGGCGTCGCTGGCGCGGGCGCACTGTACGCCCTGGTCCTTCTCGGCGTCACGCTGCCCCATGCCTTGGCCACGCGCGGCGAGCCGTTTTCCGCGTTTCTGGTCGACCCGCTGGGCGCCTACTCGCTTACGGGCCTGCCGGAGTGGAGGGCCCAGGAGATGGCACGCCACGCCCCCGGCCCGAGACCGTTTCCCGGCGCGGCCCCGACTCTAGGACCCACGCTACCCGGCGCGCTGGCGTGGCCGGACCTCGTCCTCGCCGTCGACGGCGAGGTCATGCTTCCGGAGCCCTATCGTTCCGGGAACTTCGCGTCCCTCCGCGTCGCGGCCGCGGTGCGCCATCGGGTCGAACGCGGAGCCGATGCGGCGACGATCACGTTGCGCCGCGGGGATGAAGTCTTCGTGGCCCGGGCGCCCCTCCGTCGCCTCGGCAACAACGAGCTGGTCTTCCTGTACGGAACCTACGCGTTCAGCGGGCTCTTCGCTCTCTCGGGCG
>JBGPOS010000087.1:0-11688 GCA_041488155.1 Tepidiformaceae bacterium
AGAGGTCTCCATGGCCGGAAGTTAGACACCGCCATGCTAAAGGAGGCCTCTCTCTCCATTCCCACACCCCTGACCCTCGACCCTCTCGGCAATTGCGTATACAGATACCCGACTGTCTCGCAGGTATCTGAACTCGTTCAGTCGCCCCGTCGCCACGTCGCCCATTCGCCCACTCGCCCACGCGCCCCGTCTGGCATAACTCGCCCCGCTGAGTGAAGCTTTCCCCATGCTCGCGGTCGACAGCCCGTTCGAGACGTACCATCTCGCCATGGCCGGGCCCATCCCCACCCTCCGCTTCGAACGCCAGGCCTGGCGCGCCGGCGCCTACTGGGTCGCCGGCGTCGACGAAGTCGGCGTCGGACCCCTCGCCGGGCCCGTCACCGCCGCCTGCGTCGCCCTCCCCCCGAAGCGCCGCTTCGCCTGGTACAAGCTCGTCCGCGACTCCAAGGTCCTCCCCCGCGAGACCCGCGAGGTCCTCGCCGCCCAGATCCAGGCCACCGTCCCCTACGCCATCGGCTGGGCCTCCGTCGAAGAGATCGACCGGATCAACATCCTCCAGGCCCGCAAGCTCTGCATGGTCCGCGCCTTCGAACAGCTGTCCGTGACCCCCGACGCCATCATCTCCGACGCCCTGGATCTTCCCCTCCCTAACGTCCGCCCCGTCATCGACGGAGACGCCCTCAGCGTCGCCGTCGCCGCAGCCTCCATCGTCGCTAAGGTCGCGCGCGACGCCCTCATGTTCGACCTCTGCGCGCGCTACCCCGGCTACGGCTTCTGCCACAACAAGGGCTATCCAACTCCTGAGCACAAACGCCTCCTCCTCCATCGCGGCCCCTGCGAGATCCACCGCCGCAGCTTCGCCCCGGTCGCCCAGCTCTGCT
Source organism: Tepidiformaceae bacterium (assembly GCA_041488155.1). Classification (GTDB taxonomy): domain Bacteria; phylum Chloroflexota; class Dehalococcoidia; order Tepidiformales; family Tepidiformaceae; genus JBGPOS01. The sequence continues at coordinate 882 of JBGPOS010000087.1, forward strand.
TCCGATGGTGACCGCCCGTCAGCGCCTCGGCGACTTCGGCGAACGCGTCGCCGCCCATCGCCTCGAATCCGCCGGCATGACGATCATCGCCCGCAACGTCCGCACCCGTGGCGGCGAAATCGACCTCGTCGCCCTCGACGGCAACGACCTCGTCTTCGTCGAGGTCCGCACCCGCCGCGCCGTCCCCGGCCTCGCCGCCGAGTCCCTCAAGCCACCCAAGCTCCGGCGCATGTGGCAGTGCGCCATGGACTACTGCGAAACCAACGCCCTCGCCCCCGAACGCGCCCGCATCGACATCCTCAGCATCGACCTCGCCCCCAACGGCGCCCCCGCCACCATCGAACACTTCCGCGGCATCGAAATCCCCGACTAATCCCCCGCCCGCGTCTCCCCTCGCCCGGCGCACCGGGAGAGGGGCCAGGGGTGAGGGCCAGTCCTCAGTCCTCAGTCCTCAGTCCTCAGTCCTCAGTCCTCAGTCCTCAGTCCTCAGTCCTAAGTCCTTCGTCTGCGCTACGATTGATCCGCCATGCCCATCTACGAATTCCGCTGCGACGACTGCCGCAAGGTGACCAACCACTTCACCCGCAAGATCGACACCGAGCTTACCGTCGCCTGCGAGCACTGCAGCAGCCCGAAGACCTCGCGCATGGTCTCGAAGTTCGGCCGCACCTACAGCCGCGCCGACATCATCGAACGCTTCGGCGACCCCTCCGACGCCGGTGGCGGCCCCGACGCCTACCGTGACCCCCGGCAGATCGGCACCTGGGTCGAAAAGCGCTTCGAGCAATACGGGATGGACCTCCCCGAAGGCGCCCGCGAAATGATCGACGCGGCCCGCGACGGCGACTTCCCCGACCCCGTCAAAGACCTCTAGTAGAGTCCTCGCCCCGTCGCCCCGTCGCCCCGTCGCCCCGTCGCCGTCTGTCCCCTGTCCCCTGTAACCTGTCCCCTACATTGCCCGACACCTCGCCCCTCGACACGATCATCCCTCGCATCCTCGAACACTTCGCCGAGAAAAACGCGGCGCGCGAAAAGGCCCTGGCCGCGAGCCGCACCCTCATCCGCCTGAGCGCCAACAGCATCCGCGCCGTCCACCGCGGCGAATTCGGACGCGCCGCCGCCATGCTCGATGACGCCCGCGCCGTCCGCGACGAAGCGGTCGCCGCCCTCCGGGGCCACGCCGACATCTACCACGCCGGCTTCCTCCACGACGCCCAGAAGGAGTACGCCGAAGCCCGCACCACCCTCGCCCTCCTCACCGGCGGCGCCATCCCCTCGCCCGAAGAGCTCGGCGTCGAATACCCGGCCTACCTCAACGGCATCGCTGAGGCCGTCGGCGAGCTCCGCCGCATGGTCCTCGACCTTCTCCGCAGCGGCCGCTTCGAAGGCTGCGAAGACCTCCTCCAGGCCATGGACGACATCTACTCCGTCCTCGTCACGATCGACTTCCCCGATGCCATGACCGGCGGCCTCCGCCGCACCACCGACCAGACCCGCGGCATCCTCGAAAAGACCCGCGGCGACCTCACCATGGCCGCCATGCTCCGCAACGGCGCTCCCGGCCAGCAGGCTCCCGACGCCGGCACCGACTGAAGAGACGACCCGCTTGATACGCTCCCCTTCTCCCGAAGCTTCGGGAGAAGGGGCCGGGGGATGAGGGAGTCGCTACCCTTCCACAAGAAGCGCGATAACCGCCACCGCCGCGACGGTTACCCCGCAGCCCACCACCACCGCCGCGATCGCCCTCACAAACACGCGCGAAGGGGTCCTCGGCGTTACGGCTTCTGCGGCGCCCGCCGCCGCTCCCAGCGGCACAAGCGCCCACCCCGCACCCACGTTGAACAACATCGCCCCGGCGAACAAGACGAGGGCGCAAGCGAACGGCGAAGTCCAGGCCCCAACCCTCTCCGGGATCGGGACGAGTGACGCCAGGAGCACCACCGCCAGGGCCACCGTGAAGACCTGCGTCCTATCGTATGACTGGTCGAAGGCCACCGAAATCGCGATGGCCGCCGCCGCGACTCGTCCCGTAAGCGAAGCGGCACGCGCGACACCGCTGGTGACAACGTCCCTCGTCCGTTCCAGCGGATTCCGGCTGAGCAACTGAAGCTGCTCAGTCATGGCGTTGCCTCCAGACTCGCGCTCGCGAATACCACCTTGAAACTCCGGCACCAGATGATCACGCTCCGGTACTTCGAAGGATCTGTCCCCGCAGGCACCGCGTAGTTGACATTCCCGTCGGTCGCCCGCACCCGCCCGAGGTCGAGGCCGGCGCTCGCCGCCGCGTTGCTGGCGTCGCGCTCCGTGCTCAGGATGACGAAGATGTCCGGCCCGTTCGTGACCGAGAAGTTTTCGAATCGCAGCACCAGCGCTCCGCTCGCGTCGCGCAGCAGCTTCGCCACGCCCTTCCCGTTGTGACCCGGCTCCCCGTCGCGGAACTGCCCTTGCGCAAGCACCCCAACCTTCGGCCCCGCCGCGGTCGGTGTAGCAGTTGGCGCCGCGGGCGACGCTGGCGCAGTGGTCGCCGTGGGCTGGGCCGTCGGGTTGCCTGCCGCCTTCGTCGCAGGGGTCGTAGCAGCGACCCCACTCTCCTGGGTACGCGTTGCGTCTGGACGCGGCTCGCCGGACTGTGCTCCCCCCGGGGCCGCTTGTCCCCCTGCCCCTCCGCTCGGCTCCGCGCCTTTCTCAAGCGCCGATGCCGCCAGCGGGTCAGCCTCGTTCAGGTAGACCCGCTCGAAATACGGCCCGATGAGCACGTTCACCAGCAGCGCCAGAACCGCCGCGGTCGCCAGGACCGCAACCGTGGAGACGTACCAGGGAACCTTCGAGATCATTCGCCCCAACACCATCAGTACCCCCGTTCTTCTCTCAGCCTAGCGACGGCGCGGGGCGCCAAAGAGAACGGATTTCTTACGACTCGGCCGCTCCGCCCGCGTGTTTCCCCGTAATTGACCCGACTGCTAGACTCCTCCACGCTTCGGCGCGTCGCGAGGGCGGCCGTTGGTTACTCATGCCCTCCGGCCCGCCAGTCCACGGCAGAGCACATTCAGAGGGGGAGCCCCAATGCACCTGGCCCAGATCATGATCCCTGCGGCGAGCGCCGCGGCGGTCCTCTTCGCCGTCTGGCTTGCGTTCGATGTCCTCCGCCGCGACCGCGGCACACCCGCGATGCAGGAAGTCGCCGGCACCATCCTCGAAGGCGCCAACGCATTCCTCAGCCGCCAATACCGCACCATCGGCATCCTCGCTGTTGTCACCTCTGTGGTCGTCGGCGTGATCGTCGGCGTCTTCAAGGAATCGACCGAAATCGGGATCCTCACCGGCGTCGCCTTCATTGTCGGCGCGCTTGCCTCCGGCATATCCGGCTACATCGGCCTGTCCATCGCCGTGCGTGCGAACGGCCGTACCGCCGCCGCAGCCCAGAACAGTCTCGCCGACGCCATCAACACCTCCCTCCGTGGCGGCGCCGTCTCCGGCTTCCTCGTCGTCGCTCTCAGCCTCATCGGCGTCTCCAGCATGTTCGCCATTTACAGCAAGCTGCTCGACCACCCGATCGATGAGACCCCCTTCCTCATCGTCGGCTTCGGCTTCGGCGCGAGCTTTGTCGCTCTCTTCGCCCAGCTCGGCGGCGGTATCTACACCAAGGCCGCCGACGTCGGCGCCGACCTCGTCGGCAAGGTCGAAGCCGGCATCCCCGAAGACGATCCCCGAAACGCCGCCGTCATCGCCGACCTCGTCGGCGACAACGTCGGCGACTGTGCCGGGCGCGGCGCCGACCTCTTCGAATCCATGAGCGCCGAAAACATCGGCGCAATGATCCTCGGCGTCGCCATCTTCACGGCCACCGGCCGCGTCGAATGGATCCTCTTCCCCCTCGTCCTCCGCTCCTTCGGCGTCTTCGCCACGATCATCGGCATGCTCACTGTCCCCTTCTGGGCGAGCCGCATCAAAGACCCCATGGGCGCTCTCAACGGCGGCTACTGGGTCATAACGGCCCTCAGTATCGGCGGCCTCGCCATAGCCACCTCCGCCATGCTCGGCGACGTCTGGTACTGGTTCTTCCTTTGCGGCATCGTCGGCATCGCCACCGGCATCGCCTTCGTCTACATCACCCAGTACTACACCGCCGGCGCCTGGCGCCCCGTCCAGGAAATCGCCCGCGCCAGCAGGACCGGCGCCGCCACGAACATCATCATCGGCACCGCCGTCGGTTTCGAAACCACCGCCGTGACCGCCATCACGGTGGGCATCGCCCTCGTAGTCTCGTTCGTCCTCGGACAGCAGGCCGACCCCGAAACCTCCTCGGGCGTCGTCGCCGGCGTGAGCCACATCTCCACCGGCGTCTTCGGCACTGCCGTCGCCACGATGGGCATGCTTATGTCCGCCGCCTACGTCCTCGCCATGGATACCTTCGGACCTATCACCGACAACGCTGGCGGCATCACCCAGATGGCAGAGGGCACAAAGGAAGAGGCCCGCGAAATCACCGACGCCCTCGACGCCGTCGGCAACACCACCAAGGCCCTCACCAAGGGCTACGCCGTCGGCTCCGCCGCCCTCGCCGCCTTCCTCCTCTTCACCGCCTACCTCGATGAGGTCCGCGTCGAGTTCGGTAAGATCGCCCACGACGACTCCGGCCGCTACGCCGATCTCGTCCAGGACCTCGATCTCGTTCCCCAGGGGGCCGGCGTGCGCGCCGAAGTCGCCTCGGCCATCGACAAACAGCGCGCCGACCTCGAGTCACGCGGCCTCGCCACGCGTGACATCGATACGCTCCTGACCGCCAGCGACCAGGAGGCGGCCGCCACCGTTGCCAAGCTCATCAAGGACAAGAAGATCACTGAAGACAAGGCCGCCGGAATCGAAGGCAGCCCATTCCCCCTGCCTCGCATCATGCCCATCAACCTCGGCAAGGTTCAGGTGTTCGTCGGCGCCCTCCTCGGCGTCATGCTCGCCTTCCTCTTCAGCTCGCTCGCCATCCGCGCCGTCGGCAAGGCCGCAGGTGGCATCATCGAAGAAGTCCGCCGCCAGTTCCGTGAGAATCCGGGCATCATGACCGGCGAAGTCCGCCCCGACTATTCGCGCGCCGTCGACATCACTACCCGCTCAGCCCTCAGGGAGATGGTCGCGCCGGGGATCCTCGCCGTCGGCATGCCCGTGGCCACTGGCGTCATCTTCCGCTACGCCTTCGGCGGCGATGGCAACGAAGGCTGGCTCTCCGTGGCCGGGCTCCTCATGGTCGGCACCATCGGCGGCGTCCTCCTGGCCACCTTCCTCAACAACTCGGGCGGCGCCTGGGACAACGCCAAGAAGTTCATCGAAGCCGGCGGCATGAAGGACGAGCAGGGCAACGTCGTCGGCAAAGGCAGCGACATCCACGCCGCTGCCGTCACCGGCGATACCGTCGGCGACCCTTTCAAAGACACCGCCGGCCCAGCCCTCCACGTCCTCGTCAAGCTCCTGAGCACGATCACACTCGTGCTCGCGCCGCTGTTCATCTCATAGCGGCGATGCGGGCAGCCTCCTCCGGCGTGGCGCGGCGACCGCCGCGCCCGTCTTCTTGCCCCGCTCCATCACGTTCTGCTATCTTCCCCTTCTCATGTCGCACGCGACCGTTTGCACCAACCTCATGCCCCTCGACGGTAATTCCATTACCACCCCGGTGGGCGCTGTTGCGAGAGACCCGTCGCGCTAGACCAGACGCGGATCGACCGAAAACAGGCCCACCCCCAACCGGTGGGCCTTTCTGTTGCACCGCACCACGCACCACCCAAGGAGGGAATCCCATGATCCAGTCCCCGTTCGAAGGCAAGCTCGTCCGCCTCCGCGCCCGCGAGCCTGAAGACGAGCCCCTGCTCTACAAGTGGTTCAACGACCCCGAAGTCACCGAGTTTCTCAGCATGCGCTACCCCCTCTCTCACGCCACCGAGAAGAAGTTCATCGAAGACTCCAGCGAGGTCGCCTACACCACGGCCAGCTTCGCCGTCGAGACGATCGCCGACAGTCGCCTCATCGGCGGGGTGGGCCTCAGCCCCCGGAGTCCGGAGAACCGTTCCGCCGAGCTCGGCATCACCATTGGCGACAAGACATGCTGGGACGGCGGCTACGGCACCGACACGATGCGCACCGTCTGCCGCTTCGGCTTCGAGATGATGAACCTCCATCGCATCGAGCTCCAGGTCTACGCCGATAACGCCCGCGCCCGCCGCGTGTACGAGAAGGTCGGATTCAAGGTCGAAGGCTGCCTCCGCGAGTCCCACTTCAAGTTCGGACGCTACCTCGACATGATCCACATGGGCCTGCTCGAAGGTGAGCTTCGCTGACCCTACACATCCTCGCTGGTACCCTCACACCACCAGCGCCGAGGTGAACTAGTGGCCTTCGATGCCGTCGGCTGGATCGCCGTTGTCCTCACCCAGGTCTTCTACGTGCCCAACACCCTGCGCATCCTCCGTACGCGGGATGTTGAGGGCTACTCGCTGTTCGCCTGGCTCCTGCTGTGCGCCGGGCTCGGTTGCTACCTCGTGTATTTCGCCTCGCGGGGCGACCCGGTCGGCATCGTTGCCAACCTCACCGGTGCCCTCGGCTCCGGCCTCACCGCATTCTGCGTCTGGCGCTGGCGAGTCCGGCCCGCCACTTCCACGCCGGCCGGCAGCGTTCCCTGAACGGCTCTCTCTCCGGCCATCTCTTTCGATAGACCCCATCAATCAAACGATCGGTAAATTTGTGACGAAAATCGCAATTTGGGGTTGACACCCCGATCCCAACCTTGGTAGCGTCCGGTTGCGGGCATGCAAGTGGCCGCACACGCGCTCGGTTGACACGTGCACCACTGCCGAATGCGCCTGAGGCGCAGCGGGGGAACCAACTCTGGGGTGAATTCGGTCGCGTCCGCGCGGCTGATAAGGCGCCTTCCGCCTGAACCCGTCAGCTAACCCCGCAGGCAGCAGGAAGGCCTGGCGAGCAGGTTGCTCGTTTCGAGGTCTTTTTTTCTGTCCTCGAACGTGAATAGTTGACAACCAATATCCAGGAGGAATTTGAACCTATGCCCGCTTTGCAGGAAGCCCCCCCCAAGTCTTGCCCCAAGTGCCGCGGCTCCATGATCGTCGAGCGCGATTGGCACGGCACCTACGGCAGTTGCATCATGTGCGGCTACGTCCACGAAGTGCTCACCAGCCCTCCCGTGGACCTCGCCGCCGAAGAAGCAGCCTTGCCCCAACGCCAGCGCCGCCGCCAGCCGTCGCACGGCAAACTCCGCTTGTAAATCGCCCATGCCGCCATCGAATCAAAGCCTCCCGGCCAGCCGGGAGGCTTTTTCGTTCCCTTCCGCCGTTCAACTCACTATCATGCCCGCGCAACACCCAGGAGGCCCCCGATGCCCTATGTCCGCCTCTCCATCGCCCGGCCCCGCCACGGCCAGGAACAGCGCCTCGAAGAAATCATGCGCAAGCTCGCCGATGTCGCCCGCGAACAGGAAGGCTGCAGCGCCAGCTACCTCCTTCGGCCCCATGACGACAGCGGCGAAATTGCCCGCATCGTTATCTACTCCAGCGAACAGACCGCCGAGCAGGCCGCCAGCAGTCAGACCATCCTTGCGCTACGCTCCGAAATGCACCTGATCACAGAACCAGGTCACGTCGAACGCGCCTTTTTCAGCGTTTAGTTCGCTCATCAACTTCTCACCCAACCTATGAGCCCGCGCGCCGAACCGAACGCCTCCTGCCGCCGCGAAACGAGTGAATTTATTAGGGTCTTCCCTGATACGCAAATAGTTAGCAAACTGTAGACTCCATCAAGTGGCTTCAGGATTCGCTGAAGACACAAGCAGTACTTCTGGTACTGCAGAACCAGCGGCGGCGCTACTGGCGCCATCGCTACCAGAGGGAACCACCAGCATGACCACACCAGCCTCGCCGGGCCGGCCGGCCAGCCTTGGCGCCTCTCCTGCCCCCGGTCCCGGTTGGAACGCTCGTCCCATCCGCATCCTGATAGTCGATGACCACGCCGTCATCCGCCAGGCGCTGCGCATGCTGCTCGAAAGCCAACCCGAACTCGAAGTGATCGCGGATGTCGAAAACGGTCGCGAAGCCGTCGCCGCTGTCGAAAAGTACAGCCCCGATGTCGTCCTGATGGACGTCGTAATGCCCGGGCTCAACGGCATGGAAGCTACTCGCCAGATCCACCGTTTTGCTCCCCGCACAAAAGTCGTCATGCTGAGCGGCTTCGTCGATGAAGATCAGTTGCTCGAATCCCTCCGCTCCGGGGCCTCTGGCTACATCATCAAGAGATCCGACGTGTCCGAACTCGTCCTCGCCATCCAAACCGTCTACCGGGGCAACAACTACTTCTCCAGCGCCCTCAGCGAAGCCTTCGACCTCACCGAAGTCCTCTACCACGCCAGGCACTCCGACCGCCGCAACGGCGGCGACTCCCTGACTTCCCGCGAACACGAAGTCCTCCAGCTCATCGCCGAGGGCTACACCAACCAGGGCATCGCCAACGAACTGTTCATCAGCGTCAAGACGGTGGAAGCCCACAAAGCACACATAATGGGCAAGCTTCACGCCCGCAATCGCTCCGACCTCATCCGCTACGCGATTCGCAAGGGTATCGTCCGACTCGAAAGCGTAGAAGAAGCCGAGCGCATGCTAGCCGGCGTCGACGGCGGCTTCGCCGCTGGTTAACACCCCGGCTCCATCGTTCGGTTCCCCTTGTGGCCGTTCCCGCCGCCGTCCTACGATGTCCGCAGTTCGATGTCGAAGATTCGCAGCATCGCTGGGCGCGATAAGACTCTTCCCGCAGAAGACCCTCTCGCCACGACTGGCGAGTCCCGCGAGGACCGGGTCGCCCGGCTTCGCGAAGAAATCCGCGCCGGCCGCTACCAGCCCAACCCCCGCGACATCGCACGCCGCCTCCTCGACCACTGGCGCCACCGCCCTTAGCCCGCTCCAGACGCCGCCCCTCGCCGGCCCCTCACCTCCCGTGGAAGGTCGGGTCGTTTCGGTCAATCCAGCAGCTCGCAAATCGATGCTGGTACCCGTCCGAAGCATCGAGCGGAAAGTCCCGCACGTACGGCCACGAAAGCGCCACCACCCGCTCGCTCACGAAGTTCACCCCAACGTTGAGTGCCAGCAGCTTGCGCTGGATGTCGAAGCCGATCTGCCGCCGCTTCCCCGCGTCGAGCTCGGTCCGCTGCGACACGATCAGGGCGTCCATCTCCTTGTCCCGCAGAGGAAACGTGTTCTGCGTCCCCTCACTGTGGAAGTACGGGAACACGCAGTCATCGAGATCGGTGTGGCTCGAATCCGGGCCCGCCGCCCACGGCGCGCTCCCGGCGAACAGCCGCTTCACCAGCTCTCCCGTCTGCACTGGCGTGACGGTCACGTTCAAGTCCAACGCCTGCTTCAACTGTTCGCGCATCAACGTGCCCATCCCCAGGTTCTTCTCCGCGTCGTCGACGACCAGGAGCGAAAACTCCTCGGGCAGCTTCTTGTCCGCCGCCGACGCCGCCAGCAACGCCTTTGCCTCCTTGATGTCCTCCGCTCTCCCGCCCGAGCCCGCTCGGTAGCCCGCGAGGGCTGTCAGCTCTGCCTGCGGAAGCGTCCACCGGGCCAGCGGCCAGCTGATCCACGGGTTCACATCCCCCGACCCTGCGAAGAAGCGGGCCACCATGTCGCGCCTGTCCAGTGCGATGCTCACCGCCGTCCGGAAGCGCACATCGCTGAACGGCGGCTGCGGGATGAAGAATCGCATCCCGAAAAAGAGCAGCTGGCCCACCGTCGAATCCTTCAGCGACGGCACGGCCTTCTTCAGACGCTCTGCCTGCGGCCGGCCAACAAACGCCACGTCCAGCCGTTTCGTCCTTAGACCCGCTTCCACCTCGCTGGTGTCCTTCGGCTGGAACACCGCCACCCCGTCGAGGTACGGCCTGTTGCTTCCCCCATGCCAGTGAGGATTCCGGGCGACACTCGCGAACTTACCTTCCTGCCACTCCACCCAGCGGAACGGACCGCTGCCTATCTGGCTGTCTGGCCCGTAGCTCCTCCCTTTCGCCGATAGCTCCGGGGCAACGACAAACGCGTTCACGTCGGCGAACCCCTCGATCATCGCCGCCATCGGGCTCTTCATCCGGAACACCACCGTCGAAGCGTCCTGCACCTCGACTTTGTCGACGTTCGTCCACTGCGACCGCCGCACGAACGAGGCGTCCCCGCCCATCTGCCGCTCGAACGAGAATTTCACGTCGTCGGCTGTGACAGCTCGCCCGAGGAGCGGGTCACGGTCGTCCCAGCGAGCGTTCTTCCTCACCCGGAAGATCAACGTCTGCCCGTCCGGCTGCTCCGGATTCGTCTCCGCCAGGTCCGCCGCGATAGACCCCGCCGTCTGGCTCTCGTAAGCCAGCAGCCGGCTGAACACCAGCGCCTGCTCCCCGTAGAAGGGCCCTGCCTGCGTCTTGTGGGGGTCGAACGCACCGTCGCCGATCACATAGCCCGTGTATCGGAGCGACTCTCCCTGCTGTCCGGGCTGCTGGGTCGCAGTCGACGCCGCTGTCGGCGTGTCCTCCGGTTCGTCACTGCCCGATGGCGTCGGCCCCCGGTTCGAGCCCCTGTCGCATCCCACCGACGCCAGGCCCGCTGCCCCGGCCACCGCCCCCGCCATCCCCCCGACGAACCAGCGGCGCGAGCCACGCCTCTGCGCGAGCCGTTCCCAATCCATCCAGCTTCCTATACTATCCCCGCCTTAGCTTAGGAGGCGGTAAGTCAGCGTTTACCGCCGAGGTGCGATCCATGCCCAGCCCCCTGACTTC
>JBGPOS010000088.1:0-11204 GCA_041488155.1 Tepidiformaceae bacterium
CGCAGGTGCCGTACGGTGGCCTCGACGCCCTTCTCGATGCCCCGCTTAAGGCCCATGGGATTGGCGCCGGCGGCAACGTTCTTCAGGCCCTCGCGGACGATTGCCTGGCCGAGCACCGTGGCGGTGGTGGTGCCGTCACCGGCGACATCGTTGGTCTTGGAAGAGATCTCCTTGGCGAGCTGGGCGCCCATGTTCTCGAACGGGTCTTGCAGCTCGATCTCGCGGGCGACGGTGACGCCGTCCTTCGTGATGGTGGGCGCGCCGTATTTCTTATCGAGGACGACGTTGCGGCCGCGCGGCCCAAGCGTCACTTTGACGGCGTCAGCGAGCGCGTCGACCCCATCCTTCAGGCGGCGGCGGGCCGCCTCGTCGAACAGCAGTTGCTTTGCAACCATGGATTCCCCTTCTCGAATGAGACCGCCGGGCGCGGGCCGGGTGCGTGCGGCCGTCAGCCACGCGCCTCCGTCGCAGCCGGGTCAGTTCTTAGACAACCAGCTTGGCGAGGATGTCCTTGTCGTTGAGCACGATGAAATCTTCGCCGTCAAGCTTGACGTCGGTGCCGGTGTACTTCGCGTAGAGGATGCGGTCGCCGACGATGACGTCGATCGGGACGCGCTTGCCGTTGTCGTCGAGGCGGCCGGGGCCGACGGCGACGACTTCGCCCTGCTGCGGCTTCTCTTTCGCCGTGTCGGGGATGACGAGTCCGCTGGCGGTCATCTCATCCTGCTTGAGGGGGATGATGACGATCCGGTCAGCGAGAGGGATGAGCTTGGTCTTCAGCTTCGACTTCGGCTTGGGGGCGGTCTTCGTGGGCATTCAGAGTCCTCCGGAACATTGGTGAGATATAGGCAAGAAGGGATATTAGCACTCTCCGCCGGTGAGTGCTAGATCCCGGGGGCTTTGGTCTGTCAGGTGAGCTTGCCGCGCAGAAACGAACCGATCGCCTCGAAGTACTGAGCGCGGCCGAGCCAGAGGAGGTCGTTGTGGCCCGCGCCCGGGATCACCACCATCTCGCGCTCCGTCCCCTCCAGGAGCTCGTAGAGTTCAGCCGCATGGGCGAGGGGGATGAGCTCGTCGCGCTCGCCGTGGATGATCAAGGCCGGCAGCCGGATCGATCGGATCTTCGCCTCGTGTGCCGCCGCCAGGGCTGCGGCGGCCTCCGCATCAGCGCCGGCGCCGAGCCGGCTCACCAGCCGCCGCAGACTCGCCGCGCCGCTCTCGATGATCAGCCCCGAGAACCGCTCCGGGACGCGCGCGGCGGCCTCCAGGGCAGGGTGGCTGCCCAGGCTGCGCCCCATCACGAAGCGGCGCCCGTCGAAGCCTTGCTCGTCGAGGACCGCGTGGAAGCGCGCCGCGACCGGCCGGGCGTCGCCGGCAAGGGCCGCGAACGAGGGCCTCCCTCCGCTCCGGCCGTACCCTCTGAACTCCACCACAAAGAGGTTCGCACCGGCCTGGTGGTAGAAGGGGGCGATGTCGTCGTGGTCGCTGGCAACCTCGCCGTTGCCGTGAAAGTAAAGGATGGTTGGCTGCGCGGGGTCCGAGGCGTAGAACCGCGCTCCTACGGCGACGCCCGGACCCACATCGATGAGCAGGTCAGTCGCGCCAGCCGGTGGCGGGACTCCGTCCGGCCGCGGATAGAAGATCGCCGCTGACGCGCCAGCACGGTCGATCAGGCCGTAATCGGGCTCGCCTGCGGCTTCCGTTCCCACCGTCACCCCCGGACGGCGAATGGTAGCTGACGCCGAAGCGAAGTCACAACGGCCGGACGGGTGGGCGAATTGCGCTCAGCCCTCCTATCCCCTGTCCCCCGTCCGCTGCCATAGTGAGGCGGTGAGGCTTCGTGCCATCCGCCGGATCGACACCGAAGTCGTCCGTGCCTCCCGCGAGGCGCGGAAAGGGATCGACGGTCTCGGGCCCGGCCTCATCACCGGCGTCGCCGACGATGACCCCTCCGGCATCTCGACCTACACCATCACCGGCGCCTCGCTCGGCTACAAACTCCTTTGGACGAGCCTGCTTACCCTTCCCATGAACGTCGCGGTGCAGGCGATCTGTGCGAGGGTCGGCCTCGTCACCGGCCGGGGCCTCTCCAGCGTCATCGCCGGCCGCTTCGGGCGCGGGCTGCTGTACCCCGTGGTGGCTCTGCTGCTGGTGGCGAACATCGTCAACATCGGGGCCGACATCGGGGCGATCGCGGCCGCGATCGAGCTCCTCACCGATGTGCCCTCGGTGCTCCTAGTTGTGCCGGTGGGGGTCGGGATCGCCCTGGTCGAAGTCGTTGTGCCCTACCCGCAGTTCGCGCGCTACCTGAAGTTCCTCACCCTCGTGGTGTTCGCCTACGTCGTGGGCGCGTTCTTCGCCGCGCCCGACTGGGGCGCGGCCGCCCACTCGACCTTCGTCCCTCGGATCGACTTCGACCGGGGGACGCTGGCCACAATCGTGGCGATATTGGGCACGACTATCTCTCCCTATCTCTTCTTCTGGCAGGCCTCTGAAGAGGTCGAGGAGGAAGAAAGCCACGGGCTCACGGCCGCGCGGCTGGGCCCAGGGCAGCTCCGCTCGATGGTGCGGGCGGCCGACCTCGACGTGACTGCGGGGATGGTGCTCGCCAACATCGGCTTCTACTTCGTGGTCTTGACTTCGGCCGCGGCCCTGTTCGCCGCTGGCGAGACGGACGTACAGACCGCGGCCCAGGCGGCCGAAGCCCTCCGCCCGCTCGCTGGCGACGGCGCGTCGGTCCTGTTTGCGCTCGGTCTGATTGGCACGGGCCTGCTCGCCATCCCAGTGCTGGCGGGAGCGGCGGCGTACGCCACTTCGGAGCTGTTCGGCTGGCGCGAAGGCCTGAGCAACACCTTCCGCCAGGCGCCCCAGTTCTACGCCGTGATTGCGGTGGCGACGGTGCTCGGGATCGCCCTCAACTTCAGCGGGGTCTCGGAAATCCAGGCGCTCTACGTCGCGGCGATCGTGAATGGAGTCATCGCCCCGGTGCTGCTCGTGTTCATCATGATCGTGGCCGCGGACCGGCGGGTGCTGGGGGAATTCGTGCCGGGGGCCGGGCTCCTCGCGGTCGGCTGGCTGACCACCGCAACGATGGCCGCCGCGGCCCTGGCGATGTTCGCGACCCTTGGGTAGGGAACGAGGGATGAGGGATGCGGGATGGGTGCACCCAGGCACCAGGCACTCAGCGCTAAGCGATGAGCAATGAGCAATGAGGCTCTTTACTCCCCGTGCCATCCAGGTCGTAGACTTGGCGCCGATCAGTTACTGGCTAACAGCTAATGGCTAATAGCCAACAGCTAACCGCCAATAGCTAACAGCCACCCAGCTGGAGCCCGCCCATGGATCCCCAGGTCGCTGCCTTGATCCCGACGATCGAAGCCGACACTGCCACGCGCCTCGAAGCGTTTGAACGCGACATCGCCGCCGTGCGCCGTCAGCGCGAGGAGCTCATGAGGCCGACCTGGGGGACCGGACCGGCGGTTGCCCTCCAGGAGGACCGCACAATCCCAGGCCCGGCGGGCGACATCCCCGTGCGTGTCTTCGTCCCCGAGCGCCCGAATGGCGCCTTCCTCCACCTCCACGGCGGCGGCTGGGTGCTTGGCTCCGAAAAGACCCAGGACCCGACCCTGCGGCGGTTCGCAGCCGGTGCTGGCGTCGCCATCGTTTCAGTGGGCTACCGCCTCGCGCCGGAACATCCCTACCCGGCCGGGCTCGACGACTGCGTCGCCGCCTCGCGCTGGCTTACCGCCCACGCCACCGAGCTCGGCATCGCCGACCCCTCCGCGCTTGCCATCGGCGGCGACTCGGCTGGCGCCAACCTCGCGGCCGCGACCCTCCTTCGCCGCCGTGACGAACGCGACGAGCCCTACCGGGCCGCGGTCTTCACCTACGGCGTGTTCTCGGCGATCTACGACCTGCCTTCGATGAAGCACATGTGGGACCGCAACCTGGTGCTGAGCGGGCCGATCATGGAGTACTTCTCGCGCTGCTACGCCAGCGGCCGCGACCTCAAGCACCCGTACATCTCGCCCCTCTACGCCGACCTCAAAGGGATGCCGCCGGCGATCTTCAGCGTGGGCACCCTCGACCACCTGTACTCCGACTCGATCCTCATGGCCGCGGCCTGGCGCAAAGCGGGCAACGAGTGCGAACTGTACGAATACCAGGACGGCCCACACGGCTACCAGGGCATGGCCCTCGACATGGCGGAGGTGTCGAAGGGCCGCATCGTGGAGTTCCTTGGGTCGAAGGTAGGGGCCGGAGCGCAGCTCGCGACGCGGTAGGGCGCGCCGAGGCCGGCAGCCTATCGTTCTCGCGCCGGAACCGGGGCGTCGAGCTTGTTGATCAACTCCTCGACTACGTCCGCTGACGGCACGTCCGAGAGGTCGACGCCGTCGCTGACCGCGAGGAACTCCACGCCTATTACCCGTCCGTCGGCGGCGACGTCGATCATCCGGCAGTCGTCGAGGCTCGTCGTGTGGTCCACGGGGAGGCTGGCCAGGGCCACATAGATAGCGTCGGCTCCTCGACTGTAGGTCGCATGAGGCGTGAATCGTTTGGGCATCTCTGGCTCTCCGCCCGGCACCGGCGCAGCTTACACGCTCATTCGCCGTCGCCGCCAGCCGGACAGGCTCCACGCCGTAGCGCACTTGGGCTCGGCGTGAACTATCATCGAACGCATGCCCCAGACCCTGATCCTCGATGCGACGCGCACCCCGTGGGGCAAGTTCGGGGGGGCACTGCGCGATTACTCGGCTTCTGAGCTCGCGGCGTTGCTCATGCGGACCCTCGTCGAGCGGAACCACCTGGACCCGGCCAGCGTCGACAACGTCATCCTCGGGCAGGTGCTCCAGGCGGGCCAGGGGCAGCTCCCGAGTCGCCAGGCGCTCATCGCCGCCGGCCTCCCCGATGCGACCCCGAGCATGCTCGTGAACAAGGTCTGCGGGAGTGGTATGCGCGCTGTCACACTGGCGTCGCAACTCATCCGCAGCGCCGAGAACGACCTCATTCTTGCCGGCGGCATGGAGTCGATGACTAACGTCCCGTACTACGATTTCGAGACGCGCTGGGGCGCACGCATGGGAGACAAGACCCTCGTCGACGGCATGATCCGCGACGGCCTTTGGTGCGCCTTCGACGACTGCCACATGGCCACCCACGGCGACGCGATGGCCGCCCGCCGCGAGATCTCACGCGAAGAGATGGACGACTGGTCGCTCGTGAGCCAGCGCCGTTGGGGCGAAGCCCATCGCCGGGGCTACTTTGACTTCGAAGTCACGCCCGTCCCATCGAAACGCGACCCGAACCACAAGGCGCTTGTGCGGGACGAGAACCCCCGGCCGGACTCCACTTCCGAGGGCCTCGCACGGCTGAAGCCGGTCTACGACACGAAAGCGATCACCCCCGGCAACGCTCCCGCCGTGAACGACGGCGCAGCGGTGTTGCTCCTTGCCTCTGAAGAAGGAGCAGCGAAGCTCGGAGCTGCCCCCATCGGCCGAATCACCGGACATGCCGAGGTCGGCGTCAAGCCATCGGACTTCCCTGTGGCGGCGGCTGTCGCAATCCGCAAGCTGCTCGCGCGCACGGGGGTCAGCCTCGAAGAGGTGAAGGTGATCGAGGTGAACGAGGCCTTCGCGGCCGTTCCGCTCATCGTTGGCCAGGAACTCGGGTGGGACGCCGAGAAGGTAAACCGCTGCGGAGGGTCGGTCGCGATGGGCCACCCGATCGGCGCCAGCGGGGCGCGTCTCGCCATGACTGCCGCCTATCAGCTGCGCGAGCTGGGCGGGGGCTATGCCATTGCCGCCATCTGCTCTGGCACCGGCCAGGGCGACGCCATCCTGATAGAAGTCCCCTAGCGCAGCCGATGGGCGAAGCTGCGGCGCTGATCGCCGCCTTCACATGGTCTGCCACGAGCGTGGCCCTGACCTCGCTCTCCGCGCGCACCTCACCGGTCGTCCTCAGCGGGCTGCGGCTGGCCGCCGCCACCTGCCTCCTTCCGTTCATCCTCCTGGCATCGGGCCAGTTCGGCGACATCCAGGATGCCTCCGCTCTCTCGATCTTCTCGATGGTTGGGAGCGGCCTGGTCGGCTACGGCCTCGGCGATACCCTCTACATCCGCGCCCTCTCGCTCGTAGGCATGCAGCGCACGTTCACGATCACGATGGCGCTGTTCATCGGCCTGACCGTCATCGGTGGGGTCGTCCTGCTCGATGAGCCTTTCAGCTGGGGCCTCCCGGCTGGCGCGGTCCTCATCGGGGCCGGGGTTTGGTTGACCGTGGCGCGCGGCGCCGGCAGTGGGGCGTCCGCGCCGGCGCTTTCGATCGCCGAGCCGGGGCTGGCCGGCTTCGCGGACCTTCCCGGCGCGCCGGGACCAGAGTCGCTTGCGCCGGCGCACGGGGGCGCTCTCCTTCAGGGCTACCTGATCATGCTTGGTGCAGCCGTGTTCTGGGCGATAGCGACCCTCTGGCTGGCCTCGGGCAGGGGCAGTCTCGGAGCCGTCGCCGCCGGGTCGCTCCGCACCCCAGCCGGCGCCGTAGGGCTCGTCGCCTTCGCCCTTGCCACCCAGCCACGCAACCTCCTCGCCCCGTTCTCCGATCGGCGGCACGTGACGGCCATCGTCATCTCGGGCGTGGCCGGGACCGCCTTCGGCAGCCTGCTCTACGTCTACGCGGTTGGCGAAGCGGGCGCGGCCCGCACCGCTGTCCTCAACGCGACCGCTCCGGTAATGGCCCTGCCTCTCTCGGTGCTCTTCCTGGGCGAGCGGCTCACCATCAGGGTCGGCGCAGGCACAGCCGCCTGCGTCCTCGGCATCCTGCTAGTAGTCAGCTGATTCAGGGCGCCAACCCCGACACCCCGACACCCCAATACCCCGATACGGGGTGGAAGGTGGGGAGGGGCTGGAGCCTCCTCACGGACTCGAACCGTGGACCTACGCTTTACGAAAGCGTCGCTCTACCAGCTGAGCTAAGGAGGCGCGCCGATCAAAACTACCGTCCGTCGCGGGCACTGTCTAATGGCGACCGCGCTCCCGTCGCCTCTCGTCTGCTACGCTCGTTGGCAAACCAGCCGGAGCCTCGCCCGTGACAACCGCCCCCGATTTCGTCCCCCAGTCCGCGATGGTCGTCGTCGCTCACCCCGACGACGCCGAGTTCATGGTCGCCGGCACGGTCGCGAGGTGGGCCCAGGCGGGATCCGAGGTCACCTACGTGATCATCACGAAGGGCGACAAGGGGAGCGAGGACCCGACGATGACCCCGTCGCGGCTGACAAGCATCCGCGAAGCGGAGCAGCGCGCCGCCGGCGCCTTGCTTGGCGTACGCAATTTCGTCTTCATGGGTTACGAAGACGGCTATCTCCAACACACGCTGGAGCTGCGTCGCGACATCACGCGCCTGCTACGCACGTACCGCCCGGAAGTCGTGTTCTGCTTCGACCCCACGACGCGTTTCCTCGGCGACGCCTACCCCAACCACCCCGACCACCGGGCGAGTGGCGATGCCACCGTCGACGCTGTCTTTCCCAGCGCACGCGATCGCCTCACATTCCCCGAGCTGCTGGCAGATGGGCTCGAGCCACACAAGGTTAGCCAGCTCTGGCTGGGCGGCAGCCGCGAGGCCAATGTGTGGGTGGACATCGGCGACACCCTCGAACTGAAACGCCGGGCACTGCTCGCGCACCCCAGCCAGATCGATGAGGGGGTAGCGGGGTTCATCGAGCAGATGGCGCGCTGGTCGGCGGCCGGACAGGACGGGATCGAATTCGCAGAGTCGTTCCGGCGGATCCAGTTCGATTTGCCAGTCTTCGAGCCCCCGGAGCCCCGGTAGCCGCGGCCCTCACGACCCTCGCGCGCCAAGCCGTTCGAAGGCGACGGAGGCGGCGCCCAGCAGCCCGGCGTCGTCGCCCAGTTCGCTGACGCGCACGAGCGTGCCCGAAGCCGGCCCGTAAGCGATCGAGTACATCGCCGCCCGCAGAGGCCCGAGCAGAAGCTCGCCCATGCCGAGAAGGCCGCCGCTGAGCGTCACGGCGTCCGGGTTGAGCACGTTTACGAGTCCGCCCAGGGCGAGCCCCAGCAGGTGACCGCCGTGCCGGATTTCGGCCTCGGAGAGCGCGTCACCCGCCACGGCCGCCGCCAGCAGATCCTCGGCGGTCAGGGCCCTGGTGGCCCCGATTTCCGCCAGCCGCGGCGACTTCCCTCCGTCCGCAAGGTGGCGCGCGCGGGCCGCGAAGGCCACGCCGCTCACCATCGCCTCCAGGCACCCCCGCGACCCGCAGTTGCACCGGGGGCCAGCCGTATCGAGGATGACGTGGCCGATCTCGCCGGCAAGACCCTTCGCGCCGCGATAGAGCTTTCCATCGATCACGATCCCGCCGCCGATGCCCGTCCCGAGCGTGGCGTGGAGGAGGTGCCGCGTCCCCCGCCCGGCTCCGAAGCGAAACTCGCCCAGGGCGGCGGCGCTGGCATCGTTTTCGATGTAAGCCGGGATGCCCAGGCGCTCGGCGATCGGCGTAGTCAGCACCAGGTTGCGGAACCCGGGCACGTTCGGCGCGATGATGACCTTGCCTTCATCGGCGTTGATCAGCCCCGGTGTCCCGAGGCAGGCTGCCAGCGGACGCGCTTTCGCGGCCCCCGCCACTGCCCCGAGAAGCTCGGTGATCTGTTGCAGGATTGACTCCGGCGTCGCGACGGCGGGGGTGCGGACTTCCCGGCGCTCCTCGATCTTGCCGGCCTCGTCGACGAGCGCGGCCCGCAGGCGCGTGCCCCCAAGGTCCGCGGCCACCACTATTCCAGCCATCGGCGCACTCTAGCAGCGGTGTCGCGAGTCTGTCAGGCTGGCCGCGTGTTCGAAGATTGGCACCTGGAACTCATCGAGCGCTGCCGGGTGGGCCGCCTGGCGACAGTTTCGGCGGACGGTCGCCCGCACCTCGTCCCCGTCTGTTACGTCATGATCGACCACCAGATCGTCATCCCCATCGATGAGAAGCCGAAGAGCGGGGTCCGCCTGGTCAGGCTGCGCAACATCGAACGAGACCCGAGAGTCTCGCTGCTGGTCGACCACTACGACGAGAACTGGACGCAACTCGCCTGGGTTCGGGTCGACGGTACGGCCACGGTCCTCGACCGGGGAGCGGCGATGCCAGCGGCCCTCGCTGCCCTTCGCACCCGCTACCAGCAGTACCGTTTGATGCGCCTTGAACCGCTCCCGCTCATTGTGATCACCCCGGAGCGGGTCGTCGCCTGGCACTCGCGGGAGTAGCCGGCGGCTCGCCCGAAGCCACCTCCCGGATTCGCTGTTTCGACAGTGTCTCCACTGGCCGGGTATACTTGGTGAGCCGTCGTCGTCACTCAGTGGAGGGCATCCCTCGCCTCGTGATCCCCGATTCGGAGAACCCACACGAAGCCTGCGGAGTCTTTGGGGTCTACGGACCCGGCGAAGACGTGGCCCGAATTACTTTCTACGGTCTCTACGCGCTCCAGCACCGCGGCCAGGAGAGCGCCGGTATCGCGACGAGCAACGGCAGCGGCGATTTCTCCCTGCGCACCGGTATGGGACTCGTCTCCCAGGTCTTCGATGAAGAAGACCTCGCCTATCTGCGGGGACACATCGCGATAGGCCACACTCGCTACAGCACAGCCGGCGGATCCCTCGCCTGCAACGCTCAGCCGATCGTCGTGCGGGACCACAATTCTGGCCTTCCTATCGCCCTCGCCCACAACGGCAACATCACGAACGCGGACGTCCTGCGCGACGACCTCGCCGCCCAGGGCATCACGACCGAGTCCACGGCGGACTCCGAGCTCATCGCTCACCTCCTGGCCCTCGCCCCCGCCGGTACTTGGGAGGAGCGCTTCCACTACGTGATGCGCCGCATCGAGGGCGCCTACAGCCTCGCCATCATGACTCGCGACACCCTCTTCGCCGTCCGCGACCCGATGGGTGTGAGGCCGCTCTGCATCGGCCGGCTGAACGACGGCGGCTGGGTCGTCGCCTCCGAGTCTTGCGCGCTCGAACACCTCGGGGTCGCGATGGAGCGGGAAGTCGCCCCTGGCGAAGTCGTCCAGATCGATGCTTCCGGCCTGCGGAGCTTCTTCCCCGTGGCGCCGGCGCCGAAGCTCGCGGGCTGTACGTTCGAATACATCTACTTCGCCCGTCCCGACACCCGCCTGTCCGGCAGGCTGCTCTACTCGGCGCGCGAAGAGATGGGAGCGGCGCTCGCCCGCGAGCATCCCGTTGAGGCCGATGTCGTCATCGGCGTACCCGACAGCGCGCCCCCTGCCGCGATCGGATACGCCCGCGAAGCAGGTCTCCCGTTCCGCGAAGGATTGGTCAAGAACCGCTACGTGGGCCGGACGTTCATCCAGCCCGACCAGCGCATCCGCGAAGCCGGCGTCAGCCTGAAGTTCAACGCCCTCAGCGACGTGCTCGCCGGGCAGCGCGTGGTCGTGGTCGATGACAGCATCGTCCGTGGCACGACGACGCCGCGGGTGGTCGGCCTCATCCGCCGCGCCGGGGCGAAAGAAGTGCACATGCGCATCACCGCTCCGCCGTTTGTCTCACCCTGCTTCTTCGGGGTGGATCTCGCCACCAAGTGGGAGCTCATCGCGGCGAACAAGAGCATCGACGAAATACGGCGACACATCGGTGCCGACACGCTCGGCTACCTCAGCCTCAAGGGTCTTGTGCAGGCCACAGGGCAGAGCAACGAGACGCTCTGCAACGCCTGCTTCACCGGTAACTATCCGATCAACGTGCAGATGCACCTGGACAAGCTCGATGTGATCCCGGTTGGCCTGCCGGCCGAGCTGGCCGCTGCCGAGAGCCTCAACCGCGCGGGCCGCCCGTAGCCCCCTCCATCCCCACTTCCCCAGCCCTACACTGCCCGCACTCCAATCGAGGTCGCGTCATGCTCGAACGAACTGATCGCCTCGCGCTCGCGGTCAAGGAGTGCGCTCCCGCCGTCGAGACGTTCGCCCGTATCTTCGACACCGTGGTGGTCGACGATCGATTCGACCCGGCAGCCGGCGCGCGGCGCGTGACCCTCCAGTGGGGCCGCGACCAACTTGAGCTCTTCGAGCCCACCGGCCCCGGGCCCGTCGCCGGCTTCATCGACCAGGGCCGGCGCGGCCTTTTCGCGGGCGGATTCTCCCTCGCCGACCCTGCAGCCCTCGCCGCCCGTCTCCAGCGCGAGGGCGTCCGCGTGCACGA
>JBGPOS010000089.1:0-11168 GCA_041488155.1 Tepidiformaceae bacterium
GGCCGCCGATGTCGCACGCGACATCAAGAAGAAGCCGGTCTGGATCATCGGCAGCGGCGAGGCAACCAAGTATCGCGAGAACGCAGGCGACATAACCGTCAGCGCGGCCGCCCAAAGCGGCCCCGCCGCCTTCGCGCAAGCAGGCGTCCGCCCGGACGAAATCGACATCGCAATGCTCTACGACTCGTTCACGATCACCGTCGGGGTCTGCCTCGAGGATCTCGGCTTCTGCAAGAAGGGCGAGGTCGGCCAGTTCGTCGGAGACGGTCACCTGGCGTTCGATCGGCCGGGCCTCACGCTGAACAGTGACGGCGGCGGCCTGTCATCGAACCATCCGGGGATGCGCGGCCTGTTCCTGCTGCTCGAGGCGACCCGCCAGCTGCGCGGCGAGTCAACGTCGCAGGCGCCGAAAGCTCGCCTGGCAGTCGCGCACGGGAACGGCGGAATGCTTGGCGGCACCCACACCGGCGGAACCGTGATCCTCGCCGCCGACTAACGAGCACTCACTCCAGAGAAACGAAGGACAGACGATGCCCAATCGACCACAACCCCACTTCCCCGAACCGGACACGAAGCACTACTGGGACGGCGCCAAAGCCGGCGAGCTCCGCTACCAGGTCTGCAACGACTGCAAGGGCGCGGTCAACTTCTATCCGACTGCCCACTGCCAGAAATGCGGCGGGACCAACCTCGCCTGGAAGGTTTCATCGGGCGCTGGCACGGTCTATACCTTCTCCGTTGTCCGCCAGAACCGGATTCCCGGGTTCCAGGAGATGGGCGCCTACGCGGTCGCCTACGTCGATCTCGATGAGGGCTTCCGGATGCTGACCAACATCGTTGGCGTCGAGGACCCGACGAAGGACGTCCGGATCGGCCAACGCGTGCGCGTCGAGTTCGAGAAGCAGGACGCGGGCGAGTACCCTATCCCCGTCTTCCGGCCCGCCTGACGCCGCTAACTACCGGAGGAATCGGAATGGGCAGGCTCGACGGCAAGGTCGCGGTGATCACCGGCGGAGCGAGCGGGATCGGCGCCGCCACGGTGCGGCTCTTCGTTGAAGAAGGCGCTCGCGTCCTCATCGCTGACCTCCAGGAAGGTGTCGCTGCGTCTCTCGCCAGCGAACTCGGGCCCAATGTGAAGTCGGTCCGGTGCAACGTAGCCCGTGAGAGCGACGTGGCCAGCGCCATCCAGGCAGCCATCGACCGTTGGGGCCGCCTCGACGTGCTCTTCAACAACGCCGGCTTCGGAGGCGCGTCGGGCCCGCTCGACGAGACGTCAGTCGAGGAATACGACCTCACGATGGACGTCTTGCTCAAGAGCGTCTTCCTTGGGATCAAGCACGCCTCGCCCCACATGAAAGCGCAGCGCTCGGGCAGCATCATCAGCACGGCGAGCGTCTGCGCCTTCGATGCCGGCATCGGCAACCAGCTCTACAGCGTGGCGAAGGCCGGCGTCGTGATGATGACCAAGGCCGCAGCCCTGGAGTTGGCCGAATACGACGTCCGGGCGAACGCAATCTGTCCGGGCTACATCGCTACGCCGCTCGCGGCCGGGCGGCCCATCTCCCAGTCCGAACCCGAGCGACTGGCAACTGCGCTCGAGCGCCTTCGAGGCTCCAACAGTGATACACAGCCGCTCGGACGCTCCGGCGAGCCGTCGGACATTGCCGCGATGGCGCTCTTCCTCGCCAGCGACGAATCACGCTGGGTCTCCGGTCAGGCGATGGTCGTCGATGGTGGCCTGCTCGCAGGCCGGCCCTGGCGGAAGCTGGGATCGTGGATCACCGAGCACCGCGACATTCGCATCTACCGGCCGCCGGAGTAGCTGCTTCGAGCGGCCTTCCCCTTCTCCTGGCGGTCGGGAGAAGGGCGCGGGGATGAGGGCTCGAAGCCCCGTTGAGCAGCGCTAGTTGGACAGCCCCCAGTCGATCGCGTTGCGCATCAGGGTCTCGAACGGCTCCGCCTCCCAGGTGGAGCGCAGGAGCAACGGAGTGCGGCCCTCTGCGTTGACGCTGCGGTCAACGAACGGCTGGCTGTTGCTCGCTGGAGTGTGGCAGTGGCCGAGCGCGATGTACGTGACCCCACCCTTGCCGACCTCGCGTGTGTAGCCCAGCACGCGCGTCTTGCCGTCGGCCATGAGCGCTGTGTCTTCGTCGTAGAGGAACCCGAAGCCGGGTGGCGACATGTCGGGGCCCAACTCCGCCGTCAGGAGCACTTCGGACGACGCCGGGTCCTGGAGCTCGATCATGTATGGCTCGTCGACCACCTCGAAGGATTCGGGTAGCCCTCGCGTGAGGGGGTTGCCGCCTGCGGCAACGTCAACGTTGAACCGGCGCACCGGCGGGTGGTTGATAAAGAATCCTCCCAGGGTCTCGTGAAAGCTCCCCTTGACCATGCGGCGCTGCCGCTGGCCGTCAACGCGGACCGCCCTGCCACCGCTGGTGCCATGCAACGCGAGCCAGCGCCCACCGTCCCGCAGCCAGCCCCGGAGTGCCTGATCCTGCTCGTCATCCGGGTACGGCCCCGCGACGTAGGTGATGAGCAACTGGCATCGGGTGAGCCACTTCGCGAGGTCCGTGAAGTCGTTGCCAACGCTGGCCGGGGCTTCCTTCTCCTGGAGGAACTGAAGGAGCCTCAGGCGGGAGTAGTCGTGGTCATGTCCGGCGGGCGCGCCCGGCGGGTAACCCCCGGTGATGACGTGGGCTCGACCTGGCTTCGGTTCTGTCATGGTCAACCTCGATCCGAGGGGGCCCGGCCCAGCGCTTTCGCAATCTGCTCCGGAATCTCCTTACCGGCGTCGGCGAAGGCTCGGGCCATGGCCTGACCGGCGCCGCCGAAAATGTGGCGCATGTTGTCTTCGACCCAGTCCCGGTTCGCTACCACTGTCTGGACCTGGTTCTGGAACACCGGCGCCACGTAGCGGGCGAGCAATTCGTAGCTCCGGAGCGTCTTCTCGGTGCTCGCCAACTCGTTGGCCAGCACAAGCAGCCCGCCGATGCCACCGGACCTCTCCTGGATGGCGTTCAGCGAGACGATGGCCTCGTCCGGCGTGCCAACGATCATCGCACCGCGTTCGACGGATTCTTCGAGAGAAGCGCCGGCGGTGCCGGCTGCGCCAGCGAGAATGCCCGCCTGCACCGGCCCCAGGGTCTTGCGATCGCCGACGTACGCACGACGCTCGAAACCATCGCGGATGTCGTTGATGGCCGCTTGCTTCGAATCTGCCAGGTGGACCGGGACCACCACTCTCCACTCCCCGCGATCGACTTTCTTGCCAGACTCCGCCGCTGCCTCTTCCACCCAGCCCCACGTCCGTGCGAACGATTCGTGGTCTGCGCCCGCGACGGAAAGCAATCCGATTCCGTGCTTGCCGGCGAGCGTCGGACCAGAGGGGGTGATGCTGGCCGCTACGGCGACGGGGAGGTGTGGCTCGCTGAAGCTCGCCATCTGCAAGCGAGCCTCCCGCAGGACGAACCAGTCGGTCTCGATGCTCACCGGCTCTTCGGCTGTGAAGAGCCGCATGATCGCGTCGAGCGACTCGGCCATTCGCGTGCGCTGGGCGGTTGGGTCGATCCCCATCTGGTAAGCGTCTGAGGTGAGGACGCCGGGCCCCACCCCCAGCATGGCCCGCCCTTCGGTCATGTGATCGAGCTGGAGCATCTTGTCGGCGACCATCAGCGGATGGTGGTAGGGCAGCGACGTCACGCCCGTGCCGAGCTTGATTCGCCGCGTGGACCTCGCCGCTGCCGCGATGAACACCGCCGGGTCGGCGATGAGTTCGCGTCCGAAGGAGTGGTGCTCACCGATCCAGGCCTCTTCGTAGCCCAGGCTGTCGAGGTGCTCTATAAGCTGGAGGTCGCGCTTGAGAGCGAGCGTTGGGTTCTCGCCCACACGGTGGAACGGCGCGAGGAAGATACCGAACTTCATGCGCTTCGGCCGGAATCCCATGGGGGTGCCTCCTGGAGCAGGTCTTTGCTGTTGGGCGAGCCTAGGCGAGCAGGCGGCTGGCAGTCAACGAACGCCGGGAGAGGCCCGCCAGCCTACACGGACGCCAGCGTCTCCAGCCCTCGCGGCACCCTTGACACCGCGACCTTCTGCATCTGGCCGATGATCTGCGATGCACGCTCGCGCTGGGCGGGCGTCGTTGTTGGCATAGCTAGCCCGATCCGGGCGGCGTACTCGCGGTTGTTCCTGACGAACTCTGGCAGCTTGTCGTAGGTCGAGGTCTGCGCGAAGACGCGCAGCACGTCTTCGGGGATCACCCGCTGCATCTCGGCCCACTGCCCCTGGAGCGACAGCGAGTGGAGCTGCATCCCAAGATCCTTGAGCCCGTGGACCTCGAACACCTCGTGGTAACTGCGTGTGGAGCCGTAGAAGGAGATGGGCTGACGCAGCCGCTGTAGCCCCTGCTCGATCTCTGACTCGGTCTCGCCGAAGACCGTGAAGCCGCCACCGGAGATCTCGATGTCCTGCCAGGTCCGGCCGCCCCGCTTGAGGCCGATCGCGATGTTGGGAAGGACCACGTCTCGCATGTACTTGTCGGTCATGAACCCGTGCGGCATGACTCCATCGGCCACTTCTCCGGCGACCCGCGCCATCGCATCGCCGACGCACGCGAGGAAGACCTTCGGCCGGGGGTAGTCGAGGGGGCCGGGGTTGAAGTTGGGAGTCATGAGGGTGAAGTGGTAGTGCTTGCCGACGAAGTCCGGCTTCTCGCCCGTCTGGAAGGAGTGCCAGACGGCCTTGAGCATCTTGATGTACTCCTTCATCCGTGGGGCGGCCGGCCCCCACTCCACGCTGAAGCGGTTCTGATTGTGACCCTTCACCTGGCTGCCGAGGCCGAGACCAAAGCGCCCTTTGCTCAGGTGCTGAATGTCCCAGGCCTCCATGGCGAGCACGGTGGGGCTCCGCGGGAAGGCGATCGTGACCGAAGTCTGGATCTCGAGGCGTTCGGTGGAGGCAGCGGCGATGGTGGCCGCCAGCATCGAATCGTGCTGCGTCTCCGGGGTCGAAGCGAAGTCGTAGCCCAGTTCTTCAGCCCGGCGCGCTGCCTCGGCGACGCCGGTCAGCCAGCCGCCGCCGAATCCTGATCCAACCTTCATGGTGTTCCCTCTTGTTGACGCGTGAGCGCCGTTTCGTCCGCTGGAGTGTAGTCGCCCGCCTGCCCGAGTCAAAGATGAGACCTTGAAGCATCACGCCGTCGCCGGGGGGCCTCGTGTCGTAGAAAAGCCGGCGGGCGTTGAAGTCGGCGCTGCGGTGTGCAGAATGCACAAGACATGGCCGAGAGTTCCAGCCCAGGCTCCGTGGGACCCGCGTGACTGTGCAGGGGGACTTCGACGCCTCCACCCCGCGCTTTCTGCGGGACAAGTACGCGATCGTCGGCGTCGGCGAGACCACCTATACGCGAGGATCGGGACGCACGACTCGTGCCCTGGGCACGTGGGCGGTTCGCAACGCGATGGCAGACGCCGGGATCAAGGCGTCCGAGATCGACGGGATGCTCTCCTACTCGAACAACGACTCCACACCATCGCCGCTGATCGCAGGGGATCTCGGGATTCGGCTCAACTTCTACATGGACGTCTACGGAGGCGGGTCGAGCACAGAGGCGCTGATCGGGATAGCCATCGGGGTCATC
Source organism: Tepidiformaceae bacterium (assembly GCA_041488155.1). Taxonomy (GTDB): domain Bacteria; phylum Chloroflexota; class Dehalococcoidia; order Tepidiformales; family Tepidiformaceae; genus JBGPOS01. Next base: position 5,636 of record JBGPOS010000089.1, read on the forward strand.
GAAGCGGGCATGTGCAAGACCGTCGCCATTTTCCGCGCGATGAACGGCTTCTCGCAGGTGCGCATCGGCGGCACCGGAGCGCGAGCCGCCGCGCCCATCAGCGGGGACGGCCTCCACAGCCGCGTTTACGGCTGGGGGAGCGCCGGGCAGAGCTTCAGCCAGAGCTTCATGCGCCACATGTACGACTACGGCACCACCCCCGAGCAGCTCGCGATGGTCAAGGTCATCCACAGCGAGCACGCCAGCAACAACCCGAAGGCCTACTACAAACAGCGCGTCAGCGTCGACGACGTCCTCAACAGCCGATTCGTCGTGAAGCCGCTTCACCTCCTTGACTGCTGCGTCGAGACCGATAACGCGACGGCGATCATCGTTACCGGCGTCGAACGCGCCTATGACTACCGCCAAACACCGGCGCGCATCCTCTCGGTGGCCGGGCGGTGCTGTAAGCCAAGGATCGACATGCACTACCAGCATGGCCCGATCTCGACCGTCGGAGGCTACTACGCGAAGGACATCCTCTGGCCTAACGCCGGTCTTGGCCCCGAGGACATCGACCTGACGGGCGCCTACGACGCCTTCACGTTCACGACGATGCTGCAGCTCGAGGACTACGGCTTCTGTACGAAGGGGGCAGGCGGCGACTACGTCAGCAACGGGACGATGCGGCTCGGGGGCAGGCGCCCCAACAACACGAGTGGCGGCCACCTCTGTGAGGGCTACACCCACGGAATGAACATGGTGATCGAGAACGTGAGGCAGCTCCGCGGAGATGTGGATGACTACTGTCCGGCGGCTCCCGATGGGAAGCGCGAGCATACGTTCGACTACCGTGAACGCGGCTGCCGCCAGGTGTCCAACGTCGGGGTAACCGCGAACCTTGGCTGGGCGATGCCCGGCACAGGGTCGGCGATGGTCATGAGGAAGGGCTGAGGGCGATGGCGCTGAAGGGCGAGCACCTGGGCATGCCGCTGCTGGTCGATGACCTCGACCTCGAGAACCTCGAGTACTTCCGATACTGCGCCTTACGCGACTTCCGGCTGCAGAGCTGCAAAGCCTGCGGGCTCTTGCGCTACCCGCCGGGGACCGCCTGCCCCTGGTGCTCCGGGGCCGACTTCGAATGGACGGCCGTCGAGGGCAAGGGCGCGGTCCACTCCTACGGAGAGGTTCACCAGGCAATCCAGCCCGCCTTCCGGCCCCACCTCCCCTATCTCATCTTGTTGGTCGACCTCGACACACAGAAGGGACGACCCACGACCAACGAGGCGCTGCGCATCGTCGGCAACCTCGTGACCCCCGAGGGGACGCTGGCACCACCGGAGCTTGTCCTGAGGGTGGGAATCGGCAGCCGGGTCCGAATGGTCTTCGTGGAGACGGGCGAAGGCTTCGCGATCCCCCAGTGGACTTTGGACGAGACAGTCCAACAACCAGCTCCCTGGCGGTACCCGCAACAGTAGGGGCCGCGGCCGGGTCGGGCTGGCGCCGATGGCCCCGCCGGCTTCTGACGCCTCATTCGCGCGCCAGTTCCCCCAGCGCCTTCAGGGTTCGGGGGAGGGCGTCCGCGTCGTCCGGCAGCAGGATCGGCATCGCGAGCAGCTCGCCGGCCCCGAAAGACGGGAGCGCCCGCAGCCGTTCTTTCACCTGCTCGGCGCTGCCGTGGACCACGAGTGCGTCGATCATCCGGTCGGAGAACTGGCCCTCCTTTGCCTCCGGGAAGCCCGCATCCTGGAACATCTGGGAGTAGTAGGGAACCCGAGGATAGAAGCCCATCTGCCGCGAGGCGCCCTGGCGAATCGCGTCCGCATTGTCCGAAACGGCGACGGGGACGTGGGCGACGAGAGGGGGCGGCGTGCGGCCAGCCTTCGCTGCGCCCTCGTGGATGGCGGGCACGGCGACATCGCGCAGGTAGGGCAGCGGACACACCCACGAGATCGCCCCCTCGGCCAACTCCCCGCAGAGGCGAAAGCCGTTGGGGCGAAGGGCCGAGGCCATGACCGACACCCCGGTGGGGGCCGCGAGCTGAGCACGTGCCGTGATGCGCCTCCCCTCGTGCTGGACTTTCCCTTCCTGGAGCATGGCGCGGAGGACGATGAGGTACTCGCGGAGGTGCTCGAGAGGGCGTTCGAACGGGATCCCGTACGTCGATTCGACCGCCGGTTTGTGGCTTGGCCCGATGCCGAGCCGGAGGCGTCCCGGCGCCAGTGAATCGACCACTACGGCGCCTTGGACCATGGCAAGAGGATGGCGGGGGAAGGTGGGCAGGATCGACGTGCCGAACTTGATGCGGGTCGTGCGAAGGGCCGCGGCAGAGAAGACGGCGAGAGGATCCGGGGCGACGCCGCCGCTCGTGAACCAGGCACAGTCGATCCCCGCCTGCTCGGCGGCAACGATCCCGTCGATGAGTTGTGCCGCGTTCGCGGCGCCTACGTGGACGCCAATGGTGAGACCCTTCATGAGTGACTCCTTGGTGCGATAGCGGCCGGACCGGCCCCCGGCGTTGTGGCTCAGTCTGGAGCCATCGTCAGTATGGCGGCTCGTCCGCGATGATGCCGCGCGCCCGGAAATCCGCCATCTCCTCCGGGCTGAGCCCGAGCAGGCCCTGGAGCACCTCAACGTTGTGCTCGCCGACTCCGGGCGCGGGACGTACGTAAGCGGCAGGCGTCTCGCTCAGCCGGATCGGCAGTCCCGGGAAGGGGAAGGTTCCGGCGTCCGGGTGCGTGATGTCGACGAAGAACTGGCGTTGGCGGAGGTGGGGGTCTTCCAGGAGCTGTTTAGAGTCGAGGACCGCAACGGCGGGGACGCGGGCGGCCTGCAGCCGGCGCATGAGTTGCAGCTGCTCCTCGCGCTGCGTCCACGTGGTGATGAGGGCGTCCAGCTCGTCGTGGTGTTCTTGCCGGTCGGGGAGGCTGAAAGAGCGCCAGCGAGGGGTGAATCCGGCGACATCGCAGAGGGCTCGCCAGTCCCGATCGTTGGTCACGCTCACCGCGATCCAACGATCCTCCCCGCTACACCTGTAACAGCCCTGGGGGGCATACAAGGGGTCTCGATTGGCCAATCGAGGCGGGTTCGTCCCGCGTACCTGGGCCGCGAGGATCTCCTCGCCCACAAAGCAGATCATCCCTTCGAGCTGCGCTAGCTCGATCGCCTGGCCGCGTCGATCCGGGTCCGCTTCGCGGTCGTGCAATGCGATGAGGATGGCTGCGGCCGCGTGCATCGCGGCCACTGGATCCGCCCAGGCGACACCCGACTTGTAGGGCCCCGAGTCGGCGTACCCCATGAGGCTGGACAGGCCCGCTGCAGGCTCGAGCATGGTGCCGAGTGCGACATAATCACGGTTGGGCCCGGTCCATCCGAAGCCGGGCATACCGATGTAGACGATGCTGGGGTTCACCTCACGCAGCCTTTCGTACCCCAGCCCCAACTGGGGCATCACCCGCGGGCTGTAGTTTTCGATGACGACATCAGCGACGGCGACCAGGCGTTCGAAGAGCGCCTTCCCGTCCGGGCTCCCGAGGTCGAGGGTGATCGCGCGCTTGCTACGGTTGAACTTGTTGAACATGCCCTCGCGGTTCCAGGGCTTCGCCCCGGCCTCGTTCCCCGGGTAGCGGGCGGAAGCCTTGACGATGACATCGGGGATAGTGCGGGGAGATCGTGCCCACGGCGCCTCCACCCGGATCACGTCCGCTCCCAGGTCGCCGAGGATGCGCGTCGCCAGGGGTCCGGCCCAAACCCTGGACAGATCGAGGATTCGAACGCCCTCCAGCGAGCGCTTTCGGTCCGAGCGCACTCCCCGTTCAGGCGCCGGCTGGGATACGGCCCCTGTCGGCGGCGGATCCTTGAGCCTGGCGAGGACTTCGCGATCGTGTTCTCCGAGTCGAGGGGGTCGGGTCAGGTTCCATTCATGGGCTGACAATCGAAAAGGAGGCCCCGGGAACAGTAGCGGTTCGTCGTCGGCTACCCGGCGCCAGAAGTTCCGGTCGGCGAGGTGCGCGTCTTCGAGCAGGCCCAGCATCGTGGGGACCGGCCCGACCGGCACCCGCACCGCCTGGCAGATAGAAACGATTTCCTCGGCTGTGTGGGCGAGGAGCCATGGCAGGAGCGCTTCGTCGAAGGCCTCCCCGTTTTGCAGGCGGAGCGCGCCGTTGCTGAACCTCTCCTCTTCGATCAGGTCGGTGAGTTCCGCGACGACGAGGAGGTTGCGGCATTGCTCCTCGGCGGGAGCGCTTATCGCGACGTGGCCGTCCTTGCAGGGGTAAATGGTGATGGGGTGCATGGTGTCGTACTTGTTCCCCACGCGCCGCTGGATCTTGCCTCCGTGGCTGTAGCGCACCGTCGTCCACTGATGGAGGCTCGCCATTGTCTCCATGTGGGAGACCTCGACAAGTTGCCCCCGGCCCGTGGCTTCGCGGGCGCGGAGAGCGGCCATCGCGCCGATGAAGGCGTGAGCGCCGGCCGCGTAGAGCGGTTGCGCGCCCGCACCCTGGATCGGCTCGCGGTGCGGCTCGCCGTTGAGATACATGTGCCCGCCAGAGGCGTAGTCGGTGAACGGCGTCGACTTGTAGTGGGAGTAGGGGCCGTTCAGCCCGAACGGTGAGATGAAGACCTTGGTCAGGCCTGCGCAATCGATGCCGGCTGTGACCGGCTCGAGTGGCTCCGGGCTCGAGCTCTCAACCACGACGTCGGCTCCTGCGAGCAGAGTGCCGAGCGTGTCCCAACCTTTCGCCTGGGTCACGTCCAACACGAGGCTCTGCTTGCCCGTATTCAGGTAGGCGAACTCCGTGCCTATGCCGCGCCAGGACTCACCTCTAAGCCGTGCCGGGTCGCCTCCCCGCGGCTCGACCTTGACGACCTGCGCGCCGTAATCCGAGAAGAGCTTGCCCGCATAGGCGCCGGCGAGCGACCCGGCGAGTTCGACGACAACGAGCTCTTGAAACGCCTTCATCTCGAAGAATTGCGCCGCCTACGGGTGGTAGGGGACAGCGGTCGGGCCGACCTGGGTCCTTAGCACCACCTGGGCCTCCTCCACGAATTCGCAGACGAGGGGGCGCGTTTCCCGAGGGTCGATGATGTCCTGGCCGGTGGCCTCAGCCGTGCGGAACGGCGAGGCGATCGCCTTGAGGCGTTGCTCTATCTCCTTGCGCTTCGCTTCGGGATGGTCCGCGGACTCGATCTCCCGGCGGTAGGCCGCTGAAGCTCCGCCCTCGATGTGCATGGAACCCCAGTTCGCCGACGGCCAAGCGTAGCGGCGAAACATCCCCGATGGCCGATGCTGGCACTGCCCCGCAACGCCGTAGAGCTGCCCGACGACCATGGTCAGCCACGGCATCTGGCTCTCGCAGGTGGCTATAACTAGCCGGGCTCCGGCGCGTTCGATTCCCCGTCTCTCCGATTCGAGGCCGACCATAAACCCCGGTTCGTCTGCGAACGAGATCAGCGGCAGGTGGAAGGTGTCGCAGAGCTGGATCAGCCGGATCACCTTCTCTCCGGCGGCGACGTCGGTCGCTGCTCCGAACATCGGGTTGTTCGCCATCAC
>JBGPOS010000090.1:0-11014 GCA_041488155.1 Tepidiformaceae bacterium
CTGCACTGCCATCGGGCCGATGTCTTCGGGCGCGAACACACCGAGCCCGCCACCCTCGATCATCGCCGGCCCACCCATGCCGATGTTCGAATTGGCGGTGGCGATGATGACGTCGCAGACGCCGAGCACCGAGGCGTTGCCCGCGAAGCATCGCCCCGACGTGATCCCGACCATGGGCACGAGGGCACTCAGCTGCGGGAATCGAGCGAACGTCCGTTGCCCATCGCCGCCGCCATCGGTGTCCCCCGGGCGGCCGCCGCCGCCTTCGGCGAACAGCACCACCGGCATTCGCCCTTGCTCCGCGACGGAGATGAGCCGATCGGTCTTGGCGTGGTTGCGCTGGCCCTGGGTGCCGGCGAAGACGGTGTAGTCGTAGGACAGGACGGCACAGCTCGACGCGGGCTCGTCAAACAGGTCGCCGTTGATGCGGCCGACGCCGGTGATCATGCCATCGGCCGGGCTCTTCTCGATGAGCTCCTCGAGGGAACGCCGCCGGGCCTGGGCTGCGAGCACGAGCGGGCCGTACTCCACGAACGTGCCCGGATCGCAGAGGTCCTCGATGTTCTCCCGGGCGGTGCGCTGGCCGGTGGCGCGCCGGCGGGCAGTGGCGCGCGGACGCTTCGTGTCCAGCGTCGTCGCCCGCCTATCCTCGACTTCTTTGAGGTCGGGGCGGATGTAATCGAGGTCGACTTCCTCCTCGGCCTCAGCCTCCTCGCCTTCGACCTCAGCTTCCTCGATGAACACCAGCGGATGGCCTTCATAGAGCGTATCGCCGGCCGAGACGACGATGCGCCGCACGATGCCTCCGGCGCGCGCCTTGATCTCGTGCTCCATCTTCATGGACTCCATGATCATCAGCACCGTTCCGGTGCGGACCGCCTCGCCCTCGCGCACTTCCACGCTCACGATCGTCCCCTGGAGGGGCGCTTCCACCCCCACGGTGCCATCCGGCGCCGTGATCGGGCCCGGAACCGACCGCGTCCTGTCTTCCTGGGCACCCGACGCCAGCTGCGCAACGGCGGCTCTGTCACCGCCGGCTTTCCCGTAGGTCAGGACTGCAAGCGGGTCGTTGGCGTCGATGCGAGCCCCTGCCCGGGCCGGTGTTGGCGGCGTCTCAAGGGCGCGCGGACCTTGAAGCTCGTTGGCCCTCGCCACGATTTCGGCCGCGTGGTCGTCGATGAACCGCGTATAGATGCGCCCTTCGCGGAGGTCCTCGCGCTCAAGCAGGCTCTGCAGAAAAGCGACGTTGGTCCCCACGCCCTCTATCCGGAACTCGGACAGAGCCCGGCGCGTGCGTGCGATCACGTCTCCGAAGTTCCCCGAGCTGGTATGCCCGATCACCTTGGCGAGCAGCGAATCGAAGCGAGTGCTCGTGCGGTAACCGCTGTAGCCAAAGGAGTCGACGCGAATGCCGGGGCCGGTGGGGGTCTCAAACACCGTCAGCGTGCCGCTCGAAGGCCGGGCCGTGCCGTTGATCGCCATCGTTTCCATGTTGACCCGAACCTGCATCGCGAACCCGCGCGGCGCGGGCACTTGGGGCTGCCGGAGCCCCAGTTCAGCGAGCGTGCTCCCGCTCGCCAGAAGCAGCTGTGTCCGCACAAGGTCGACGCCCATGACCTCCTCCGTCACCGTGTGTTCGACCTGCAGGCGCGGGTTGGCTTCGATAAAGGCGAAGGCGGAGTCGTCGCGCAGGTCTGTTGCGTCGACGAGGAATTCAAACGTGCCGATATTGTCGAAACGTACGGCCTCGGCGAGCATCACCGCGGCCGCGGTGATGCTATCTCGCAGGCGCTCTGGCAGGCCTGGCGATGGTGCGATCTCGACCAGCTTCTGGTGCCTGCGCTGGATGCTGCAGTCGCGTTCGCCCAGGTGGCTAACGGCGCCCGAGCCGTCGCCGATGATTTGCACTTCCACGTGCCGGGCACGTGGCAGGAGTTGTTCTGCGTAGACCGCGCCGTTTCCGAACGCCGCCTGGGCTTCCGAACGGCAGCGCTCATAGGCTTCATCGAGCGCTTCGAGCTGCCGCACGACTCGCAGGCCGCGCCCGCCCCCACCGGCGACCGCCTTGATGATCATCTCCGCGCCGTCTAACGCCGAAAGGAACGTACGCGCCTGTTCGAGGCTCGTCGGCCCCTCTGTACCTGGCAGCACCGGCACTCCCGTGCGCGCCGCCAGGTCGCGGGCCTGGACTTTGTCGCCGAGAAGCTCCAGGATCTCGGCCCGCGGCCCGACAAAGATCAGGTCGGCTTCGGCACAGCTCCGCGCGAAGGCCGCGTTCTCGCTGAGGAAGCCGTAGCCGGGATGGATCGCGTCGCACCCGGACTTCAGAGCCAGCCTGACGATCTGCTCGCCGTCCAGGTAGGCGGCGACCCCGACGCCCTGGAGCGCCACCGCCTCGCCAGCCATCCTGACGTGGAGCGACTCGGCATCGTCTCCGGAGAACACCGCCACGGTTGCGATATTGAGCTCGCGGGCGGCTCTCATCACCCGGATGGCGATTTCGCCGCGATTGGCTATCAGAAGCTTGGACAGAACCATGGCGCTACTTTACAACTCGCGGCACATCCGAACTGCGGCCGGGACAACGCGGCGGCGGCGCTTGCAGCCAACCAACCCGAGAGGTTCACTAGCGCGGGCGTACGGCCAGAGCCGGCCGGACGGCAACGACACTTCGAACGTTCGCGAGTCCGCGTCCGAGCAGAGGAGCCGAAGATGGATAACCCGGAGATCGAAGCGCGCATCGCGGAACTCCTGGGTTTGCTTACCCTCGACGAGAAGGTCGCCCTGGCGGCGGGTTCGGATGCCTGGCACACGACCGCCATCCAACGCCTGGGTATCCCGGCTATCAAGGTCACCGACGGCCCGAACGGGGCTCGCGGGGCGAGCTTCGGGGGCACCACTTCGGCCTGCTTTCCGTGCGGGACGGCTCTCGGCGCGACGTGGGACCCGGAACTCGTACGCGAAGTCGGGGCCGCGCTGGGGCAGGAAGCCCGCACGAAGCGGGCTCGCGTCCTTCTCGCGCCGACGCTCAATATCCACCGCCATCCGCTTGCCGGGCGAAACTTCGAATGCCCTTCCGAGGACCCCTACCTTTCGGCGCGCATCGCCGTTGCCTACGTCTCGGGGGTGCAGAGCCAAGGGGTGGCTGCGACGGTCAAGCACTTCGTCTGCAACGACTCCGAGCACGAACGGATGACGATAAGCTCGGAAGTGAGCGAGCGGGCCCTACGGGAGATCTACCTCCCGCCCTTCGAAGCGGCAGCGCGGGAGGGCGGGGCCTGGGCCGCGATGTCTGGTTATAACCGCATCAACGGCACGTACGCTTGTGACCACGCCGAGCTGTTGCTCGGGCTGCTGAAAGGCGAATGGGGCTTCGATGGCCTCGTTATGTCCGACTGGTGGGGCACGAAGAGCACAGCGCCCGCCGCCAACGCCGGACTCGACCTGGAGATGCCGGGCCCCGCGCGCTATTTCGGCGAGCGGCTTCGTGAGGCGGTGGCGTCGGGAGAGGTCGAGGAGACGGTCGTCGACGATAAGGTCCGCCGGCTCCTCCGGCTCGCGCTGCGCACGGGCGCGCTCACGGATCCACCGGAAGGCCCGGAGGAGTCGATCGACGACCCGGCCCGCCGGGTGCTCATCCGGCGTGCCGCGGCCGCGTCGATGGTGCTCTTGCGCAACGAAGGCTCCGTTCTTCCGCTTGACCCACGCGGCAGCGGCCTCCTGGCCGTGATCGGGCCCAACGCCGACGACCTCTCTGCCCAGGGCGGCGGGAGTGCTCGGGTCGAGCCGCCGCACGTCGTTTCCGCGTTCGAAGGACTGGCGGCTGCGGCTGGGCCGGGAATGGAAGTCCGATTCGAACCTGGCTGCCGCATCCACCGACGGACGCCCACGCTATCGCGCGGCCTCAGCGCAGCCGGCGCTTCCGGACCGGTCGCCGGTGCCAGCGTCGAGTACTTCAACAACCCGGACTTCGAGGGCGGAGCCGTGCTACGCCAGGTTGCGCCCCGGCTGCAGCTGAGATGGATGGGTGACTTCGCCCCCGGGCTCATCACCGGCCAATTCACCGTTCGAGCGAGCGCGACGTTCACTGCGGCAGAGAGCGGGGCTCACCGCCTGACTCTGGCCAGCTCCGGCCTCAGCAGGCTGTTCCTCGACGGTGAACTGCTGATCGACAATTGGACGGAGCAGACTCCGGGCCGGTCGTCAGTGATGGGCGGCGGCAGCACCGAAGTAGGGGCGGGGCGCGAGTTCGTAGCGGGCGAGGCACGCTCGATCGTTGTCGAATACCAGTCTCCGGTGAACCGAGGCATCCCGGGCATCATCGTCGGTTGCCTGCCTCCGGCTTCTTCCGGCCTCATCGAGCGAGCGGTAGACCTAGCGGCCCGCGCTTACGCTGTGGTGATCGTCGCCGGGTCGAACCCCGAGTGGGAATCGGAGGGCTTCGACCGCGCCAGCATGGATCTGCCCGGCGACCAGGACGAGCTCATCCGCAGGGTGGCGGCGGCCAATCCGCGGACCGTCGTCGTGATCAACGCAGGCTCGCCCGTTTCGATGCCGTGGGCGAACGACGTAGCCGCGATCGTCCAGGCCTGGTACCCCGGCCAGGAGGGAGGCGATGCGATCGCCGACGTGCTCTTCGGCGGCTCGGAACCAGGGGGCCGGCTGCCGACCACGTTCCCGGTCCGGGTCGAAGACAGCCCCTCGGACCTGACCTTTCCGGGTGAGGCCGGCCAGGTGTCCTACGGCGAGGGCATCTTCGTCGGCTACCGGGGGTACGACCGCAAGCGGCTCGCGCCGCGCTTTCCCTTCGGCCATGGTTTGTCTTACACCTCGTTCGACTACGGGCCGGTAACACTCGATCGGGCATCGGTGGGGCAGGATGAAGAGGTTGCGGTGACCGTCCCAGTGCGCAACACAGGGACCCGGCCAGGCCAGGAGGTGGTGCAGGTGTACGTAAGGGACGTCGAGTCGAGCCTGCTGCGCCCGGAGAAGGAGCTCAAGGGATTCGTGAAAGTCGCGGTCGAGCCCGGAGAAAGCAAGGACGTACGGGTCGTCCTACCTCCTCTGGCGCTGGCGGCCTGGGACCCCACCCGCAAGGCCTGGGTCGCCGAGCCGGGCGACTTCGAGATCCTGGTGGGCGCATCCGCAGGCGACATCCGCGGCCGAGCTAACCTGCACCTCGACGGCCCCGCCGGCTGAGCTTCCGCGCGGAGGAAAGTGGGGAACATGGCGCGCACTAAGGTCGGCATCGTGGGGGCTGGCCCCGCCGGGCTCGTCCTCAGCCATCTCCTCGCGGGCCGGGGCATCGATTCGGTGGTGCTCGAAAAGCACAGCCGCGAGTACATCGAAACACGGGTGCGGGCGGGCCTCCTCGAACACGGGACCGTTGAGTTGCTACGTCGCCACGGGCTGGGCGAACGGATGCTGAGGGAGGGGATGGTCCACCGCGGGACGGAAATTCGCTTCGACGGTGAGCGTCACCGAATCCCCTACAGCGACCTCTATGGAGGCCGCTCGATGCTGGTCTACGCCCAGCAGGAACTCGTGGCGGACCTGGTGCGGCTTCGACTGACGGCGGGCGGAGAGATCGTGTTCGGCGCCGAAGACGTCAGCCTCGCGGGGATCGACTCGAACGCCCCGGCGATTCGCTACGAAGTGGGCGGTGTGTCACAGGAACTGGAGTGCGACTTCATCGCCGGGTGCGACGGGTTCCACGGCGTTTCGCGCCCGTCGTTCCCGGAGGGGGTTCTTACGACCTACGACCACCGGCTGCCGTTCGGCTGGGTTGGCATCCTCGCGGCGGTGGCGCCGTCGACCAAAGAGATTATCTACGCGGCCCACGAGCGGGGGTTCGCAGGACACATGCTGCGGACCGCGGAGATCAGCCGCTTCTACCTCCAATGCGACCCCGACGACGTCATCGAGAACTGGCCCGACGCCCGCATCTGGGAAGAACTCCATGCGCGGCTGGCGACCAATGACGGTTGGAAGCTTCGCGAAGGCCCAATCCTGGAGAAGAACATCACTGAATTGCGAAGCTTCGTGGTCGAGCCCATGCAGCACGGGCGTCTCTATCTCGCGGGAGACGCGGCCCACATCGTCCCTCCGACCGGCGCGAAAGGGATGAACCTGGCGATCGCAGACGCTTCCGTGCTCGCCCGTGCTCTCGCGAGGTGGTACCACGACGGCGATGGATCGCTCCTCGAGGCCTACTCGGACACCTGCCTTCGGCGGGTGTGGCGCGTGCAGGAGTTTTCGACCTGGATGTCCTGGATGATTCACCGGATCCCGGACGATTTGCCCGACGGGGCCTTCCGCCGTCGCCTCCAACGCGCCCAGCTTGACTACCTGTGCAACTCGCCCACGGCGGCGGCGAGCTTCGCCGAGAACTACGTCGGGATCGAAGGGTTCTGAGTTCCCAGAGCAGCGAGGTATTCGGGGTCGACGTCAACCTTCATGGTCCCCAGAAACCTCGCGACCATGTTGTAGAACCCGACGATCAGTGTCAGTTCGACCGCGTCCCGATCGTCGAGGTAGCCACGCAGGGCCTGCCACACCTCGTCGTTGGCGTTTACATCCCGGGTCACGGCTTCCGAGAAGCGAATGACCGCCCGCTCTTCTTCGGAGAACGAGGGGTGCCGTTCCCAATCGGTGAGGGCACGCAGTTGCCCGCTGCTGAGGCCAGCCGCTAGCGCCAGCGGGATGTGGCTCAGCCACTGGATGGTCGCACCCGTGAGGCGTGCGACCGTCAGGATGGCGAGCTCACGCAGCTTCGGTTGGAGCGAGGTCCGCGTCCGGATGTCGGCCGTCATGTCAATGAAGGCCCGCAGGAGCGCCGGGCTGTGGGCGAGCGTGCGGTAGAGGTTAGGGACGTACCCACGCTCTTCGAGAAGGTTGTCGAAGATGCCTCGGAAGCCCTCCGGCAATTCGTCGCGCTGAAGGTAGGGGACTCTCGCCATCGTCTGGCCTCCCGATCGTCCTGGGCCCACCGGCCAGCCGCGGTCTGCGGCGCGTGACCAGGCGACAGGCCAGACGATACACAAGACAGCGCCGGCTTCATGCCCGCCCGTCGAACCATGTCAGCCCCGGCGAGACCCGACAGCCGCCCGTGGATGCGCTACCCTACGGCGCGGGAGAGCGTCGGAGGCGGCGGCTCGGACCGCGCCCGCAGAGCGCGACGACAGGCGAAAGCAGGAACGCGCATGAGTGGCCAATACCTGTTCCCGGACTATCGCTCCACCGTGCTCCGAGCACCGAGTCGCCCGCTCATTCCCCTCAAACACACGCTTTCCGAAATGACCGGTCCGCTGTTCGGGCCGGAGGTGATCGGGCCGGTCGACCACGACCTCACCCGCCAGCACCAGGGAGAGCCGCTCGGGCAGCGGATCATTGTGTCCGGCTGCGTGTTGGATGCCGGCGGGCGCCCGGTTCCCCGGACGCTGGTCGAGCTTTGGCAGGCCAATGCCGCCGGCCGCTACGCACACCCCGAGGATCAACACATCGCCCCACTCGACCCCAACTTCACCGGCGGCGGCCGGTGCCTCACCGACGACGAAGGCACCTATCGCTTCGTCACGATTCAGCCCGGCGCCTACCCCTGGCAGAACCACCCGAACGCCTGGCGGCCCGCCCACATCCATTTCTCCCTGTTCGGCCCCGCCTACGCGACCCGGCTCATCACCCAGATGTACTTCCCGGGAGATCCGCTCCTTCCTTTCGACCCCATCCTTCAGTCCGTACCCGACCCCGCCGCCCGGCAACGGCTCGTTTCGAAGTTCGATTTCGATCTTGCGGAGCCCGGATGGGCGCTCGGCTACCGGTTCGACATCGTGCTGGGCGGCGCCAGTGCGACCCCGTTGGAGACCTAACGTGTCCGGCCAGGAAACGCCCTCGCAGACGATCGGCCCCTTCTTCGCCATCCTCCTGCCGCTCGGCACGAACGAGCTTGTCCGGGCCGCCAACTCGGGAGCGCTGAGCATCGAGGGCCAGGTGTTCGACGTCCACCGAGACCCGGTCAAAGACGAGCTCGTCGAGATCTCGCAGGCCAACCGGGCGGGCCGTTACGACCACCCCGCGGACGACCGTGGCCTTCCGATCGACCCCGCGTTCACCGGATTTGGGCGTTGCAGCACCGACCAGCACGGCCGGTTCCGCTTTGTCACCGTCAAGCCTGGCCCCGTGCCGATAGCCGAGGACGAGCTCCAGGCGCCCCATATCAACGTATCGGTGTTCGCGCGCGGCCTCCTCGATCGCGTGGTCACGCGGATCTACTTCCCCGACGAAGCCGAGGCCAACGCGTGGGACCCAGTCCTCACGTCGATTGAGGATCCGCTTGTCCGGGCCACTCTGGTCGCGGCTGACGAGGGGGCCCGGCGCCTGCGATTCGACGTCCACCTGCAGGGCGAACGGGAGACAGCCTTCTTTGCCGTCTAGAGGGCTCTTTGCGCCGATGTTCACTTCGGAGTCCATGCAGGCCGCCGTCTCGGACGAATCCTGGCTGCGGGCCATGCTCGATGTCGAAGCGGCGCTCGCTCGGGCGCAGGCCCGGGCCGGGGTCATCCCTGGGGAAGCGGCGGAAGCTATCACCGCGTATTGCGCCACGGGACGGTTCGACCTCGACCAGCTCGGGCAGGCGGCAATTGCGGCTGGCAATCCTGTGATCCCCCTGATCGAAGCGCTAAAAGCTGTTGTCCCAAGCGAGGCCGCCGGGCACGTCCACCGGGGCGCCACCAGCCAGGACATCCTCGACACCGCCACCATGTTCATCGTCCGGCGGGGACTCGAGCTCATCCAAGCGGACCTCGATGGGGTCGCCGCGGCCTGCGCAGGCCTCGCGGAAACGCACCGTTCCACCATGATGCCCGGGCGAACGCTGCTCCAGCAGGCCATCCCGATCACGTTCGGCTTGAAAGCCGCGGGGTGGCTGACGGCCGTGCTGGAAGTGCAAGCGAGCCTCGTCGACATCCGCGGCCGCCGGCTCGCAGTGCAACTGGGTGGGGCCGCGGGCTCGCTCGCATCCTTCGGCGCCTCGGGAATCGACATCATCCGCTACTTTGCCGAAGAACTCTCGTTGGCCGAGCCCGTGATGCCATGGCACACGAACCGCACGCGCATCGCTGAAGTCGCCGCTGCGCTCGCGATTACTGCGGGCGCGGCAGGAAAGATTGCGCTCGACGTCAGCCTCCTCATGCAGACCGAGATTGCGGAGGTCGCCGAACGGCCAGCGACTGGACGGGGGCGGTCATCTGCGATGCCGCAGAAGCGCAACCCCGTGGCCGCCGTCGCTGTTAACGCCGCGGTCCGGCGGGCGCAAGCGCTGGCCGGGGTGATCTTCACGTCCATGGCCCAGGAACACGAGCGGGCTGCGGGCGCCTGGCAGGCCGAGTGGCAGACGATGTCGGAGCTGCTGGCCCTGACCGGGGGCGCGGTGTCCCGGGTCCGCGAGATCCTCGAAGGACTGGAAGTCGACCCGGCCCGGATGCGAGCGAACCTCTTCGCCGACGGAGGGCTGGCGATGGCCGAACAGGTAGTTACGGCCCTGACCGGGAGGATCGACAGTTCCGAAGCGCGAGAGCTTGTGGAAAGCGCCGCCGACCTCGCTCGCGCGAGAGGGCTCACGCTCCGCGATGCCCTCCACCAGGACGCGTCGCTAGTCGCCATCGTTTCGGCTGCCGAGCTGGACGGGATTCTTGAACCGTCAAACTACACAGGTTCCTCCGGTGCGTTCATCGACCGCGCGACCGCGGCCTACCGCAACCGCCAATCGTGACACTCGCTTCGCGGACGGCGTCCCCGATCGTTTTACGCGCGGCGGGAGACACTCTAGAGTTCGAGACCTACGAGACCTGCTGGGGCGCGAAGCTGCTCTCCCCTCGATAGAAGGACGCAATGCATGTCGTGGCAACCTGAAGTCGATGAGCTCGAACGGCGCCGGGAGCTCGCCCGACGCATGGGCGGGCCAGAGGGCGTAGCCCGGCAGCATTCACAGGGCAAGCTCACGGTTCGCGAACGCGTCCAGGCTCTCGCCGACGCGGGCAGCTTCCGCGAGTTCATGGGGCTGGCTGGTCAGGCCACCTACGAAGGCCCAGAGCTGGTCGACTTCCGGCCGAAGGCTTCGGTCGAGGGCTTCTGCACCCTCGAGGGCCGGAAGGTCATCGTCAGCGGAGGCGATTTCACGGTACGGGGCGGCTCAGGGGGTGGCCACACGGGCGGCCTCGGCAGTGAACTGCCATCAAACCGGCGGGCGCTCGAATGGCGGGTTCCCTACATTCGCCTGCTCGATGCGGCGGGCGGCAGCGTGCGCAGCTTCGAAGAGATGGGCCGCACCTACCTCCCCGACGGCAACACGATGTCGGCGCCGGACGTTCAACTTCTGCGAGCAGTGCCGGTCGTGTCGGCTGTACTCGGCTCGGTCGCCGGCCTTCCGGCGGTCAACGCGTGCATGGCGCATTTCAGCCTGATGGTGAAAGGCACGAGCCAACTCTTCCCCGGCGGACCTCCCGTCGTCAAAGCCGCGTTGGGCTACGACGTGACGAAGGAGGAGCTCGGGGGCGAGCAGATGCATGCCCGCCTGAGCGGGGTGATCGACAACCTCGCCGAGACCGAGATAGAAGCCTTCGACATGATCCGCCGCTTCTTGAGCTACCTGCCGTCGAACGTCTGGGAGCTCCCGCCGCGAGCTCCTTGCGTCGACGATCGGACCCGCCGCGACGAATCCCTCCTTTCCGTGATCCCGCGCGACCGGAGACGAGCTTACGACGCGCACAAGATCGTGAACGCCGTCGTCGACCAGGGATCGCTGTTCGAGATCGCCCCACTCTACGGCCGGGCTCGCATCACGGGCCTGGCGCGGATAGACGGCTACCCCGTCGGGGTGATGGCGAACAACCCGATGTTCGGAGCAGCGACCGACGTCGCCGCCGGAGAGAAGGTGATCCGGCTGATCCAGCTCTGCGACACCTTCCACCTGCCGCTGATCTCGTTCGCAGACGAACCGGGGTTTATGGTCGGCCTC
>JBGPOS010000091.1:0-10417 GCA_041488155.1 Tepidiformaceae bacterium
CACTCCTGGTAGCCAGATGCCTTGCCCATAGGTAGTCCGCTCCGGCAGACAATGCAAACGTTCCTGACCACGCGCGAAGCCAGACAGGAGCGTTCGCGCTCCTGACCCGGTATTCGGAGTCGGACAGCTGCCACAGATCCCCGTCCGGAATCCGGCTCTCCGAGATCAGCGGCCCCGCGAGGCCAAGGGCCGGCGACGAAGACTGGAGCTTCCTAAGTTGTCTGTGTTGCGTTCCTCCGCTCTGGGGTTAGGCCGCGATGCCGCCAGCAGCCCTCGGGCCGAAAGGCCTCGTTTGGCCCGACGCGTGAGCCGTCCGCACCTGCTGGCTCGAGGTGTGCCCGCTGTGAACAGGGATCGTCTGCTCCTCGTCGGCGCCTGTTTGGCTGCTCCGTTTGTCCTTTCGCTGGCCTTCGATGCGCGCCCCTTCGGGGTCGCTCCCTGGTATCTCTCCAGGGCTTTCGGCATCGCCGCCTTCCTGATGCTGTCGACGGCTACGATCACTGGGTTGCTCGTCAGCACGAAGTCACCGAGCAGCTTCCCCGGCCGCGTCCTCGTCTTCAAGGCGCACCAGTTGAGCAGTGTGGCCTCTGTCGCCGTCATCGCCCTCCACGTCGAAGTACTGCTTTTCGATGGTCTGCTCAAGCTCTCGCCGCTCCAGCTGGTAGTGCCGTTCGTCGCCCCCTACCGCCACTTCCTGCCATCGGCCGGCGTGATCAGCGCCTGGCTCACCATCGCCGTGACTGGGAGCTTCCTGATGCGCCGGCAGTTGGGCCGAAAGCGCTGGCGGGCGCTGCACTACGGGAGCTTTGGCGGCTACGTCCTGGCGCTCGTCCACGGCTTCGCCGCGGGTCCCGACACGAGCGTCACGCCCATGCTCTGGACTTACATCCTCTCCGCTGCCAGCGTCGCGACGCTGCTCAGCTATCGCATCGCAGCTGCACTCAGACGAGACCGTCGCCGGGTGAGCCTCCGCGACTCGGCGCCTCACCCGTCGTCCGCCGCCACAGCCCCGGGAGGCGTGATCCTCGCGGGCGACTCTCTGCATCAGACCGATCCGGCAACGAGTGCCGCATCTCCCTCCCGGCCGGGAGTATGGACATACGCATTTTCAGCGGCCGCCGTCCTATCCCTGCTTGCCTTCCAGATCGCCGCGTCGGCGAAGCAGGACCATCGCAAACTCGAACGCCGGCGCCCGCGGAGCCAACAGATGCGAGGCGCTCGGGCTAGCACTCGGCACGACCTCGGCCGCGTCCCCCATCAGAGCTACTAGCACGGGACCGACCTGGATTGCGTGTCTCTCGCGACCAGGCGGCTGCCCGAGCCAGGACGCTTCGTCCGCCGTCTTCGATCCCCTGGAAGGGCCTTATCCGCGCGGCCGCGAATCCAGCTCGACGAAAAGCGTGGCCGACTCCCTGGTCAGGTGTGTCACCGTCACCCTCGTCACCCCGCTGAGGCGGGAGAGTTGCTCCTGGAATTCGAGCAGGCTTGCGAAGTCGGCGCTCTGAGGGTCAGGCGACGTCGCTCCGGCTGGCCCGCGAGGAGGCTGGGGGACGATCGCAGGAGCCCAGGCGGTGCCGGGGTGGGTGATCGGCTCGATAGGGCGCGGAGCCTGAGGGCGGTTGCCAGTTCCGAGTTCACCTTCGATTTGGCCGAGTAGGGCGGCGACCCGTTCCATGGCCGCGATGGCCTCCCGGTACTCGGCACGAAGCCGATAAACGGGTGCCAGCAAGCCCTGGAGCAGCTCGTCGCGGGGGCGGCTGCCCCGGCTCTCCATGCTCAGTGCTGCAGCCTGGGCCGCAACTCCCGGATCTGACGTTCGACTTCGTCGAGTTCCCGTGTCAGTTGCTCGGAGTACGTCTGCAGGACTTCGAGTTCGCGGGCCAGTTCGCCGGAGGCCGCGCCCGGCCCCGCGCGGGTTGAAAAGCTCGCCGACGGAGCCTGGCCGGTGGAAGCTCCCTTTGCCATGCCCTCACCTCCCGGCCAGCGGCGTTGGGGTGCCGGCCTCGATGCCCTTAGAGCGTCGTGCACACCGCATGGTTTGGGGTTGAGCCATCGTTCGCTCTCGGTCAGGGCCACGGTAGGAACGCCGAGCCCAGATTCGCGCGGGTCGCGACCCTCCCTTTCGGTTGGGCCACGCCCACATGTACATTCAGGTGATGTTCGGCGTAAGCGAACGCGACATCGTGAGGGTCGGGCTCTACTGGGCCGTGGCGCTCGTTTGCTACCGGGCCTGGAGGCACGAGGTCGGGAGTCCTCCCGAAGCCGACCTTCGGCCAATCTCCTGGCTCGTCCTCGGAGCCTTCTTCTCGGGCCTGGGACTCATCGAAGTCCTCAACCTCGGCCAAGGCCCAACGGACTGGCTTCGTACCCAGGCCCGCGTCGAAGGCTGGTACGCGGACCGGCGCTCGCTCCAGTCGGCAACCATCTGGCTGCTTCTTGCGGGCGTCACGATCGCGTCCGTCGCGATCGTGGCCTATACACCCCGGCCCTGGCGCCGCTACCTCGGCCCCTACCTGGCGAGCCTTGGCCTGGCTGCGTTCCTGGCGGTCCGGGCGGTGTCGCTTCATCGGGTCGACGCCGTCCTCAATGCTCAAGCGTCGGGGAGCCTGCGCTGGGGCGACTTTTCCGAGCTGGTCGCAGCCGCGGCTATCCTCTTGCTCGTGGCGGTTTCAGCGAATCAGCCCTTCGACTTGCCGAATCCCAAGGAGATGTTCGAGAAGTCCCCTCGCCACCCTCCAGAACAGCCGTGAAGGATGGCGGTGCTGTGGCCTGCCCGGTCGTGTTCCGCCCAGAACTTCGTTTCGATACCATCGTGGGCGAGCGGCCAATGGGGGTCTTATGCCATTCAGCGACGAAGCGACGAGAGCTGGCTACCGTGAAGCCTGGGATGGCTGGCGAAAGCAGGTCGAACACGTCCACCGGGTGTTCCTCGAAGGCGAGGCAATCGGACCGGACCAGATCAAGGGGTTGCTCAACCGTGAGGCGCGGGCGAAGGCGAAGTACGACGAAGCCCGGCTGCGCCTCCTCGGGCTTGAAGACTCTCCGCTCGCGACGCCCGCCGAGGGGAACCCGTTCCGTTAATCCGGCGTTCAGTCATGTATGGGTGTCGGCCGTATCATTGAACTCGCGATGATTGCCTGCGCCGGCGGTGGTGGATGACGACACAGCAGCGGACGCTGATGCGCCAGTTTTCAACCCGGACCGCGTTGTACGCCCTGTTCGGTGCGCTGGCTCTGGTCCCGGTGCTGGCGTTCGCCGTGGGCCCCTTGAGCAGCGACAGTTTCGACCTCCGTGGGCCCGCCGGACCGCTGGTTGCGTTCTCGGCGGGAGTGCTTTCGTTCGTTTCGCCGTGCGTCCTGCCGTTGGTCCCGATCTACATAACGCATCTTTCAGGGGCCAGCATCGAAAAGGGGAGGGTCACGGCTGATCGCCGGGTTACATTTGCCCATTCAATCGCCTTTGTGGGCGGGCTCTCTCTCGTGTTTGTGGTGCTCGGCACCAGCGTCGGCCTCGCTGGTTCTTACTTCTTCAAGGACAACCAGCGGGACCTCGAACAGGTCGCCGGCGTGTTCCTTGTGCTTATGGGCATCGTCCTCATCCCGCCGCGCGGAAGCCGCTCGCCTGTGCGCTCAGCGCTGCTGCTCATCGGTCTGAGCGGCGTCTACCTGCTTGTCGCGGAAGTGGCGGACCTGCGCGGCGATCGCCCGCAGTTGGTGGTCCTGGGCGGGCTGTTGTTCGTGGCCTGGCTGCGCTTCGCTGGCTATCTGCGGCTGCCCTTCCTCGCGCGGTCATTCGAATTGCCCGTTGGGCGGTCGCGGAAGGTTGGCTACTCCCGCTCTGCGCTCGTCGGGGGCGCTTTCGCGATCGGGTGGACCCCCTGCATCGGGCCCATTCTCGGGAGCATCCTGACCCTGGCGGCGACCTCATCGACAGCCGTCAGCGGGCTCTACCTGCTGCTGGCGTATTCGGCCGGGTTCAGCGTCCCGTTCCTCGTTACCGGCCTGGCGCTGTCCGACATGATGAAATTCATCCGGCGGATCCAGCCCTACGCGCCCTACATCGAAGCTGCGAGCGCGGTCATGCTCGTCGGCCTCGGAGTGCTGCTCTGGAACGGCCGGATCTCGGGCCTGAACGGCTACTTCGACTTTGCCGACTTCAACGGCGGTCTCTAGCGAGCGGTCGTCAGCGATGATCGTAGGTTCGGGTGCATGCTACGCTTTCGGTCGCGGCGCGTTCGTCTAGAGGCCCAGGACGCCGCCCTTTCAAGGCGGAGATCGGGGGTTCGAATCCCCCACGCGCTACCAGTTCTCGCCCAGGCGGCCCGCCCGGGGCTCTCGAAACTCCTCGGTGGCACGCATGACAACGGCCGAAGTGCTTGACGCAATCTCCCGCGAACGGGCGCGGCTGACCGCCGCAGTTGCGGCGCTCGGTGAGCGTGCGGCGACTCTGCCCGTTACACCAGAAGGTTGGACGGCGAAAGACGTGCTGGCACATCTGGTCCACTACGCCGGGCAAGTGGCCTTCGGCCTTGGCGCGAAGCTGGAGCCCCCGCCATACGTCCTTGACGTGCCCGGACGCCCCTCTGCCGACGAGTGGAACGCGCGCGCCGTCGCCTACTACGGCGACTTCTCCCTGGAATGGGTGGCGGCGAGGTTCGAACGCCTCGTCGACGAACTGGT
Source organism: Tepidiformaceae bacterium (assembly GCA_041488155.1). GTDB lineage: Bacteria > Chloroflexota > Dehalococcoidia > Tepidiformales > Tepidiformaceae > JBGPOS01. Next base: position 4,680 of record JBGPOS010000091.1, read on the forward strand.
GGCCCGAACCCTCCTGCGCAACGACAACGAGATGAACGCAACGGACGCGATCCCATGGGCCACCGGACAGCCGCTCTGGATGTTCATCGGCGGCGACACCTTCCTTCATTGGCCGCAGCACGCCGCTGACATCGAGCGTGCAGCGCGCCAATAGCCCCAACCAGAGGGCAACCCGCTTCGTGGCGAGACGCAGGACGCCGTCCTTTCAAGGCGGGAGATTCGCGGGTGCCTGGTCTCAGGCTCGGGCCAGCACGCGTTCGGCCAGCTCGATGTGGCGCGGCATGCCGATCGTCGTGTACATCGCGATCGCTTCCGCCAACAGCGCGCGGGCTCTGTCCACGTCTCCCGGCCCGCCACGCTCGATCAGCATGTCGGAGTACCAGCGGCGCACCTCTGGCTGCTCGATCTTGTGAGGTATCTCGTGCGCCTGCCTCAGCGCCGTTTCGAAATGCTCCTCTGCCGCGACCCATTGGCGACCGCACGCCGCCGCGATGCCGGCGAACTTGTGCACGAGCCCCGACGACACATCGACCACACCAAAGGCGTTGGCTGCTGCGATGAAGGGGTACAGCTCAGCTGCTTGGTCGCCACGGCCCAAGATGGCCAGCGATTCGATCGCCGTCAACAACATCAAACGCGCTGGGGGGTCCAGCGGATCGCCTTTGGCGGGAAGGTCGCTCCGGTGCGCTTGCCAGATGGAGAGCGCTTCTTCCCGGGCGCCGCCGTACGCCCGCAGTCTGAGGAGGCCGGATGCCTTCTGCAGGAGACCGGCCGGTGAATCGACAATCTGCTTCAGGTGTCTCTCGGCCTCCTCCCAACGCCCACCCCACCAACCGGCCGCGGCCAAATAGAGCCTGCAAACCCCGACATTGAAGACGTTGTTCGACGCGAGGGCAGCCGGGAGGACCTCGTCGCAGGTGCCCGCGAACGCTCGGATGTCACCTGAACGCATCAGCCTGATCACAGCCCTGAAAACGACCGCAGTTTGACCGGCCCCCTCGTGCCCGAACCGCATCAGCGGTTCGAACTCTGTCGCCATCTCGTCCGCTTCGTTGAGTCGCCCAGTGAACACGGCGGAGACCAGCACGTCCGGCAGAGCCGTGGTCGCCTCGTACGGTGCACCCGCCAGCAGCAACAACCTCCCTGCTCGCAGGCAGTCATCGAGCGCTTCTGGATAGCGCGCCTGGGCGGCGGCAGAGGATCCCCTGTAAGCCAGGACCATCCCCAGAGTGCGCTTGTCGCCGAGCTCTTCTGCGAGTTGGACGGCCTCCGCGAACATGGCCTGGGTCGAGGCGTGGCCCGAGTCGGGGCCAGCTATCGCCTCCGGCACCAAAGGCGGCTGCGCCGACGAGCGGGTCGCCAACCAGGACAAACTGGCGGCCTGGCCGGCGAGGAGGAGGCAACGGTCAGCGTTTACGCGCTCGCCGAGGGCGGCGAGCCCACGCCGAGCCGCGCGCACGGCCTCTGGAATGCGGTAGGCCCACGACAAGTCGAGCGCCATCGCGGCCCAGATGCGCCCTGCAGCCTCGGCGTCGGCGAGGGATTCGTGGATCTCCACCGCCGCGGCCCAGTCCGCCAGGGCATCATCCAGGCGCCCGAGGCTGCGAAGGGCGTGGGCGCGCCGGTCGAGGAGGTCGGCGCGCCTGCGGCCCTCCGGTGTGTCCACGATGGACAGGCCGTTGTCACAGAGCTTCAGCGCGTCCTCGTATCCGAACGCCTTCAGGGCAAGATCGGCAGCCATGATCTGGTAGCGCACTGTCTTCTCCGCGTCGGCTGCTGCCCCCGCCTGGTAGAGGTGGTGCGCCAGCTCTGCCGCGTGCTCCTCGAGATTTGCTGCGTAGGATTTCTCGAGCGCGTCCGCCACTCGCAGGTGGAGCCGCTGGCGCCGGGGAAGGGAAAGCGTCCCCAACAGCGTCTGGCGGATCTGCTCGTGGCTGAAGGCATACCGCGCCTCGCGGACGCTCCTCGCCACCACCAGGTGCGCGGCCTCCGCCTCCTCCACCGCGTCCAGCACGGCGTCCTCGCCCACGTCCGACAGCGCCGCGAGCAGCTCGAAGCCAAAGTCCCGCCCGATGACCGACGCCTGCGTTAGCACCCGCCGCGTCGCCTCCGAGAGCCGTTCCAGCCGCCGTCCCACAACCAGCCGAACTCCCTCTGGCACCTCCACCTCACCCATCGCGACGTCGCCGCGCCAGGCGCCGTCAGCGCCGAACAGACGCCCCTGCTCGTCGAGGTAGCGGTAGACCTCCTGGACGAAGAACGGCACGCCTTCGGTCTCGGCGGTCACAACGTCGACCAGTCGCGGCGGTGGCGGCTTGCCGCTCATCGCCGCGAGCAATGCCGCGACCCCCGCGCGGTCGAAGCGGGCGAGCGAGAGCCGTTGCACCCGCGACTGGCGGGTAAAACGGTCGAGGGTCCGCGCGAAGGGCCGGGTCACCTCGAGGTCGGTGTCGCGGTACGTCCCGAGCACCAGCAAGGCCATCTCGTTAAGGCGGCCCGCAAGGTACTCGAACAGCAGCAGCGTCGATTCGTCCGCCCAGTGGAGGTCGTCCATCACGAGGAGCAGCGGCTGGATCTTCGTCGCCCGCTCCAGGTAGTCGCCGACGCAACTGAAGAGATAGTGACGCGCCTGCTCCGGCGGGAGGTCGACGGCCAGGGGAAGATCGGAGAAGACCGTCCGCAGCCGCGGGGCGATGCGTGCGATCTCCGGTCCCTCCTCCCCGATGAGGGTGCGCAGCCGGTCTTTGGGCACCACACGGAAGCTGTAGTCGAAGACCTCAACGAAAGGGACGAAGGGCGGCGTGCCCTCCGTCTCGTAGCAGTGACCCATCCCTGTGAAAAAGCCGAGATAGCGGGCCTCGGCCATGGTCTCGGTCGCCAGCCGTGTCTTGCCGATGCCGGGCTCGCCCCCGAGGAAGACCATGCTCCCGGCTCCCTGCCTCGCCCGCGTGAGCGCCTCGCGGATGACCGCCCGCTCGGCGAGCCGCCCGACGTAGGGGACCTCGCCCGAGTCGGTTGTGGAACGCTCGTCCGGCTCAAGCTCCAAACGCACCGCGAACAGCCGCCACAGCCCCGGAAAGCCCTTCAGCTCCGTCTCACCACGGTCGTCGAGACCGATGTCCGAGGTCGAGCCGAGCACGGCCTTCGTCGCCTCCGAAACGAGGACTTCGCCGGCGTCCGCCCGCGCTGCCACCCGCGCCGCGAAGTTGACCGCCGCCCCGAAGAGGTCCGCCTGCTCACGGATCACTTCGCCGGTGTGCAGGCCGACCCTCAGGGCGAGGTCATCCACCTCCTCACGTTCACGGCGCCATCGGGCCAGGGCCTTCTGGACACCGACCGCGCAGAGGACGGCTCGCCGGGCACTGGTGAAGGCGACCATCTGCCCATCGCCCAACCCCTTTACCTCAACGCCACGGTGACGCTCGATCTGCCCGCGCACGATCCCCTCCACCTCGCGCAGCAGCGCCCGCGCCGGTTCGTCGCCGAGCCGGTTGGTCAGCACAGTTGAACCGACCACGTCGGTGAAGACGACCGTAACCGTGCCCTCGGGCAACTCCTGTCGCATGGCCCGCATTCTAGCGCCTCGCGCCGCCGAGTCCGCGAAGCTTCTGTCGGCGCCGGCTCAGGCCTTCCGCTCGAGGCTGTACGCGGGCACGGGCTGGACGAAGCCCTTCAGCACGAGGTCACCGACGTGCTCTGAGGCGGCGCGGCCTTCGAGGCCCGTGACCACGCGTTGGCTTGCGAGCACCTGTCCGCCCTTGGCCTCGCTGCAAAGCCGGGAAGCGAGGTTGGTAACCGTGCCTATGGCGGTGTACTCGAACCGGCCTTCGAACCCTATCTGGCCACAGGTCGCGTAGCCGACCGCAATCCCAACCCCCATCTCCAATCGATGGCCCCGGCGGCGCCAGGCCACCGATAGTTCCGAGGCGCGCTCCTGCATCGCCAGCGCGAGTTGGACTGCCTGCCAGGCGGGTTCGTCGCAGGGGATGGGGTCGTTGAAGAAGACCATCATTCCATCGCCCGTGAACTGGGCGAGCGTGCCGCCGTATTCGAAGATCAGCGGCCCGACGGCGTTGTGGAGCTCACGGAGTACGGACATAACGTCCTCGGGCTCGGCCGTCTCCGAGAAAGGGGTGAACCCGCGCAGGTCGCAGAACAGGACGGTAATCTCACGCCGATGGCTCTTGAGGAGCTCCGCGCCGCCCGCGGCGAGCACTTCGGCCAGCTGCGGCGGCACGAATCGCTCCATGAGACTCAGCCGCTCAACTTCGCGGACCTGCGCTTCGACTCTCTGTTCGAGGTCACTGTTCAGGGCGCGAAGCTCTTCCGACTGGCTCGTGACCGTCGCCAGCAGCTCCTTCTCGCGATTGTGCGCCCGCCGCTTTTCGAGGCAAGCGCCGACCCGCGCTTGCAGCAGCACCGGGTCGAACGGCTTCGGCAGGTAGTCCTCGGCGCCGAGCTCGATGCAGCGCACGATGCTGTCTAACTGGTCGAGCGCCGAGATCATGATTACGGGGATGTCGCGAAGGGCCGCGTCCTTGTGCTGGCGTTCTAGGACGGCATAGCCATCGAGGCGGGGCATCATCACGTCGAGCAGCACCAGGTCGATGTTGCCATCGGCGAGCCGGTCGAGGGCCTCGACCCCGTCTCGCGCCTCGACGACGCCGTAGCCAAGCCGCTGCAGCCGCCGGCCAAGGACGTCGCGGTTGGCCTCGTCATCGTCGACGACCAGGATCGTCTCCAGCCGTCCTTCCTTCGGCGCCTGCGCTGCGCTCGTGCCTCGCTCGACCGCGACCGACCCCGTCGACAGGCGCAGCCCCAGCTCGCGCAGCCGCGCAGCCGCCGCCACGATTCGCTCGATGTCCGCGGGCGGGAGGCGCCCGGGTGAACTCGCCAGCGACGCCGTGGAAGCTTCGAGCTCGTCGAGGAGGCTGTTGAGCGCGTCGACGCTCTCCGCGATCGTCCCGTCCTCCGACAGCATGTCGGGGATCAGTTCGAGGACCCGCCGTGCGAGGCCGCGAACCTCCTGGAGCGCCTTCGTGGCGTGGGGTTCGAGGCCCTCTTCTTCGAGCAGGAGTTCCGAGTAGCCGATGAGGTGGTTGACGGGTGTCCTGATCTCGTGTCTGAGGGCGCGGGCCTCGTCCGGGCTCATGCCGGCGGGAGCCCGAGAGCGGCGATCTTGTCGACCAGCCGCGGAAGGTCGATGGGCTTCACGTCGTAGTCGTTGCAGCCCGCTTCTATCGCCCGTTCGCGGTCTCCGTCCATGGCGTGAGCGGTGAGGGCGATTACCGGGATTGCCGCAGTGTCCGCATCCTGGCGGATACGCCGGGTCGCCTCCCAGCCGTCGATGATAGGTAGGCTCATGTCCATCAGGATGAGGTCGGGCCGCTCGCTCTTGGCCTTGGCGACGCCTTCCGGCCCATCGACCGCGATCACTACCTCGTACCCCCGGCGTTCGAGCCGGCGGGAGAGCATGTCCCGGTTCATCTCGTTGTCTTCGACCAGCAGGATCTTCGCCATAGGGCCTCCGTCTGCGGTGCCCTATTGTGGCCGGTCGGGGCCGTCTGTGTCGCGTGTCTCCGAAACTTCCTGCGGAAGCGTAATCGTGAACGTCGAGCCGCTGCCGGGCGTGCTCTCGACGGTGATGTCGCCGCCCATGAGGCGGCAGAACTCACGGGAGATCGCGAGCCCTAGCCCGGTGCCTCCGTACTTCCGTGCGGTAGACGCGTCCGCCTGCG
>JBGPOS010000092.1:0-10202 GCA_041488155.1 Tepidiformaceae bacterium
CGCCATGGCCTGGGCGTGGCCACGGGCGAACCCGATGTCGAGCACGGCGGTCGTTTCGACCACCTTCTCTTCTCCCGTCCGGATGTGCCGCCAGCGGTCGCGGACGTCCCGCCCGCGATCCCAGAGGCCGGCACACGCGACGACCTTCCCGCCGTCTTCGACCACGTAAAAGTCGCTCAGTCCATATACCGACCACTGGCGGTCCGGCCCAAACCAGCGGTCAACGTGGGAGCCCCAGTAGCCGTCAGCCAGGCGCTCCAACAGAAACTCCTCTGTGTAGGTCCGAAAGAGGTCGTGACCTCGATGTGCCCGGTTGATGAGTGCGACGCAGCGAGGAATGTCGTCGTGTCCGGCCTTGCGGATGCCGGATCGGTCACCGGCGAATTCCTGTGCGGGATACTGCAACACTGTTACGGAGAGTCCCGGCACATCGCCGTCACGCTTGGGCACGTCGTCGAAGAAGCCCGGACTGTACTTCTGCCACCAATTGACGACGGCGAAGTTCTGCGAGCGCATGTAGTCAAACTGCGCAACCGTCCGCCTCGCCGCCCCGATCGGCCACCCCAGGCTCCTCACTTGATCGCCGTAGCCGCGGCGGCGATGGTTTTTGTGGACACGCAAGGCCTGCCCATAGTGCACGGGCAGCTGCAGTCCGCCAACGTTGACGATCCTTGAAGCGAACGCGCAGGTGGCAATGAGCCGGGCCTGCTCTTCTAGCACGAGGACCGTCACGTGCTCCTGCAGAAGGAACTGGGCGAAGGCGTTCGGTCCGCGCTCGGTGGTCACTTCCCACTCACCGAGATCCTCGGGGGAGTTGGCCCACAACTCCTGGAAGGCCTCGTTGTCTTGCAGCGTCGCCTCACGGCCGCGCAGGTCGCCTCGCGTCAGCCGCTCGTGCCAGTCGAGTCGGCGAGAGACAAACTCGGTGTTCGCCCAGCCCTCGCGCGCCCAGCGGAGGAGCACGTCGTTCGGAAATCGAAGTTCAATCGCTTTACGCAGTAGGTCGGGAGGCCAGCCCTTCTCACGGAACGCAGCCTCAAGTTGTGCGGTCGGCTCAGAAACGTCCATCGCGTGGCGAGTATACCGACTGTCGCCCGCGATCCACATTCGACACGACGTGGTCATCGTATCGCGTGCCGCGTGTCCGAGCGGCTCACTAACACATGGGCTCTGCAGGCCCACACGGCGAGCGGACACGTTACAGTTCTGCCATGGCTTTCATCCCAGGCCTCGCACTCTGGCGCCGCTACTGGTCTGAGGTTGTCCGTCCGATTGTAGTAGAGCATGTCGAGCAGCGGTACCTCGCTGCCGGGCTGCTGGGAGCCGGTTCAGAGGTGCGTCGCACAGCTGAAGGCTACCCCCAACGGGTCGAAGGGCAGCCCGCTCACAACGGGGGCGATTCACGGTCGAACCACACGCTTGCGCGACGGGCCTCACACGGTCGACGATTCCGGACGTTGAACGTGGTGGTGTGGTCGCCCGCACGAAAGCGATCACCGGTAGGTGGCCAGCACCTCCTTCGAATCCTCGCCGAGCAGAGGCGCGCGTCGCCTTATCGACCACTTCGATTTTTCGAAACCATAAGGCGCCCCCGGGTAGAGGAATCTGAGACCCAGCTCCGGGTGGGATACCTCGACCGGGAAACCACGCGCCCTGAAGTGTGGGTCCTCCATCGTCTCTTCCGGGGAGTACACGATCCCCACCTGAAAGCCTCGCTCCTGGCCCTGCGTGAAGAACGTGTACGCCGGCAGCCGTGAGGCGATGAAATTCACGCAGTCTCGGCCGGCCCCAAAGATTGCGGCCGTTTCCGGGTCTTCGGAAATTCGCGCGAGATCGATGCGGTCGCGGGCCGCGCCGAGCTCCAGGAAGGGCCGCTGCTCGTACTCGTCCCGCAGATCAAGGTCGTCTAACCACGCCAGCATCCGCTTGAAGTCTTCTCCCCGACGAGGCGGCAGCCCAGAGGTCGCGTAGCGCCCATCCGCACAGAGGATCTGCGTCGGCGTCGACGGGTGGACCGTTGCGTGGCGGCCGGTCTGGCGTTGCACGGTTTGCTGGTTCACGAGCCAGGTGTAGCTCGCCGCTTCCGTGGTGACGTTGTTGGCGGCGTAGGCGTAGACGTCCACGTGTTGGCCCATGCCCGAGATATCCCGCTCGAGCAGGGCAACGAGCAGTGACATCACGGCGTAGTGGCAGGCCGTCTGCGAGCCCTGGTTGCCACCGCCCCGCACCGGTGGCAACGAATGGTCGTCGTAGCCACAGCTCCAGGCCGGGCCGCCGCCGGCGAGGAGCGTGAGGTCGGTGAAGGCTTCACCGCTACGCGGCGCGCTGCGCCCAAACGCCGTAATCGACACGTAGATGAGCCTGGGGTTCGTCACCTCAAGGTCCAACCAGTCGAGCCCCAGTTCGGCCATGCGACCCGGGAGGGCGTCTTCGAGCAAGACATCGGCGTCTGCCACTAGCTTCTTAAATGTCGCTTTGTCTGCTTCGACGTCGAGGTCGAGGACCACGCTCTTCTTGTTTGTGTTGTAGTGCCAGAACCAGAGACTGCGTTCGGTGCCGCGGATGTCGTGGAGGAACGGCTCGTATCCGCGCGTGCGGGAGCCACCGGGCGGTTCCACCTTGACGACGGTGGCGCCCATGTCGGCGAGCAGCTTGCCCGCCCATTCCCCCAGCTCATCGCAGAGCTCAACGACGGTTAGTCCGTAAAGCGGGCCGCTCAAATCACGCCCTCCGCACGGAAGCTCGCGATCTCGGAGCTGGAGTAGCCGAGGATCTTGCTGAGCACGTAATCGTTGTGCTCCCCTAAACAAGGAGCCCCGTGGCTCAGACTCCAGTCTGTCCGGCTCAAGTGGACCGGCAGACCGTCGACGCGCACCTCGCCCATGACGGTGTGCTGCACGGTGGGCCAGAGTCCCCACGCCTCGGTGTTCCGGTCGTGGTCGATCCGCTCCTCGGGACGCCGTACTGGTGCGGCAGGAATGCCATGAGCCTGGAGGAGACGGGCCGTCTCGCCGGCCGACCGAAGGCACGTCCACGACGAGAGCAACGTATCGAGGTCATCCTCGTGCTCCAATCGGCCCGAGAGCGCCGCGAAGCGATCGTCCGTTGACCAGGGAGCACCGGCAATCCCGGCGAGACGCTTCCAATCCTCGTCGTCCCGGCAAGCGACCGCTATCCAGCAATCCTCGCCGTCCGCCGGGTAGATCCCGTGCGGCGCCATCCTTGGAAACTGGCTGCGGTTCGAGTCCGGCGATCTTTGCCGGCGCAGCGGACGGCCGTTCACTGTGTAATCGAGCAGGGCAGGGCCGTTGAGGACGGCGCCTGCCTCGGTGCTCGCGAAATCGACCCATTGCCCTTCGCCCGTTCGGCTGCGGTGATAGAGCGCCATCAGGATCGCGATCGCCATGTAGTAAGCGCCGGTATGGTCCATGTAGGAGTAGCCCCAGCCCGCCGGCGGCTGGTTGCGAAGACCCGAGCTAAAGGTCAGGCCCGACACTGCCTGGACGATCGGCCCCCATGTCTTGTACCCGGCATACGGTCCGGCGTGCCCAAACCCGCAGTTCGACACGTAGATGATGTCGGGGCGTAGGCGCTTGAGCTCCGCATAGCCGAATCCCAGGCGGTCAAGCACCCCTGCGGCGAAGTTCTCGGTCACGCAGTCGGAGACCGAGATCAGCTTGCGAAGTACCTCTCGCGCCTGTTCGTTGCGGAGATTCAGCGTAATGCCGAGCTTCTCCACGTTGTGGTTGTTGAAAGCGCCCCCGGCTTCGAGGCCGGATTGCCCGGACTTGAATGGTGGGATGCCACGAAGGATGTCCCAACGGCCCTGGAGGACCGGGTCCTCGATGCGGACAACCTGGGCGCCGAAGGCTGCCAGGAATTTCGTCGCGCCGGCCCCGGCGAGCTGTCCGGTGAAGTCGCAAATCCGGAGGTGTGAAAGTGCCCTCGTTTCCATTGGGACCTTGGCCGCTTAGTTTCTGTAGTGGGCGCTCATGGAGCGCCCCGACACTACGCCAAGGAAGCCCAGATCTTCCACTTGCCCATTCGATGGCCCTCTCAAACACTTCCCCGGCAAGAGCGTCGTAGAGTGCCATCGGGTCGACGCGGCCGGCTCGGGGGATCGTTAGAGCGCAGGCTCGAGCGCCTTCGCCCTTCGGGGCGAGATGGCGGTGCGAGTGGTGGCAGCCAGCGGAGAGCGGCGGAGGAAGACGTCGATTCGCCTCACAAGGAGGCAGTGGCCGCGGGCGTAGCGCCGTTCCCAGGGGCGGCGCTCTTTTCGTTGACGGCGTTGCCCGCGAGCGGCCGACCGGCGTCCTCCATCTTGGTGCTCGCCCGACCTGCGCCACGCAGTCCCGTTCGGCGCGCTTTATCGTTGAGGGCCGGATGGCCGAAACCAATAGGATCTCGCTCCAGACCGCCCGCCGCTTCGTGCTCGGTAAGCAGGGGCTCTGGCCGGGCCGCCGGTGGACTGGCAAGGCCGGCACTCGCGAGGCGATGCTCGCTGGCGAGTACATCCAGCTCGACCCGCTTGTGCTGTTGGCCCGAAGCCACGACCTCGTGCTGCACAGCCGGGTGACTGGATACGAGTCGCAGTTCTTCCATGAGCTGACGTATGCAGAGCGTTCCTTCTTCGAGTGGGGCGGCTGGCTGGCCGTGAGGCCGATGGACGAACTGCCGTACTGGCGCGTCGTCATGCGGCGCGAACGGGATCACCCCGGGATGCGCCACATCGTCGACGCCCACGGACCCGCCGTCGAGCTCGTGCGCGCCGCACTTCGCGAACGAAGCACAGTGACGAACCACGATTTCGCAGCGGAAGGTCCCACGCTTCAGCACTATCGCGGCAGCAAGCCCACCTCGCTCGCTCTCTACTATCTCTGGCGCACTGGCGAAGCGATGACTCACCATCGCGAGCGCTTCCAACGCGTTTACGCGATGGCCGAAGCCGTCGCGCCGAAGCATCTGCTCTCCGAAGCGGCAGAAGGTGAAGCCGACCTCTTCCTCGCCCGGAAGGCTATCGCTTTCGCCGGCATAGGCCGCATCGGCCGGGTCGGCCAACCGATTCGCCAGCTGCTCGGGCGGACTGCCGCCAGGGACGAGGAGCGAGCGATGGCACGGCGGTTGGTGGAGACGAACGTGCTGTCGCCGATCGAAGTTGAGAGCTGGCGGGGCACCTATTTCGTGCTACGCGACGACCTGGAGCGGCTCGCGAGCGTCGCTCGCGGCGAGGTTCCGCAGGAATGGACGCCTGACGACGCGAACGCGCCACCACAGGTCTCGCTCCTCTCGCCGCTCGATCCCGTGAGCGCCCGCGGACGGGCGAAGGCGCTCTTCGGCTTCGATTACATGTGGGAGATCTATCTGCCTGCCAGCCAGGTGCAGTTCGGGCGCTACACGCTCCCAATCCTCTGGGGCGACCAACTGGTGGGCCGGGTCGACATGAGACTGGACCGCACCGCCGGCGCGGTCGTAATCAACGGGTTGTGGATGGAGGACGACGCGACAACGCGGGAGCCGGTGTTCGCGACCGCGTTTGGGGTGGAGATCCGGCGCTTGATGGGCCTGCTCGCTGCCAATCGGATCGACCTGAGTGCGGTAAAGTTCGGCTCACTGCGGCAGACCCTCGGCAAGCTCGCGAACGCCTGAGCTGGCGGCGCACAATGCGAGCCTTCATTGGCGGGGCGGAGCCTGCCTCACAGAAACACGATCGCATCAGCGTAGGGCCTCGGCTCATTTCGACTTGTTGCTGGGCACATTCGCGGGGAGCATAATCTCCGGATCGCGAGGTGCCCGAAGTGGCCACTCGACCTCGAACGCTCTTGGCGGTCTTCTGCGTCATCTTGGTCTCACTATTCGGGACCCGAGTTCAGCCGCAGGCCGTCGCATCCCAACTCTTTTCCGGGCCGCCAAGCGCGGTACTCAAAGGCAACCAAGCTCCCCGGTCTTCCCTTCCCGAGGCCCTGGCAGCTGCGGACGACATCGACGGGCAAGGCAGCGTCTTAGCCCAGGCTGCCACGGCGACTATGACCGTCGAGTATGAGGGATTACCTCCAGAGGCCCAGGCTGCGTTTCAATTCGCCGTGAACATCTGGAAGAGTGCGCTCATCGCCCCCGTCGAGATCAAGATCCGGGCGACCTGGCAGGCACTCGATCAGCAGCTCCTCGGATCCGGAGGGCCGTCAACCTACTTCCGCAACTTTACGGGCGCGCCTCGTCGTGACGTTGGCTACCCCGTAGCACGTGCAAACCAGTTTGCGAATGCTGACTTGGCCCCCACGTCGCCGGACATGGTCGCCATGTTCAACAGCACCCACAGCTGGTACTTCGGCACTGACGGCCGTCCACCAGCCGGGAGCTTCGACTTCGTGACGGAGGCCCTCCAGATCATCGGTTTTGGGCTGTCAGGCGGTCCGTCATTTAAAGTCGTCAACGGTAGCGGGAGTTGGGGCTTGGCGAGTGGGACTCCCACCATCTTCGACCAATACGTCGTTAACGGAAGCAACCAACTGCTGGTCTCTTCGTTTGCGAACCCGTCAACTGCCCTGGCCGACCAGCTCCAAGCTAACAACCTCTTCTTCAGCGGTCCTGCCGCGACTGCGGGGGCTCGCGGCACCAGACCGAAGCTCTACGCTCCCAACCCATGGGCGCAAAGCCTTAGCCTTGCTCACCTCGATGAACAGACCTACCCGGCGGGCGATCCGAACTCCCTCATAACTCCCCAGCTGGCTCCCGGCGAGTCCGCGCACGACCCCGGGCCAATCTTCATCGGTTTCCTTCAGGACTTTGGATGGCAGGCCTTCGATCGGCCGTTCCTTACTTTCAAGCTGGTGGTGCCGGAGCTCAGCCGAGAAGATGCGCCCTAGCGCTCGGAGCACCGGCTTGCACCTCTCAGGATTCGGATGCCGGTGACGGGCCGCTGGACCCTCGCTGCCCTGGCACGATCTGCCCATCGTGCCGCCTCAAGGAGACTCTGGACTGCAAGTAGCGAGGTCTCGCGCCCGCGATGGTCCATTCACCTTGGGGGCTGGCGACGCACCTCGAGCCGGACCCGGACTTCCTCCTCCGCGCCCCATCTTGGCCACTGCCGGCGGCAACGACCCGTTCCCGCGGGAGCTTCCAGTCCATCCACAACGGCCTTTGCCGAGTGGGGCTTCGAGGTAGCGTTGCCCGAGCCGCGCCAGGAAGAAGTCGAGGCTCTGCCTGGCGCGCTCGAAGAGGCAGCGGCGAAGTGACCGTTGACTATCCCGCAACAGTGATGGGTCTGGGCAATCCGCCCTGGGCGACGCGCATCGCCTTCTTCGCGGGCGTGGACGATGGGAATATTATCTGGGAAGTGAATCCCTTAGCTATGCTGAAACACGCGAGCGCCTTCGTTCCCATCATGATGTCCCTCGGTGCCCTCGCGACCGTGTTGATTTACCTCGCTTTGCACGGTCCGGCGCCCCAGGCAGATGAGGGCGCAGCTGCCCACATCTGGCAGCTGCTCATGGCTGCGCAGATGCCTATTGTCTTCTTCTTCGCAATCAGGTGGTTGCCGTCGTCACCAAGATACGCACTGGTCTTAGCCCTGCAGGGCGGCACTGCAATAGCGGCGGTGGCACCCGTTTTCGTGCTCCAGTGGTAGCGGTAATCGAGGCCAGGAGTTGTCTGGGCGGGCGACAGCAAACGAGGCCCGCGTGTAGCGCGCCACAACATACGCACGCGACTACATCGGTGCACTCGACGCCGACCTGGGGTGGTCGGCTTAACGGAAGGAGACGTCGTGGCTCCGTCGTGCGAGGTGCTGAGGCTCGGCATGGACGACGTCGGCCTGATCGCCGGGATTGATCGGTCGGAGCACGTCGATGTCGAATACGCCGTCGTCGACGGTCGGCTGATCGAGCGGCCAGTGTCGATGGCCGACATTCCGCCGTGGGACCCGGTGGGTGTGGGTCCGTACAGCGTGGCTGCGAAGGTTGCCTTCTGTGCGCCGCTCGTCGCGGGCGGCGCGGCGCTGTTTGGCGCCTTCGAACGCGACCGCCTGCTCGGCCTGGCCGTCGTCGACTGCTCGTTTGAGCCGGGACTCGCGCGGCTGGCGTTTCTCCACGTGAGTCGACCGGATCGGCGTCACGGCGCCGCGTCGGCACTGTGGGCCGCCGCCGTCCAGGAAGCGGCTGACGCCGACGCCGACGCCGAGTCGATGTACGTCTCGGCGACGCCGACCGGATCAGCAGTCGGCTTCTACCTGAGTCGTGGTTGCAGGCTGGCGGACCCGGTGCACCCGGCGCTCTACGCCACGGAGCCGGACGACATCCACCTGGTCTGTTCGCTCATTTGACGCCGAAGAGGGAGGAGCTACCGCTGCGGAGCTTAACCTCACCCGTAGAAGTCTCGTTTGAGGACCGACGGCACCCACAACAGTGGAGGCTCACGCACGTCCAGCTGCCGACCCCATCCAGTCGAGGGCGAACCGCACGAACGCCAGAGTCTCAGCGACGGCTGAGTCGGATGGGTGCATAGCCGCGTGGACACCTGGTGCGCCCCGTCCGCGGGGATATTCGGAGCGCTGCCGCCATGCGTCCTCAATGAGTGGCGCCCAGCGCGGTCCGAGTTCGACTAACGCCCAGCGCAGGGCCTCCGGCTTGGAGGGGATGCGCCCGGTGACGAGCGACTGCAACACTCGGCAGTAGAAGAGCACGGTGAAACCCTGCAGATGGAGCGCTTCGAGGATCGTTTCACCGCTGAGCAGCGTGTTCGCGAACGAAGCCGCTGCCTGCCGCACTTCGGCCGCCAGCGCCCCGGGTTCTACCGGGTCAATCACCTCCGCAGCCGGAGGCCCATAGAGTGCGACGCCATGTTCGCGCAGCACCCAGCGCGCCACGTTCGTGTTGTCATGCTCCGAGCGCACGAGTATTCGGCTGCCGTTATTGAGGTACAGGAACGGATACCTCCGCGCCTGACCGCCTGCGACCCCCGGGTCGCGCCATCCATCCGGCCGGGCGAACCGAGCCGAGTCCTCCGCGCCGGGGGGCCGCCGGATCAGGGCACGCGGCGCGTACGAACCCTCGAGGTGCTGCGCCCAGGTTTCCGGGCGGTCGTGGAGCCGGCCGTGCATCGCGTTCAACGCCGTCTCGCCTGCCGCATCAACGTCGTTGTGCGTCACGGCGATGAAGTCAACGTCGCTGTAGGTGTCGCCAGCACCTTGCGCGAACGAACCCTGGAGGTACAAGGCGGCGAGATTCTCGCCCAAGACCGAGAGGAGGCTGTCCCTGAGCGCGAGGAGCACGGGCTGCAGGTCACTGAACGGGATCCTTGCCAGGCGCACGTCTTCGGCGGTCGCTCCCGCGTCATCCGTCGATGGCATCTCAGCCGCTCCGATTAAGGGCTCTCGCCCATTATCAACGGAGGAGGTCGCGAGGCAAATTCCTACGTTTTCCCCGAGGGGGCTTCGGTCTGGGGCACCCAGGTCAAACGGGTAAGGTGGATGTTGCGTCCCACCGGCCCGGCCGTTGGAGTCGTGGAGATGGTCCATTGGGTCCGCCAAACGACCGAAGGACTCAACAGCCCGTGGTCGCCCACAGCGAACGAATCAGAGTCCGGGAAGCCAGCGAGACCAACGACTCAGAGCCAAGAGCAGAGCAGGCCTGTGGCCAGGAACCAGGCTCGCGGTTGGCTGTCAACCGAGACTCTAGCCGTTATGGCGAGTGTTGAACTGAATGGCTGCCGAGCAGGGATTCGAACCCCGACTATAGGCTCCAAAGGCCAATGTCCGGCAAAAGCTCCCAAACTTGCCTGCGCGAATCTGCCAGGCAACCCTTGTCAGGTAGACAAGATGTGCAGTCCTTGAACCGCACCTCCGAGGGAAGTACATAAGACTGTACCAGACGCGTTGACAACTGGGCAGAGAGGAATAGTCAAGACCTGTGGATCGGCGTGTCACGCGCCTTGCTGATCACCACCCTCTGATTCGTCGGGTCGTTCGCTGAGCTTGCCGTTCTTGAATACCGCGCCAGCACGGACCAGCGCGACGAGGTGGGGTGCGTTGACGGCCCGCCACCGGGTCTGTGCTGATTCGATGAGCTTGAACGCCATCGCCAGCACCGGCGGCGCGGGAGCCGGGCCCTTGGTGACTCGTTGGCGAAGCCTGAGCTGGCGAGGAAGTTCCACGACAACGCCGTGAGGTCCCTCCCGGAGGAGCGCGCGGCCGAGATCGCGGCCCGAAC
>JBGPOS010000093.1:0-10194 GCA_041488155.1 Tepidiformaceae bacterium
CGCCTCGTCCGCGACGGCGAACTGCCAGCGGGCGTCATCGCCGGACACTTCGCCGTCACCCGGCCCGCCATCTCCCAGCACCTCAAGGTGCTGAGGGAGGCAGGGCTCGTCGTCGAACGACGCGAAGGCACCCGGCGGCTCTACCGCGCCCGGCCGGAGGGGCTCGAAGAGCTGCGCACGTTCCTCGAAGACATGTGGGACGACAGCCTGGCGCGCCTCCAGGCCGCCGCAGAACACCACGAAAGGACGATTCAGACATGACCCAGGCCACGGCAACCGGCGTTATCGAACGCGAACTGCGCATAGCGGCGCGCCCGGAAACGGTGTTCCCCTTCTTCACCGACCCGGAAAAACTCGTGCAGTGGATGGCCCGCAAGGCCACCCTCGACGCTCGCCCCGGAGGCGTGTTCCGCGTCGACTACAACGGCTTCGACATCATGCGCGGCGAGTACCTCGAGGTTTCGCCCCCGAACCGTGTCGTCTTCACCTGGGGCTGGGAGAGCGAAGGCAACTCCGTCCCACCGGGCGCCTCCCGTGTGGAAGTCACGCTCACCGCCGACGGGGCAGGCACGCTCCTGCGAATGGTCCACTCCGGGCTCCCCGAGCCCACGGTCTCCTCTCACATCGAGGGCTGGGACCACTTCCTGCCACGGCTGGCCATACGGAGCGCCGGCGGCGACCCTGGCAAAGACGAGTGGGCTCCCCGCGAAGCCGAGCTGCTCGCAGCCGCCCTCAAGGACTCGCTAAACGAGCTCCGTTCGCTCGTCACGGGGTGCTCCGAGGCGGCCTGGCAGGGGGACTCCCCCGCCGAACAGTGGCCCGTTCGGGTCACAGCAGACCACGTCGTCCAGCACCTGGGACTCGTCGACGTCGCGCTCGTGATGGCGGCTGGCCAACCGTCACCGATCGCCGGGATGGCGGCGTCCGACGTCGACGCGCAGAACGTCGCCCACCTGACCTCGGCTGCCGGGGTCACGCGGGCCGAAGTCCTTTCAGCGATAGCGGGCCGGGGCAAGGAAGCCGTCGCTGCCCTGCGCGCTCTCAGTGACGAAGCCCTCGACCGTTCAGAGGCCATGAAGTTCGCCAACGGCGCCCCGCTGAGCGTCCGCCAGATCGTCCAGGGCCCGCTGCTCTCAGACGTGGCTGACCACGTCGCCAGCATCCGTGCGGCCATCCATCCCGTATAAACTGGGCAGTCGCCCTCAAGGAGAAAAGAATGAGCAACCCGGTCGTGCATTTCGAAGTCGTCGGCAAGGATGCCAAGAAGCTGGGCGCCTACTACAGCTCGCTCTTCGGCTGGAACGTCGACGCCAACAACCCCATGAACTACGGGATGGTCGCTGCGGGCGAAGGCGGCATCGCCGGCGGCATCGGTGAGGGTGAAAGCAACCTCGTCACCTTCTACGTACAGGTCGATGACCCGCAGAAGTACCTCGACCAGGCCGTCAAGCTCGGCGGGAAGGTCGTGATGCCCGTGATGGCCATCCCCGGGGCCGTCACGATGGCCCAATTCTCCGACCCCGAGGGACACGTCATCGGCCTAGTCAAGGCATAAGTCCTCGACGCCTCGGCCAGAACATCGTGGAGCGGATCGATAACTCCAGGGCGACATGCTCGGGCGCCCGCCGAGCGGTTAATCGTCCCGGGCGGATACACTTGTCCCTTCCAACAGGAGGGACGGCATGGGCACGAGCAACCCGGTGGTCTACTGGGAGATCGCTGGCGGCGACTACGCTGCGCTCCGCGGCTTCTACGAGGGGATCTTCGACTGGAAGCTGAGCTCCGAAGAAGGGGCTCGCTACAGCGCCGTCGACGCCCGCGATAAGGATGACGGCTTCGGGCTGAACGGCGGCGCCGGCCAGGTGCGGGGCGACGGCTGGGTCGCTGTCTACGTCCGGGTCAAGGATCCGCAGGTCACACTCGACGAGGTGGTCAAGCGCGGCGGCAAGGTCATTCGCGGCGTGACTGACCGGCCGGGTCAGGCCACGACCGCCCTGTTCGCCGACCCCGAGGGACACGTCATCGGGCTGGTCAAAGCCTAGCCTGGCCGCCGGGGCTGAACGAGAACGCTTAGCCGCCGCTCGTGTAGGTACCGACGTCGCGCCAGACGAGCTGCGCGCCGGAATGCCCGGCGGCGATCATCGCGAACACAGCGATGACCGCCGGGATTAGCACGACGACGTAGGCCGCACCGGGCGCCCAGCGGGGCAGTGCGGGCAGGCGCGCGGGGATCATGATCCGGCGGCTCCACCAGTCGACGGCGAGCAGGCCAACAGCCCCGAATGCGAGGAGCGCCGCCCAGATCATCGCTGCGTCGCCCTGCTGCGGGTGCTCTCCGAAGCTGGGTCGTCTCGCTCCGGCCGCCCTCGCCGCCGAGCGGACGCTCGCCTGGAGCGGCTCGCCGCTCTCTTTCGCGAGGAATGCGAAGCCAGCTGCGGTCACGGCAAGGAGGGCGAGCGGCAGCAGGTAGGATCGCCGCCAGCTGGCGCGCCAGCCGATGAGAGCAACCCCGAGCGCAGCCAGCGGCACGAGGACGACCGCGGCGTGGACGAGGAGGGCGTGGGCGGGAAGCCCGAAGAGGTCGGTGAGGAGATACACGCGGCGGTCCCGGCGGGCGGAGTCTCGGATCTGAGAGTACCTCGACGGCAGGGAATGAACCCCTCCGATAGTAAGCCCAGGGTTAACGGTATGCCCGGTTAGCCGGTAGGATGGAGGTGTCGGGGTCTCGAACGTCAGTGTGAACGGGGCGACCGGCCAGTCCTTTCAGTCGAGGATGAACGTCGATGGCGACGGCGACCCTGGAACGACAGACGACCGCAGCGGCACCGGCCCGGCTGACGCACCGCCAGATTCTCATCGTCTTCAGCGGGCTGCAGCTGGGCATGCTCCTCGCGGCCCTGGACCAGACGATAGTCTCGACGGCGTTGCCGACGATCGTCGGGGACCTTGGAGGGCTGAACCACCTCTCCTGGGTGGTCACAGCCTACCTGCTGACGTCGACTGCGGCGGTGCCGCTCTACGGCAAGATCAGCGACCTCTACGGCCGGAAGATCGTCTTCCAGGTGGCGATTATCACGTTCCTGGTCGGGTCAGTCGCGTCCGGGGCGGCGCAGTCGATGTTGATGCTGGTGATCGCCCGCGGGCTCCAGGGCGTCGGCGGCGGCGGCCTGATGGCGATGAGCATGATCATCATCGGCGACATCATCTCCCCGCGTGAGCGCGGCCGGTACCAGGGCTACATGGGGGCGACGTTCGCGGCGGCAAGTGTGATCGGTCCGCTGGTCGGCGGTTTCTTCACCGATAGCATCTCCTGGCGGTGGATCTTCTACATCAACATCCCGCTGGGGCTGGTCGCCCTGGTGGTCACCTCCTCGGTGCTCAACCTGCCGTTTGCGCGTCGAGAACACGCAGTCGACTACGTGGGGTCGGCGCTGATGGTGGCGGGGGTGAGCTGTCTCTTGTTGGTGGCTGTCTGGGGCGGAAACGAGTACGACTGGAGTTCGCCGCGGATCGCCGTGCTCGCGGCAACAGGGCTCGTGCTCCTGGCGGGGTTCACCTGGTGGGAAGGGCGAGTGGCGGAACCGATCCTGCCGCTGAGGCTCTTCCGTGGGGCAGTGTTCAACGTCGCGACCGGCGTCAGTTTCCTCGTCGGGCTGGCGATGTTCGGGGCGATGATTTTCCTGCCGGTCTACTTCCAGATCGTCACCGGCGCTTCGGCTACCCGTTCGGGCCTCCTGATGATCCCGATGGTCGTTGGCATGATGACGACTTCGATCTCCTCCGGCAGGTGGATTACCCGGACGGGCAGGTACAAGGCCTTCCCGATCCTCGGCGCCGGGTTAACGACGGTCGGGCTGCTCCTGCTTTCCCGCCTGGACGTCGACACGACCCGGACGGAGTCGGCGCTCTACATGATCGTGCTCGGAAGCGGGTTGGGCTTCCTGATGCAGACCCTTGTCCTCGTCGTGCAGAACGCGGTTTCCCACTCCGACCTAGGCGCCGCCACCTCCGGGGTGACCTTCTTCCGGTCTATCGGGGGAACGTTCGGCGTGGCGATCTTTGGGACGATCATGAACAACAGGCTCGACTACTACGTGCCGCGGAACGTGCCGGCCGACGTGCTGGCGCGCCTGGGGTCGCCATCGGGGAGCACCCTCGGACGCAGCCGGGTGGTGATCAGCAAGCTACCCGACCTGGCCCGCACAGGCGTCATCCAGTCTTTCGCAGATTCGCTCCACGTCGTGTTCCTGTCAGCCGTGCCGCTTGCGTTGATCGCCTTCGGGCTGACGTGGTTCCTGCGAGAGGTGCCCCTGCGGGAGGACGTGGCCGTCGGGAACGTTCCCGACCCCGAGGCAGGGACGCTCCCAGGCGAATAGTCCCCCACAGGTAGCCGCGGCCGTCTCTGGCCGCTGCACGGGCTCCAACTCCCCTCATGGCGGCCGCCACCGCATCGAAGCCCGGCGAATAGGTCCCCTACAGGTAGCCGGGGCCGCCCCGGGCCGCTGCATTGCCACCGCCGCTTCGGCCATGGGCCGTGCGTCTTCGTCCACCTGGCCCGGCGGCGGGGCCGCGCGGCAGGCCCTCTAGTACAGGCCCTCTAGTACAGGCCCTCTAGTACAGGCCCTCTAGTAGTTGTAACCGTTGTTGTTGCTGTCGGCCGACGAGGCTGCGAGCTTGGCCGCGAACCAGACGCCACCCACCCCTTCGCCGTTGGCCTCGCCAGCCGCCTTGTCCACTGAGTACCGGTACAGCGGCTGGCCGTTGTAGGTCAGTTGCTTCGCCCCGTCGTCACGCGTGATCGTGGCGAAATTGCCAGTCACGCCTGACGGCTTCTCCGGTAGCGTCGCCGCGGTCGTCGTCAGGGGCGGCCAGAGGGTGGCGCAGCTTTCGTTGCAGGCGCTCTTGCCGCCCGTGTCAACCTTGAAGGTGTACAGCGTCTTGCCCTGCGAATCGGTCAGCACCTTGCCCACCTTCGCAGCCTCGCCGACTTTGACCAACGCCACGCCCCCAGCCGCCGGGCTCGAACTCTTGCTAGACGAACTGCCGTAGCCATCGTCACCCCCGCACCCGACGGCCAGCATCGTTCCCGCCGCCGCCACGGCCACGAGGGCCAGCGACCAGCCTCGAGCCATCTTTCGCATCGCGTCCCCCCACTGTTGGTGCTCTTCCATAGCTACGCGCGCCAACCACCGGCGGATGCCAAACGAGGCTTTACGCGGGCGACTTCAGGAGATCGGGGCTAGGCGGCGGCGACCGGAACTGGCGCGGAGGTCAGCCCACGCTCCGGCGCGGGCTCTGCCTCGAAGCCCTCCCAGCCTTTGTACCGGAAGAAGGCCCTGACGATCGCCGGGTCGAGCTGCGTGCCGGCGGCGCGCACCATCTCTTCGCGCGCGAACTCCTCGGAGAGCGCGGCGCGGTACACACGCGTCGACGTGATCGCGTCGTACGTGTCGGCGACCGCGATGATCCGAGCTCCGAGCGGGATGTCCTCGCCCTTGAGCTTCAGGGGGTAGCCTGTCCCGTTCCACCGCTCGTGGTGGTGGCGAATGTAGCCGGTCCCCGGCCGGAAGTCCGGGAAGCGAGCCGTGAGGCGGGCCCCGATGTCGGGGTGCTGCTGAATCTCCGCGAATTCGTCGTCTGTGAGACGCCCCGGCTTGAGGAGGACGGCATCGCGCACTCCGACCTTGCCTACGTCGTGGACGCGGGCCGCGGACACGATCTCGTCGGTGAGGTCCTCCGAGAACCCGAGCTGCCCGCAGATGCTCCGGGAATGGGCGGCGACGCGAATCGAGTGCTCGAACGTGTAGGGATTGCGGATGTCGACCACGTCGGCAAGGGCCTCCACCGCCTCGCGCGTCTGGATGCGCAGCGTCACATGGTCCCGCATCCCGCGGTAGAACACGACTACAGGGAAGACGAGGAGCGGCAGGAACCAGAGGTAGTAGCTCCCGGCAAGAGCGACGGCGAAGCCGGAGGCGTAGAGGGCCAGGTCGGGCGGGATGTCGGCCCGGTTGCGGAACCAGTCGCGGAGGACGGCGTTGCCAAGCTGGGCCGTGACGACCGCCAGCAGCAGGGCGTCGTACAGGACGAACATCGCGGCCGCCGCCAGAGGCACCGACCAGAACACCCGCGCTTCGGCCGAAGCGAGCGGCTGGCCGCCTCCGACCACATCAAAGACGACGCATCCGGCGAGGACCGCGATGAGCGCCTGGGAGGCGTTGAAGACAGTTTGCTTCACGTTGCGGAAGCCAGGCCCTTTGCGCGCCCATTCGGCGCCCGCCATGCTCCCGCCCGCGACCAGGGCCGCGAGGAAGGGAGGCAGCAACAACGCAGCGGCGAACAGCGGGGCGCTGTTCACCACGAGCTTGCGGCGGTAGGCGATGTGCAATGGAAAGAGCCGTGCACCCGCGATCATCGGCGCCAGGAGACTGGCCGCCGCCAGGTCGTGCGCGTCCGGCGCAGCGCTCTGCATCGCGGCCGCTATGAGGCCGCCGGCGGCCACGGCGAAAACCGCCGCGACTACCAACCTCACATGCTGTTTACGCCTGTCCATCGTTCGTCTCCCTGTGCGGACTGTCTCACCGCCGGCGGACGGCCGTGCCGCCCACTGGCCAGGGGACGTCAGGCGGAGCCGAGAGGAGTTCGGCTCCGCCTGACAGCTGAATCAGGGCCGCACGAAGCCATAGGTGACGAAGCTCGTCGTCTTGTTCGAGATGCCGTCGTACCAGACGGGGACACCTGTGGCGTCCAGCACCTTCACGCCCGTCGGGAACGGCTTACCCTTCGACATGAACGTGACGTCGACAGGGACCTTCATCTTGCCCTGGCCGTCCCAGGCCTTCTGGTCGGCGACGATCGTCGTGTGTTCGGGGAACAGGATCCCGTTGTACACGAGGCTGGCGTGGACATTCGAAGGGACGTGGAAGACGGTGTCGATAGACGCAACGTCCCGCACGTTTTCGAACGGCACGTTCACCGTCACCGAGATCAGCTTTCCGTTCACGCTGATGATCGGGTCGTCGGCGCACCAGAGCACGCCTGCGCTGGCGTCGCTCGTGTTCGTGAGGAAGAACCCCAGGAACGCGACCGCCATCAAAGACAGGCTGAGGGCTACCGAAGTCGCCCGGGCGGAAATTGACGAGGGAATATTCGTCAACACGAGGAGAACCTCCGTTTAGAAGGCTCTTCGTGTTTCGGCGGCTCGGCCGTCGTGCCCTTTGGGGGGCGTAGACCCGGAGCTTTGCGTCGCCGGCTTTCGCCGGGTTTGCCTTTATCGACCCGAAGGGCTTGCGCCGGGATTCCCCAACGCTCTCGATTCAATCTATAACAGCCATAGAGCCATTGGGGTGACACGCAGGTGTCAGTCGGGGATCGATCCGGGGCAAGGCTAGTGACAGTCCCCGCGCGTTGAGCGCTCGTGGTACGACGGCCCATACTGAAGGCCGGCGGGAGGCGGTGCGCTAGCCCATGAGCGAGACCTCTACGATCGAGTGGACGGAATCGACCTGGAATCCGGTGACGGGCTGCACGAAGGTCAGTCCGGGATGCGCCCACTGCTACGCTGAGACATTCGCCGAGCGTTTCAGGGGCGTATCGGGTCATCCGTACGAACGGGGGTTCGACCTGACTCTGCGCCCCGAGCGGCTTGAACTGCCGCTTATGTGGAAGCGGTCGCGCCGGATCTTCGTGAACAGCATGAGCGACCTGTTTCACCCCGCAGTCCCCGACGAGTTCATTTCGAAGACCTTCGAGACCATGGCCAGGGCGAATTGGCATCAGTTTCAGGTCCTCACCAAGCGACCGGAGAGGGCGCTCCAGCTGTCGGACTCGCTGCCCTGGGCACCGCACATCTGGATGGGGGCCTCCGTCGAGAACCAGCGCTGGACCGCTCGCGTCGACGCGCTTCGCAAGATACCGGCGGCAGTGCGGTTCCTCTCATGCGAACCGCTCCTCGGGCCCTTAGAGCTCGACCTCGCCGGCATTGGCTGGGTCATCGCGGGAGGCGAGTCCGGCCCACGCGCCCGTCCTATGAAGCCTGAGTGGGCTGAAGCCATCCGAGACCAATGCAGCGAACAAGGCGTGTCGTTCTTCTTCAAGCAGTGGGGCGCGTTTGACTGCTATGGGCGGCGAATTGGCAAGCGCCGGTCGGGGCGTACACTCGCAGGTCGGACGTGGGACGAAATGCCTGACCGGATTCAGAACCCCGGGAGCCGTTGAGCTTCGTTGGGCCGCATGGTTGAGAACACGTATTCCATGATTTTCTGCCCCGCGGGATGGTCACTCGCGAATATGAGGTGGTAGACCGAACTCGAGGAACCTGGTCTCGTGATCGCCCTCTGTTCCACATGGGCGTACTTCAGCGACGTTCGCAGCCAGCTCGTGTACGCATCGGCGAGCTGTGTTCGAACCTCTTCTGGCGTGATTTCGCCCACCTCGCGCCCCTGCCAGATTCGCTCCCACCCGCTGTCTGGCGGGAAGACCAGGTTCATAGCGTGGACGTTGTGGGCTTCCATGAGTCCGGAGTTCGGCAGCATCCTCGGGAGGAAGCTGGTGGCGAGGAGCATTAGCAGCTCGCTCTTGCGTGGTCCTTGGCGGTAGCCGGCCGCTGCTTGCACGGTGTGCCAGTGAAGTTCGGCACCTTCTGGGTCGAAGAGAATGAACACCGGAAATGTCGTCGGGATGACCTGGCGCATGGCCGGAATGAGTTCTCGATTGCAGTCACCCTGGAGTACGACCGCTCGTTCACCGAAGGCAGCCGTGCGCCTCCGCAGCGCAGAAACGTTTCCTTCGTCGATGTCCATCGCGAGACACTTCGCGAACTCGGGCCGAACCGCAAGTGCAATTGGCGTTGAACCCATGAACAACTCACCCGCTATTCGATAGCGACCCGGGCCAGCCATCGCGTCAACGAAATAGAAGGCGCCGGCCCGCTGACAGGCTTTCGCATATCGAGAGAGATAGGCCCACAGAATCCCGAGCTTGTCTTTGCTCCATGGTTGCGCAGCCCGAACAGGCTCAGTGCCGTCGTCGACCACTGTGATGTCTTGGAGGAACTCTTGGGGAGGTCGCCGCTTCGCCATCGTGGACATCCATGCTGCACCTATAGGTTGGTTAGCACAATCCAACGCCGGGTAGCACCCCGCCACCGGCCCTTGCCCGGCCCTTTCCCGAGTGCTAGGGTTTGTACGCCAAATCACAACCGTCCGGGATGGCGTTTTCCGCCCTTCCCAGATTCGGAGTTCGGCCGCTCCATGTGTAACAGAGCCACTCCGCCCACCAGCGCACAGGGCTCTGTTTTTTCTTGTCCCGCCCGCGGGCAGAGGTCTAGCCGATGAGCTTCTACGACTCCTGGTCCGCCGTCATGATGGCCTCCATCGCCGGCTTCATCCTCGTCTTCACCGCGCTTATCGGCGCCAGGGTCCTCGCGCCCTACGCCCGGGAGCGCGCCAAGGGCGTCTCCTACGAATGCGGCATGCTGCCCATCGGCCGCAACTGGGCCCAGGTCCACGTCCGCTACTACCTGATCGCCATCCTTTTCCTTATCTTCGATGTCGAAACCGTCTTCATCTTCCCCTGGGCCGTGACCTTCACAGCCCTGCCGAAGTTCGTCTTCTACGAAATGCTCGTCTTCATCGGCGTGCTCGGCGCCGGCCTCGCCTACGCCTGGCGCCGCGGCGTGCTGGAGTGGCGATGACGGCCGACAGTTCGAGCGCCCCGGCCCCCTACGTCCCCGATTTCGGCAACGAACTCGAACGCCTGCGCCCGGTGGACCTGCCCCAGACACACGCCGCCTACCGCATCGTCCTGCCAGGTGTGATGCAGGTCGGCGTCGACACCGTCATCGCCATGAGCCGCAAGAGCTCGCTCTGGCCGATGACCTTCGGCCTCGCCTGCTGCGCCATCGAGATGATCGGCACCTTCATGGCCAACCACGACCTCGACCGTTTCGGCATCGTCCCCTGGCCGAGCCCCCGCCAGAGCGACGTGATGATCGTCTCGGGCACGGTCACCAAGAAGATGGCGCCGGCGATCAAGCTCCTCTACGAGCAGATGCCGAACCCCAAGTACGTCATCTCGATGGGCGCCTGCGCCACCGGCGGCGGGCCGTTCAAGGAAGGGTACAACGTCGTCTCCGGGATCGACAAGTACCTGCCCGTCGACGTCTACATCCCGGGCTGCCCGCCGACCCCCCAG
>JBGPOS010000094.1:0-10165 GCA_041488155.1 Tepidiformaceae bacterium
CGGACCAGCAGAACCGATGACAGCGCCCGGCCGGGGAGGAGTCGGCCCGACGTAGTAGATCACCTGCCCCACCAGGTCGAACGGCAGCTTCTCGCCCCGGCCGGCCATCTCCAGGAGCCGCTTGTGGGCCGCATCGCGCGCGGTATAAAGGACTCCCGTGAAGCGCACGCGGTCTCCGATACTTAGACCGTCGATCGCCTCATCCGCGAGGGGAGTCGTGAGTTCTACGCTGTCGCTCATCGACGTTCTCCTGGTGCACTCCGGGGCATAGCTATCTCCTTCTCCATCGTGTGGAGCTGGTGCGGGATCGTGATCGCCCAGTGGCCAATGGGCAGGTCCTCGAAACCGACTGACCGGTACCCGAGCGTCTCGTAGTACTCGACGTTGCCCATCTCGCGCAGGGTGGTGAGAGTCACCTTTGCGAACCCCCGCCTCGCAGCCTCCACTTCGGCCCGCGCCACCATCAAGCGGCCGATCCCCTGCCGCATGCGCGCGGGAACGACCGCCGCCAGCCCGAAGTAGAGCGCATCGTCTGGTCCGGCCTCGCCCTCAGCCATGTCCCGCGCCGGCCGCACCATCGCGCAACCCACGATCTCGCCGCCGCACTCAGCGAGGATCATCTCAGCTGTCTCGCCGATTTCTTCCGGCAACCCCTCTGGCGACGTGCGGTCCACAGTCATGAACGGATAGATCGCGAACGCCGCGTTGATGATCCGCGCAGCACGCTCGTGGTCGACCTCGGCCGCCGGGATAAGCCGTAGAGTGACTTGCCGGACCGTCATGGGTTCAGGCCGCTGCCTAGAGCGCCGCATCTTTGGTGCGTGCGCTGTGGCACTGGATGTTCACCGCCACCGGCAGCGCTGTGATGTGGGTCGGATAAGTCTCGACGAAAACGTCGAGTGCAGTCGTGGAGCCGCCAACCGCCTGCGGGCCTACCCCAAGAGCATTCACGGCATCCAGCAGCTCGTCTTCCAGCGCGGCGACTTCCGGATCTTCGTGCCGCGAGCCGATCTTGCGGAAGAGTGAATGCTTGGCGATCGTCATCGCCTTCTCGGCCGTCCCCCCTATCCCGACCCCGATGACAAGCGGCGGACAGGGGTTGCCCCCCGAGATGTCCACGGTCTCACAGACGAAGTCGACCACCGCCTGCTTCCCCATTCCCGGGAGGAAGTTCTGGTAACGCGACATGTTTTCGCAGCCTCCACCCTTCGGCATGAAATAAAGGTGCAGGCCCTCTCCGGGGACGATTTCCGTGTGGATGACCCCAGGGGTGTTGTCGCCGGTGTTGGTCCTGGCGCTGAACGGGTGGGCGGCGATCGACTTGCGCAGATAGCCCTCGCCGTAGCCTTTGCGGATGCCTTCATTGATGGCGTCGAGAAGGTAGCCCCCCGTGATGTGGACGTCCTGTCCGATCTCGACGTGGACCACTGCCGTCCCGGTGTCCTGGCAGAGCGGCAACATACGCGTCCGCGCGACTTCGGCGTTTTCGAGGATCTCGTCGATGATCTGCACCCCGAGTGGTGAGCGTTCGGTCCCTCGGGCTGCCCGGATGGCGCCCTCCACGTCCTCCGGGAGGAAATGAGCTGCCTCCACTGCCAGTCTCGCGACGGTCTCGCTGATTCGCGAAGCCTCGATCTCTCTCATCGCACCTCCCCTGGGCGCCGTTGTCCCGCTCGCCTCGTTTAGAGCAAGAGCGTACCGCGACCTCCGCCCGCACGCACTTGGGAGTATCGCTCCGGGCGCTGGCTGCTATCATCGACAGCGATCTTTGGGGTCAGGACGAAGTGCCGAAACACACCGTCAGCGTCCCAGTTCAAGGGCAACCCCGGCTCTTCCTGAGCACTCGCTCGGGCAAAGTCACCGTAGTTGCGGAATCCCGCGACGATTTCCTCATCGAGACCAACAAAGGGCAGGCCACCATCGAGCAAGACGCTTCCGGGCGTCTGTCCGTCACGGCTGGTGCCTCAACGGTGGACATCGACGCGCGCTGCCCCGCCGGGACCGACGTCATCGCCGGCACCAACTCCGGCCGCGTCGAGTTGGTCGGCGACTTCGGCGGCGTTCGTATTTCCACCGGGAGCGGCGGAATCGCCATCGACCGCGCGAAGTCCGTCGATGCCCGCACGACTTCAGGGTCCATCGTAGTCCGGGACTGCGGCGGTCGGTGTCGAATGAAGACTGTGAGCGGACGCGCCGAGGTGGCTAGCGCCGATCGGGCCGAGGTAGCGACAACCTCCGGGCGCATCTCCGTTGAGCAGGCTTCCGGCGACGTGCGCGTCCGCTCGACCAGTGGCACTGTCGACGTTGGCTCAACGGGTTCTGGAGATGTTGAGGTGGACACGATCTCCGGGGCCGTGACGGTCCGCCTGCCTCCAGGCGTCCACCCCGACGCCAGGCTCGAGACCTTCTCTGGGAAGCCGCGTTGCGAATGTGACGAAGGATCGGACTGTTGCGTCGTGATCCGCACGATGAGCGGCGACATCCGCCTCCTGACCGCTTGATGGTAGCGATTGCACCCGCGGCTGAACGAATCGATGGTGCGGTCGTGTTCACCGACATCGTGGGCTTCACCGAGTACACCGCCCTGAGGGGTGACTCCGAGGCGGTAGCCCTGCTCAGTGTCCAGGAGCGCATCGTGCGCGAGGAACTCCCGGCGGGCGCGCGGATCGTCAAAGAGCTCGGTGATGGTCTCCTCCTCTGGTTTCCCGACGCCTGCGCGGCCGTCCGCTGCGCCCTCGCCCTTCAGCATCGCTTCGACGTTGAGTCCGGGGAGTCGGGACTCCCGCTCTGGGTCCGAATGGGCGTCCACTGGGGTCAGCAGACGCGTCGCCGCGACGACATCGTCGGTCACGACGTGAATCTCGCCTCGCGCATCGTTGGCGTTGCCGGCCCCGGCGAAGTCGTCGTCTCCGGCGCGACCGTCGCTGAGATAGACGCCGCCCTGCCCGGCGTGGCCTTCGACGAACTCGGGCCGGTGTTCATGAAGGGCATCCCCGCGCCCGTCCATCTGTTCCGCGCTCTGGCCGCTAGCTGACGCAGCTACCCCTCCGCACCGGGCGGCACGAACGGGTTGAACATGTTGTCCACGTGGAGCCACACCACCCGGGAGTACGAGAACAGGAGCGGGCTCATCACCAGCAGCTGGACCGCCGTGATCCCCAGGATCAAGCCGGGATTGACCCCAAGAAGCAGCATGGTCATCCAAACAGGCATCGACGTGGCAAGCCCAAGGAAGTAGCTCGCGTACATCGCGCCGGTGAAGTAGCCCGCCTCTCGTTCGAAAGTTATGTCGCACTCCGGGCACCGCGCGTTCATCGCCACGACCCGCCGAAACACCCGGCCCCGGCGGCAGGCCGGACACCGCCGTCGCAGGATCGCCAGCAGGTTCAAACGCATCCACTCCTCCGCGAAACCGAGCGTCGCCCACCGATCTCAGACTAGTGCTGCGGTCTGCGCTCGTCGACGCCCGTCGCGCGCCGTCGGATCAGGGGCCGCAGCACGGCCGCATCCCCACAGCAACGCCGTAGAACACGCTTTGCCCTTACTCGCCCCGCTCGTAGGCCGTGTCTACGTAGCGCGTCAGCCGTTGACTCGCAGCCGCGATGGCAGCCTGCGCCTCTTCGAAGGCCGGCGTCTCGAAGTAGTCTCGATCCTTCACTAACCGCAGCTGCCGCCGGACCTTTTCGAGCTCTTCCTCGAGGCTCTCGACTTCGGCGAAGCGGTAGTCTTCCGATTCCGCCTCCCGGTCGACGTGGTCAATGAAGTGCCGGGCGCTCTTCGCCACCTGCGCGTACTCCTGTGCCCGTAGACCGGCGAACCTCTCGCGGAGGTGCGCTTCGTCCTCTGCCGAAAGAGCCGTCGCAAGGAGTGTGAGAGCCGAGCCGCCGCCGGCCTTGATCCGCTCCGACAGTCGCTCGACCGCATCGCGGCAAACCCCCGCGTCGGGCAAAGCGTAGACGCTGCTTCCGAGCGGTGCCGCTCCGAGCTGCTTCAGCGCCCGCCAGGTCGCCACCCGCAGCGCGCTGGGCTCGCCTGGTACGGCATAGCTGATGAGCAACCACCCGGCCATGAGCGCCCCGTCCCACTGGAGATGAGGAGACCGTAACCGGCGTAAGACGGCTTCCGCAAGACGAACCCTGCGCCCGTCAGCGCTATCTGCGACCGCTGGGATCCATAGAACATACTGATAGCTAACACCAACGCTATCGAGCCGACTGTACAGCCCCGCACAATCTCCGTTATCGTCGACACGTGCGATTCGTTTTTTCCGGAGGAATCGAACCTTGACCACCGAAACACCGCCAGCAGTTCGGCTCCAGCGAGTCGTTGTGCTTGGCGCCAATGGGGCGATGGGCGCCGGCTCCGGCGCGCTATTCGCTTCGGGCGGGTGCGAAGTGACCCTGGTCGCTCGCGATCTCGCCAAAGCTGAAGCGGCTCTCGGCCAGATCCAGGGCATCGCAAAGTCCGAGCGCGTCGTCGACTCAGTCAAGTGCGCCACCTACCACGACGGCCTTGAACGGATCCTTGCCGGCGCAGACCTCGTCTTCGAATGCCTGGCCGAGGACCTTGCCCTCAAGAAAGAGCTCTTCGCTCAGATCGACGCCGCCCGCCCCCCCGATGCGATCGTCGCGACCGTCTCGTCTGGCCTGTCCATCCGCGAGATGGCGGCCGGGCTCAGCAAGAGCTTCCAGGCCCACTTCGCCGGTGTCCACCTCTACAACCCCCCGCATGTAATGACCGGCGTGGAAGTCATCCCCCACCCCGCGATGGACCCCGCCGTCGCCGCCGCGCTCGAAGCTATCCTCACCGGACGCTTCGGCCGCCAGGTCATCACCTGTGCCGACACGCCCGCCTTCGCTGGCAACCGCATCGGCTTCAAAGTGCTCAACGAAGTCGCCCAGCTCGCTGAGAAGCACGGTGTCCAGCTCATGGACACCCTGGTCGGCCCTTACACCGGCCGGGCGATGGCGCCTCTGGCTACGGTCGACCTCGTTGGCTGGGACGTTCACCAGGCCATCGTCGACAACGTGGCGGCGAACGCGACGGGCGAATCGATGAGTGCCTTCGCCCTCCCCGCGTACATGGCCAGGCTCATTGGTCGCGGCCACCTCGGCGACAAGACACCCGAGCTTGGTGGCTTCTACCGGAAGGTCACCCAGGACGGAAAGACCCGCACCGAGGTTCTTGATCCGGCCAGCGGCACGTACGCTCCAATAGATCCTTCGCTCACGGTACCCTTCGTCGAAGAAGTGCGTACGCTCAACCGCAGCGGCCGCTACCGCGAGGGTGTGCAGCGCTTCATGGCTGCCCCAGGGCCCCAGGCTGACATCGCCCGCAAGGTCATCCTCGGCTACATCAGCTACGCCCTCAACCGCGTCGGCCCCAACGAAGTCGTCGAAGACTACGCTTCCGTGGACCGAATCATGACCTCTGGCTTCAACTGGGCGCCGCCTACCGGCCTTGTCGATCTCATCGGTGCGCAACGCACCGTAGACGCGCTCAAGAAGTACGATCTGCCCCGGTGCTCGCTGCTCGAAGCCGCCGCCGGGGGCGAAATCCGCACCCCGTTGTTTAACCTGCCGTTCGTCACACCCGGCCGCTACTTCGCCGGCTAGTCAAGGAGGATTGAAACCCATGGCCCCACCCGTCTTTGTCCTCGGTGGCTACCAGACCGACTTCGCTCGCAACTGGACGAAAGAGAACAAGCACATCTCCGCGATGTTCAACGAAGTCGTCACGGGCGCTCTCGAAGCGACTCAGATCCCCCCGGAAGACGTCGAAGTGGGCCACGTCGGCAACTTCGCCGCCGAG
The DNA here is from genome assembly GCA_041488155.1 of Tepidiformaceae bacterium. Taxonomy (GTDB): domain Bacteria; phylum Chloroflexota; class Dehalococcoidia; order Tepidiformales; family Tepidiformaceae; genus JBGPOS01. The sequence goes on from JBGPOS010000094.1 coordinate 5,812, forward strand.
CTCTACACCATGCAGGGCCACCTCGGCGCCTTCCTCGTCGAGACCCACCCCGCCTTCTCGGGGCTGCCCACTGGCCGCCACGAAGCTGCCTGCGCCTCGGGCTCAATCGCCATCCTCGCTGCCTCCGCCGAAATCGAAGCCGGCCGGTACGACCTCGCGATGGTCGTTGGCCTCGAACAGATGAAGACCGTTGATTCAGCCCGCGGCGGGGACTTCCTCGGCACTGCCGCCTGGTACGAGCGCGAAGCAGCTGGCATCAGCTACCCCTTCCCCAAGCTCTTCGGCCGCCTCGGAGACGAGTACGAAAAGCGCTTTGGCCTCAAGGATGAGCACCTCGCCCACATCGCCGCAATCAACTACGCCAATGCCAAGAAGAACCCCCTCGCCCAGACCCGCAGCTGGTACATGAGCGAAGACCACGCCAACAGCCAGGATCGCTTCAACCAGGTCATCGGCGGCCGGATCAAGGTCTCCGACTGCTCCCAGGTGACCGACGGCGCGATCTGCATCTTCCTCGCCAGCAAGCGCTACGCCGAGAAGTTCGCCAAAGGCCGCGGCCTCGACATGGCCACGATCCCTCAGATCCTCGGCTGGGGCCACCACACCGCCCCCCTCGGCTTCGACGAGAAGGTCGCTGAGAGTCGTGATAACCCCTACGTCCTCCCGCACACCCGCCAGGCCATCCTCGACGCATTCACCCGGGCGAAGCTCCCCGACGTCTGGGCCCTCGACGCGATCGAGACCCACGATTGCTTCACCACTTCTGAGTACATGGCCATCGACCACTTCGGCCTCACCCCTCCGGGGAAGTCGTGGCAGGCGATCGAAGAAGGGGTCATCGAACTCGATGGCCAGCTGCCCATCAACCCCAGCGGCGGCCTCATCGGCTGCGGGCACCCCGTCGGCGGGACTGGTGTCCGCCAGGTCCTGGATGCCTATCGCCTCGTTACCGGAGAGGCAGGGGCCTATCAGGTGGAGGGCGCAAAGAAGGTCGCCACCCTCAACATCGGTGGCAGCGGCACGACCAGCTGTTCGTTCGTGGTGGGCGTCAACTAGCGCCTGCCTCGGATACGCCCTAGAGAAGGGGCAGACCCCACTCGCGCGAGCCCTCGGCGGGGTGACCCCGGAGAGAGCGCAAGGTCTCGATTTCGCCAACGTGCGTGAAGTGGTGGGCGGCGATTCTCAGCACCGCGTAGCTGAGCGGAAGCCCCGTCGGGCGCAGGTACGTGATAGAGCCGTCGTAAGGGATGACCAGCCCCAGGTCAGGGTCCGGCCTGCCTTCCAGCCACCGCCTCGCCGCTCGGCGCACCTCGGTGACGCTGCGCTCGATGAGTGCCCAGTCTTCGGCTTCCCCGCTCGCACCAGTACTGAACGCCGCGTCGCTTATGGCCGGGTGAGGCGGCACGCCCTGGAACCTCGCCACCAGCCACGAGTCGAGCATCTGGGTGACATGCGCCACCGTCCAGGCGATGCTGCTGCCGCCTTCATCGTGTCTTGTTGCTTCTTCCTCGCTGATCCCGCTGACCGCGCGGTCAAGGTCCGCCCAGGATTCGTACAGCAGCCCGACCAGCTTGTTCGGCACGGCGCCCCAGCCATTTCGGAAGTTCCTCGCATTCTAGATCCAGCCCGGCGGCTCGAGTAAGGCCGGGAGAGTCCACCGGCAACCCGAGAAGGCGTAGGCTCTTCGAGAGTCGAACGGGCAGCCCACACCACGGGCGCGGCGCCGCGACGAGAGAGAAGACGATGACCGCCAGATATCGCGCCGATCACGTCGGCAGCCTCCTTCGTCATCCTGACCTGCTCCAGGCACGGAGCGACCCGGCTGTCGACCGGCAGCAGCTTCGGGCTCTGGAAGACAGCCACATCCTGCTCGCTCTCCAACGCCAGGCCGAGCTGGGCCTCAAGATATTCTCCGACGGCGAGCTGCGTCGCCGTACGTTCATGAGCGACTTCAACGAGTCGGTTGAGGGTCTCGACGAAGGTGACGCCATTCCTCGCTCGTGGGAGGCTACCGGCGGCCGGCCTTCGGCCCAGGTGAGCGGGGTTTCCGGGATCGCCGTAGCGAAGATCAGGCAGACGAAGCGCCTCACCGCGCACGAAGTCGATTTCATGAAGCAGCACAGCCCCGGTGACATGAAGGTCACCCTGCCCAGCGCCAACCAGTTCCCGGCCATCGCCTACAAACGAGGCGTCACCGACCGCGTGTACCCCACTCACTCGGCCCTGCTCTGGGACATCGTCCCGATCATCAAAGCCGAGATCCAGGCGCTCGTCGCGGAAGGCGTGCAGTACGTGCAGATCGACGCGCCCCGCTACAGCTACTACATCGACCCCAAGTGGCGAGACTACGTCAGAAACGAGATGGGCCTCGACCCGGACCAGGCGCTGGAAGAGGCCGTTCGCGCCGACAACGCCTGCCTCGAAGGCGCCAGGCGCCCCGGCGTCACCCTCGCCATCCACCTCTGCCGCGGCAACAACCGCAGCCAGTGGTACGCGGAAGGCAGCTACGACCCGATCTCAGAGAGGCTGTTCGGGCAACTGAACGTCGACGCATTCCTGCTGGAGTATGAATCCGAGCGCGCCGGTGGCTTCGAGCCCCTCCGCTTCGTGCCGCGCGGCAAGACCGTCGTTCTCGGGCTTGTGAGCAGTAAGGTCCCGGAGCTGGAATCAACCAGTGACCTCGCGAAACGTATCGAGGAAGCCAGCCGCTACGTCCCGCTAGAAGACCTTGCGATCAGCCCCCAGTGCGGCTTCGCCTCGACGATGGAGGGCAACCTGCTCACCCAGGACGACCAGTGGCGCAAGCTCGCTCTCGTCGTCGAAACCGCTCGCCAGGTGTGGGGCAAAGCCTGACCGCTAGACAGGCTCTACCCAATCATCACGTGCTCGACCACGATGACGCTGAACCGCGTCGAGAGATCGAAAAGGTTCTTCTCGTCATCGAGGACGACCCGAATCTCTGGCGACCGCCCCGAAGCCTTCATCGCCTCCTCGGTGTCGAACCACGCTTCCGCGAACCCGTCGTAGGGCATCTCCCGCCCACTGCCGGACAGGTCTGGGGCAAGGTTGATGACGTACCTGCTGATCCCGGGCACCTTCTTCGCCTTCTCTGCGTGGACCGTCGTCCAGTAGCGGCCGAAGTCCTCCCGCGACATGCCCGGCTTCCGCTTTGCGCCAAAGATCATCTTGTACACTGCTGCCCTCCTCGAAAAGCTGGTCGATCCGACGCCTCGAAGACTCCCCACTCCGGCCTACATCGCAGACGCGGGCCTGACGAGCGTGGAGGCAAGCCCGGCCAGCGAGTCCAGGAACTCCTCCCGGTTGCGCCCGCGGGCCCCGACGATGAGCTGGTCCACGCCTGCCTCGCGGTACTGCTCCAGGGTCGCCACGTCCACCGCTCGCGCGTTCGGGGCAATGCTGATGAACACGTCCCCAAGGCTCCGCCCGCGCTTCTCTAGCATTTGGCTGAGGTCCTGAATGCGAGCCCCCGCCTCCGCCGGGTTGAGCGCGAATCCGAACCACCCCTGCCCGACGGACGCGACTCGCCGAAGCGCCGCGTCGCTTTCTCCTCCGAAGTGAATCGGAGGGTGCGGCTGCTGCACCGGTTTCGGGTACTGCCGGCTGGGCGGCAGGTGGTAGAACTCGCCGTCGTAGGCCGAAATCTCATCGCACCAGAGGCGCCGCATCACCTCCACGTACGCCCGCGTCCGTTGCGCCCGCCGCTCCCATGGCACCCCTAGCGCCGCGAACTCCTCGGCCAGCCAGCCGATGCCAACCCCGAAGTCCACCCTTCCCCCAGAAAGGTAGTCCACGGTCGCCACTTCCTTGGCCGTGTACACCGGATTGCGTTGCGGCACCAGACAGATCCCCGTCCCGAGCCTGATGCGGGACGTCGCGCCCGCGATGAAGGCAAGCAGGTTCAGCGGCTCCAGCACCCCGCCGTCGTTCGCCAACCGCAGCCGTCCGTCGGCGGTGTATGGATACCGGGATTCGTACTCATCGAAGAGCAAGACGTGCTCGGGCGCCCAGATCGAATGGAACCCAAGACTCTCGGCGACCCGCGCCGCTTCGATGATGAACGGTGGCGTGGCATAGGCCGAGACGAATGGAGCGAACACACCGATACGCATCTGGACACCCCCAAGTGACCTGACAGTCGCGGCCCTGTCCGGCGGCCGGCTGCCGGGAGTCTACCAGAGCGATGACTGCCCTGGCCGAGGTGCGGAGGTCCAGGACCCTAGTCCCACGCTCCGGACTCACCCAGGCGGTGCAGCTTCAGGAAGTTCGTCACGCCCCGCACGCGCAGAGGAAGGCTCGCCACGACCACGCATTCGTCCCCCAGGTGGAAGTCCGC
>JBGPOS010000095.1:0-9920 GCA_041488155.1 Tepidiformaceae bacterium
GAACACGGTCTTCACGTCGTCGCCGCACGCCGAGACCAGCACAAGCAGTGCCGGGACGACGGACGCCAGCAGGCAGTATCGAACGCGCATGACGGTAGCCCGAGGCTAGCATCGCTCCGCTGTCCGAACCAGTGACATGTAGACCTTGGCTTTATCTGCTCCGCCGCGAAAGTCTGAGCCATCTCCCACGGAGGCCCGTTCCTCGGACGAAGTCATCGAAACGCCACTCGCCCGCGAGATCCCGGAAGCCAGCAACGACGATCCCGGTCAGGACCCCGGCGTCGAGTCCTTGCGCGCCGACCTGGCCGCCAGAGATGCCGAGCTCGCTGCCGCCCGCGACGCCGGACTCGAAGCGATTGAGCGGCTGCGCGTCGCCCTCCTCGCCAGCGAGCCCTCGCTCGCCCGGGAGCTCGTCGCGGGCACGACCGTCGCAGAACTCGAGGCGAGCTTCGCCGCCGCCCGCGAATCGCTGGCACGGGTTCGCGAGTCGGTCCGCCGCGAACAGGCCCTCTCCGTAGGCGCGGGCGCGCCTGGCCGGGTCGCCAACGATCCTGCTTCCGCCTTCGACAAGATCCGCAGCGGCCTCTCGCGCCTCGCGGCGGGGTAGGACGCAAGAGCGGAGAAAAAGCGGGCTGGTCGTCTCCAGGCTAGGTTACGGCTCGGCGCGATCATCCGAATCAGAGAAGATTGCGACGTAGTCGGAGCAACGGAATCGTCGGTTACGGGTCTGGCCAGTGATTTCCTCGAGTATGCCCCGTTCCGCCATCCGGCCGACTAAGCTGTTGACGGCTTGAAACGTGGTGCCGGCCTGTCCCGTCACTTCCTTGACTGTGACAATCGGGCGGGAATACAGGAACTCCAGGACCTTGAGCGCTGTTCCCGCGGAGCGACCGAATTCCTCTCCGATCAGTGCCCGGTGGCGCTCCCGAAGTTCGACGATCTTCCTCACGGTCGAGGTCGCCTCCTCCGATACCTCAGCCACTCCCCGTAGGAAAAACAAGAGCCAACCTTCCCAATCGCCCAGGTCCCGAACCGCTTGGAGCCGTTCGTAATACTCGGTGCGATGCCTCTTGAAAAAGTACGACAGGTACAGCACCGGCTTGAGGAGGATGCCTTGCTCGCAGAGCAAGAAGGTGATGAGCAGCCGTCCAAGACGCCCATTGCCGTCAAGGAACGGGTGGATGGTTTCAAATTGCGAGTGAGCAAGACCGATCTTCACCAAAGCGGGGAGTTGATCGTCGGCGGCGTGGAGAAATAGCTCCCACTTTGCCAATGCTTCGGGAACCTCGCTGGGCGGTGGCGGGACAAACGTGGCTTGATTCAAGGTGCATCCGGACGGGCCAATCCAGTTCTGACTGGTCCGGATCTCGCCGGGGCTGCGCTCAGCACCACGCACGCCCTTCAGCAGTTCGGCATGAATCTCACGGACCAGGCGCACCGAGACCGGCAACACTCGCAGACGGACAAGACCAGCGTTCATCGCCCGCACGTAGTTGATGACCTCGCCCACATCCCTTGGCCGAGAGGGATTGTTGATTGATGCCTCAGCCTCAAGGAGGTTATCGAGAGAGCTTTGGGTCCCCTCGATCTGGCTCGAAAGCACAGCCTCCTTCCGGACGTACATGAACACGAAAAGGTCGGGATCGGGCAGAGTCTGAATCGACCCATCAAGGCGCCCAAGGGCCCGGTCCGCCTTGGACAAAGCTGCCTGGAGTGCGCCGCCCAGGGCTATCTCAGGAATGGGTGGCAACGCGGCTGGGATGAAGGCACGGTAGCCGGTCAGCTGACGGACGTAACGACCCGCGCGCCCTTGGTTCGGCAGAGTGGCTGTCATTCGGTCGGACCCCTAACGAAAGCTGAGCGCCACACCCATGACACAGCTCGACCCCTTTGTGTGAATGGCCAGGTGTGCCCTACATGCGCTGGCCGCCCCACATGAAAGGCTGAGCGCTATATATGGCCAATAGTACGCCATGTGAAAGGCTGGACGCCATATGTGGCCGATTGTGCGCCATATGAAAGGCTGGACGCCATAAGGCCGGAACGAGCGCTTCTTAATTAAAGCCAGAACCCCGTTTGGCGCGGAGACCTTTGGGCTGAATTGGTTCCTGGTCGGGGTGCACAGATTCGAACTGTGGGCCTCTTCGTCCCGAACGAAGCACTCTACCAGGCTGAGCTACACCCCGCCGAACGACCATCCTACCAGCCCCGCCCCCCTCGTCACAGCGCACCCGAAACGCACAGGTGTTCCGATCGACCCCGCTTTCGTGTAGTATTCAGCAACGGGCCTCCCGCCTCATGGGAGGCCCGGAGTGTGTCCACCATGCCTATCGTCGTCGTTGTCGGCGGGCAGTGGGGCGACGAAGGCAAGGGCCGAATCGTCGACCTCCTTGCCCGCAAGGCCAAGGTCGTCGCGCGTTACTCCGCAGGGAACAACGCCGGCCACACCATCGTCAACGAACGGGGCGAATTCAAGCTCCACATCGTCCCCGCCGGCATCTTCTACCCCGAAAAGACCTGCGTCATCGGCAACGGCGTCGCCGTCGACCCCGAAGTCCTGCTCGACGAGATCGACAACCTCCAGGACAAGGGCATCGACACCGCGAAGCTCGTCCTGAGCGACCGCGCCCAGGTCATCATGCCCTGGCACCTCCTCCTCGATCAGCTCGACGAGCACCTCCGCGGCGACGCCGCCATCGGCACCACCGGCAAGGGCGTCGGCCCCTGCTTCATCGATAAGGTCGCCCGCCGCGGCATCCGCGTGGCCGACCTCCTCCGCTCCGAAGACCTGTTCCCCCGCATCCGCGCCGCCCTCGATTACCAGAACCGCGTGATCACCGGCGTCTACAAGGCGAAGCCGCTCGCCGCTGAGGAGATCTGCGAGCGTTACCTCGACTTTGGCAAGCGGCTGTACCCCTTCGTCGGAGACGTCCAGGCGATCGTCCTCGATGCCCACCGGCGCGGGGAGTACGTCCTTCTCGAAGGCGCCCAGGGCTCGCTCCTCGACCTCGACCACGGCACCTACCCCTACGTAACTTCGAGCGTGCCAAGCAGCTCCAGCGGCGGCGCGGCCCTCGGCGTCGGCATCGGCCCGACCGACATCCAGCGCGTCGTCGGCGTCTTCAAGAGCTACACCACCCGCGTGGGCAACGGTCCCTTCCCGACTGAGCTCTTCGACGACACCGCCGACCGCCTGCGCGACCACGGCAAGGAGTACGGCCGCGGCGAATACGGCACCACCACCGGCCGCCCACGCCGCATCGGTTGGCTCGATTCGGTCGCGGCCCGCTACAGCGTGCGCATGAACGGGCTGGCCGCCGTCGCCCTCACCCGCCTCGACGTGCTCGACGGGCTCGAGATCATCAAGATCTGCACCGCTTACGAGCTCGACGGCCAGATCCTCGAGACCCTCCCGGCGCGCGAATCGGTGTTGAACCGCGTGCGCCCGGTCTACGAAGAGCTTCCCGGCTGGAGCGCCCCCACCACCGACGTGCGCGCGTTCGACGACCTGCCTCCGCAGGCCCAGGCCTTCATTCGGCGGGTCGAGACGCTCTTGGAGTGCCCCGTCGACCTCATCTCTGTCGGGCCGGCACGCGAGCAAGCGGTCATCGTCAACCCGATCTTTTAGTCGGGAATGAGCTGGCGCCAGTGGGCACGCCCATCTAGTCCAAGCTGACCCTACGTCCGCCGCGATCGGGGTACACCCCGTACGACCTCGGGCGGTTCCGGACAAAGCCTCGCGCCACCTTAAGCGAGGGATTCGAGAATCAAACGCTCCAACGCTTCGGGGTCGCCTCGCCTCGCGTTAGAAATCGCTGCGCCGTAGTTGGATACAGGCGGGCGTGGTTCGATCGTCCACTTTCGCGGCCAATATCCGAAGCGGATTAGTACGAGCCACACCAGAACTCGTGCAATGTGACCGTTACCGTTTGCGTAGGGATGGATCGTGAGGAAATCTCGAAAAAGACGTGCGGCGACAGCGACGGTCGTAAGGAGATGCTCTTCGGCGGAGGTTCCAGCTGCCATGGGGTCTGCGGCCTGGTCCAAGAAGCCGATTGCCGAGCGAAGAGTTGTGGCTAGGAGGTCCATGTGGAACAGCACCGCGTGTGGCGGACTGCCCACCAAGGGATCGCCGTCGACGCCAACCTCGTAGCCTTCCAAGCACTGGAACGCCGAACCACGGTAGTGGCCCGCGTAGTACTCGTGGCCGTCCGGAACGAGCCCCGTGAAGAGGGCGCGATGCATTTCCCGTGAGTCGCAGCCTTCAACCAGTGCGTCGTACACACCGGCCGCGACGTTAGCGATAATGGCCTGGGATCGGCTCAGGAGTAAATCGCTAGCGTTTGGAAGGGCGCTGTACTCCCACTCGCGGCACCCCAGGGCACGCCAACTCATCAATCACGAAGCTCGGAAGCCTCTTGCGCCATCTGCCAGGACCAAGCCTCGATGTCGTCTGGCTGCGCGGAGTCTCGCCTGCGCACCGCAGCGCTGGCTAGCTCATGAAGCGCCAGTGAATATCCGAGCCGATCGCCTCGCGCCAGTTGTCGAACCATGCTTGCGAGCGTCCCCCCTGGCGCGGCGCTCCAGTCGGACATCCGCTGCCCCCACTGGGACGTTGATGCCGTATATGTCACGGGAGCGGCCGCCAGCAACTCGTGAGGCTGCGCGGGCGTCCGAAACGGACCGAAAAGTGTCAGGTACCCGCCTGACCAAAACACAAACGTCCGGTCAGCGAACACGTTAGCCGTTCCGGCAGTCTCGGCGGGGCTAAGCTGGGTTGTTGTCATTGGTTGTCATCTTCTTCTGGCAACGACACGCCGTGCACGCGTGCCACCTTCGTGATGCCGCGCAGAAACTCCGCGAAGGTGCTTGTGGGCACCGCCGTTCGAAATTGCGTCCGGATCGGGATGACTCCGCGGACCCTGGCCTTGGCAATCGCGTGATCGTCTCCGGGCAAGAATTGGGGTTGGGCGACCTGACCGAAAGTAATGATCACATAATCCCCCCGGTAAGAGGCGACAATTTGGTCGGAAAACTGAATCGTCGCTCCCTCAGGGCCATCGCCCCAATCCACACGGAGAGTTACGACGCCGACCTCTGGGTCGGATGCTTCGGAGTCGGTCATCACCGCGACACTCGCTTTCCATACCATCGCCACGCACTACGAAGGTTCGGAACTCCTTCCATTCTAGTCTGATGGGGATTCGACTGCTCATCATCTTCGATGACTCAGTCGCCCGGCGCGCGCTGCTCTACAAACCCTGCTCGAGTGCCCCGTCGACCTGATCTCGGTCGGCCCGGCGCGGGAGCAGGCCGTGATCGTCAACCCGATCTTTTAACCAGCGGACTGTCGCAACTGAACGGGGCGGTGGCGGGCTGACCCTACCCGGTGGGCGGCGTGGGCGCGTAGAACGTGACGCCGTACCCGCCGCCAGCAAGCACGCGGACGGCGACGCTGTCGGCCGGGCCTGCAGTCCAGTCGAAAGTGATCACCGCGCGTTGGCTGATCGCGTCGATGAGGGTCTGTCGAATGAGGGCCTGCTGATAGGGGGGCCAGTTCTGGATGTGACCAACTTCGAACGTCTTGCTTGCCACGGTGGTGCCCAAGATTGAGGTCTGGGCCAATGCGACGAGCACTGCCCGAGCGGTGCCGGGTCCACGCAGCCGTTCAAGGACGTTGGCCGGCCAGCTGGGGTTGGTGCGCATGTGCTGGGCAAGCAAGTTGAGCTTGAGCGTGATGGCGCTCTGCGACCCGGGATTCTCTGGCATGGTTCTTCCTCCGCTCTAGGCGAAATTAACGTGAAGGGTCCACGGCGGCTCTTCCGGAGAACCGAGCGGCTCGTGCCGTTCGACGCGCACCGTGAGGATGTCGTCGGGTTGGTCGGCCGCGTTCGAGAACACCCGTTCGCTGAAGCTAATCCCAACGGCGGGTTGGGTCGTGCCCCTGCGTTCGCGGGCAGCGGTAGCTAGAAAACGGAGGAGGTACCCGGCCTGTTCGGGGCTGAGGGCTTCGATGTGTTCGGCGAGGCTCCGGCGGGTCCCCGGACGGCCCGAGCCAAGCGGCGGGGGTGCCCCGATGCCTGCCAGCACTGCGCTCAAGCCGGCGTCCCATGCCGGGTCGTTGGCGGCCGGGAGGGCGCCCACTCCAATCAGCACGTTCGTGTAGTGACCGGGGCCTACTTCGACATCGATGACCACGGCTGCCGCTCCTTGGGCGATTTGTTTACCCGGCGAATCATATTCGCCCTGTCAAGAGGAGGGAAGCGATCTTTCCAGGGCGGCCCTCGCCTCCGCCAACGGCGCCTCGAGCGACTTCAAGCCGTGTTCGACGGCAATCGACTCGACCTGATCCAGCTTCCGCGTGACTTCGGTGGCGTCGCCCTCGGCCCCTTCGTCGTGCCAGAGCCACGCCGCTTCCAGGTTGCAGAGGGCCAGTTCGGGGTGCGCTGAGGCTTCAGAAGCGAGGCCGATCGCGCGAGCAAGGTAGCCCCGCGCGGCATCATGCTGGCCGAGGACGCGGGCGAGGCCGGCAAGCAGCCGAGGGAGAAGCGCCGGCCAGTAGAGAGTGAACACCACTCCCTGCTTGTCCAGCTCCTCCAACGGAGCCAGGACGAGCGAAGCGATCGAAGCATCCCGGAAGCGGACCGCAACTTCGGCAAGCGCGACATGAGCAAGGAGTGCTACGAGGTCGGGTGTCCGAGGGTTGAACCCGATGGTCAGCTCCTGCGCCAGGCGAATGGCTTCGTCGCGGTTCCCGGCGGCGCTCTCCACCAGGGCGCGGAAGGCGAGCGCCTGGGGAAGCACAGAGGCGGAGCCCTCATCCCGTTGCCTGGCCAGGAGGTCGTCGGCATGCCGGCGTGCCGAGCCGAAATCTCCGGCGAGGCACTCCACATGGACCAGCACGGGAGTAACAGTCATCGCGACGATGCCACTGGTCGCTGCCCCACCCTCTTCAAGCGCCGTCTCGGCTTCGGCGCGCGCGGCCGCGAGGTCGCCCCGCAGGGCAGCGCCAAGCGCGAGGGTCAAGCGCGCCCAGGAAAGCCGGTAGGGGTCGCCGATGCGAGCGAAGAACTCACGCCCCTCGATGGCCAGCGGTCGGGCGTCGTCGAGGCGGCCGAGGCCGGTCAGGGCGAGTGCCTTTCGATTGGAGGCAGCTTCAGCGAACGGCCAGGCCGCATAGCCGGCGCCCTGCGCGTGCACGGCCGCCGCGGCGAGGCAATCGTCGAAGGCTGCCACGGCGTCGCGCATACGCAACCACTGGAAGAGGCACAGGGCGCGGGCTAAGTGGGCTTCCGCGACGAGCGCGGAATCATGGACCTCCTGGGCGACCCGGAGGGCCTCAGCCGCCACGCTCTCGGCCCGCGAGTAGCGGCGGATCATGGTGTAGCGCTGGCAGAGCTGTTCGAGAATCCGGCTCCGGAGGCGGAGCGCCGATGGCGACGGAGGTTGCCCAGAGCCGGCGTCCATGAGTTCCCGCGCCGCCTCGATGTCTGCGAGAGCTTCGCGCGCACGGAGATTCATAGAGTGCATGCCTGAACGGAAAACGAGGGCCTCGGCCACAAGTTCGTTGGTCCCGAGCTCCCGAAACAGGGCGAGGGCCTCGTCGATAATCGCGAACTCGGCTCCTCGGCCCCGGCCGCTCACGTGGAGGGCGCGGGCGAGGTCGCGAAGGGCGAGCGCCCGTTCAAGCGGGGGAAATCCCGGCAAGCGGGCGCTCGCGGCGAGGCCCGCTTCCCAATTGCGGATCGCTTCTGCGTAGGAGAACGCGGCATAGGCGCGAGAGCCGGCACGAAGGCAATGTGTGGCAACCGCTTGCGGGTCCGCGATTTGGCCCGCCTCGCGGTAGTGGTGCGCCACCTCCATTTCCCGCGCGTCTAGCTGGCCAGCGAACGCTTCTTCCAGTGCAACGGCGATGTCGCGGTGGAGCCGCACCCGGCGCGACGGGTTGATCTCTTCATAGAGAGTGTGGCGAATGAGCGCGTGAGAGAACTCGTAGCCGTCGGGGTCAGCGGCAGGCTGCACCAGCTGAGCGGTCAGCGCCTCATCGAGCGCGTCGAGCGCATCCGTCTCGTCGACGCCAGCGGCGCGGGTCGCCACTGCGAAGGGGAACGCACCATCGAAGGCGGAAGCTGCCGAAAGCAACCGCCGGGCGCTCTCCGAAAGGCGAGCGAGGCGGCGGCCAATGACCTGGCGGACCCCTTCGGGGATGCCGACGTCGGCGATCGCCAGGCTGGTGGTCCAGCGTCCGTCGTCACGGTAGAGCTTGCCTTCCTCGAGAAGGTAGAGGAGGACCTCGCGGATGAAGAAAGGGTTGCCGTCGGTCTCGGTAGCTATCGCCTCCACGAGGGCGGGCGGAGCGGCCTGTTCGGCTAACGAGGCGAGCAACTCGCCAACCTCCGATTGGCGGAGTCCGTGAAGGGCTATCCGGTCGTACTCAGCGTCACGGCGCAAGGCTGCGAGTACGTCGGACAGGGGATGGTGCCGGTCGAGTTCGACATCGCGGTAGAGGCCCACCATGAGAATGGGCTCTTGTCGCACGCTCCTTGCCACGTGGCGGAGCATGTCGAGCGTGCCGCTATCTGCCCAGTGGAGGTCGTCGAGCACGAGAAGGAGGGGACGCCGCCGAGCGAGAGTGGCGAGGAACTCGCGCATCGCTTCCAGCAACTGAAACTGATCTGCTTCGGAATCCGCCAGGACTGCTGGAAGGTCGGGGAGGATAGCGCGCAGGGTGGGCGCGAGTTGAGCCAGGATCGGCCCTTCGTTCCCGAGGTCCAGCGCAAGGTCGGCCGCCGGCACCGAGCGGCCGTACTCCGCGAGCGCCTCGCTGAAGGGTCCATAGGGTGGCGCCCACTCTCCTTCGAGGCAGCGGCCCCAGAGGGTAACCGACCCTTCCTGCTGCGCGAGCGTCGCGAACTCCTCCATCATTCGCGTCTTGCCAATGCCGGGTTCGCCCGCGACCATCACGAGCCCGCCGTGGCCAGCGCGCGCATTGGCGAGGCCCTGGCGCAGCTTCGCGACCTCGGCCAGGCGGCCGACAAAGGGGATGCGATTGAGGAGCACCCCTGGGTCGGCTGCGTCGTAAGCCACCTCGCAGACATCGAAGGGAGCAGCGAAACCTTTGAGCGATAACGGCCCCACCTGGCGAAAGTGGAACGCCTGGCGCCCGGCGAGAAGGAGCGAGACCACACTGCTGCACAGGATCTGGCCCGCCTGGGCCCTGTCGCACAGCCGCCGCGCGACCACCACCGGAGTGCCAAAGTAGTCGGATTCATCTCCCAGGGCGTCGCCCGTATTCAGGCCGACGCGGATCCGGAGCCGCTCTCCGCGAGACGGCCGGCGAGAAGCCTGCTGCATGGCGATGGCGCACCGGACCGCGTCGGCAGCCGAAGCAAAGGCGACCATAAGGCCGTCCCCGGTCCACTTGACTTCGCGCCCCCCGCTCGCTGCCGCCGCTTCCGAAAGGAGTTGGCGGTGGGTCTTGAAAATGAGCTGGTAGGCGGCTTCGTCGCCGGCGCGCTCCAGCAACTCCGTGGAATCCACGAGGTCGGTGAAGAGGATGGTGGTTGTGGCTCCGCCATCGGGCATGGCAGGAGTTTACGCCAGGGGTTCGAGAGCGTGGAGGCGGGGGCTAACGAACGCAAGGATTTATGTAGAGAAAGAGCCTACTTTGGCAACCCGTGAGACCGATAGTTGACGCTTACGTAAGCCGTCGATTACTATCGCCGCCCATGGACGTAGCCCTTCGCGCCATCGCCGAGGCTCGAAGGCGAGAGATACTTCGCCTCGTCCGCGACGGCGAACTGCCAGCGGGCGTCATCGCCGGACACTTCGCCGTCACCCGGCCCGCCATCTCCCAGCACCTCAAGGTGCTGAGGGAGGCAGGGCTCGTCGTCGAACGACGCGAAGGCACCCGGCGGCTC
>JBGPOS010000096.1:0-9885 GCA_041488155.1 Tepidiformaceae bacterium
GAACGGTACTTCCAGATCGCGCGTTGCTACCGGGACGAGGACTTTCGCGCCAATCGAGTGGCGGAACACACGCAGCTCGACCTCGAGATGAGCTTCGTTGACGAGCAGGACGTTATGGCTCTGATCGAGGAGCTGTACACGGAGATCGCGCGCCGGTTCGGACGTGGACGCCTCGTCGCCTCGCCGTTCCCGGTGCTCGACTACGCGGATTGCCTGGCGCGCTACGGCAGCGACAAGCCCGACCTGCGCTACGGGCTCGAACTGAACAACATATCTGAGCCCCTGCGGGGGTCGGGGTTTCAGGTGTTCGCAGGCGCGCTTCGGGCGGGGGGTGAGGTCAAGGCGATCCGTGTGCCGGACGGCGCAGAGATGACGAGGCGGGAGATCGACGAACTGACGGAGATTGCGCGGGCCGCCGGGGCGAAGGGGCTGGCGACGGTCGGGCTCCTCGGGGCCGACGAGCTGCGTTCACCCATCGCGAAGTTCCTTTCCGCGGAGGAGCTGAGCGGGGTCAAAGCGGCGACCGGGGCCCAGAGCGGCGACATGCTGCTCATCGTGGCCGACCTTCCTGAGGTGGTGGCGGGGGCCCTGCACGCCGTGCGCGACGCGCTGGGCGACCGTCGTGGCCTGAAAGACCCGGAGGCGCTGTCGTTTGCCTGGGTTACGGGCTGGCCGCTGCTTGAATGGCACCCGGACGAAGAACGCTGGGACGCCATGCATAACCCCTTTAGCGGATTCCTTGCAGAAGACGAGCGCCTGCTGCATACGGACCCGGGGAAGGTGCGGGCGCGCCAATTCGACCTCACGGTGAACGGGGAAGAGGTGGGGGGTGGATCGATCCGGATCGCCAGCCGGGCGCAGCAGGAGAAGGTCTTTGCGCTCATGGGCCACAGCGACGCCGAGATGCGTGAGCGCTTCGGGGTGCTCCTCGATGCGCTGGAGTACGGCGCCCCGCCGGAGGGCGGGATGGGCCTTGGCATCGAAAGGCTGATGATGTCGCTCGTTGGCACAGAGAACATTCGAGATGTCATCGCATTCCCGAAGGCATCATCGGGACTGGACCCGATGATGGGGGCCCCTTCGGAGGTCGATGCGAAGCAGCTCGAAGAGCTGGGGATCGTGCTGGCGCCGAACATCGCCCGGGACTGACGAGCTTGTGGAATAAAGGCCGGGTTGAGCGAGCCGAAGACAGATTCCCGGTCTGCACGTTCCCGTGTACTCTTTCCTTCGCCTTCACCGCTGCACGCCGGGACGGATCGCGTCAGAGCTGGAGAGCGTACCCTTAGCTGAATCTCCGGCCGGTGGGTATCGCATGTCGAACCGAACGCTCACGCTCATGATGGGCTTCGTCGCCTTCCTCATCCTTGCGGTGGGGGTGGTGTTCGTGATTGCCGTGGTGGGCGGCGGTGGCGACGATAACAGCAGCGGCCAGCCGAGTTCGAGCGACAGCACTCCGAAGCCGAAGAGCACCACCGGCGGGATCTGCGGTGGTAACACTCTCGTCACGTTTGGCGGTGAGCCGGCCACGCTTCTGGACCCAATCCAGGTCCGGGACGAGGCTACGAGCGAGTACGTGGTCGAGGTGTTCGGCGGGCTCGTCACTCTCGACCTTGACTTGAAGGTGGTGCCGGACCTGGCGGAGAGCTGGAAGGTTTCGGACGATGGCAAGACGTACACCTTCAAGTTGCGCGACAACGGGGTGTTCCACAACGGGAAGCGCGTCACGGCGCAGGACTTCAAGTACAGCCTCGAACGGGCCGCTGACCCGGCGAACAACTCGCCGACCGTGACCCTGTACCTGGGGGACATCGTTGGCCTGAAGGACCGGTACAACAACAAGGCCAAGGACGTGAGCGGCGTCAAGGTGATCGACGACCGCACCCTCGAGATATCGATCAACCAGCCGGCCGACTACTTCATTTCGGAACTCACCTACCCGGTCGGCTTCGTGGTCGACAAAGAGACGGTGGAGAAGGACCAACGTAACTGGACGCGGCATCCAAACGGGACGGGGCCGTTCAAGCTGACCGAATACAAACCGGCCGAAGTCATTCGGCTCAAGCGGAACGACCGTTACCACTTGGGTGCGGCGAAGCTGGACGAGGTTGACTTCGAACTCGGCGGCGGTTCGCTGCTGACGAGATACGAGAACGACGAGCTGCACGTGGGCGCGGTGCCGGCGATCGAACTGGAGGCGGTGAAGGGCGGCAAGAGCAAGCTCAGTGCCGAGTACAAGCCGCAGCCGCGGATGGCGGTCTCCTACCTGGCCTTCAACCTGCGTCAAGCGCCGTTCGACGATCTGAAGGTGCGGCAGGCGCTGGCGATGACGATCGACCGGGACAACATCAACAACGTCTTGCTTTATGGAACACAGCGCGTCGCCGACGGCATTCTGCCGCCCGAGATGCCCGGTTACAGCGAGAAGATCTCGAGTTACAAGTACGATCCAGTCAAGGCGAAGCAGCTCCTCCAGGACTCGAAGTACGGGGGCAAGCTGCCGCGCATCGTCCTGACGTACGCCGGGGCGGGCGGGGACGCGCCGGAGATCCTGCAGGCGATCCAGGCTGGCTGGAAGGACACGCTCGGCATAGACGTTGTCCTGCAGGCGAGCGAGTTCTCGGCTTACCTCCGGGAGCTGCGGAAGGGGACCTTCCAGATGTTTGACGCGGGCTGGGCGGCGGACTACCCGGACCCGGAGGACTTCATCGACAAGCTGTTCTACAGCGACAGCCCGCAGAACGAGCAGGGCTACAAGAGCGACGAAGTCGACAATCTACTCCGCCAGGCGCGCACCGAACGGGATCGGAACAAGCGTTACCAGCTCTACCAGCAGGCCGAGCAGAAGATCCTCGATGACGCGGTGATCATCCCGGACTTCTGGCCGATCGAGCATCTGCTGGTGAAGCCCTGCGTGAAGAACTGGCCGCAGGTCTCCATGACGGTGCCCAAGTACCGGTACCTCGAAATCGACAACTCGAAGGGTAAGTAGACTTCGTGGGCCCGGGCCTGCTCGGCTACACGATTCGCCGGTTGCTCTGGGCCATCCCTGTCATCTTTGCCATTTCGATCATCGTCTTTTACATGATGCGGCTGGCGCCCGGGGACCCGGTGGACACCATCCTGGGCCAGCGTTACGACGAGGAGCGGGCAGCCAAGCTGCGAGCCAAATACGGCTACGACCAGCCGATCATCGAGCAGTACTTCACCTACATGAACAACCTCTTTCACGGCGACCTCGGGGTCTCGACGAGACACCAGGACTACTCCGTCAAAGAAGTGGTCCTGCCGAAGATGTGGGTTTCAACGCAGATTGGTCTGTTCGCCCTGTTGATTACCTTCGGCCTGGGGATCCCGGTTGGCATCTACGCGGCGCTGGCGCGAGGGACCTTCCTGGACCCGCTGATCATCAGCTCATGGCTCTTCCTCGACGCCATCCCCGTCTTCGTCCTGATACCGCTGTGCCAGTGGTTCTTCGCCCTGAAGCTGGGGATCGTCGACCTCGGTTACGACGGCATCTACAGCACGCACATGATCATGCCCATCATGATCCTTGGGCTACCGGGCGTCGCTGGCGTTGCGCGTTTCATGCGGGCCTCCGTCATTGGGGTGCTCGGCGAGGACTACATTCGCACGGCGCGCGCGAAGGGCCTCAAGGAGCGCACGGTGGTCATCAGCCACATCTCGCGGAACGCGCTGCTGCCAATGATCACGATCATCGGCCTCTCGCTGCCCGGAATCACCGGGGGAGCCATTTTCCTGGAGACTCTGTTCGGCATCCCCGGGATCGGCCAGGAGTCGTTGTCGGCAGTACTCGCGCCCGACTTCGATGTCGTGCTTGCGCTGGTGCTGTTCGGCTCCGTGCTGTTCGTGCTTGCGAACATCGTAATTGACCTCGCGTACGCCGTGATCGACCCGCGCATCCGGCTAGGGGCGGGAAGGGGATAGGGGTGGCACTCGCACCGACGGCCGAATACTTCCCCACGGAAGACTTCGCGGCGCCCAAGCGGTGGGCGTTTGCGAAGCGGCTGTTTCGGAAGAAGCTCGCCACGATCGCCGTGGTCTACCTGGCGATCTTCTACGCGGCCGGGATACTCGCGCCCGTCGTAGCGCCGTACGACCCGAACCAACAGCACGTGACAGTCCAGGACAGACGACAGGGACCTTCGGCCGAGCACTTCTTCGGCACCGACTCACTCGGGCGCGACCTGTTCTCCCGGGTGCTGTACGCGGCGCGGACAACGATCCTCTTCACGGTGGCCGTCGTGCTCACCGGGGGCATCTTCCTTGGCCTGGGTCTCGGGCTCCTCGCGGGCTACCGGGGCGGCTGGCTCGATACCGCCATCATGCGCACCGGAGAGGTCCTGTCGGGACTGCCCACGCTCTTGCTAATGCTGGCGATTTCAGCGGCGTTCCGGCAGCGGATCAACGACGTGTCTTTCTGGCTGCAGGACAACACGTTCCTGGGTGAGGACTCACGGACGTTCGTGAAGTTCACCATTCTGGTGGGGGCCACGGTCCCGTTCGCCTGGATCGGGACGAGCCGGATCGTGCGCAGCCAGGTGCTTGCGATACGCGAGTCGAGTTACATAACCGCCGCCGAGATGATGGGGGCGAACACCTGGCGAGTGTTGACGCGGCACGTGCTGCCGGGCGTACTGCCGGTCTTCATGGTTGGTCTCTCCGGTGGTATGGCCGGGATCGCGGGGGCCGAGGTGGGCTTGAGTTACCTCGGTCTCGGCATCGATCCTCCCGCGGCGAGCTTCGGGAGCCTCATCAACGATGCCGGTTTCGTGCGGACGTTTCAGCAGTATCCGCACCTGCTCCTGGCTTCTGCGACCCCCGTGGTCCTCTTCTTCTACGCCTGGAACCTGCTCGGAGACGCGTTGGTAGACATCCTTGAACCAAGGACGACGCGGCGCTGATCGCCGGACGTTAGGTTCGTGTTGGGCTCCGGCCGCCCGGTCCGAGGTTTGCTATACTCGGTCAGGAGGATCGTCGCCGCCTTGTGAAGGTAACCCTCGAACGGCTCCCCGAGAGCCGCGTGCAACTGGACATCGAAGTTGATCAGGACCGCCTCGAGAAGTCTCTTGAGGCGGCCTATAAGCGTTTGGCGGCAAAATCACGCATCCCCGGATTCCGGCCCGGGAAGGCTCCCCGCCCCGTCGTCGAGCGGGTGTTCGGCCGGCAGGGGTTGATCCGCGAGGCTCTAGATCGGCTGGTGCCGGATGTGTACAACGAAGCGCTCGAGTCGGAGGACGTGGACGCGATTGCCCAACCGGAGCTCGAGATCCTCGAGTTCGACCCGGTGCGTTTCAAGGCGACCGTATCGGTGCGACCGAGGGTTGAACTGGGCGACTACACCGCGATCCGGGTCGAGCGCGAGGCTGTTTCAGTCACGGACGAAATGATTGCGGAGCAGATCCTCCTCCTCAGGCGGAGGTTCGCGACGCAGGCGCCGGTCGAGCGCGGCGCCCAGTGGGACGACTCAATCACTGGCGCGGTGCGGGGAGAGGTGGAGGGCGACGCCTTCATCAACGATGACGATGCCGAATTCCAGCTGCGAGAGGGCTCGGTGCTCGTCGTGCCAGGGCTCGCTGAGGCGTTCCTCGGGATGAAAAAGGGCGAGGAGAAGAGCGTCGACATCGCGATCCCGGACGACTTCCGCCTTGAGCGCCTCCAGGGCAAAGACGCCTCTTTCACCCTGAAGGTGACCGAGCTCAAGGAAGAACAGTTACCCGAAGAGGACGACGAGTTCGCGAGCCAGGTCAACGCGGACGAGTTTCCAACGTTCGCGGCGCTGCGGGAGAGGGTGCACGGCGATCTCGAAAAGGCGATCCAGGAACAGGCTGATGCCCGTCTGCGGCAGGCCGGGGTGGACAAGTTGCTTGAAGGCGCAACGCTCGAGTACCCGCGAGTGCTGGTGGAGCGCGAGATCGACCACCTGGTGCGGGAAAGCATGGGCAACGACCAGGCGGCGTACACGAACTACCTTCAGCGCGTCGGGCGGAGCGAATCGGAGTACCGGGAGACGCTGCGCGAGACGGCCGAGACGCGGCTGCGACGGTCCCTTGTGCTGAGCCAACTCGTCGAATCGGAGTCTATCGAAGTCAAGGACGGCGAGGTCGAGACGGAGCTTGATTCGCTGGCGGCGCCGATGGGCGACGACGCGGCGCGCTTCCGGGAGATGTTCGGAAGCCCGGAAGGCCTGGCGACCATCCGTCGCAACCTGCTCAGCAGGAAGACACTTGATCGCCTGGCAGAGATCGCTGGTGGAGCACCTCAGGAGGAGAAGCCGGAATGACTGAGAGTTTGGCCCTACATCCCAGCGTCGAGGGCGTCATCCCGACGGTGATCGAGAGCGGGCCGCGGTCGGAGCGGGCCTTCGATATTTTTTCACTTCTTCTCAAAGAACGTATCGTGTTTCTGGGTACACCAATCGATGATCAGATCGCGAACCTGATCGTGGCGCAGCTGCTGTTCCTGCAGCGCGAGGACCCGGAGAAAGACATCAGCATGTACATCCACTCGCCGGGCGGCGTGATCACGGCGGGCCTGGCGATTTATGACACGATGCAGCTGATCGAGCCTGATGTGTCGACGATAGCGGTCGGGCAGACCGCTTCGATGGCGACGGTGCTGCTCTGCGCCGGGGCGAAGGGCAAGCGATTCGCTCTCCCGAACGCGACGATCCACATGCACCAGGCCCTCGGCGGCGCTCGCGGTCAGGCGTCTGACATCGAGATCGCTGCCAAGGAGATCCTTCGGAACAACGAAATCATCCGGAACATCATTTCGGCCCACACGGGGCAAACGGTGGACCGGATCACCAAGGACTTCGACCGCGATTTTTACCTGGACGCGCAGGGCGCGAAAGAGTACGGATTCGTCGACGAACTCCTCGCGCGCCCGGAAGACGGCCGCAGCAAGAGCTGAAAGGGACCACATTGGCTGGCAATCGAACCAACCGGGTGCAATACCACTGCTCGTTCTGCGGGAAAAACCAGGATCAGGTGAAACGGCTGATTGCCGGGCCCGGGGCGGTTTACATCTGCGACGAATGCGTCGATCTCTGTCGCGAGATCATCGACGAAGAGACCGGCTCGCACACCACTCCGGCCACCGCGAAGGGCGCTGTCGGCCCCGCCCAGCGTGTGCCGCCGCCGAAGTATATTTACGACCATCTGAACGAGTACGTGGTGGGCCAGGAGCAGGCCAAGAAGGTCCTCTCCGTGGCGGTCTACAACCACTACAAGCGCATAGGGGCCGCCGGCGACGGCGAAATCGAGCTCGAGAAGTCGAACATTCTGCTCGTGGGGCCGACCGGTACGGGCAAGACGCTCCTTGCTAAGACGCTGGCACGCATGCTCGACGTCCCGTTTTCGGTAGCCGACGCCACCGCCCTCACAGAGGCCGGTTACGTAGGCGAGGACGTCGAAAACATTCTCTTGCACCTGATCCAGTCGGCGGACTTCGACATCCAGAAAGCGGAGCGAGGGATCATTTACATCGACGAGATCGACAAGATCTCGCGCAAGAGCGACAACCCGAGCATCACCCGCGACGTATCGGGCGAGGGTGTGCAGCAGGCACTGCTGAAGATCATCGAAGGGTGCGTCGCGAACGTCCCCCCGCAAGGCGGGCGCAAGCACCCGCACCAGGACTTCCTGCAGATCAACACGCAGAACATCCTCTTTATCTGCGGCGGCGCGTTTGAAGGGCTCGAAAACCATATCGAGAAGCGTCTCACTCGCGACCACGTGCGTATTGGCTTCCGGGCGGAACGCGGCTTCCGCGGCTCGCAGCGCATGGACGAGCTGCTCACCCACGTAACGCACGACGACTTGCTCGAGTTCGGGCTCATACCGGAGTTCGTCGGCCGTTTGCCGATGGTGGTCGGCCTGTCGTCGCTCGACGTGGAGTCGCTGGTGAAGATCCTGACCGAGCCGAAGAACGCGCTTGTGAAGCAGTATCAGCGTTACTTCGGGATGGACAGCGTCGAGCTGGTGTTCACAGACGATGCGTTGCGGTCGGTGGCAGAGATGGCGATCAAGCAGAAGACCGGCGCCAGGGGCCTGCGCACGGTGCTCGAAGACACCCTCATGGAAGTGATGTACGAGATCCCCAGCCGGGGCGACGTGCGCAAGTGCGTGGTCAACGCGGATACCGTCACGAAACACCAGCGGCCGCTTCTGTTGACGCGCGGGGGCCAACCGATCGACATTTCCTCGGCGCCATCGAAGGAGATCGTGCGGGGGGAGTCGGCCTGAACTGGGCTTTCCCAACTGAGCTGTCGAGTGGGGTCTGGCGGACGGCGCCCTTTTTCTTGTCCTCGCGGGCCACGAGCGTCCAGCGGCCGGTATCATGCCCCCGTTGGTAAGTGAGGGCGCGATGCTTTCGTATGTGGATAGGGTGCAGGTCGTTGTCCGAGACCGGTCCGAAGCCGCGGCGACCTGGCAGGCGATCTTCGGTGCGACAGTGGTTGGGGAAGACGGTTCCCGCTCGCTCAATGCCCACCGCACGACGGTCCAGGCCGGGGTGAGCGAGTTCGAGCTCCTCCAGCCTGCGGGCCCGGGGCCGATAGAAGACTTCGCGAACCGATGGGGGCAGGGGCTCTACGGAGTTGGGTTCAGCACCCCGGACATCGCTGCGATGGGGCGCCATTTGAGCGCCGAGGGCGTCCAGTTCAGTGACGAGAAGGGCCGGCTCTACCTCGCGGCCGGAGCCACTCATGGGATGCCCACGGTCATCCTCGGAGAGCAGAGCCGCGAGCCGGTGGGCAGGATTCGGCACGTCTACGAGGTCACCAACCCGGTGGCCAGCTGGGAAGACACCTCGAAGCTCTACAGCCGCATCTTCGGGCTCGACGCGAAGCGATTCTCGCCAATCGAAAGCCAGCTGTACGGATACAAGGGCACCCTCACTCTGTTCGACCCGCCCGGTCGGCTGGATCGGATAGAGGTTACGCAGACGTGGGGTGGGGGAGCGATGGACCGCTTCTACGAGCGGCGCGGGCCCTCGCTCTACATGTGCTACGTGGAGACCGACGATATCGGCGGCCTCGCCAGCGCCCTCCGGGCGCAAGGTGCGCGCCTCACCGATAGCGAGGATCGGCCACCGGAAACCGGGCTGTTCATCCACCCGTCGGCGTTGAACGGGATGCTCATGGGCGTGAGCCGGACCAACTACGCCTGGGCCTGGAGCGGCCGGCCGGAACTCGCCGGGGCCGGGGTCGAAGGCTACCGCGCGCACTGAACGCCTGACGGGTTACGACCCCTGGTGGGCGATGAGCACCGCCATTGCCGTCACCACGAACCCCACCACGGCGACCAGGATCTGCGGGTCGGTGAACACGATCTGATCAGGCGCGTCGGTGCTCCGATCTCCGTTGAGCAAGAGTAAGTAGCGAAAGAGTGCGAAGGCGACGAAGGGGATGGTCAGTGCCATCGATCCGTTGGGTGGGACGTTGGTTGACTCGATCGTGTAGAGGGCGTAGCTGAGGAGTGCGGTGGCGGCGCTGATCGTGAGGAGCTGGCCGAGAATCTCCCCGCTGTAACGCGCGAGCGCTGGCCGATGTTGCGCAGCCTGCGGGCCGAGCTGGCGATATTCGGCCCAGCGCTTGCTGCTGGCGAAAAAGAAGGCGGCGAAGCTGCTGCAAACGTAGAGCCAGGGGCTGATGGCGACGTCGATCACGGCCGCCCCCGCCGTTGCTCTCGCGACCACGCCGCCGCAGATGATGAGCACATCGAGGATCGCGACTCGCTTGAGGCCCAGGGAGTAGCCAAGCATGACGGCTGCGTAGCCAGCGAGGATCGCACCGGCCGCAAGGCTCATGGCGAAGGTCAATGGGAGCGCTATCACGACAAGGATGATGGCGCCCGACCGGGC
>JBGPOS010000097.1:0-9655 GCA_041488155.1 Tepidiformaceae bacterium
CAGGCGGTGCAGCTTCAGGAAGTTCGTCACGCCCCGCACGCGCAGAGGAAGGCTCGCCACGACCACGCATTCGTCCCCCAGGTGGAAGTCCGCTTCCCCGAGGAGCACCTGGTCCACCGTGCGCAACATCGCTTCCGAGGAGTCAACCCACGGCGCGAGCATCGGCACCACCCCTCGCGCCAGCGACAGCCGCCGGCACGTGGACTCGAGCGGACTGATTGCGTAGACCGTCGCGGGCGGGTGCACCTTGCTCATCAACAGCGCCGTCATCCCAGACTGGCTGAAGCACACCACCGCCCGGATGTTGCGATCTGACTCCACCACCCGTCGCGCCGCACTCGCTATCACATAAGCATGGTTGTCGCCCTCGAGGGCTGGCATCGCCGGTGGTTCCTGCGACCTCACCTCCTCAGCCGCCCGGATCAGGCGGTCCATCATCGCCACGGCCTCGACCGGGTAATCCCCGATCGCGGTCTCGTCGCTCAACATCAGCGCGTCCGAAAGGTCCCAGATCGAATTCTCCACGTCGCTCGCCTCCGCTCGCGTCGGCCGCGGGGAGCTGACCATCGATTCCAGCATTTGAGTGGCCGTGATCACCGGACGCAAATGCCGCCTGCAGGCTTCAATGATCCGGCGCTGTTCAATCGGCACCCGTTCCAGCGGAAGCTCGACCCCGAGGTCGCCCCGCGCCACCATCGCCCCATCCGCCTCTGCAAGGATCGCGTCGAGGTTGTCGATCGCCTGGCGGCGTTCGATCTTGGCGATCACCGGGATCACCTCGCCCGCGGCTCCGATCCGGTTCTTGACCTGGCGTACGTGCTCGGCGCTCCCCGCAAAGCTCAAACCGAAGTAATCGACCCCGGCCCGTACACCGGCATCGATCGCCTCTTCGTCCTCCGTAGTCATTGCGGGCAGCGTGATCTGTGAATCCGGGAAGGCCACGCCTTTGTTGGGCCCGAGGTCCCCTCCGGCGATGACCTTGCAGCGCAGCGCGTCGCTCTCTCGCGCCTCCACCGCCAGTTCGAGCGCGCCGTCTGCGAGCAGGACTCGATCGCCCGCCTTGACGTCGTCAAGCAGGTCAGGGTAGTCGACGAACACCACAGAAGCTGTGCCTACGCCGACCCCTGCCCGAAGGCGGACCGGTGCGCGTCCGGCGACCCGCACCGGTCGCCCGTCGCTGGTCGGTCCAGTTCGGAGTTTCGCGCCGGCGAGGTCAAACAGCACCGCGATGTGCCTGCGTTCCGCCGCGGCCGCCGCGCGCACTCTCGCCACCGTCGTCACGTGCTCGTCGAGCGTGCCATGGCTGGCATTCAGCCGGGCGACATCCATCCCCGCCCGGATCATCCGCTTGATGACTTCGGGCGAGTCCGATGCAGGCCCCAGCGTCGCGACGATCTTGGCGTGTCTCACTGGCCCATGCTACTGGAGCCGCCTCCCCGGCACAGTGCGGTCTCGACGGAGCCCCGGGTCCTACTTGACGACTGTCCCGGTTTGCACCACTTCGAACGCAGAGCCCGGCACCGTCTTCAGCTGGTTCAGATCCGTGTCGTTCCAGCGGGGGTCCGTCGCCCCCGTGATGAACCAGTCCGATCCGTTGTCTGCTACCATCATCCCGTACTTCTTCAATCCCTCCAGTAACACGCGCGCTTCGCCCGTGAAGTGGGACGTATCGAAGTCTGCCCGCAGGCGTAGGCGCAGTCCCATCGGCGCCAGGTTCGGGTCCGTCGAGGAACTCGCCCAATGCGTCGCAGGGTGGATGTAGGCCCGCTGCGTCCTGCTCACCGTGAACCGCAACGCGTGTGTGATCTGGCCGGCAGCGACTTCATCGAAGCGCACAAGACCGGGCAAGATTGGCAGCCCCGCAGCGTCGGCCGACGTCCACCCTGCTGGCCGCAGAGCGTTCGATCGGAGATCGAAGATCGCGCCCGCGTCGGCGTTCCAGCCGCTCCCATTCGGAAACGCCCTGAACATCTCATATAGCTTGCACACGCCCTGCTGGAGTACCAGCACATGGCGGTCGCCACTGCTCGAACTGCCTCCTTCGACCGGCGCATTGCCCGGGACAGGGTACGGGCCGGGGTCGCTCTCGTCGCCGTACGCTGTGAAGTTGATGGGCACATTAGGCTGGTTCGAAGGCACGACCACGAACGGGATACCGTAGGTCGGGTTCGAGCCGAAGTCGGCGTGGAGGAACTGGCGTCCCGCGTTGATGTTGGCGATGTAGCTCGCCGAGCGCGGGTCCACTGGCAGATGCGAAACGTCCTGGTTCCAGACGTTATCGGAGGGGAAGACCGGACACCCGGCGAGCGTGGTTGCGCCGCCCGGCACCAACGTTGGCGAGGCCGTAGCCGTGGAGGTTGGCAGAACGGCGACTGTCGTGGGGGTTGGCGAAGACGTGGCTGTGGCCGTCGCTATTGCCGTGGCCGTCGCCGAGGGACTCGCTGCGGCCACACATCGCGCCATGATCGTCTTTGCGTCGATGCGCGTCGTTGTCAGTTGCGTCCCGCCGCACGCGACGCGGAGTTGATCCCCGCCCTTGAGCGTCGTGTCGGAGCTGGCGGCGAACGACGCAACAACACCCAGTGCAGCAATGCCCGCGACAAGAAGGACTGTGGATACGAACGACGTTCTCACGACGATCTCCTGGCGACGGCGCAGGCGGTCGCAGCTCCCGTCGGCCTGGGCGCAACCCACCTGCGGAGACCATCGGCCGCTCCCGGTTGCCGGGCAAGAGAATCACGGTGACCGGCGCGTAAACATTCCTCGGCTGAGGCGTTAGCTGGCGAGGCCCATCTGACGCGGCGTCCAGTCCGGCGGGAGCCGTAGCTGCGCGCCGGCGCCCGGACAAACGCGATCCCAGCGTTCGCCATTGAATGGCAACGACGGCGTGTATGGCGTCCTTGGGGTGTCGCACAACAGGCGCCACTTCCCACCCACGCGGTAGCGGCCGGCGGTGTTCCGGGCACAACGGTTGAGGTTCTTGTGAACCCAGGCCCAGACGGCGTACCGCTCAGGGCCGATCGCTGCCTCGTGCTCCCAGAACTCAGGCGGATGGACTTCGTAGTCGGCCCCGACCCCTCGGGGAGGTCTGGTGATGTGAGTCAACTCGTGTTTGGCGATGAACCGGATCACCTCGATTGGAGTCTGCAGGTGATTCAGCACCGGGTGGAACACGACCAGGTGACGGCCTCTCCCCATGAAACCAGCCTGGATGTACGCAAGGGGCCCTTCGGCCGCGATGCGCACCTCGACCGGCTGGTCGATGCCAGGGAAATGGGCTGCCCGCATCTCTTCCAGCACATCGGAAAGAGAGTACGGGACCAGTGATTCGAAGGGCTGGAAAAGCAGCGGCTGGAGACGGAACAAGAACCAGTCCTCCTCGAACTCGAAGAGCTCCAGTTTCGATGGTCTGGCGCTCGCAGTGCCGATTGGGCGTATAAGCGCAGCGGCGATGTCCGCGAGCCGCGCATTAGTGTAACCCATAAACCGAGAGCGCATCGTTTCGATCAGGCGGTCCGAACCTGTCCGACCGGCTCCCAGACGAACTCGCTCTTTCGCACCGTCCCACCGCAGGGTTCTGCGGCCGCGACGCTGCTCCTTCGCGGCTGCTGTTTCGCGGTTGAGGTACTGAGTCGAAATCGCCTGTCGCGCACCGCGCGGAGCCTCAGGCGATCTCGAGACCCGACAGGTTCCCTTCAGCCCGCCAGTCACTCAAGATCTTGAAGAATTCGACCGGACCGCCGCCGTACTGCCCCGAAACGAAGCCGGCGGCAGGGTCTGGCTTGCCTTCGTTGTTGTAGTACCCCGGCGTGCACTCGGCCTGGAACTTCTCACTGCGGCGCGCGAGCCTCTGGATTGTGTCCACCCACTCGGTCTCCGCTCGTTCTGAAACCTCGACGGTCCGGGCTTCGGTCTCCATCGCGTGTTTGACGATGTAGGCAATGTGGGTGCTCTGCTCATCGAGCATATGCGTGAAATTCGCTGTGAATCCGCCCTGGATGAGGCCCATGAAGAAGCAGTTTGGGAACCCGTTGCTCAAGAACCCGTGAAGGGTCGATGGTCCGCCCGCCCATTTCTCCGACAGCGTCACGCGGTTCCGGCCGATGACGTCGTAGCCAGACCGGCGCGTGTACGCGGTGCCCACTTCGAAACCGGTCGCGAAGATGAGGCAATCAACCTCGTATTCCTTGTCCTCGACGACCACGGCGTTCCGGGTAACTCGTTCAACTCCACGGCCCTTCGTGTCGACGAGTGCGACGTTCGGACGATTAAACGTCTGCAGATACTCGTCGTTGAAGGTCGGGCGTTTGCAGAATTGCCGGTAGTAGGGTTTGAGGGCTTCCGCTGTCGCTGGATCCTTGACAAGTGAATCGACCCGTCCTCTCACCTGCTCCATCTTCTGGAAGTCCGCAATCTCCATCACCTCGGCGATTTCTTCGGGTGACATTTCGCTTGCGCCGGGGCGCCCCCCGACCATCAACACGTTGCGGAAGATATCGGTCCAGCCATCGGCGACCAGATCCTCCTCCTGGAAGCCGCCGCTGAGGAGAATGTTGAAGTTGTCCATACGGCGCTTCTGCCAGCCGGGCTCCAGTGAAGCGGCCCATTCGGGGTCCGTGGGGCGGTTGCCGCGCACGTCCACCGACGACGGCGTGCGCTGAAAGACGTACAGCTCCTTGGCCCACTCACCGAGGAAGGGGACGCATTGCACTGCCGTGGCGCCGGTGCCGATGATGCCGACGCGCTTGTCGCACAGCCCGGTGAGGTTCCCGTATGCGTCGCCGCCTGTGTACCCGTAGTCCCATCTGCTCGTGTGGAAGGTATGCCCTTCGAACGTCTCGAAGCCGATGATCGCCGGCAGTTTCGGGCGATTCAATGGCCCGTTCGACATGACGACAAAGCGCGCCCGCATTCTGTCGCCGCGATTCGTAGAGATGATCCACCTCAGGGCGTTCTCGTCCCACTGAAGCCCTGTCACCTCGGTCTGGAAGCAGGCGTTGTTGTAGAGGTCGAACTTGCGGCCCATCGCGCGGCTGTATTCCATGATCTCGGGGGAGCGCGCGTATCGCTCAGTCGGGATGTATCCCAGGTCTTCGACCAGAGGCAGATAGATGTACGCCTCGATGTCGCACTGCGCACCGGGGTACCGATTCCAGTACCACGTCCCGCCGAAATCGCCGCCCTTTTCGATGATCCGGATGCTCTCCGCCCCTGCCTGGCGCAGCCGTGCCCCAGCAAGCAGGCCGCCAAATCCGCCGCCAATGATCGCCACTTCAACGTCGTCCGTAAGGGCCGGCCGTGAATTCGGTTGCGTGTACGGATCCTCGGCGAAGCGCGTGAAATCTCCGACGATTTCGCGGTACTGGGCGTTACCATCGGCACGAAGCCGCCGATCCCGCTCCTGCCGGTACCTTTCGCGCAGCGCGTCCGGGTCGAATCCGAGGTCCGAGACGGCCTCGTCGGCCGCTGATTGGTTAGCTGTCATACCGGGTTCCCCCTCCTGATGGGCCGATTCTCCGCACGAGCTGCGACGCTCTGCGGCGGGGCGAGTCAAGACCCGGCTGCGCGCCGGGCTGCGGCTCGAGTTGGCGCCAATCTAGCCCTCCAACTCGGACTCCGCAAAGACGAACGGCTGGCCAGATCAGTTTCCACGTCTTGCGCTCTGGCCAAATTGCGGGCGATCGCTGAGCTAGCGGCAGGTGTGGTGGTCCGCAGATTCCAAATTGTGGTGCTGAGGGGCAGACTTGAACTGCCGACACCCGCATTTTCAGTGCGGTGCTCTACCGGCTGAGCTACCTCAGCTCCAAGAATCCCATGCTAGGCAGGCCCCCAAAGAGGGTCAAGGTCAGCCTCCCCCGTGCTCCCGCTGGCGGTTCCCTCCCACATGCTCGCGTATGATTACCGCCATGCCACCGCGCCCTTTCACCATCGCCGTACCCCAGGACGTCATCGACGACCTCCATCGCCGCCTCGATGCCACCCGCTGGCCCGAGCCGATCCCCGGCACTGGCTGGGACTACGGCGCCGATGTCGACTACATCCGTAACCTCTGCGGCTACTGGCGCCACCACTACGATTGGCGGCTCCAGGAACGCCGCCTCAACCAGTACCCCCAGTTTGTCTGCGAGGTCGATGGCGTCGACCTTCACTTCTGGCACGTTCGAGGCAAGGGGCCGGCGCCCTTTCCTCTCCTGCTAATCCACGGCTGGCCCGGCTCGATGTTCGAGTTTCACGCCCTCATCGACCGCCTCACCGACCCTGCAGCCCACGGTGGCGAAGCCCGGGACGCCTTCGACGTCGTCATCCCCGCCCTTCCCGGATTCGGCTTCGGCGGCCGTCCGAAAGAGCGCGGCTGGGGTATTAGCCGAATCGCCGCGGCCTTCGATCAACTCATGGCTGGCGAACTCGGCTACGGCCGCTACGGCGTTCAGGGTGGCGACTGGGGCGGGATCATCGCTTCGCGCATGGGAAGCGCCCACGCAAACCACGTCGCAGCGATCCATCTCAACTTCGTGATCGGCGTCCCGCCCGCAGAGATGGATGATGCCGACCGCGCTGCCTCCGACCGCCGCAACGCCTTCGCCGCCCAGGAGACTGGCTACAGCAACGTCCAGGGCTCGAAACCGAACTCCCTCACCGTCGCCCAGAGTGACTCTCCTGCCGGACTCGCCGCCTGGGTGATCGAGAAGTTCCGGACCTGGAGCGATTGTGATGGCGACGTCGAGAAGGCTTTCTCGAAGGACGACCTCATCACGAATCTCATGTTCTATTGGGCCCCGAACAGCACCGCCAGCGCTGCCCGCATCTACTACGAGGCCATGCGCGATGCCAACGCGTTTAGGTCCGGCCGGGTCGAAGTGCCGACCGCCGTCGCAGCCTTCCCGAAAGAACCCTGGGCGCCGCCCCGCAAGTGGGCCGAGCCGCGCTTCAACATTCAGCGCTGGACCGACATGCCGCGCGGCGGCCACTTCGCCGCGATGGAGCAGCCGGACTTGCTCCTCGAAGACGTGCGCACGTTCTTCCGTGCCATTCGCTGAGGCGGGCCTCCAAACTCACGGCAGGTTGTGGGTGTACACCTCGTTCAGCGTTATCTGGACCCCGTCGAGAATCACCAGATCGAATCCTCGGAGCTTCCTTGTGCTCCCATCGGGGAGGTCGATGGTGCAGATCCAGCGCCCGCAATATCCGCCCTCGATGGGCCATACCTCGTCCGGGTCGTAGCGCATCGGTGGCGTCGCCTTGAACAGTCCGTCGAGATAGGCGCGCAAAGCCGCGTGACCGGTGAGACCGGCCGGCACCTGGCCGTCACGGTAGACCACGTCGCGATGGTAGAACGTCAGCAGGCGGTCGGTGTCCTTCGCCGTCCACGCGTCGAGCCACTCCGCGTTGTACCGCTCCAGGGCCGCCGTGTCCCTGCTCACGAAGAAAGCTTCTCCAGCCACTGGTTGAAGTGCGGCTCGCGCCGTTCGCGGAACGCCGCCACGCCTTCCCGCGAGTCTGGGTGGTGGTCGCTGATTGCCGTCTTCGCGGCGATGTCGTCCATCGCGTGGCCGAAGGTCATCTCAGCCGCGTTGTAAATCGTCCGCTTCAGCAGCCGCATGGCGACCTGTGGCCCCTCGGCCAGCTCCCGCGCGAGCGCCATCGTCCGCCACAACAGCTCGCCCGGTTCCACCACCTCGTGCACCAGACCGAGTTCCAGCGCTTCGTCTGCCGACACGATCCGCCGTCGCATGAGAAAGTCCATCGTCTTCGCCACGCCCATCAGTTGCACCAGCAGGAACTGTCCGCCCTCGTCCGGCAGCAAGCCGAACCGCAGCGTGGCACTGCCAAGGCGCGCTTCGCTGGAGGCCACCCGGAAGTCGCAGGCGAGCGCGAGCGAGAGCCCTGTCTGGATCGCCACGCCGTTGATCGCTGCGATGCTGATCTTGTCCAGGTTCCGGACAGCGAGGTTGACCGGCTGCGACAGCGCTCGCAGACCTTCGTAGGTGCCGATCGGCTCACGGTGTCCGCCAGGGATCTCCGGCACCAGCGCCGCGCCGTCGCCCGCGGGGCGCCTTCCGGTGATGTCGTCGCCCGCACAGAACGCCCGTCCACTTCCAGTTATCACCACCACCCGTACGGCGTCGTCCATCTGAGCCTGGAGCAGCGTCTCCACCAGGTCCCGTTTCGCGCCCTGGGTGAACCCGTTGAGCCGCTCGGGCTGATTGAAGGTGATCACGGCGATGCCCGGATCCTGCACTTCGACTTCGAAGCCGCGGAACTTTCCTGTGTCCATGACTCTCCTTTGGCCTTGCTCGCCTGCCCGGCCCGATCCTGCCTCTGCGCGCCCACGACTGCAACGCCTCGGTCTGGCAAGACAGTGCTGTTGTTTCCGCCAACACGGTCGAATATGCCGGTATGAGTGAGGCAGAGGCCCGGCACTTCCGTACCTACGACGATGAACTCCACGAACGCCGGCGGCACTTCGCGGTCGTCCGCGATCCCATCGAGTTCGAGCCAGAGCGGCTGAAGCGGCTCGTCGAAAAGGCACGCCAGACCACCGACCCCTAGCGCATTGCCACAGTGGCTTGCCTCGGGGACGATGAAGGCCGCCGGGTTCTCCGGCGGCCGAGGTGTGCATGCCCCGCATCGTCGTCCCTCTCGATGAATCCCCGCTCGCGGAGGAAGCCCTCCCCTGGGCGGCCGCTCTCGCCCGAGCGATCGGCTGTTCACTCCACCTCGTTTCGGTCTGGACCTACGACCCGGAGCTCTTCGAGCGCGCGGGGCTCGAATCCAGCGCTACCCCGCGGCGCATCGCCGATGCCCTGAACGAATACCTCGCGCGGCTTGCTGCGGGCGAAACGCTCGCCGGCCTGAAGGTGACCACCGAAGCCCGGATCGGCTCTGTCCTCGAAGAGTTGGTGGAGGTCGTGGCGGACAGCGACACGAGCTACGTCGTCCTAACCTCCCATGGCCGTGGCGGCCTCCGGCGGCTCATCCAGGGGAGCGTCGCCGATGGCCTCGTGCGGAGCGTGGACACGCCTGTGCTGGTCGTCCGACCGGGCGCGACGCGGGTCGCCCTCGACCGAATCCTGGTAACGCTCGACGGATCAGAAACGAGCGAACAGGCACTCCCGCCGGCCCGGGCGATCGCTGCTGCTTCCAACGCCGAAGTCCACCTTCTCCGCGTCGTGAATCCCTTCGGCGAGACAGTCATGCCCGGTTTTGTCGGCGGCGCCGACCTCGGCGAGATTACACAGCACCTCGCCGACGCGGCCCAGCTCTACCTCTCACGCCTCGCCGAGCCAACCGAAAAGGCAGAAGTACGGTTCGGGCGCCCACTTGAAGTCGTCCTCGATTACGCCCGCGACAACCGCTGCGACATAATCGCCATGGCCACGCACGGCCGCGGCGGAGTGCTTCGCCTGGCCCTCGGCAGCACCGCCGACGCCGTCATGCGTGCTGCCGACCGGCTGGTGCTGCTGATCCCCGACCGCGCCTAACACCCAACACGCAGACCCCAACGTTTCAGCTTGGCGGCCTCACTCGCCCTCACCTATACTTCGAGCCACAAGAACTGCTGGCCCCAGGGCCCGTCTTCTCCCCCGGGAGTCCCTCTTATGCCGAGTTCATCCAAGCGCGACTGGCTGCACGGCACCTACGGCAAAGCCGTCGA
>JBGPOS010000098.1:0-9599 GCA_041488155.1 Tepidiformaceae bacterium
CCATCTCGGCCAGCAGCTGGTGGAAGGACAGTCTCGACAAGATTGAGACACCCGACAACAAGACACTTACGTTTACCCTGAAGCAAATCGACGCCTGGTCGTTCAGCTCGACCAACGCCGGCAGCCCGATCTCGAGCTCCATCATCCCGGAGGAGATCGCGAAAGCCCCCGATTTCATGGACAAGGAGCTGATCGGCAGCGGCCGCTACCAGTTCGTGAGCCACGAGAACGGCGCGAACTTCAAGATAAAGCGGTTCGACAAGTGGCGGATCAAGGGCGAGCCGTGGCTCGCCGGCATCGACTACAAGCTCATCCAAGAACAGGCCGCGGCGCTGGCCGCCTTCTCGTCCCAGCAGATCGATAGCGTCGCCCCCAACAACAAGCTGGAACGCGACCAGTTGGACCAGAAGCACGGGAAAGCGATCGAGATCGACAACGACCTGAGCGCCAGCATCTGGACTCTCGAGGGCCGGGCCGACGGCCCTTGGGCCGATCCACGAGTCCGCCAGGCCGTAAACATGGCCATCGACCGCAACGAGTTCATCGCACTCATGAACTTCGGCGACGGCCAGGTGAGTGGGCCGATTCCGCCCGGCTTCAAGAGCTACGCGCTCGATGAGAAGGAACTCGCCACCCTCCTCAAGTTCGACGCTGCTGAAGCGAGGAAGTTGTTGGCAGCAACGTCCTTCGACACCTCGAAGGAGTTCGAGCTCAAGTTCTACGTGCCCGGAGACCGTCCCGCCCAGTTCGCTCAAATCGTCCAGTCGCAGCTCCAGAAGAACCTCGGACTGAAGATCAAGCTCGTGGGCGAGGACTTCGGGACCTGGCTGCAAAAGTCACTCTACGGTTCGAACTTCAGCGGCTTCATCACCTACCCGACCCTTTCTTATGACGACCCAAGCAGCTACGTCGGGTCGTACACGAAGTCGATCGGCGGGCGGGAGAACTGGTCGAAGTTCTTCGACGACGAGCTCGATGCTCTTGTCAACAAGCAGAAACAGATCCTCGACGACAGGCTGCGGATCGAAGCCATCAAAGACATCCAGCGAAAGGCCCTCGCCAAGGCCGCGCCGTTCCTGCCCATCTTCGTGGCCATCACCAGCACGGCCACCTGGGGCTACGTCAAAGGACGGGTCCGGGGCCGGGGAAGCTACGGACTCTTCACCGGCCAGGCCTACATCGACAAGTCCTAGGCTGGCGAACCTTCATGCGCCAGTACGCCCTCCGCCGGCTCGCATTTCTGCCGGTCATCGCGATCGCCGTCTCGCTGATCACCTTCCTGACCTTGCGGCTGCCCATCTCCGATGACCCCGCGTTGCTCCTCGCCGGGCAACAGGCGCCCAAGGACCAGGTGGAAGCGATCCGCAAAGATCTCGGCCTCGACGACCCGCTGCCTGTGCAATTCGCCCACTGGATGGCCGACCTGGCACGGGGTGACTTCGGCGAAACGTTCCGCGGCAAGCAGCCCGTCTGGCCCGAAGTGAAGAACCGGATGCCGGTTACCTTCGAAATCCTGCTCCTTTCGGTGGTCTTTAGCACGGTGATTGGCGTCTCGCTCGGCATTGCCACGGCCGTCAAGCAGAACACCCCGCTGGACTACGGCTTTCGTATCTTCGCCGTCTTCGGCCAGTCGATTCCCGAGTTCTTCTTACTTGTGCTGTTGATCGTGCTGCCGTCGCTCTGGTGGAACTACTCACCTCCGGTGGGCGGGCACATCTCGTTCTTTGAGGATCCGCTCACGAACTTACGGCTGTATCTGCCGCCGACCCTCATGCTGGCGGTCGGCGGGTCGGCCGGGATGATGCGCCTGACTCGTTCCACGATGCTCGAAGTCCTCCGCCAGGACTACGTCCGCACCGCGCGAGCCAAGGGACTCCCGGCGCGCTCGGTCATCCTCCGGCACGGACTGCGCAACGCAAGCATCCCCATCGTCACAGTCGTTGGCGGACACATCACGGCGCTGTTCTTCGGTTCGCTCATCCTCGAACAGATCTTCAGCATCAACGGCATCGGCCAGTTCTTCTTCCAGTCAGTGCTCCAGCGCGACTTCCCCGTCATTCAGTTCCTGGTTGTGTATTCCGCCCTGCTGGTCGTGACCATGAACCTGATCATCGACCTTTCCTACGCCGTGCTTGACCCCCGCGTGAAGTACCGCTAATGGCGACGCGCGTGCTGGGGCGAGGCCTCGACCTCGGAGTGCGAACCGAAGGGCCGAACAGGGTGCGACGCCTTGCCCGCCTGGCTCGTCAGCATCCTGCCGGTGTGTTCGGGCTTGTGGTCCTCGTCCTGTTCGTGGTGATGGGCGTCTTCGGGGGGCAGATCGCCCCCTACGACCCCCGCGAGCTGCGCACCGGCACCCAGCTCGGCGGTCCGTCGTGGGAGCATCCGTTCGGGCTGAATTCGCTCGGGCAGGACGTGCTCAGCCGTGTGATCGCCGGCGCCCGGATCTCGCTCATCATCTCGAGCGCCGCGATTTTCATCGGCGCCGGGGCAGGCTCGTTCCTCGGCATCCTCGGCGGCTACTACGGGCGATGGGTGGACTACCTGATCCAGCGCTCAGGCGAAGCCTTCGCCGCCTTCCCCGGCCTTATCCTTTACTTCCTCCTGCTCGGGGCGTTCGGCCGTGGGCCCAAGACGATCGTGATCGCTATCGCGATCGGCGCCCTCTTCGGCGGCTCCCGGGTCTTGCGGGCGGCCACGATCGTGGAGCGGCACAGCACCTACGTCGAAGCCGCGAGGGCGGTCGGCTGCTCGGAACACCGCATCTTCTTCCGCCACGTGATGCCGAACCTGCTGCCGCTGACGGTCATCCTCATGAGCGGCGCGCTCGGCGGCGCGATCCTCGCCGAGTCAGCGCTCGCCTTCCTCGGCCTGGGCGTCGCTCCCGGCACACCCAGTTGGGGCATCGACATGAGCGGTAACAACCTGTCGTTCGCTCGACTCGGCTACTGGCACGTGGTGGTCTTCCCCGGTATCGCGATCAGCCTCGTGGTGCTCGGCTCGAACCTCCTCGGGGATTCCTTGCGGGACATCTGGGATCCGCGTCTGCGGCGTTAGCTGCGCCGGGGTTGGCCTCTGGTGCCGACGACCTGGGAGCGCCTCCCCGGCGAGAGCCATCCGGTAACGCGGGCCGCCCCAACGCTGGCAACGGCAACAAGCGCGACCGCTGCGAGAGGCTCCCACCACGCCATGGCCCTGCCGTTTGCCGCCCAGAGCGCTCCCCAGGTGAACCCGACGCCCGCCGCGGCGCCGGCCGCCAAGATGAGCAGGCCCGAGAAGCTGCGCGCTGGCGCCCTGGCCAGCCGCAGTGCGATGACAGGGAAGGCGGTCGCTGTCACGTAGATGAGGCCGACCGCGATGGCGAAGAGCCAGCCCTGGTCGAGGGCGCCCGCGACGATGTGCAGGGCGAAGCTCGCCGCGAACAGGGCAGACGCTCCCGCCAACCCCCGCGCCACTTTCACCCTCCGAGGATAGCCAGACGCGAGATACCGTCGCCCTCAGACTCGCCCGGCGCGGATCAGGCCGACGGCGACCACGGCAGCCGTCTCGGTGCGGAGCACGTTCGGCCCGAACGAGACGGCGACGCCTCCCCGCGCGCGAGCGCGCGTCAGCTCTTCGGCGCTGAACCCGCCTTCGGGGCCAATCGCGATTGCCACCCGCCCTTGGGGCGGCACCAGGACCGCGGCTTCGGGCCAGGGGCGGCCTTCGCGGTCGCCGACGAACAGGCCGCCGCGATGCCGAGCGATGAGCTCCTCGAAGCGGGCGGGAGGCTCAATCACCGCGAGATGGAGGCGGCCGCACTGCTCGGCCGCTTCGATGGCGATCCGCTCCCAACGGTCTGCGCGCGCCGTCGAACTTCCCTCGCCCCGCGCAGCGTGGTCACTCACCAGCGGCCGGATGATGTCGACGCCCGCCTCGACGCACTTCTCGACCGCCCAGTCGAAACGGTTCGGCCTTACCAGCCCGATCCAGGCCTCGACCACCAGCAGCGGCGGCGGCTCTTGCCTCGCCACGTCGGACACCACCGCCTGGAGGTACGACCGGCTTACCGCAGATACGGCAGCCCGCCACTCGCGGCCGTCCCCCGAGAAGAGCCGGAACTCGTCCCCTGATCGGAGGCGCATGACGCCCGCGAGACGCTTGGCCTGCTCTCCGTCGAGGACGAGCGGGCCGGCAGCTATGTGCCCCGGGCGGTAGAGGCGTGGGACGTGGGCCACGCCCTCATCCTACCCCGCCGCGGACAGGCGACTCAGTTCGAGCAGGCACCAATCGCGCTCGTGCCGCATCGCCGTGAGCCCGAAGCCCACGGCGGCCAGCGCGTCCCGGACCCGGGTTGCGTCGTCGCTCAAGATCCCGCTGACCACAAGGCTGCCCCCTGGGCCTGTCACTGCGGCGAACGCCGCCGCGAGGCCCACGTTTGCATCGGTGCTGATGTTGGCAACGACGAGGTCGAAGCGCCCGTCGTGGTCCGCCCCGAGGGTGCCGCTTTCGACCCGCACCTCCGGGCCGATGCCATTCTCGCGGCAGTTGGCCCGCGCCACCTCGACAGCGATCGGGTCTATGTCGAACGCCAGCACCGAACGGGCCCCCAGTCGGGCTGCCGCGATAGCGAGGATGCCCGAACCGGTTCCAACGTCCAGGACCGCCGTTCCCGGCCGCACGAGGTCATCGAGGGCTGCGAGGCAGAGGCGGGTTGTCTCGTGGTGGCCCGTCCCGAACGCCTGCCCGGGATCGAGGCGAATCGCGACCTGGCCCGGAGCCACCTCGTGCTCGATCCACGAGGGCACGATCACAAGGCGGCCGCCGTAGTCGACCACGCCGAAGAACTCGCGCCAGGTCACCGCCCAGTCCTCTTCGTACAGGGGCCGCGCGACGAGCTCGACCGCCGGGAAGGCCGCCATCGCCTGGCGGAGGTCGTCGGTCAGGACGGCGCCAAGCTCGCTGCTCGGCAGGTAGGCGCGTACCACGACGGGCTCGTCGTGCCGCACCCGGAAGCCCATCTCTGGCCCGAGGATGTCGATAGCCTCCTCGATCGTGATGCCGCCCGGAGAGACATCGCGCATCAGCGCGCTCACTGCTTCAAGGTCGGCCGGAGGCACATGGGCGGTGATCTCAAACCAAAGGCCGGTCACGCGCCTAGCCCGCGACGGCGTCGCGGATACGTTCGAAGAACCCTCTGTTCTTGCGTGGGAGGGCTGGTGTGCCCATGGTCAGCGCCAGCTTTTCGAGCAGCTCGCGCTGTTCGTCTGTGAGCTCTTCGGGGATGACCGCCGCGATCCGCACCACCATGTCTCCCCGTCCACTGCCTCGCAGGTGGGGCACGCCTTTGCCACGCAGGACGAAGTCTTCGCCGGTTTGCGTCCCGGGCGGGACATCGAACTCCGTTTCACCGTCGAGCGTGGGGATCGAGATGCGCGCGCCGAGGGCTGCCTGGGCGATATTGATCGGCAGTTCGAGGAGGATGTGATCGTCCACTCTATGGAACCGCTGATGGTCGGCCACCGACAGCACAACGTAGAGGTTGCCCGGCTCTCCTCCGCGGCCACCCGCCTCACCTTCGCCCGTCAGCCGGATCTGGGCTTCATCGTCGACCCCTGCCGGGACGGTAACGCGGATGTGACGCTGCTTCCGTTCGCGCCCGCTGCCGCGGCATTCACTGCAAGGGTTGGCGACGATCCGGCCCTCGCCCTGGCAGCGCCCGCAGGCGGAAACGTTCACAAACTGGCCGAAGATGCTCTGCTGGGAGCGGCGGAGTTCGCCCGCGCCGTTGCATTCGGGACAGATCGAAAGGTCGGTACCCGGCTCGGCGCCCTTGCCCGCGCAGCGTTCGCAGCGCTCGAAGCGGGTGTACTCGATGTCCTTCTCGACCCCGAAGACAGCCTCTTCGAACGTCAGTTTCAGGTTGTAGCGCAGGTCAGCGCCGCGAGCAGGGCCGCGCCGCCGGCGGCCGTTCCTCGAGCCGCCACCGAAGAACGCATCGAAGATGTCGCCGAACCCTTCGAAATTGGAGAAGCCTTCGAAGCCCTGGGGGCCTCCACCGTTCGAGCCATCGACCCCGGCGTGCCCGAAGCGGTCGTAGAGGGCCCGCTTCTCCGGGTCCGAGAGGACCTCGTAGGCGGTGTTTATCTCTTTGAACCGCTCCGCGGCGTCGCCCGATGGATTCCGATCTGGGTGGAACTCCATGGCGAGGCGCCGGTAGGCCTTTTTCAGGTCCGGCGGCGAAGCGCCCCGGTCGACGCCGAGAACTTCGTAATAGTCCTTCTGTCCAGTGGGCATGCTGCTACCACTGTAACAAAACGCCAGGCTAAGGATGGCGCGAGATCATTGGGTTGCCGCGTCCGGCTGCCCCGCAGGAGAATGCGGCATGCCTGCCATCCCGGCCTCCCTCAGGCCTTTGTTCGAGCTCTTCGTCGCGGGCCCCACACTCGTGCGCGCCGCCGTTGCCGGAATCGACGCTGGTCTCCTCAACCGCCGGCCCCCGGGCGACGATTGGTGCATCCGCGATGTCATCATCCACCTCTGCGACATGGAGCTCGTGAGGGCGATCCGGGTACGCATGATGCTCGCCGAAGACGCGCCGGCCCTCTCACTCATCGATGAGAAGATGTGGAAGCGACGCCTCCACTACCTCTGGCGCGACCCCGAAGGCGCACTCTCGCTGTTCCAGCAGACGCGCTACTCGACCGCCGAACTCCTCCAGCAGTGTGACGCCGCGTCCTGGCAAAGGACGGGGCTGCATCCCGAACGGGGCACGGTAACCATCGCCGACCTGATGACCGCGGGCGTCGCCCACGTCGACACGCACCTCAGTCAGATCGAGCAAATGCGCGCGGGCTAGCGGCCTTCCACGGATGACCCAAGCCCGGCCTGCTGAGAAGATGGGCACACCTCACCCTCCGGAACCTGCTGCGTGACGACCTGCCCCTTCCCGAGCCGGCTGAGTTCGCCCTGCCGCCGATCGTGAGCGCTGTCCAGCGTCCGTCCGCAGCAGCCACTGCCGGCTGGAAACGAAACCTCGCCTTCGTCTGGGTCGGAGTGTTCGTCGGATTACTCGGCGCGAACTTCGTCTTTCCCTTCGTCCCTTTCTACATCCGCGACCTTGGCGTCAGCGACAAATCGCAGATCGCTTACTTCACCGGCCTATCCGCGAGCGCAACAGGGCTCTCGCTGACGATCACGGCTCCCCTCTGGGGCGCGCTCGCTGACCGGTACGGCCGCAAACCGATGTTCCTTCGCGCGCTCATCGGGGCGGGCATCATCGTTGCCTTCATGGGCCTCGTCCAGGCCGCCTGGCAGTTCATCCTTCTGCGGTTCTTCATGGGCGCCTTCGCCGGGACGATGGGCGCCGCGGCTGCGCTGGTCGCGGCGACGACGCCACGGGAGCGCGTCGGCCAGGCGCTCGGTCTGCTCCAGACGGGGATGTTCTCGGCCAACATGCTCGGCCCGGTCGCCGGTGGGCTGGTAGCGGCGAATCTCGGCATCCGCGAGTCATTCATCTTCTGCTCCGGGCTCTTCCTGATGGCCGCATTCCTCGCCTGGCTGTTCGTCCGCGAGCCGAGGGAGACGATCGCGCCACGCGTCGCCGCGCTCGAACCTGGCGCCCGCGAAGGGTTGACCCACAACCTTCGAGTCGTCATTTCGGAACGGCAGATCGTTCTCATGCTGGGGCTTCTGTTCGCCCTGTGGTTGAGTACGCAGTTCGTCCGACCGGTTATGCCCATCAGCATCGACGACTTCGCGGGCAAGAGCGCGGCCGGCGACGCAGGGAACCGCCGCGTCGAGCTGACGCTGCCCGGGCTGAGCTTCCACATGAAGGAGGAGGCTGCCACCGGCGTCCTCTTCGGCGTTGTCGGGCTGACGAGCACGATCGCAGCGCTCTCTGTGGCGCCCCTCGGCGGACGGCTGGGCTATCGCAACTGCGTCACAGGCGCCGCGCTGGTTACCGGGTTGCTCTACCTGCCCGTGGCGCTGGCAGGCACCTACACCTCGTTCCTGCTGCTCTTTGCCTCGGTGGGGTTGTTCCAGGGGGCGATGGTGCCGGGCACCAACGCGCTCATCGCGGCGAGCGTCCCGGAGGGCAAGCAGGGAAGCGCTTTCGGGCTGGCGGCGAGCATGCAGTCCATGGCCTTGCTTGTCGGGCCGCTCGCGGGCGGATTCACCAGCGGCACCCTGGGCAACGGCGCGGTGTACGTCATCATGGGCCTCATCCTCGTCGGGGCCTCGGCGTTGGGCTACGCGTTCATCCGCGAGCCGGAAGGCTTCGGGCGACAGGTGCGCCGGACGCTGCCAGCCGAGCACTGAGCCGCGCCAGCGCCAAAAGGCGTTAGAATGCCCGCACTCCTCGAGTCCCGTGAGGCAACTGATGTCCGATACCGTCCTGTACGAAGTCGACGGCAACGTCGCTGTGATGACCCTCAACCGCCCCGAATCGCTCAACGCGATGAGCGGCGAGATGCTCGAGACCATGTTCGCCATTGGCGAAAAGGCGGCCGCCGACCCGAACGTGCGCTGCCTGGTGATCACCGGCGCAGGAAGAGCGTTCTGCGCCGGCGGCGACGTCAAGGGAATGGCTCAGCCGAGCATCGGACCTCGCCGAGAGAGTGCTCCTGCCAGCCCGCTCGTCAGTAGAGTCGAAGTGCTCCGCCAACAGGAGGAGATCTCGCGGCTGCTCTACGAGATGCCGAAGCCTACGATCGCGGCGGTGAACGGCGCTGCCGCTGGCGCTGGCCTGAGCGTCGCCCTCGCCGCCGACCTGCGTATCGCCAGCGACCAGGCAAGGCTGGGCACAGCCTTTGCCCGGGTCGGGTTTAGCGGCGATTTCGGCGGCACCTGGCTGCTGCAGCGGCTCATCGGCCCTGCACGCGCCAAGGAGCTCTACTTCCTCGCGGAAATGCTCGACGCTCAACGGGCCCTGGAGCTTGGTCTGGTCACGAAAGTGGTCCCCGCAGCCCAGTTGATGGACGAGACGATGGCGCTGGCGCGCCGGCTGGCCGCGGGCCCAACCCTCGCTTTCGGCAGGATGAAAGAAAACTTCGCCTTCGGAGCAACGTCCACTCTCGACGCCGCCCTCACCAAAGAGGCGGAGAACATGATCGCGAGCGGCCAGACGGAGGACCATCGGGGCGCCGCCCTTGCCTTCGTCGAGAAGCGGGAGCCGGTCTTCCACGGCAGGTGAAACGAAGCCTCTGAATCCGCCGCTCGCCTCGGGACGAGCGACGCCCGAGGGAACAGCCCGGCTGCCGCTCGCTGCCCGGCTGTTGCCGGCGAGCGTCTTCTACGGCTGGTACGTCGCCGCCGCCTGTGCTGCCCTCGCGTTCGTCGGTGTGGGCGTGGGCTACTACGGGCTGGCGGTCTTCCTCAAACCGTTGCGCGACGAGCACGGCTGGTCAACCACTGCCGTAAGTGGGGCGACTGGACTCTATTTCACGGTGTCTGGGCTGACCTCGGCGATCATAGGGCCGCGCATCGACCGCTCCGGGCCAATCAAATTCATGGCCGCCGGCATCGTCCTCGATGGGGTGATGGCTGCGCTCATCGGGTTCGTCGACAGCCTCTGGCAGCTGTACGCGGTGTACGCCGTACTGGCCGTCGCCTTCGGG